>PCUW01000048.1:0-136499 GCA_002787775.1 Bdellovibrionales bacterium CG12_big_fil_rev_8_21_14_0_65_38_15
AATAAGTTCTTCATCTTTCAATTAGATAGAAATGCTTTTATTTAAGTGCTTTCCAACTAGCCTGATAATAAAGTGGGGCGAAAAAGTCAACATTTGGAGAGAGTATAAACTTCCGTCTAGTTAGTCCGATAAGAATAATGAATTATGCGTATACTAAAAGTTATTTCACTAATCTATCTTCTCAATCCTATATGTTCATTTTCACAATTGGACATGAGTTCTCGATATAAAGATTTATATCAAAATCAACAAAATAGGAAAAAATCAATTCGGGTTGCAAAAATAAAAAAATGTAAAGAAGGTAATCTCTATTATAAAAATGCTTATAAATATCCAAGGCAGACAAAGCTAAGTCTTGATTCTACAATTTTAGGAATATGCTTTCATGACATCTTGAAAGACTATCACGAAAGTAGAGAAGACTTTTTTGAGGGGCTGACAAAAAGTAAAGAAAACTACAGTGACTTGCTTTCTTATCTTATGGGTAATTCTGATTATGATTATTCTAGTGGCAAAGAAGGAAAACTTAAAGAATGGGTAATGAGCCAACAAGACAACTCGATTACGCCTCACTCGATATTTAAATATTCTCTAGAGTTGAATAAGGGGGACCTTTTTAAAGCTATTCTTACGATTCATCAGCTATTAAGAAATGAAGCAAGATTCTATGCAGATTATACTCGAAATTATTCAACCTTCGAAAAACTAAGTAATTTTTTTAACAAGTTTATAGATATTCGCGGAGACCTTGAAGAAAGGTGTGATGGTGAATCTGGCGGAGACCATGCTGGCACATGGTATCGTATCTGGGGAACTATGCTTCATAGTCTCTATAAAGTTGACCCGCTCTATGAAAACAGATGCCATATTGAAATTAGGAATAGAGATCTGACTTTGGTAAAAGGTAGCTTCATTGCCCAGATGGCAGAAATTGTTAAGCCTATCTATTGGGGCGATTACAACGAAATAGATAATAGAAAATCAAAATATAATAAAGCAGGTTATTTGGTTATGGATGCGATTTACTCTGGGGCTGAATGGGACTGGAGGTCTGTAAGTAATGTGAGTTGCGATGAAAATCGCTATCTGATCAAGGCGAAATAATCTTTGAAAGAAGTTCCAACACACCTGGCCGGGTGAGCTGCGTTGCTTGATAATTTACAATTAAAAAGAGTTTATTTTCTCCCCTTAATAGTTCCATCTAGCCTTTGAGTTTTACATTTAAAGCGTGAAATTCCCTCAGGTCTTTTTTTGGCATGTTTAAGATGACCCTGCTCGCTCGCTCTTCTTCTCCACCTTGTATAGGCTTTAAGATCAAGTTGAGTACGCATAAATTTAACGACTTCGTTTGGAGTTAATCCAAATTGGATTTGAATAGCATCAAAGCAAGTTCGATCTTCCCAGGCCATACGGACAATACGACCTTTGTCTTCATCACTGAGTTGCAACCATTCATTTTTAAGTTCTCTTGATATTCCCATGCCTGACTATCGCATATATTCAAAATAAACTCGATGGCTTCAATGTTTAGTCTAACAATTGGCTAAGGTTTAATTGCTTAAAGGTAGGAACCCATAAGCAAGGCCTGTGCTTTGTCTGATATGGGACTGTTTACTTCCATCAGCGTTAACAACGCCAGCGTCAGGGAAATAACTATGATTGGCGCCCATAATGGTTGTGTTAATATTTTTTGCCGCTCGAGTGTAGTAACCGTAGGCAGAGTTATGAATAGTCCAAGAAGATGATAGTGATAGAGCATCGATATTTAAATTTTTATATTGAGCTAAAAAGTTAGAGTCATAGATATCGGCGCAAACACCAAGACCAATAGTGCCTGCTGGTGAACGGTAAGTCTTAGCACCCGATCCGATTTTGATAAAACGATTTTCACCACCAAAAAGATTTTGCTTGTGATATGTCGTAATGAGTTCACCTTTTGGAGAGATCACCATGACGGAGTTGTAGAATTTCTCTTGGCCTTCTATCTTTTCAAGAAAAGCTATATGCAAATACATTTCTAAGCGTGCAGCGATTTCTTTAAAAAATTGATAGGTTGCTCCATTCTTATATTCTGCATAGGGCTTGGCCTGAGCTATTGAAGCGAAGTTATCACCGTACTGTGGCTGATAAGGGTAACCGACAACGGCCATCTCAGGAGTGATGAAAAGCTTAGCGCCATTTTGGCTGGCTTGCTCAATATAGTCAGCGATGATCTCACGGTTCGTTGCTTTATAACGTTCAGCTTCGGCTTGACTGACATCAACTGGCGTATCAATCGCATTGGCCCATTGTAAAACTGCAACTTTAAAATACTTTGAGGGTGGGTGATCCAAGTCTGATGGAGAGAAAATCTCTTCAATAGGTATTAAGCCAGCATAAAGACTTTGAAATGAAATAAGTAAAAGTGTTAAGACAAAACTTTTCATTATTCCATTATGAGCCCCCCAGCAAAAATCTGGCAGATTTCATCTAACTTCTTTTGACAGAAGAGAGCATTCAAGTCAGGTAAATTTGAAAACGCTGTTGATTGCTTGAATGAGTCAGTATAGATTAGGCCCATGCAAACACTTATCGAATTACTCCACAATAAATACCGCTCGTTGTCGACAGGAAAGCCTGCCAGTTATATTCCAGAACTTGCCAAAGCTAACGCTCAGGATTTCGCCATTGTTATTACGACTGTAAATGGTGAGCAATTTTGTGCCGGAGATTTTGATAAACAATTCACACTTCAATCAACCTCTAAGCCATTTATTTATGGTATGGCCCTAGCAGAGTATGGAAGAGAAGAGGTTATCTCCAAGGTTGGGGTTGAACCAACTGGAGAAGCTTTCAATTCTATCGTTGAATTAGAAAAGAGAACTCACAGACCTTATAATCCTATGATTAACTCTGGTGCCATCGCGATCAGCTCCTTAATCAAAGGTAATAATTTAAAAAACCGTGAATCAAATATGATGTCGATGTTTGAAGCCTTTGCAGGACATCAATTAGAAATTAGTAATGATGTCTTTGAATCAGAAAAACTCACGGCCCACAGGAATCGCTCGATTGCGCATCTTTTAAGACATTTTGATGTTATCGATGAAAAAATCGATGAAACTCTCGATTTGTACTTCAAACAATGCTCAATCTTAGTCGATACAAAAGACTTAAGTATGATGGCCGCCACACTGGCAAATTCCGGAGTTAATCCAAATACAAAGAAGTCTGCGATTCCTTCAAAGTATGTTGGTGATGTCTTAAGCTTAATGTTTACCTGTGGCATGTATGATTCATCTGGTGAATGGGCTTACTCCATCGGAGTTCCGGCCAAAAGTGGTGTCAGTGGTGCGATTTTTGGAGTTGTTCCAGGCGAGTTTGGCATTGCTGTCTATTCACCGCCAATTGACGAGAAAGGCCACTCAACACGAGGTGTAGAAGTCTTTAAAGAATTCTCTCATGAATGCAATTTGAGTATCTTTAGAAAAACAATCATTTAACTTCGTTATAAGCTGTAATTATTACATCAAGTTATCGTTTCCCCTTTTAAAAAATAAATAAGTTTTATGCTGGATTAATTCAAAGGGGATTTCAATGAAGTCATTAACTTATCTTTTTATGATAATCGCTAGCTTAATGTCCACTGCGTTTGCAGATGTCTTAATAGCAAAAGACTTTCTAACTCAAAAATTGATTTTCAATTCAAGCATTCTTAAGTCCGATGGGATTTCTAATTACTCAAAGGCCTATTCGGTTTCATTTTATTTTTATGGAAATCAGCTCATTTTAGAAAGTGACAATAAAGAACTTCATTATCAGTTTGATATTATAAGTAAAAATGATGAAGGTTACGTGGTTGATTTTGAAAAAGGGTTAACTTCACTTAATTATCAATCTTCAATCTATAAAACCGAGCTAGATCTAAGCCATCCTCAGTTAAAAAGAAATATTATTCCCTCGTCTTATTTTAAATCTTTTAAAATAATTGATAATTCAAAGTCGAATTTATTGGCAGCTGTTGATTTAAATGTCCCTGGATACGAGCGAGTGACTTTTCAAATCTCTAGAGATCCTGCTCTTGATTTTAGTTCAAAAAACCACTCTAATTCAGATCAGGTTGGAGTTTATGGAACTTTTCCAAATTTAAATAATGAGATTTTCGCCTCTAAGCAATCATTGCCTGCAACTTATCTTTACGGCGAAAATTTTCCTCAAGATTTAATGCCATCTCTTAAGGCCGCAGTACAATATTGGAATAAGGCGCTTGGAAAAGAACTTATTTTTTTAAAGAAGGCATCCAGTAAAGATCAGGCTCTCAAAATTGGTACAAATTATATCGATTACCTTTCAAATCGTGATGATGATGGAGGAGCTAGGGGGATTTTTAGTTTAAACCCTGAAAATGGTCATATTGTGTCTTCTTATATTTATGTTCCATCTGGTTTTAAGGTATGGGGTAAGAAATATTTTGAAGAAAAATTCCCTAGCGTTAATAATTCAAATCTTGATCAAGTCGTTCTTGATTATCTTACCCATACATTGGCACATGAAATTGGCCATACTTTAGGTCTTCGGCATAACTTTGCTGCTAGTACCCAAAGCAATATTACTACATCTAGAAGTTTTGATGCTCTTTTTAAAAACTATCTTACTCATTTAGAAATCCCATCACGAGTGATACCTGCGACATCATCAATGGACTATATCAGCATTGATTATTTTGCCATGATTGGGGCTAAAATGAGACTTGCTCAAGCCCCTTTATCCTATGATCAAGCCGCCGTTAGATGGCTATATTTAGATATAAATCCTGAAGAATTTGGTAATTTCTGTACACATTACGATGAACCACCTACAGTTGATCAAGGTGGAGATATCGCATGTCAAGCATGGGATGAACCTCATCTTTAATTGTGTTAACAAAGAAAAATAATGAACAAAGTAAAACCTCTTTATCGAGGGTATTCTCACCAAGCGATGTTTTTTGTTTCCATCGGAGCTTGCGCCATGCTTTTGGCCAAGGCGACTTCTTCTATTCAAATCGTCTCGATCCTGATTTATAGTTTTGGTCTTTTAAGTATGTTTGGAGTTAGTGCTCTTTATCATCGCATCCATTGGGAGCCAAAACCTCGTGCCCTGATGAATAAATTTGATCATAGTGCCATCTACGTCATGATTGCTGGTTCATGTACGCCGATTTGTTTATTGGTTTTAGGCGATGACTCAGGATTTAAGCTTTTAACTACGATTTGGGTAATCGCTTTGATCGGAGTCGGACAGTCTGTGTTTTTTCCAAATCTTCCAAAATATATAAGGTCATTAATCTATATGATTCCTGGTTATATGGTCTTGCCGTATGTTTCGGAACTTGTCCCTAAGCTAGGGGCGACAAATATTACTTTACTCTTTGTTGGCGGAGTTTTTTACACCATTGGGGCCATTGCTTATGGAACAAGATGGCCGGTACTTAAACCCTTAAGATATGGCTATCACGAAGTGTTTCATCTTTTTGTTTGCTTTGGTGCTATCGCTCATTTTGTGCTTATTTATTCGTTAATCGGTTAGTTGGGGAAATTGATGATTGCGTTGGTTATTGGTTTAGTGATTGGCTTTCTAATGTGTATCCCAATTGGTCCAATTAATATTTGGGTCATCAATACATTTATTCGCCGTGGTGCTGCTCAGGCTTTATCAATTGCACTTGGCGGCTCACTAATGGACTTCATTTACTTCTATGTTATTCTTTCAGGTATCTCACTATTTACAATTTCTGATCAAGCTATCTTCTATTTTAAAGCGGGCGGTATCGCTTTGATTTTTATTTTGGGTTTAAAAGAACTTCTTTCAAAAGCTAAAGAAGTCGAAGTTAAAGATTCGGCACAAAGCCCTGCTCGTCTGGCGTCTGGCTTTTTACTCGGCGTGATTATCTATACCTCTAATCCGACTTTGATTATTACCATGACGGGACTTGGAACTTTTGTGAAGAGCCTTGAGCTCTTTGATCTATCTCGTTTGAATATTTTTTTGACTTCACTTGGGCTCGCTTTAGGTTCATTTGGCTGGTTTGGGTTACTTGTCTTTGTGACTGCAAAATACGAGTCAAAGATCAGGGATAAGTATCTAGGTAAGTTTGTGAAGCTTAGTGGGGGATTGATGGTAGCTTTAAGCCTATTCATGACCTTTAAATTGGCCACAACCTAATTAAGACCCTGTAATTATTATTCAATAATCCCTTCAAATGCTTATTTATGTTAAAAAATGCCATACATCCTATGAGGCATTTATGACATTAAATCTTAAGAATTTAACTCTCTTTACGACTCTTGCACTTTTGGCTTTTCCAGCTTTTTCGATGACGGATAAAGAACTCGGCGAAGGCATGAGACAAGATATTTCGAAGTATATGTCCACCATTAAAAAAGAAAAAATTCTTTTTCATTGGGTTGATGCCAGCGATATCAATCCTCGTGGTCAGTACAATACAGCGTATGATCCTTCTGCTGCTCATTATAAAACGTATGTCGAAAAGCAAGGTCGAAGAATCTATAACCGCAGACGTTCAGGTGATAGTGATATTGAAGGACCTGGCTTATATATGGCCTCAGATGCTCTTGTTTCACGTGCCTATGGTGGGCAAAGAAGTTATGGCCTTATTGTTGGTGTGCTAAAAGTTGGTGCAAAAGTTCTAACTGGTTCTGGCTTAACTTTAACTATTGCCAATGACCTTTCAAATGAAATTAAGTCACGTGGTTGTAATGCTTATAACTACGAAACAATTCTTGATACCTTTAATAACGAATGCTTAAAAATTAAACAGCTTCTCGTTGGAAAAGATGCTTCTTTTGCTAATGGCAGAATCTATTCTTGGTCGAATCGTCATGTCGAAGGATGTTCTGATCGGGAAGTTTCACGCGATGTAAGCTTTCCAGCAAACGTAAGTTCATATTATGAGCCAGAGACTTTTGTTGTTTATAACACCGATCTTTTTTCTGATATCTTTGGGTTTACTCATAAGACGGTTAAACCAAATGATAAGCTGGCTTCAGATATCCTTTCTTATTTAAAAGGTGTTGAGCAAACAACGGGTCAAGAGCTTTTGCCTGATCTTCAGATGGAAAACGATGCTATTAAAGCAATGAGTAAGTCTGATATTGAAAAATTCTCACAGAAATATATTCTTGGTTGTGTAAAATAAAAACCTTACTCATCCTTAATATATTTCTCATCTCTTTAAATGTCTTTGCTCAAAGTGATATTGAACTAGATGACTTTACTCTTGCTCAAACGGCACAGGCTGAAATTGATCTACAAAGCTATGAGTTAGTTAAAGAGGAACTGTTATCAGGTTCTTTTAGTGATTCTTCTTTAAGTGTTAATATTGATAAAAATCTCTTAATTAAAGTTCTCGGGGCATCAGCGGCAGCGATAGTATTCTTTCAAAATGATCAAGAGATCATGGACTTTGTTCAAGATAACCAAAACGATGTTACTCATGTTGTTTCTAATATTGGTGAAGCCTTGGCTCACCCTGAATACATCGCTGTAGGATCTTATCTTTTAGGAGTGGTTCTAAAAGATGGCAAAATTAAAACGATGTCGATGGTGATGGCAAAAACAGCAGTTATATCAGGTTTAATCACTCAGGCCATAAAAATGAGCGTTGGTCGTGAACGACCTAATCAACATCATGGACCTTACGAGTTTCATGGCGCTTCTTATCCAAATGAACATGTTTCATTTCCGTCTGGTCATACGACTTCTGCATTTGCCATGGCGACAGTAATTGCTGAAACCTATAAAGGTGAGTCTAAAATGATTCCAATTTTAGCTTATTCCGCTGCCGTTGTAGCTGGTTGGTCAAGAGTTCACGATGAAGCTCATTGGGCGAGTGATGTCGTCATTGGTGCTTTAATCGGACACTTAACTGCTAAGTATATTATGAGAAAGTTTGATCAAACAGATGATGGAACTAGGAATAGAAATTCTTCTATTCAAATTATTCCAATTGCAGGTTTTGATTTTATGGGCGTCAACGTTCATATAACTGAAAGGCGTGAAGTAGAAGTTTTAGATCCATACTTATTTTAAAAAGGGAGTCTTTCGACTCCCTTTTCTCGATTAATTCTTAGAAACCCAGCCAAGAGATTTTAAGAACGAATCGATATCATTAGCTTGTTCACTCAATTTCTTAGAATCTTCCGCGACGGTCCTAAGTACTTGAGCTGACTCTAGTGACTCTTTAGCAATTTGAGATACTAATTTAATATTTGTATTAACTTCACTTGTGCCTTTTGAAGCCTCTTTAGCTGCTCTTGAAATCTCACTAATGGCCGCATTTTGTTCTTCAACAGCTGACGCCACGCTAATATTAACCTCTTTTAATTTTTCGATAATTTGTGTAATCCCTTTTATTGAATTTACTGCTGAACCTGTTTCTTTTTGAACTGAATTAATTTTTGTATGAATTTCTTCAGTTGCTTTTGCCGTTTGCTTTGCCAGTTCTTTAACTTCATGGGCAACAACAGCAAAGCCCTTACCAGCATCTCCGGCCCGAGCAGCTTCAATCGTTGCATTAAGTGCTAGCAGGTTTGTTTGCTGGGCAATAGTCGCAATCACCTTAACGACTTCGCCAATTTCATCTGAAGCAATAGAGAGTTGATCTATGTTTTTGGAGCTCTCCGTTGCTTGAAGAAAAGCATCTTGTGCCATTTTAGATCCATCATTAATCCTTGAAGTAATCTCTCTTACCGCATGGGTCATCTCTTCAGTAGCTGCAGCAACAGATTGAACAGAGTCTGAAGATAAAGAGGACGAGGCAGCTACAACACTAGACTGTTTCGCAGTGTCTTCAGCGCCTTTGGCCATGGATTCAGAGATCTCTGATAAATTTGTTGATGATGAGTCTAGTTTAGATGCTACATTTTTAATATCGTTAGCCACTTTAATATTAGCGGTCATAATAGACCAGCTGGCCATCGCACCAATATACTGTCCATCTGATGTGGTTAAAGCAGAAACACTTAAATCTAGCTTTTCAGGTCCAAGAGAAATAATTGTTTTAAACGGAAGATTTGATGGATCTCCAAGAAGCTTTCTTTGGTGAGCCGGATTTTTATGAAAGATATCTATTTTTTGACCAATCGCCTGGCTTACTTTTATTGGAAGTAAATGCTCAAGTTTTTGCAAAGTTGTAAGAGAAGATTGGTTCATATAGATAAGCGTAAGGTCTCGATCAACGACCATGACATTTAAGGGTAGTGCCTCAAGCATCAAAGACATCCTAAGCGTCTCGTTACTAATACTATTGAGGTTTAAAACAGGTTCTACACTTTTATTCATGGCAAACGCTTCAGACATTATTGAGCTCCTAGAGATATTTGTCGCAATTATCTTCTCGATTCATCTTATTGTTTTTTGTAGATATTTATAGATGATATTGATTAGCTTTTATTCATAGCTTTTTGATCAAATACTATTTTCTTTATCGAGTTTACATTTCAACCGATACCTAAAGCATGAAAAAGATTAGTTTTTTATTCGCTATCGTCTTTATTATTTTTGCTTTCTGGTTTTATCAAAACCAAGATACTACTTTAACTCAAGATAATGACTACGAAGAAATTCAAACAGATAGCCGTGATCAGCAACAAGCGACTAACCATCATCAACAGAAAAATATTCCGCGTGAAATGTCTAAAACTGATGCACATCATGAAAAACCAAATGAAAAAATGATTCCTAAAAAATTATCTGACGCTTTCTCTAAACAAGAAAGACAACCATCTTCACTCGTCAATTTTTTTAGCGATGAACGAATTGACATTAATGAACGAGCTTACCTCGTTTCAAGAACTTTAAGATCGATTCCATCTAGACGCTTTAATGAAGATTTTGGAAATGTAGTGTATATCCAATCTGGCTATACCTTTTTTGAAAGTAGTGATCAATTTAATGGTCTTCCAACTTTATTTGATAGTTCTCAAAATAGTGTAGTTGTACTTACAGGTAGAGTTCTTCTAAAAAATATTAATCAGCAACAAGCACAGAGTCTCTCTAGTCAATTCAATACTCCATTAGACTCATCAATGGCGCATTTAAATATCTATGCCATAGACTTAGGCGCAGCTGTTTTAGATCAAGCCTCAGTTTTTGCCCAATTAGATTCTGAGTTGGAACTTATCGAAGGGGGAGTTCATGCCAAGTAAACTCCTCTTTATCTTTATCCTCTTTTTTACTGCTTGTGTAAAATCACCAAAAACAAATAGTAAAAAAAGTGAAACATCTGGTGAAGTTGCTCCAGGTAACCCGAATACAGTGCCCACTATTTCTCCAACATTACCACCTGTAGGTAATTCAATTGATCCTTTATTTAGCCAAGCCTGGCACTTGATTAATACCGGACAAAGTACCTTCTCTCAAAACGGAGGCACTGCTGGCCAAGATATGAATTGGTCACAAGTTGTTCAAACTGGAGCTGGGGTTCTTGTTGCGGTTTCAGATAATGGTGTTGAAAAAGAGCATGAAGATTTAGCTTCGAATTTCAATGTAGGCTTTTCTAAAAATTATGCATCAAATAGTTCTGGCTGGTACGGCGATCCAGTACCTGATGATAGCTCACACGGAACAGCAGTCTCTGGTATTATTGCCGCTTCAGGAAAAAATGGTTTTGGCTCTCGTGGTGTGGCTTCTCAAGCAATTATTGCAGGTTTTAAGTACGTCGGTGAAGCTGTAAACGTTAGTATGCAAGTCGATCAAGCAAACGGTAACTATGACGTTTTTAATTATAGTTATGGTGGATATAGCTGCTACTTTGATCGTGACTCTAGCACATATTTAACACAGCTTGAGTATGGCGCTAAAAACCTTAGGGGTGGTAAAGGTGCCATTTACGTTAAGGCCGCTGGCAATGAGTATTATTCATATAACTCTGACTGTGATCCTACATTAAGTGAAGAAGATGACACCTATTACTTAGGTAATGCTAATCTAGAGCAAGTTCATTCGTATCCTTGGATGATTGTTGTTGGTGCTGTTAATGCCAATGGTGTTTCAGCAAGCTATTCAACTCCAGGATCAAGCTTATGGATTAGTGCACCAGGTGGAGAGTATGGTGTGAATTATCCGGCTATTTTAACGACTGATCTAACGGGTTGTGACAGAGGATATTCAAAATCTACTAGCACTCGAAATGATTTCGATAAAGGACTTAACTCTTTAAATTCAAATTGTAACTATACAAGTGCTATGAATGGAACATCAGCGGCAACGCCAATGATTTCTGGAGTAGCAGCTTTACTTTTACAAGCGAATCCAAATTTATCTTGGAGAGATATAAAATATATCTTGGCTAAGACGGCGAGAAAAATTGATGTGACTAGAACAAACCTTTCTCACCCAGGTGGTCTTAATCTTAGCGGATATACTTATGATCGAGGTTGGGTCACTAATGCTGCTGGATATAGCTTTCATAACTGGTACGGCTTTGGCATGGTGAATATTGCAAGCGCCATTAGTCTTGCAACATCATATAATTATCCATTATCTACATTTAAAGAAACAGCTGGCGCCAGTAGTTCTAATTTAAACCTCACCATACCTGATAATTCGAATACGGGTGCTATAAGTTCAATATCAACTCCAACTAATCTTTCAGTTGAAGCCGTACAGATTAAAATAAATCTGACTCATCCATTTGTTGGTGACCTTGGTATAGAGTTAACATCGCCATCAGGAACAACAAGTACATTGATGAATATTAATAGTGGTATTTCTATCTCAAATATCAATAATGAAGTTTTGCTAAGCAATGCTTTCTACGGTGAAAGTAGTTCTGGGTTATGGCGCTTGAAAGTTGTCGATGGACAAGGACAAGATGTTGGAACACTTAATAATTGGTCTATAAAAATTTGGGGCCACTAGTGAATAATATTTCTTAGTATTTGATGACAACTTCCCGGCAGCATTATACTTGAGGCCCTAAATACTGAATCTTGAATACCTCTTCGATCCATGGCACTGATAGAATAGCTCTCAATGACATCTAGTCCCTGAAGCTTTTTAGCGATATGGGTATCATGCCAGTCGCCAAGTCTTGTAATAATATGATCAAGTTCGCTGGAAAGCTCTTTGCTGATGGGTGAGTCTTCTTGGTAATCTCTAAAATCATTTGATAAAAGTAGGAATAGCTTTAATTGTTTTCTCATTTTATGAAACTCATGATCACTTAAAACTTCACTTTCAAGAGCTATTGAAATTTCTTGTGCTAATGTATTCATTCTTTTTTCAAGTTTTTCAGCCGAGATAAAATTAACATCGAGCTTCAAGTTCTCAAGATCAGCCTGCTCTTCTAAGATCTTCTTTAGCTTTTTAGCAATAATCTTTGCTTCTTTTTTATTCTCAGCTTGAAGAGCATCATTTAGCTTTCCAAAAGTTTTAACGTACTTTTCAAATTCGCTGGGTGCCTTACCTTCTTGGGTATAGCTATAAAAGCCATTTCTTAAAATAGCAGCGATCTTGCGCTGATCTTTGAGATATTTAAAGGTCTTGGAGTCGGTTGAAATTTTCTTTTCATCAATGATATCCGCGATAATATCTAGCATTTCTTTTTGATCATATTCATTTTTCCATTTTTTAAACTGTTCACCTAAATAAACCTGTACATGCTTCTTCTTAATTCGACTAAAGCGAGAAGAGCTAGGGTAGTGCCTATAAATGACCTCGGCCCAATTGGTTCTGTGTTGAAATAAAACGACTTCCTCACTCTTGATATCATTGATTGCTAGTTTATTGATAATATCATTATTGCTTTGACTGACTTCATTGGTTAGAAAAAGAGCTTTCTTTTTTCCATTTTGATAAAGATTTAATCTTCCGTAGGCAATAGGGTTTTCGTTTGCTGAGGCAAGAATCTTTGATTGAATAGGATCATTCCTAAGCAATTGATTGGTATTATCGACAGCGAGTTCTTGAATTTGGACCTTTTCAATTCTTAATTCGCCGTTATTCATTAAGGTATAATAATAATCAACTTCATTATCAATTTTACTGACCAGATCGTTTGTAATAAGTTGATAATGACTCTTATCCTTAACAGAATTACTACCAAGGCTAAGTTCTAATTGATTTGAATCGATATAAGCTTGATTTAAGACTAAGGCGTTCTCTTGCATCACCTCAAAGAAGCGAGATGCTTTAATATCATTGTTGGAAATGGCATCAATGATTTGTTCTTGTAGTTGATAAAGATTTTGGACTCTTAATTGATCACTGGCTTCGCTATGATAGGTAATTGCAAAATTATCAGAACTTGGATAACGAGCGCCTTCGCCGCTATGATAACCAGAAAGTGGTAACTGAAGCCACAGACCACCTATGATGAACAAGCCAAATAGTGTAATAGTTATATTTCGATTAACCACCTTGTTTTATCGGTTATTGGTGATCAAAAATTAAGGACTTATTGCTCGTTAATTCAGGCGTTTAGGTATTTTATTGTTCTTCCGATAACGTCATATGCGATTGCTCTCACTTACTCTATTGTCGTTTTTATTCTTCGTTTCTTGCTCGAGTGACGTCTCACGTTTTCCGGCATCTGATCTTGTTATCGATCAAACTGTCATTCAAGAAACATTTGAAATACCAACGATAAAAGTTAATTCACCGCTAAACACTTCTTGGGATAACTTAGCCAGTCAAATGCAACGCCAATTATCTTCTATAGAAATAGTTACCGGTGAAAAGAATTTAAAAGTACTTGCGATTCAAGAACAATTACCGAATTCTGTTGGAGCTAGAATTGTTCCTGAGATCACTGACAATGGTCAGTTCATCTTAAGGATATTTTACTCTTCAAAAGATGATCATTCATCAAAAGCTATTCTTAAAAAGATGACGGATAGTTTAACTGATAAAACTGTTCTACAAACATATTATGACTTATTTGAATGGTTTTATAACATTAAAGAAGGTCATGCTGAGTCTATTCAGGCTTTTCACCAAATTAAATCTGAAAGCATGACTTCTCTTGGAGTGGTTGATTCCGCCGATAATGCTAATCTTGTCGAAAAATATGCTGATCGAAGCACTGAGCTTGAGAGTCTGACTAAAGATTTATCCAGAGAGAGAAGACTGCTTGAAAAAGCCAGAAAGGATCTGTTAGCCGACCTTGATCGGGCAGGCGAGTCCGAGCAGTTAAAAAATTTAGTCGCTGGCAATAAGCGAGCTGAGGTAGCCGATTTACTTGAGAAATATTTACCACGGGAGCAAATGAGTCCTTTTGAATCAAGGTTTTGGGATCAAATGCTCGATACCATCAAAAATCCGCTTCCTTTAAAAGATAGGGTCTTAGTTTTTAGAGGAATTGATGAGGATATGATCTACTCGGCCTTAAACGATGCTGGCAAAGAATTAACAAAAGAAGAAGCCTTATCAGGTTCAAAAGCCTTTATGATGTCGTCTCTGATGACAAAGAACCAAGGGACTTGGAATAGACGTTTACGTTCACTGCAGACGATTAATGAGAAATTCTTAGGGTTTAACAACGCCACTAATTCATCACAGTGGACCAAGAACTTTAGAATTTCAACTTTCTTTAAGCAACACAGTCGAAACCCACAAGGCAGTCCTTTTCTATCTTTTACTCCAAAGATTTCAATATCGACCAATTTTGGAAGAAAGAGATCAGCGGCTTATTTAATTGATCCAAGAGCACTTCTTGCAAATGCGACAACATCATATGTTGGTGAGTTTGAATTTCTTACTTCAGTCGTGACTTTTCCTGATGAGCTTGTCGATATCTATGACGAAGGACTTCATGGCGCCATGGATAACTCTGCAAGACAGGCCAGGTTTTTAGAAAAGACGAAATTAAAACTTGTCCAAGAGTATGGTCAAGTTGAAGGTGAGAGCTCTTTTAATGAAATTCATCGTGTCTTTAAGCATTTCAATGATTTTACAGATGTTGCCCAACTTGAAAGCAATGTAAAAAAACAAGGCTTTTTTACAAAAGTGATGTCGTATTTTAAAAAGAAGCCTGCTCAAGCAGTCGTTGAAAATGTTGATCCGACTTCAAAAAGCTGTAACTATGTTCTTAAGGCTATTTGGAATTTATAAACTAGCCGCCAGTCTTCTTCCATTTTAATTCTTTTTTATCGAGATAGGCCGTAATTTTATCCATGGTTGGAGAGTGAATTTCTATAATTTCATTTTTAAAAGTACCACCAACTCCAGTTGATTTTTTTAAATCACTTGCGAGCTTCTTGCACCATTCGTTGTTGCTTGGAAGATTGCTTATTTCAATCACCACTCGACCTTTGCCAGCAGTAAGTCGTCTAAGTTTTAACAAAACATCTTTTTCGTTAACTGGAGTCTGAGCATCAGATTTTTTTTCAGATTTCTTACGTAGATCACCTTCAGAGTCTGACCATACGAGCTTTGCATCTTTCATCAAGACCTCAAGTTTGATAGTATAGGGCTATTCTAGAAATTGTTTCAAGGCCTGGCAAATGGATGAGATGGATTTTGATTTTCGAGACCAAATTCAAACAACGGATTGGTACCCTTTAGAAATACACTTTAAAAATAATGCGCTCTTTGTTGTTTCAAACTCTCTGAATTTGGCCGAAGTCGCTGGTGCAGTCGCCAGGGACGAAAAGATCAAAGTAGAAGCTTGGGTAAGCCAAAATACAATCTATCGCCCTGATGCTGAATTTGCTGAATTTCACCGAAAGGATCAGTATAAGGTCTTTGCCAATTTTATTATCGTGGCACCTTACGTTTTTATTCAGTTACTAAGCTTAGAATAGACCTTGTATTTTCCAACCAATGGAACATTTTGAAGTTCAATCGCTAGTTGTACCCAGCCAGTTGATTCAACACTTGGATGAAACCAAGCTTCAAGTAGCCATTTTTTACTTTCTGGAATCAGTTTTACGTGATGAGCTCTGTTGTATCTGCCGATATTTTCTTGACCAAGATGCATTATAGTTGCGCCTTGATTGATTGTTGGACCACCTACAGCTAGATCTTCATAGCCTCTTTCATCTAGATATTCGATCGGTAGTGTTGCTGTAAAAGTTCCTTCTCTTTGGCTTCTAGAGATTGGCACAAAAAGGCGTGGGATAATTTTATATGAGACTTGAGCGTCAAAATCAGTTTGTCTTTCAGCAATAATCTTAATTTTTAAAGTACCACCGCTATGAAGATCGCCGGGCATGATTTTATGTGTAATTTCTGAGGCAACTAACTGAAATGAGAATAAGAAGATTAATGCGAAAACGATTGCTTTCATGTGCTTGGCTCCAGAATTATTGATTTTGACACTACATATCCTAAAGTAAAACGATATGGCGAGTTAAATCTTGCTTAGGTAGTCAAATAGTTGACAAAAAAGCTCGCTGCGTTTTTTGCCTACAGTATTTTATTACGCGTAAAGGTAAAATAGCTCAGACTATGGAGGTCTAATGAAAAGCTTAATTTCACTATCAATGGCAACGCTTCTTTTGATTGGCTGTAAGGATCAAGCTCCTGATCGCCTCAAAGAACTCATGAAACAAGATGCCCAAACTCCAAGCTATTCATCATTTGCCGAAATTACGCCAATTACTCCAGTTCCTTCAAAATTTAACCTTTCGATCACAAGGCTTTTGGCCATGGCGCTATTTAATAAACAGAGCATGAAGTATGAAATCGTGCCGGATGGTGAATACAATGAAACCGAAAAGAAGATTATGGAGTTTTATAAGCATCCAGGGCTTCAAAAATCTTTAAAACTTTTGTCTTATGCTCGTCAAATCAAGTCAGGTCATCCCTACAGAATCAATCCCTTTGTTCCATTTGCAACACGTCGAAAGGAAAATGCGCTGATTGAACAAATGGGTGTGGGGCCGGCGGCCGTTGTCAGTGATCTTTTTAAATTAAAAGGAAATTATCAAGGGGTTATTACATACAAAGATGGCAGTACGGATCAAAAAGCGCCTGTTAGTTTTTCTTCAAAGTCATTGCCTCTTTCAGGCTTAATGTTTTTGATGGATCACCAAGTTTTTGCACTTAATGAACTTATTTCAAATCCTGATTTAAATATCCTACAAGATGTGATTATTCATGAGTTCACGCATATCTGGAACAATGAAATGCTCGATGAGCAAACTCGAAACCAACAAAGTATCGAAAATAATAAGACTGAAGTAGGTCATGATACACAAATTGTGTCGAACCCGTACCTGGCTTTTTCAGAAGGGCTTGCTGAATCATTTGAGGCCCTTTACGGAACCGCTGCCTCAAAGATCATGAATATGACTGACCATGAGCGTGAAGTCTTCTTTGGAAACTTTAATGCCAAAATCTCAAAGTCGCTTGAGTTCTTGGCCAATCGTCAGACCTATATTAGAAGAAATGCTTATGCCTACAACCTCTATGACTTTAAAAACTGTACCCTAAGAGCTGTTAACGCCATCGATTCATCTGACGCTGGTCCGTCTAAAGCGTTAGAGAGGCTTTTAACTGAAGAGCGATTTGATGCTGATGCTGCGAAAAAAGCGCTAGCATGGTTAAACTTTGATGATCGCTTTTACGGCGATGGTGGACGAGTTTCCACGGCTACGCTTAAAAAGAATTGTTCGGTTGATTCTCCTCTTAGACTTGGTGCCAAAGAAGGCTTTGTTGCCACAATGATTTATAATATTCTCTACTCTGGATCTTTGGTTGATTCAGCTGATCTTGAAAAAGAGTATGCCTATAAAGGTCAAAAAGGCTGGAAAGCTTATGCCAGCTGGACAAAAAATTATGAACAAGACCAAAAAACACTTAAGCGTGCCTTGGCCAATGATGAGAGACAAGCTAGAAATGAGCGCATCTTTCTTAAAGGTTTTAGAAAGTTAGTTGAAAATATTATTGTTTCAAAAGCTGGCACTTTAAAGCAGCTTATTTCGCATATGCTTTCAAGCGAGAGTAATCTTGATCGCGAGCAAAGAGTTAGATTAGCTTATCAAGTAATGAAAGTTTCGATGGGAAGCCTAAGTGATCTTGACTCCGAGATCGTTTCATACTTTTCATCACCTGCGAGTTTGAGAGATCATCAACAGCAAGTTTTTGAAAATCTTGAAAGACTTGATAATGAAAACAAAATTGATTCTGTGGTTTCAAAGCTAGATTCACTGCCAGCGATTTATGTTTCTTATAAAAGCCAAATTGATGATGGTCAAAAACGATTAAATATTAATGTTGCTCACCATATTGATCTAATTGATATGTTCAGTGGAAATCATAAGCGTGTTAAACAACTTGCTGCACGTTTAGATAAAGGCGAAGGCTTTGAAAGTGCTGATGACTTTATTGCTTTTGCGGCGACATTTGATCAAGATGATTTGGCCCGCACAATGATTGAGCAGGCCGATAAAGAAATTGGTGGTCTTGATCAACTTGAAAAGAAATTTAAATTTCAGGACCTAATGAATCACTCTTTATAAGATTATTTAATTTCGATCCATTTTTTAGATTCAGCGTCGTATTTCTTGAATGCAGACCAACCCTGTTCTGCATCTGAGAACTCGTTAGGGCCATCATTAAAAGTTGTAAAAAGCGCTAGTTTTTTAAGTTGGATCTCTTCACCTTCGCCAATCGCGGTTACTAGGAAATGAACATCTCTAACGTCCTCATCAGAACCTTCAGATAAAATGATATGGGCGACAGGTAAGCCATTCATGCGCCAATCTTCATCTGAGCCACTAAAGCTTAGACTTGCACTTAAATAGTCGTTTTGCTCGCTTGAAATAACACTGATATCTCCGCTTGAGCGAATTAGAAATTTAACTGTTGAACCGTTAAATTTAACACTCCACTGTCCGGCCATAGCTTTTTGAACATCATCCTGATTAAGGCTAGCAAATGAGTTAAGCGAGAGCAGCATAGAGGCCATAAGTATAAGAAATTTCATGAAATTCTCCATTAAAAACTATTTATTTTGCATTCATAAAACAAGCCTTTGGCTTCGTCAGCCAACAATGTAATTTTTCCTTACTCTAAGCTGACAGGTGAAGATAATAAATTTAGTCTAGGGCATGCGCTTGTTTATTTTAATTTTTGCACTACTCACAGTTGCAGGCTTTTCTAATGCCGGTGAAGTTAAAGTGCTTACCTACAATATCTACCGAAAGCCTGAACCCTTTGGTCTTGGTGGGAGAACTCACGCTAAAAAACGCGTTAAACAGCTGTGTTTGGAACTTAAAAAAACGGATTATGATGTCATCATGCTTCAAGAAGCTTGGTTGTCTAAGGATCGCAAGTACTTATCAAATTGTGGTTATCCTTTTGTAATGGATATAACCAATGTTGATTATTATAGACCAGGTAGAGCTGCCGCTAACGGGCGTGAGCAAAATCTAGAAACAGGTCTTCTGATTTTATCGAAATATCCAATTATTAAAAAATATAGAGTTTCTTACGGTGAGCGCGGTAATTGGTGGACACTCTTTAGTGACGGCGAAACAGTCGTTAGTAAGGCCGTCTATGCTGCTCAAATTGCTTTTCCAGGGGATAAGAAAATTTGGTTTTTCAATACACATCTAGCAGCCAATTATTGTGATTATTATCCTTGGATGAATTGTGAGCCCTATGAAGATGTCAGAGCTGAACAAGTTAAGATGATTGCTAAGCTTGTTTCCAATACGGATGGCCCTGTTGTTTTGGGAGGGGATCTTAATATGGGGGATAAGTTAAGTTCTAGGGATCGTATCTGGGATCAGTGGCAGGATTATTTTCCGGGCTTTAGTCAGGCTCCACACGATCCTAAAAGATCTTCCACAAGTTCATCGACGAATATGTTTAAAGAAACGGATAATGGAAAAATTGATCATCTCTTTGGGTCAGCTGATCTGATTAAAACAAAGGGAAATGTCGTCTTCGATCAGCTAATGAATATTGAAGGTCTATCTTTGCACCTTTCAGATCATTATGGCTGGGAGACAACATTCTCATTTTAACTGAGAACGTCTTTTTTGAGATAGGCCTTCAGTTAATGTTCCAAAAATAGCAAATTTCAAGAAATTGATCAGCCCTCCTGAAAAGGCTCCATCAGTCATCTTGCTAAAGAGTTGATATTTTTTCTTTGAGTATGGAAACCAATTGGCTTCAATTTTTTTAGAGTCGCTATCGATGAGGATAGACTTCATATTGCAAAAAGATCTTAGACCATGAACACCTTTGTAGCGCCCAATGCCACTATTTTTTTGTCCACCAAATGGTAGGTAGTGATTACCTTCTGTCAGCATGACATTATTAATTGAAACATTTCCAACCTCTAATGCTCTAGCGACTCGATCACATCTTTTTAAATCGTGAGACCAAACACTGGCAGACAGTCCGTATGGAGAGTTGTTTGCACGCGAGATAACTTCATTTTCATCATTAAAGCCCATGATAGGAATAATAGGGCCAAATGTTTCTTCGTGAGCAATCAGCATTTCTTCCGTGACATTGGTTAAAACAAGAGCTGGGATCATTTCATTTTTTCCATCCCACTGATGACCACATAGAAGAGTTGCACCTTTTGAGATTGCATCATCAAGGTGGTTTTTAACAATAGCGACTTGATTGCTGGTCGTCATGCCACCAAAATCACTGTCTCCATCATAATCGCGTGATTGTTTTATTTCATCCACGATACTTTTTACTTCAGCCGTAAATTCATCAACACAAGTATCTTGCACATAGACGCGTTCAACAGAAGTGCACGATTGTCCGCAATTGGTTAGTGCTCCCCAAACAACGCCACTGGCTGCACGTTTAATATTCGCATCAGCAAAAACAATAGAAGGATCTTTGCCACCAAGCTCAAGCTCAACAGGGATAAGTTGGCTGGCCGCTTGTTGCATTATTTTTTTGCCTGTAGCGACAGATCCAGTAAAGAAAATCTTATCAGGGCGCTGGTCGATAAGCTGACTTCCAATTTGTCCATCGCCGTATACGACTTGGACCCAATGCTGATTCATTCCAATTCGCTTCATGAGATCTTCAACTAAGCCAGTCAGAGGCGTAAATTCAGATGGCTTATAGATAGAAGCGTTACCTGAGACAAAAGCCGCCATAATTGGAACGATCGCCTGATAAAAAGGGTAGTTCCATGGTGAAATAATGAGTATTGTTCCAAGTGGCTCGTAGTAGATACGAGACTTCTTTCCAAGTAGAGCAATAGGCGTTTTGATTTTCTCGTCGGCCAGTGCTTTCTTAGTTTCTTTTTCTAGAAAAGATAAATGATCAAGAACACCAAAGATTTCTGAGACCAGGGCGTCAGATTTGGATTTTTTAGTATCATCTTGAATTCGCTCAATAATGATTTCTTTTTCTCTTAGAATTAATTTTTTTAGGGCAGTGACATATTTAAGGCGTTGCTCAATTGTTAATTCTCTTATCTGCTTAGAAGCATCTTTTGAAAATTTTGATATTTGACTGGGAGTAAGTTTAACGTTTTCAGTCATTGTATTGCCTTTTGGTTGGTAGCTTGGAGTCTGTGCATCCCAGCCAATAGTGTTAAGAATTTGTTTGCCATATTTTTCTTGATCTTCAAGGCCAGAATAATAAAGGGTAAAAATAATACCTTTAAGACCAAGCTTTAACATTCTAAGTAATGTTGCGATAAAGCTTGGAAAGCTTGAGTGGTATTCACTTAGTTTAAGAATAAAACTAATAAGTCGTTTAGGCGCATAATGGAATAACGACATTAAGATTTTTAAACCTTCCAGGTCTTCTTCTTCCATATAATCGAGCATGCGATCGATATCTAAAATAAACTCAGTTTCAGAAAACTTAGGCAGATGCTTATCCCCAGGAATGACAACATCGCCAAGCTTTAGGACACCCTTAAGTTGGCCGGCATTAAAATGCTTAGAACATGTGTCTAAAAGTAATTCAGGCTTCATGAGTGATTTGCCTTTTTCATAATACGATCGGCCGCTTTAAGAGTTAGGGCCATAATGGTTAAGGAAGGATTAATACCAGGGGCATTGGGAAAGATACTCGAGTCGGCGCAAAAGATATTTGAGGCATGATGGAGCTGAAAATCAGGGTTTACAACACTCGATTTGCTATCTTCACCGATGCAAAGACCACCCATCAGATGAAGTCCGATACTAAGCTCCCCATTAATAACTTTGGTGGCACCTGTAGAATAAAAAATTTGATGAATAACTTTTTCACCACGTTTATAAGTTTGAAAATCATCACCTTTTAATTCTTTGGTGATATGAACTCGTCCCGACGAGGTGAGTTTTATGGAGCCTGGCACTTGATCGCGTATGGCCACTTCAACACAAGCATAATGTCTAAGCTTTTTCATACTCGCCATATGTTTTTTCCCAAAACCAGGAAGAAGCATGGCAAGTCCTACTGGAGGAGCAAAAACATTTTCTAATTTAAATTTACTAATTCTAAAATGCGGCTCATCGGATTTCATCGCCTGAAAAGGACCTTTATGAGCTGCTATTTCTTTTTCATACAGACCAAGGCTCATGAATTGCGGGTGAGTATAAAAGTTTTTTCCCAACATAAGGCTAGCGTTTTTTAGTTTTGAACTCAAAAGTAGTTTTGAGTTACCAACTGCACCTGAGGCCAAGATAAGATTTTTTGCCTTGAAAGTGTGGTGAGCCTTATTTTTATCTACGGCATGAACAATGATGAGATCATGCTTTTGCTCAATTCTAGTGGCTTCCATTTGACTAAAAAGCTTAAGTCCATTCTCGAGTGCTTTTGGTAGGGCTGTAATAGCGGTTGATTGCTTACTATCCAATTTGCAGCCAGAGAGGCATTGAATACAATCATTTCCTTTTTCGTACTCACAGCCGCTTTGAGCACGCTTTAGTGGTGCACACTCATAGCCTAGGTTTTTAAAGCCTTGGATAAAAATATCGGCATTGGCATTTCGATACTCTTTTGGAATTTCTTGAATTTTGACTCCAGATTCAGCTTTTTCATACCAAGCTTTCATCTTTTCTACGTTGAAGTCTTTTATGCCTGAAACTTCACTCCAAGATTCAAGAGCAACGTTATCAAAACGATCAAGCAAGGCTTGATTGACTATAGAGCCACCGCCAACAACTTTAGGTCTTAAAAATCCAATGGTCGCTTGATGATTAAGCTCAATTCCACCACCCCAATATAACTTGGAGTTGGCGTCTATTTCTTTTTGAGGGTAAGTGTCTTTATTAAAATGCTCTCCAGCTTCCATTAAAGTAACGTTAGCACCATTGGCCGTGAGTTCTTTGGCCATAATGATGCCTGAAACTCCAGCACCTAAAATTAAATAATCGTCTATTACAGAAAGCACTGGTTTTCCCCTCTATAAGTAGGTTTTTTAATAAGTTTATTATTGTGGATAATTGTGAGTTGATTGAATCGCTCACATAACTCGCCAGCTTTGGCATGCCTAAACAGGACAGCTTCACCAAAACTTAAATTCTTTGATGTATGAAGGGGAGTTTGAACCTCACCACATCCCTCATTGATATCAAGCTTAATCTCTTCATCGTTCATTGGTCTTGGGGATTTATCTTGGCCGATGGAGCCTGAGGCAATATATCCGCCACCGGCCGCTGTGAAAGTTTTATCAACCGATTGTCTTGTCACTTCAAGTGCAAAACCAGCGGCAGATTCAAAATGAAAGTCTTCATAATAATCAAATAATAAAGGGGCGTACAAACCTGAACCTGCTGCTAACTCAGTCACACTCGGATCTTTTTTTGTAAAATGAAGGCTTCCAGTTCCACCGCCATTAACAAAGGCTAATTGATGACCATAGGACTCACAAAGTTTGGTCATAGCAATGCGTTTTTTTATGACCTGTTTCATCGATGACTTTTTTAACAATTTTATAATAGGATTTAATATTTTCTTAAATGGATTATTATCACCAACTCCAGCTATTTGTGCCTCATAACCCATTACACCTTTTAATCTTAAGTGCTGACATTGTTTTAAGAACTCAAGGCGATCTTTCAGAATCGCTTCATTTTTTAAAGATGATCGATAAACACCAAAGTAAATTCCAAAATGCGATGTTGATAGATCAATATCAAAACAAATATTGATTTTAGTCTTTAGTCTCTTGGCCATGTTATCGATGACCTCTAGATGTTCTCTTCGATCAACCATGAAGGTGATTTCATCCCATTCTTTTTTTATGGAAGTCTGCTGGTCAAACCAGCGCAGATACGGATAGCCAACAACAATATCTTTAAGACCATGGGACGCAAGCCACTCAGCCTCTTCAGGATGAAAAGCTAATATTCCTTGAAAAATATCTGAGTGATTATTAAGCAGTTCTTCAATAACGTAACGACAGCGGATTGATTTACTAGCGATTCTAATTTTTAACGGCGAGGCCATTGTTTTTAGTTGAGCTATATTTTTTTCTAACCTATCCATATCGAGCCAAGCCAGAGGCAGTGACTCATCTTTAATAAGTGTTTTGATAGCAGTATTCGTCGTCATGCCGCTATTTTAAGAGAGGTGAGGTGTTAAATCCATTATTGATAATAATGCGGACGCATATACTCTGGTATTGTTCTTCCCTTGGCTTGTTAGACAAAGCAATCTTATAATCTGCTGGCAATATGAAGGAGTGTTTGATGTCAGATCAGAATTGGCTTGTTGGTGCTGCTAAGGCCGATATTACAGCGTTTATCCCTGGCATAGTCATGCTTGGTTACGGTAACCCGCATAACACCGTAAAATACGTTCACGCACTCTTAAATGTTCGGGCCATTTGGATTGAATGTCGCAAATCAAAAGAAGTCTCTTTAATGCTTTGCTTGGAAGTCTGTTTTATAACCCAAGCCTTAACAGACTCGCTTTGGGAATTGATATCAAAAAAGTATCCTAATCTTAAACGTGATCAAGTCATTATTACAGCACAGCATACTCATTCGGCTCCGTCTGGCTATAGTCATTATGCCCTCTATAGTATGCCAACCCCTGGCTTTTCTCAGCAAGTTCTAGACATCTTAGTGCTTGGTTGCTTTAAGGCGATTGAGTTAGCCTTTAAAAATAAAAGAGCTAGTAAGATTTTATATAAAGAGGGACAAGTTCCCTTTGATGCAGATGTTAGCTTTAACCGTTCTCTTCGAGCTCATAATCTAAACCCTGAAGTTAAAACTCCTTTATCTAAAAAGGAGCAGTCAAAGGGAACTGATCGAACAATGCGATTACTTGAATTTGTTGATGATCAAGGTCCCTTTGCTTCATGGAATTGGTTTGCCGTTCATTGCACAAATATCATTTGGACCAATCATCATATCTCACCCGGTAACAAAGGTTATGCGGCGACATATTTAGAAGCCGATCAGTCTAAGCTGCATGGTCGACCCGATTATATTGGAGTTTTTGCGCAAGGAAACTCCGGTGATGTTTCTCCTATTCAGGAACCACCTTTTTGGGCCCATTGGTTTAAGCAACCAGACTTAAAAATGATTACCAAAGCCAAAGAAAATGGTCTTAAGCAATTTTCATGGGCCAAGAAATTTTTAACGCAAGATGGAGTTGAGATTGAAGGAGAAATTGACGGGGAGCTAATCTATGTCGATTTTTCAAATATAGAGATCGAAAAATCTCGCCTCGATAAGAAGACATCTTTTGCTTCAACTTCTCCTGCTTGTTTAGGTGTTTCATTTGCTGAAGGTGCTGAAAACGCTGGCATCATCGATCCTATTAAATATTTTGCTCGCTTTGTCGCTAACACAATAAAAATTTGGGAATATTCCATCATGCCTATTCGTTCAAAGGAATGGGGCAAACGGATTCGTTTAAAATATTCAACACAAAAACCAAAACATATTTTTGTTGAAACCGGAGAAAAGAAAGTTTTGGGTACGACTCAAATTATGAGCTTAATTATTCCTGGCTGGATTGATAAAAGCATTGGCTATTTTAAACGTATTCACCGTCAAGGTGGTGTTCATGAACATACTTGGACTCAACATGTTTTACCATTATCGATTATACGAATTGGCTCACTTTCTTTGGTGAATATTCCGGCCGAGCCAACCACAATGGCTGGCAAAAGAATTAAAGATGAATTATCTGAAATTTTAGGAGGCCAAGTTGTTTTGTCTCCTTACTCATTAGCTTACTGCGGGTATTTAACAACTCCAGAGGAGTATGAGGCCCAATGTTATGAAGGCGGTCATACCGTTTTTGGTAAATGGACTCTTCCAGCATTTCAGCAAAACTTAGCGCGACTTGCCAAAGAGTTAGCAGTTGCGAAAAACCAGAGGATTTTAGACAAGAGTTTGCAACCTCCTCAATTTACGAAGTATGAATTATCAATTCGTAGTTTTGAAACACCCGCTCTTGACCAGCATTAATTAGAGCGACAAACTAATTCCAGTCTAGGAGGTCGCATGAAGCGATTAGTGGCCATAGGATTGGCTCTTTGTTCATTGAATTTATTTGCATCAAATATCAAGCTTGTTTTATCTCCACTAGATGAAGTCATGGCGGTCAGTGATATTAGTCTCTCTCAAATCCAAGCCAAAATTTACTGTCGCTTCCAAGATCCTCAAACCAAAAAATCTGTTGTTAGAGAACGTTATATTTTAACTCGCCTCGATCGCATCGAAGAAGGTCGCTACCGTATTCGTACAGGTAAGGCCAATTTAAATGCATGGGTGCCAGAGTACACGCTTACTGGTTGTGGTTATAATTTAATAACTCTTGGTGAAGACCTTGATGGCAATCCACTTATTGGTGAAATCGTGCTGCTTGATTCTGGTCTTGGTAAACAAAGTGCAAGTTCTAAACTGAAAAAGAAATTAGCCGCACTTTTAATTGGTAAAATGGGTGAGCGAGACAATGCTTACCTTGGCGACATCATTCAAGATTAATTACTTACATTTATTAGAACTTTTTAAAGGCTGAATTGGTTTTTGATAAGTCATAGCAAAAGGAAGAGTCAAGACTTCTCCAAAACGCTTAACCTGAAACCACATTTTGTACTGACCTGATTGAAGCTCATCAATGTGAGCATCGAATGGATAGTCGAACTCAGAAGCCGTAGCGATTGGCAAGAAAGCGTGTAGATGTTGAAATCTGAGTTGTTCAAATGGGCGATTTGAGTTTTCAATCATGACAGCATGACCACCCATCTCAAGCCATTTTTCAAAACCTTCAGCAGCAACCCATTCACCATTTTCTAATTGTTTTTTAATATTAAGATAAAACTTTGGAACCCAGCGATCACAAAAATCATAAGTCTCATAATCTAGAACGGCTTTTAATGATTCTCCATTTTGAACAAACTCATACTCTATGCCGCGATTGGCATCTGGCCAGTTTGTGTCAGCACTTGGACCACCACGAGCGCCATCAGCATAAATTTGATGTCTCGTCGTCACCATCACCATTTCGCCGCTATCGTGATTATGCGGCATCGTTTCTGTGAAAAGATAATACTCACCAAACCAAGGGATTGATTGGGGTAAAGCTTGATTGTCTGGGTCTGTGCTTGTGCCATTGACACTTAATTTAAAGACCCCTGTCTTCATATCAAAGTCTGGGTGGACGTGTGCAAAATGGGATAAGTCTTTATTAACTATTATTGTATGCATGAGCTTTCCATGCATACGATGAAACATTTTATGATTCATGCCGTTTGGCATTTTATAGGAAATTTTAAAGTCAGCTATCTGTGCAGCGTACATTCTCATTTGTTGATCGTCGTTAAGGGTAGCAACGGGACTAAGCGCCCCGTAAGCCGTATTGATCAATAACAATAGGAGGATGTATTTCAATTGAGCCTCAATTATTCGCGTGCACTGTCATGTTGAAAGATATAAAGACCTTCTTCAATCGAGCTAGCTAAGATTTTTCCTGATTTAAAGAATGGAAATGCTCCCCAAACGGATACAAATCCTGTTTGTGAACGTTCACCTTCTTGCCAAAAGGCAACTTCACTCATCGATGCAGGGTTACTTACGTCATAGATACGAAGTCCTGAGCCGTAGTGAGAAACAAAGGCGTAATCACCTTTAATATGCACATTGTGGGCGAGTGAGCCTGGAGCTAAAATTTCACCAACTTTTTGTACACTTCTAAGATCACTGAGATCAAACATCTTCATTGTCTTGCCGCTATTTTCTTCAGTCGTCATGAGGTAGCGGTTATCAGTTGTAGGCCATGCATTGTGAACATAACCCGCTCTTTGAATTTGGAAGCGTTTAACTAAAGTTGGATTGGCCGGATCATCGTAGTTGAAAATACCAATAGTACCGTGTCCGCCTTCAGAGACATAAACAAGTCCATCTCTGGCATATATGTCGTGGCATTCAACACCTAGAAAAGAAAGTTTTGTTGGTGCAAGTGGGTTTTCCAGTGAATAAAGCTTAACAGGTTGAGCATGATCACCTTCAGCAAATAAAATCTTACGATCGGTATCAATCCATAAATTATGTGAAGTTGAAAAATCTGTGAAAGTTGCTGCAAGAGTCGCCACTTGAGGAAGTTTTGACAGGTCAATGATTTGCATTCCGCCGCCTGATTCGTTGACGACATAAGCGTAATGACCAAGAGTTTTAATATCTTTCCATGTTGAGCGATTTGATGGAATGAAACTTATTTCTTTTGGAGATGATGCATCAGTAATATCAATGATTGCTGTTCCGTCTACAACACCTAAAAGTGCGTATTCTCTTTGATCAGGCGCTGTATATCCCCAGACATCATTGTACTCAATATTTCTGTCGTATTTGAATTTTGCAAGTGGTGTTAATCTTTGAGAAGCTTCGGCGCCAAGAGATAATAATAAGACCACAACAGTCAGTAACACTACTTTCATTAAACACGTCCTATGTGAATGAGTAACTGATTAATGTTATTGGACTAAATTGATTTTGGCATCAGCTGTAAGAAGAAATAAGAAAGCCCCAGAATTACTGGGGCTTTATAATCAGGTATCAGAATTTAACCGGAATTACTCTGCGGAAAGAATCTGATAAGCACCTTGTACATTTAGTTTACCACCACTAACGGTTTTACCGCGCAAGCTTGGTAGTTTTTCACTACCGTTTAGCAAGGCTTGTTTTACTCGAAGAGCTGTGGCTCCCGGGTTTAATTTCGCAGCGGCACCAAGCCCATCAACTGCTGCATAAAGAAGAGCAACAGTGCCTGCAACATGTGGAGTTGCCATTGACGTACCAGTTAATGAACCAGTTCTGTCCCCTGGAAGAGTTGATAAAATATCTGTTCCCGGAGCACCTAGATCAATTCCAACAGCACCGTAACCAGCGTATTGGTATTTTTCATTATCGATAGTGGTATTAGTCACTGTGACAAGATATGGACTTGTACAACCTGTTGGGACGTCACCCATTTTATCGATGTCTACTTGATCATTAATTGTAGCGGCCGCTGATAAAATTCCAGCCTCACCCATAGCATTGTAAACATCATTCCAAAGTCTGTAGTCACCACTATCGCAACGAGCGCGATCGACACCAAAACTTGAATTCGTTACGACAACGTTGGCACCTTTTGATCCGTTACTATCAAGCCAAAGTTGCTTTTGAGCTAGAACGTAACCATAACCTTCAAGGACAACAGAAGTTGTTGAAGATGAAGCACCAACACCCATGATTTTTACGTTCCAGTTCACACCAGCAACGTCACGACCATTGTCACCACGTGCGCCAGCGATACCAGCGACGTGTGTTCCGTGTCTTGAAGCTATTAAGTCACCATTTGACTGGTAAGCATTCCATCCATGAACATCGTCAACGTAACCATTATTGTCGTCATCAATTCCATTGCCTGGAATTTCTCTAGTGTTTGTCCAAATATTTTGCTTTAAATCAGCATGGGAGACATCAACGCCTTCATCAACAACAGCAACAACGTAGTCTTGTGATCCAACGCTCTTTTGCCAGACATTACCGATATGAATATCAGCGCCATTACTTTGCGTCGACATACTCCACTGAGCAGAAAAGTCAGAGTCATTTGGCTGTTTTGCTTTTCGAAGACTGACTTCTTCTTCGTAAGTTACAGAATCAATACCGCTAAAACTTTTTAGTGATTGGATAGATTCAAACCCCTGAGGAGCTTCGACAAGATAGATACCAAGTGCAGGAATAACCGGTTTAATGATAGAAAATCCATTATCTTCTAATGAATCAACCGTCTTATGTTTTTGTAATTTAACTACAAATTGGCCAGGTATTCTTTCGGCGCGAACGTTAGTGGCAAAGGCCATGAGCGCAAGCAGTGCTAGACTAGCAGGTGTATTCACCGCGATTCTCCTTGAGACGACGTAAACTAAATGTCGGATAAAGGCTTATCGAATGAATAAGTTGAAGCTTGTTTTTTGGAGAGTGTTAGATTGAATTAGGGAAGATTATTCTGGTAAAAAAAAGGCGGTCTTAAAGACCGCCCAAGTAGTTTTAGATATCTAGAGGCAAAGAAACTGATAGCATTACTTGGTTATAATCAATCTCACTGTTACCAGAAAGAGTTGATTTAAGACCAGTTGATTGATCTTTGAACTCATCAATAGTCATCATTCTATACTCAAGGTTTAAGCTAACGAATGGCAGACCTGTAAAACCAAGTCCAAGTCCATAACCACTGCCGTTATACTCGTCGCCAACTGAGGCTCCATTTTGGATTTCAATTGAAGTACTCATATAATATGCCGCCCATGCACGAAGCATGACTGGTAAATTATAACCAACAAAAAGACCGAATGTATTTTGATCTGCATCTTGTTTGAATGTTGTTGTGCCAGATTTTGTTTCTAGCTCGGCCTCAGAGCCTTTGGTGTAATCAATACCAAACATAAGCCCTAGAGTTTGGTAGCCGACGCGAGCACCTAAAAATGTGGCATTTTGATCATATTCAGTTTTTACAGTTGCACTATTTTCACCTGAGCCGATGCTAAAACCAAGATAAGGTTCGATAAGAAAACCTGCTTGAGCACTAGAAGCAGATAGAATTAAGAAAAGACATAATATTTTCTTCATAGGTTCCTCCATGAGATGAGTTAGGCGCAATTCCATTGTCCCGCTTCCACTATGACATATCAAGTGAAAGCTTCAAGATAGGTTGGTAATATAGAAAGGGGTGTCTAGAAATTAGACACAGAGATCTTCTTTAATATGCATAATAACGGTTTGGTATTTGAATTGTAGTAGCAATTGTCTTGCTTTGATGTTGATAATTTCATCTTCTGTTAAAAGGTACTTTCTATCATTTGCGCTGATAAAGTCCCTTATCTTAGACATGACGATGGCAGCAGCAACCGAAATATTAAAAGATTCAGTAAATCCTACTGTTGGAATAATTGTACATTCATCAACAAGCTCAAGCGTTTCAGGTGATACACCTTTCTTTTCATTGCCAAAAACGAAGGCGCGAGGTTTTGATAAATCTAGTTGATCAAAAGGAATGGCATCTGAGCGTAGTGCTGTTGCGCAGATAGTGTAGCCTTTCTTTTTTAAATCACTATAGCACTCACTTGGGCCTTGATAAGTATCGATGGTAACCCATTTATCTGCACCGCTTGTAACTCTAGAGGATGATTTAAATTTTTGACTTGGAATATTGGCCAGCTTTGGAAAACCCAAGATTTCTGCTGATCTCATCACGGCATTAATATTTCCCACATCATGAATATGTTCCATGACTGGAAGGCAGTGATTAGAGCGATGATATAAAACATGATTAAGTTTAGATAAGCGGGTTTCAGTTAGGAGAGGCTCAAGGCACTTAACAATAGTGGCAGGAGAGTACTGCTTACCATGCATCAGATAATTTCCATCACGTGTTAGGGCCAGTGCTGTCATTGACGTCTCCTTTGAAAACCACGCATAATGCCAAAAACTTTGGATTTTGGCCATGCGAGAATTTAAATCAGAACTTATTCCTAAACCAAGAAGCTCTATACTAGCGCCTGAAGGGAAGTTTGATCTGGAAATTGGCTGTGGTGCAGGGCTTCATCCAATTCAGTATGCAATCGCCCATCCAGATCGACATCTTATTGCTATTGAGCGAACACTAGAAAAATTCTTAAAATTTGAAAAGCGTTGGAAATCCCACGAGTGTCCAAAAAATCTTGTGCCTATTCATGATGACGCCATTTCTTGGATTACTCACAATGTAGCAAATGAACAACTGCAAAGAGTTTTTATTCTTTATCCAAACCCAGAACCAAAAAATAAAAATCAGCGTTGGGCGCATATGCCGTTTCTGTCTCACTTAGTTGATAAACTTGCCAAAGACGCTGAGCTAACACTTGCTTCAAATATTAAAAGTTATATTGATGAATGTGTTGAACTTTTTGCGGACTATGGATTAAAGCTAAAGTCACTTTCAACACCAACGCTTCCTGGCCGTACGCATTTTGAGCGAAAGTATTTAAAAGATGGGCAAGATTGTTATAATTTAGTTTTTGTTAAAGTTTGAAAATGTTCTACTAACTGATTTGCTGTTTGTTGCCAGTCCAGCTTTATGCCTAAATCTTCAAGTGATGTATATGTTGTGGCACTTAATCCGCATGGATTAAGTTCACCTAACAAAGAATGATCGATTGGGATGCGATTTAAATTAAACGCCAAGCCATGCCTGGTAACAAATCTTTTAAGTTCAATGCCAATCGATGCAAGTTTTTGTTCTTGATACCATAGGCCAAGTGGATTTCTTTTATAATTGAGATTGATATTTGGTTTAAGTGTTTCTTGAAATGTTTTGGCCAACATACACAGATGCTCATTTAAACCATAAGTCGATGTCAGCTTCATGACCGGGTAAAAAATAATTTGATTAGGAGCATGAAAAGTAAGTCCACCACCGCGATTAATGGGTATGACTTTTACATTTTCGAAGTTTGACTCGAGACCTAAATTGGTATTTTGTCGATCGCCTCGACCCATTGTAAAAACCAGAGGATGTGAACAAACCATTAATCTCGTTATTCCATCGCTTCTTGTTTTCTCACTCGCTTCATCAAGCCATTCTAAATAATCAACATAAGGCAATTCTTTGATGATATTAATTTCCACGAGCTTCTAACCAGTCAAAATAATCAGCGGCCTTATAACTTGATCGAACCATCGCTCCAGAGGCAACAAAGTCGAATCCAAGTTCATAGGCCATCTTTTTTAAATCTTCAAACTCGTCTGGCTTATAATATCGATCAACTTTTAGATGTCTTAGACTTGGCTGAAGGTATTGACCAAAGGTCACGATATTAACCCCAACATTTCTTAGATCAAGACATGTCTGCTTGATCTCTTCAAGTGTTTCACCTAAGCCAACCATGATAGAGCTTTTTGTGGCGATATGAGGGTAGTTTTCTTTATAAAATTTAAGCGCATTGAGTGTTTGCTCATAACCAGCTCTTCGATCTCGAACGGGATGAGTTAATCTTTTTACCGTTTCAATATTTTGAGCAATCACAAAGGGATTGGCCTCTCCTATCTTTTTCATCGAGTTTGGCTTGGAATCAAAATCTGGAATAAGAACTTCAACTTTTGTGGTTGGATGATTTTCGTGTACGGCTTTTATAATATTGGCGAAATGTTCGGCACCACCGTCGTCAAGGTCATCACGATCAACACTAGTAATGACGATATAACGCAGGGCCATCATCGAAACCATTTCGACCGTATGTTTAATTTCATTTTGATCAATAAAGCCGGCCGGATTTCCCGTTTTAACATGACAAAATTTACACGCTCTCGTGCAGGTATCGCCGAGAATCATAACCGTTGCTGTTTGAGCGCTCCAGCACTCACCAATATTTGGACATTTGGCTTCTTGGCAAACGGTGGCCAGGCCTCTGGACTTAAGTTCAGATTGAAGCTTGGAAAAATTCCCACCCTTTGGCAGGGGAACTTTAAGCCATCTAGGTTTATTGGTAATTTCTTTTTTGTCAGTAATTGGCATAGAGCAAGAATGACACATCTAATAAAGATTGTCTTGGGAAAGTATCTAAGACAAATGGTATTTCTTAGTCCAAACTACTTACAAAAGGAGTTATTATGCGTTTAGCCTTAGCTATTTTAGTCTCAATTTTTTTGTCGGCCGTGAATGCCCAGGAGCCTGTTTTGACTTTAACACAACAGCGATCGCTTAAAATCCGAACTGTCTTTAATGATCTTAGAGCAACAAATACTGAAATTCTTGATAATTTCTATGCCCAAGATATTGTTTTTGAAGATCCTCTAGGCCAGATCAATGGTCTAAATTCAATGAAAGAATATTACAAAGCGATGTATAAAAAAGTAATTGATATTCGCTTTGAATTTAAAGATGATGCCATTAATGGAGATCGCCATCTCTGTACTTGGATTATGTATATGCGAGTCGATGGCCTTAACGGCGGAGAGGAAGTTGTCGTTCATGGCGTGAGCGAAATCGAATTTAATAGTGAAAGTACATTAGCAATCTATCATAGAGATTATTTTGATATGGGAGAATTTGTTTACCAACATATCCCAGTTCTTGGATCCATTATTAAAATGGTTAGAAAACAACTCGAACATAAGCCTTCAGGGAATTAACCCGATTTTCTTATATTCACTTGCTATGATGGACTTTGTTTTTTCATGGCGAGTGATTTCACCGTGTGCATCACTTCCAAGATCCTTAGAGATGAATTGATTGATGTCAGCTCCTTGAATGGGGCTGCCATGGATGCCGAATTTAATAGGTCCTTTTAATCCATCTGTGTCGACATTTTGATAGACGTTAGCGCTTCTTAAAACATTATCTGGTTTGTAGAGAGTTTTAGGTTGTTTTCTTGTCCAGACGTTTGGAGGCTTAATCTCTACATCATCAACAAAGGGTATAGAGTTATAGATATGTCTGTTTGTATTACCTGCAATTTGAGAGAGAACTTCGCCAACCGCTAGGTGAGCTTCTTTGACAGGATCAATGGTTAGCATAAGATCAATTTTATCTTCAGGAAAAAGAGACTTTAGACCTTCTAGAAACTTAACACTTGATCGTGCTCCACTGCTATGTCCTTGTACGATAATCTTTGGAGAGATTCCTAAGTCTTTGGAGCTTTGTCTAAACTCTCTGTAGCACATAAGTGCTAAGTAGACTCCTCTAGGAAATATTTGTGATTGTATGGATGAATAATTTCTAAGGTCTTGTGGATCCGCAAGGACTTCAGTTTCTTCTGAGGCAAAAGTCGTCCACCCAATATTGTTAGAGTCTGCACTCATCGCTATTTGATTTAATGGCCCAGCTGAAAGTGCTGACCAGTTTTCATTTTGATGATAGGTTTCTTTTACGGCCTGTATCGCATGGTAATGCAAATTTTTTCCTAAATCACCATCACCAACACAGCCCATAAACGTCTTCATTAAATCTGTAGTTTTTGGCGAGAATGATCCAGTTCCTTCAAAATTAATAACAAATGCTTTTTGATTCGGTTTCGCCTGACAGTGATTTAATTTATTACCAATTTCATGTCTATTCATTTGGGATGTATCACCAAGCCTCAGCTTTTGTTGTGTTGCTAAAGTTTTTAGTATGTCTTTAGCTGCTTGCTTAGTTAGGGGGCGAGGAATTTGTCCACAGTTCATTAACGGCGTTGAAGCAATAAAATTTTGCAGATTATCTAACGATTGATCATGATTAAAGGAGATCTCACAGCTTTCAAAACTGTAGGTGTTAAATCCGAGTAAAAGAGTAAGGTAGAGAAGTTTTTTCACAGGTTTTTATCGGTTAAACCGATAAATCTGTGAGGTTTAATGAATATTTCATATCTATTTCTATTACTTTTTAGTTTTTCGCTCCACGCTCAGGATCCCTATGAAGGTCTGAACGAGGGCTTTCGTCAATTTGGCGAAGTCATGCTTATTTCCGCAGGCGATGTCGATTCGCTGACATTAGCTCGAACTTCTCAAGTAGGACCCTGTCTTGATGGTAATGTCCCAAATGAGCCTCAAGCGATTGATTTAGGTTTAGTGCCTGAAGAAAATCCAGATAGTAAGTGGCGCTTCTCCGTTATGATGACAATGGGTGGCCCACGTGATGGCCTTGCAAAAAATTACGCCCAAAAAGATGATCGTTACCGTGAGATGGGCGCAGTAGTCGATGGACTGATTTTAACAAATTATAATTCTTATGAAGATACAATGAGTGCCGTTAAAGCTGCCTGTGATGGTAAGTCGGAGCACGATAAAATCGCCATGGCCTCAAACTTAGGCTCTAGGCTTTCTTCAATTTATGATTATGACAGAATCGATAATGGCCCAAACGTTAATATGGTAGTGAGTTCTCAAAATCAATGGGATGCGCTTAGAAGTCGGGCCAATGGTGATATGCAGGCCACTTCTGGAGTTTGTCGGGATGCCTCTTTGACTGTCTCTCAGTTTTTAATGGCCTGTGGATTTAAAAACAACCAAGTCTCTATCGAAGGTTATAGAACCGTCGGTGGTGGACACCAGGTGACATCAGTTCGAACAAGCGATGGGGAAGTTTATACTATTAATTGGAGTGAGCTTTATTCTTCCGATGAAACATCTAACGCTAATCCCGCACCTAATCCAAACCTGATTAATTCAGGTTTATACTATACTGTCTATGACCCCGAAACAGGTGAGGTACGTGAAACCCGTCGTACAGAGCTTGGAGAGGTTTTAAAAAGTGTTGCTGGCGGAACTCCTGATGATCCAAATTATCTACCTGGACTCATTAAGCTTGAGGCCGGATACGGTGTTATAACAGCGAATGTTTTTAAAACGCAGACAGCTCGAGGAGATATTGCTCAGGGGATCGCTACTTATATAGAAAAAGATAATGTCTTTGGAATTTTAGATATTAGTGCTGGAGTTGCTTTTGCCCATAATGAAAGATCAATTGCAACATCACCGACGAGAGAGTCTGAGTTATCTCAAAATATAGTCTACGCGCAAATTGAAGGACGATTTAACATTCCTGATATCACGTTGGTTGATAGAGAAAATCAAACATTGGCGCTAAGACCAAGTGCGGTTGTATCGACTGAAGGCTATTACTCAAGTTCCAGAGTTGATGATACAACACCTGAGGCTAATGGTGATATGTTCACACAAGCTACTGTCGGTTTAGACGCACTTTATAATAATGGTAGAGTGGGAGCCTTCGTTGGTGGTGAGATTGATTACACTATTCAATCAGGTCGCTATAATAACGAGCGAGGAACTCCTGGGGAGGATGGCTCTCAAGGCGGTATCCATGCTTTTGCCAATAGTTATAATGTGCACGGCGGGATCTCTTATGATGGAGAGCGTTTTACCACTGCCTTAACAGGAGAGTACACCATTGCCAGGTCAGGCTCGAGAAGTGCTATTGGGACAACGATAATGGACCAAGAAACAAATTCTAGTTATTCAGCCGTTTACAGTGTCTATAATAGAAATTATGGTACTAGAGAAGATTTTATTATTTTAAGAGCAGAGCGAGACTTTGAGATTCAACGAATGGGTACTGTTAATATTGGTTTGGAATCAAGATTGCCAGTAGCTAACGACTTTAATCAAGCGACCGTTGGTCTTTCGCTTCGTTTTGTTCCATCGCGCTCTCGTCGCTAAAGGTTCACTATGAAATTATCTCTTTTGGTTTTTGCCCTATTTTTGGTCAGCTCTTGTGCTAGTAAAAATATGAATCTTGTTGATGAGAACTTGTCTCCTTTAGAAGAGTTTTCAAAAGTGACAATGGTCGAGTCTAGTCCTTTGTCTTTTAAAATTAATAATGTAACAGACAAGCGTACCATTAAAGATCGTGTCGGTATGGGGCGCACTGGTTTATCAAATAAAGTGACACCGATTATTGTTTCAACAGGAGTTGAGTTCTACGTTAAAACAAGTTTAGAGCAAGGATTAGTTGCACGTGAAGTTCAAGTCGACGAAAACTCTTTGAATAACTTGAATGTAGATATTCTTGAGTTATGGGTTGAAGAAAAGAAAGATGGAAAAATCGGTGAAGTTTCTGAGTGTAAGTTAAAATTCGCCTTTGACTTGCAGCTTGCCAACAATCTTAAAGCAAAGTGGAATGGAGTCATTGCTGTCAGTGCTGCTTCCAACGGCTCCATCCTTGATGCGACAGCTCTTAATCCTCGTATGATTTCTTCATGTATGAATGAGGCGCTTGAAAAGTTTGTTCAAGATAAAGATTTTCAAAGAATGTTCAGGTTGAAAATTAAAAAATAATATCTAAGAAATTATAGATATTCATGATGAAGGGGTTGTAGCGATTCTTCTTCACCATTTTTTCTTCACGTTCCCAATAATTCAAACTGACTGAGTTATAGACGTAGCCAAAACTATAGCTGGTTGGGTTGGGGCTTTTCCTATCGAATAGATTAGCCTCAGGATAGCGCTCGAATTTATCTTTAAAATCTAGCATATAGAGTTTAGCACTTTCTCTGACACTTGCCGCTTGCATGATAAACTGTTCGCGTAGATAAGACTTCTTCTTATGCCTGAGGGCAAGTCTTGTGAGCCAGGCGTGCTTGATACGATCATTAGTAATTGTAATCATCGTTTTAAGCTCTTCAGTTTTGATACAGCTTGGGTCTGGCATTTCGCTTAAAGCAAACTCAAGCTTTTCGAGTTCTTGGCGCAGTAATTCAGGGTTTTTGGAAAGTTCTTTAACTGTATTTCGCTCGTGAATGCGATGAGTGCTACTAAACTCATCTTGCAGATTTGGAAACGAAAGAACCGAAATGAGTTGATTCTTTTTAAAGTGCTTCGTTTGAAAATCAATAATATTTTTCCAGCACGAAAGGTCTTCACCTAACAGTTTGAGTCCCGCTTTTGGGTCAAAACGATGCTTTTTGTTGGCAAGCAGAGCGACATTCCAGTCCATAAGCCAGTAGCCAACTTCATGGCCAGTGGTGAAGTTAAAATGTCCTTCTACGTTTTGCTCAGATAATCTTTTCATATCATCAGCGCGAGCAACTAAATAATCTGTAAGAAATAATGGAACGTCCATGTCCATTAAAATCCAGTAACTTGTTTCAGGATAATACCAAGTTGGACGAATATTTTTTTGCTCAAGGGTAAACTCGCGCATGCTTGAAAAGTCTTCATTGCCGTACATTGGAACTTCTTTATCCCAAAGACCATAGAACATTACGGTATGAGGAAGTATTCCAACTTCTGGATGACTATATTGTGGCAGGAAGTTGAAGTTGCCATAAAAATCATCATTTTGATTGGTTGATACATGCACCTTGATCATTAATTTTTTATTCTTTTGATCGAGGGTTGCTCTTGCAGCTTCAATCCAGTCCAAAGCTGCTTCATAGTTAACAGATGTAAATTCGCTTGTGCCAGCTTCCATTGTTAGAAAATCAAAATCAACAGCATTCATTAACTCTTTAAGATTTTTCTTTAATAATTTTTCTGATCTTATACCGGTAACAGCTGAACTAAGTGGGATAAGCTTGAAGCTGTTTTGTTGTTGTAGGGCCGCTCCAATCGATACGCCAACGTTAATACCTAAGTCTTGTGCTAGTTTGAATGGAGCTTTTAATCTTCTCGAGATATCTGACAGATCATCTCTTAAGAGATTTAAGTCCATCACATTTTGACCATTTCGCGCGAGCCAGCGAACTAATTCAAAAGCAATCTTAGGTTTCTCCATCAAAAAGCCATGAACCCATTCGTTTGAGTGGAGAGTATGTAAATGAAATCCACGATGAATAAATGAAGGGCTCCATTCATATTGAGAATTACATAATGCCAAAACATTTTCTTTCGTCGGAGATAGTTGAATTCTTGGGTGGGGAAATAAAAAACCAAGCTCCTGCAGGCCTTGATAAAATGTTGATGACCATTCACTTGGCTTGGCATTGATTTGTATTTCAACTTTATCATTATGGCAGATTATTTTTCCTAAATTGCTCGCATTGGATTCATTGAAAGAGAAGTTGATAAAACTATTTTCAAACTTCGCCTTTGTTAGGATTCCATTAAGATCAATTTGAATGGCAGCTTCACTGGCAACACGTGGATTTACACCAAGAGGTACTTTTGAAAATACTGATTGGAAGCTAAGTGAAAGAAAAAGGAATAAGAAATATTTTATTGAAAAGAGTTTCAAGCTTTCACCTACTTCCGTGTGGTTAGAAGGAAAATAGTATCGAAACTTGTGCGTAAAAACAACAACGCCTCACTTAAAGTGAGGCGAGGCGTTAACTTATTAATTATCTATTAAGCCTGAGCAGTTGCTTCTTGTGAATCTTCTGAAGATTCTTCAACTTTCTCTGGTGCTTTAGGTGCAGGAACTTTAATGATTCCTTCGTCTAAAAGGATTTTGATTTTTTCATTACCGTTAATCCATTTGCCATTAGCGCCTAGGACACCATAACGGCCTGAACGTTTTTTAATTACGGTATAAGTTTTCGTTTTTTTCACGATTTCCATTAATCCTCCAAGTGCAGGATTGATGATGCCATAAAATCCAATGAAATCAACTAGTATTCTTGTATAATTAATTAATCATCACTCTTGCGCATAACATGGCAATAAATGCGAAAAGATAAAATCCAATGCCGCGTATTGCTATCCACCACCAATTATTTAGTTTAAAAGCTGCATAGCCAGTGACAAAGGCGTGCATGAGCATTCCTATGCCAGTGGTCAGCGTTGTAAGACTAATAAATGCTAAATATTGCGGATTTTGAATATTACGGCGAATATCTATTGGTAGCATTGCAGCATACTTTTTTACCATGGCAACAAAGACCGGCTCGTCCATAAACCAAGACACGATCAACCAAACTCCTAGAAAAAATGAAATAAGACTTGGTTGGATCTTAAAAATAATAGGTGATTTCTTTTTCCAGGCCAAAAGACCCAGAAATAATATTAGCAGTAGAGATACGATACTTATTTGGTCAAGTTCTCCAAACGTTGCCCAACTCCAAACACATTCGATGAGTGCCAACACTAGTGCTGCGATTAAACCTGTTTTAAGGCCGAAAAATGTATCAGCGATAGCAAAGGCCAAAAGTGGGATTAAACCAATAATCCAAGAAGAACTACTCATGCATTTAAATTGATCCTAGCAGGTAAAAAGGTCAAGAATATTCACTTTTATCCGATAAATTCTTATGAAATTAGCTCTATACTGGCTTCTTTGCGCCAGCCTATTAACCTCTCAACTCTACGCCAATTGTTTTGATACATTAAATCGTTTCAGAATTAGAAAAGCCGTCACTAGTAATATCTTAGTTGAAAACGATGCTCGTTTCATGACTCGCTTAAATAAAATTGAAGAGTCTGGCTCATACCTTAGACGCTTAAGAAAAAATAAATCGCCTGCCATTCATGAAAAAATGAAAAGACAATTAGTGAAGCTAGACGGTTATTTATTTACTGGTGATTACGCCACAGCTCACCGTGAGTTAAGGCCACTTTTTAGAGAAGTTGAATTTTCGAGCTTGGCGATTAAAGCTCTAGACGTTCAACTCCAACATGTCAGATCTCTTGATGTTCGATCGATTGAGCAGGCTAAACAGGTCTTAGCTGGTATAGATATCCCATCACGCTTTTGGCTTGATGAAACTCTAGCGAAAGCTCAAACATTAGATGCAGTTGTGGATGAATTAGTCTTTATTCGCGCTGGCTATGAAAGTAAGCTTGGTAAAAAGTTTCAAGAATATTTACTGGCAAAAGAGCATCTAGAAAGATTGGTCGAGCCGGGAGCTTGTTCGGCCGAATGCGCAGAAAGTGTGACTCGTTTACTTGATTCTTTAGGTGTTAAGTACAACTCAGATAGAACTCGATTTAGTAGTTTTTTAGAAGTTGGTGATGAATTATCAACAGATGGAATTAGAGATTTAATTGATAATCACCGTGTCGCGGTTATCAGTCGTATTAAACATGAAAGAAATGCTGAGCTTTTCGCAGTTTTTCGTGAGTTTGCAACTCAACCAGCGGTTGTTGAAAAAATTGTATCTTTATTGGTTGGTATTCCAGGAATGCATAAATTAAAACTCGTCAGAGTCTTTAATTTCTTTTTGGATGCAGTTGCTCAAACAAAGCACGTTCCAATTATTAATCAAGTCGTGAGATCGCAAGGTGATATCGCCAATAAGCTCGATGACCTTTTATTAAAAAATGGTAATTTTGGAGGCAATGAACTTTTGATTAGTTTTGCCCGAAGAAATGATCTTGATAGTAAGCGAGTATGGAATCAACTTGTTTCCTATGCAGGAGAAAATAATCCAGTAGTGGCAGAGACATTACTTAAGGCAGATCAATTGGCACGCTCAAGAGGACCACTAGATCTCTTACAAAGTAAAACCGTTCTTCCTAGGTGGCTCATTATGGCAGCCTCGGCCGGAGGTCTTGGGTATTTTTGGTTCGGTCAAAATTCATCTGAAGTAGAAAGTATTGAGGTCCCGGAAGTTATTCCAAGCAGTGATGGCATCCCAAGAGAAGATGATTTTGTTCAGGACATCGATAGCGTAGCGCAAGAACTGCTAGACCCAGAAGTCATCAATGAGATTCTTCCTGAAAACGAAAGGTCCCCAGATAGTTTAAAAGATGAATCATTCTTTAAGGTAATGAAAGCTTGGTTTTTGAGACTTATTTAAAGCGAATGATTGAGTTCCACCAGTTTGCTAGCTCTTTTCTAAACCAAATAACATCTTTTTCATGTGCATCATTCGAAGTGACAGTTTTTGCAACTTGCAGCAAGTAATGAAGTTTTAAGAACGATTTTGGCATAACAAAATATTGCCTTAAATCAGCTTGATTGACCAGTTGAAATTAGGCTGCGAATATAAATTATGAATAAATTAGACCTAAGTATTACTATTATTTGTAAGAATGAAGCACAAAACTTACCAAGACTTTTGAGATCTTTGGATTTTGCCAGCGAGATCATCTTGGTTGATGATCATTCAACAGATGAAAGTGTGGATATTGCTACAAGTTTTGGCGCTAAGGTCTTTCAGCGAACCTTTGATGGGTTTGGACAGCAAAAAAACTTTGCTGCTTCAAAAGCTAGTCATGAGTGGATTTTGAGCTTGGACTGTGATGAGGAAGTCACGCAAGAGTTAAAAGAATCTATTTCGAAAGTTTTAAAAAATGCGGATCATCATCTCTACAGCGTTGATCGTAAGACTTTTTTTTTAGGACAGTTTATTCGTTTTGGTGGTTGGTATCCTGATCAAGTGGCTAGGTTCTATCGAAAATCTATGGCCAAATTTAGCGAACCAAAAGTTCATGAAGTTTTAACAAGTCATGAGTCTCAGTCTCCAAGAGTATTGGATGGAAGTTTAAATCATTATTCATTCGCGACAATTTCTTCTCAAGTCGAGCGAAATATGAAATACGCCAAACTTGGAGCGAAACAGTATATTGAAGATCATGGTAGACCAAGTCTTATTGCTGTTTTTTTTAGACCGTTTTGGAAATTTATTGAATGCTTGTTTTTAAAAGCAGGAATTCTTGATGGTGTCGCTGGAATAATTATTGCTCTTAACGCTAGCTACTCAATGTTCATGAAATACACGTTTGCTTATTTTGATTTTTCAAAAGACCTAAAGAGAATAGGTGAGTAGTTTCCTACTGCTGCTGGTAAAGCTGTATTGAAAAAATTTTGAAATTCTTCGGCCACACCACCTTTTGGAAGCGCTATCGAATGAAGGATTCGCGTAATATAAAAATGAGTTGATAGATGATTTTTGGCTAAAGGCCCATCAATTTCGTGCATATTATTTTCATTCAAAGTTAATAAATCTTCTTCTCTAAGCCAAAGATTATGTTTTGAAGGATTAATATCTTCGGCTAAATACATCTGTTTTCTTGCTCTATTGATATTAGCTCTTGGTTCTTCAAAGCTTTCACTGAAAAAATAATATCCTTGGGGTTTGATGATCATTGAGATATTACTAAGGGCACAAAACTGCTCTTCTTTATTTAATAGATTTATGACCGAGCGCTCAGTGATGACAAAGTCATGATGACCAAACATGGAGAGCTCTTTTCTCATATCGCCTTGGATAATCTCACAGTTTTCTAGTTTTCTTGATTGAGCTAATTTAGTCAGTTCAGGATGAAAATCGAGTCCAAAAAGTTTTAGCTTTGGAAACTCTTGTCTAATGACACTTAAAAGATGACCATTGCCACAGCCAATATCAAACAAAGATTGACCTTCGCCTTGGTTAGAGACTTTAGCTTTTAGGCTTTCAATAAAGAAAGTTATCTCGGCCTGTCTGATATATTGATCACCAATTGTTGAAGACGGGGAAAGACCAAATTTTTCTGCAACTTTATTATAGTGATTAATGATGATGTCATTAGTATTTTGATTCATGATAATTCCTTCGTAATCTCTGCTGGCTTTGGCGCCCAAAGTCCACCAAGTCCCATGCCTACAATCATAATTAGACATCCAAGAAGCTGAGCTTTTCCAAGTTTCTCTCCTAAAATGATCCAGCCTAAAACGACAGTCGCTAATTGCTGCGCTAAAAGCCCTAAAGAGCCAACTGTAGCGTGCAGATGTTTTAGAGAACTTGAAATAATAAACCAAGCTAAGGATTGAATGACTACTCCTAAGCCAAGCAGTGATAGCCAAGTTTCTTGCTGAAAGTTTATTAAAGGTGCACCGCGAAGCAAGGCAACAATGAACATAAAAATAGCCGAGCCAAATGTAGACCATTTTAAGGCATGAATTGGAGCCATTTTTTTACAAACCATGGCAAAGAGATAGGTGAAGGCTGCATAAAAAATGGATGCAATAATTGATAAATACTCGCCTTTTCCAAGAGTTGGTAAGAATCCAGTCATTGAAGTGAGCATCGACATGCCTGAAAAGCAAAGAATAAGTGCTACAAAAAAACGAGTTGAAAGTCTTAGACCTGGATAAAGTGAACTCATAAAAGCCACCCAAAATGGGGCTAGACCTATAAGAAGAGTGGCGTTGGCAACTTTAGTCGTCTGGATCGCCGTATGCCAACAAGCCAAATCGGCCGATAAAAAAACGCCAGCACTAAAGGCCATGAGTTTTGCCCTAGTTTCTCCAACGAATGGATCTCTCATTGAAATAAAAAATAAAATTGGAAGAGCAAATAACATACGATAAAAAGCAATGACTTCTGCACTAGCTTCATGGGCCCCACGAACTAAAATGGGGCCAAAACCAAGAATGCTTGCACCAAGAAATAATAAGACTAAAGCTTTTGTAGACATTTTTTTATCGTAGTTCAATTCTTTCTACTCCAATCAATATACCAAAAACTTTTTTGGCCACAAGATGCATTGAAGTGAATTGTCTATTTTGACTTTGAAGCTGCCATTGATCGTTTTGATAAACGAGATTTGATTCGAATCTTAAAAATTTGCCGTAAGTTAAGTTTGAGGGATATTCAATTTCTATGGCGCAGCCAGAAGTTTGATTAAAGTCACGACATAGTAATGTCACTAAAGAAACTCCAACTGCTTTAACTAAAACAATTTGCTTATTTAATACATGGACAGGGTAGTTCTTAACCTTTCCTTTATTTGATTTGGTTTTAATAGCGGTGACTTGTTTGTTTTCATCTAGACTAAGAATGAGGTCATAGGTTCGTTCGGTATAATCAGTTGTGATCGTTGCGAGTTTGACTTCAGTTGTAAGAGGTTCTTTTTGTGTTAGTGCCTCATCACTTTCGTTAGCATCAATAGAGTTTGTCGTCTGTGATTGCCGACGGCGCGTAGACTTGGCTTGGATCGTTTTAACTTGATTGTCTTGAACCGTTTGCTGCGAAGCTTCTTCACTTACCATGAAGACTGGAGGTTGAAGGTCTGTAGTGCTACAGCTGACTAAAAGTAGAAGAATGGCCAAATATCTAAACATCCAGATATTGTAGGGGTGACAAAAAAGAATTGAAATCATTTTATGCATTTACGATAATGCAAAGCAGTGAGATACCCGAAGTGCAGCGTTACACCAAAAAATCTTTTCCTGCTTATGCTCATCGCCCTGGCTCGACTCCACATCCAAAAAAAGCTGGCGGGCATAGTGAATCACTTGCTGATCCCGTGAGTGAAGTCATAACAATTCATAATTGGCATGAACATCAAGACTATTTATACGGGGCTGATTTATTTAATCATGCCTTTTATTGGGAAGCCCATGTTTGGTGGGAAGCAGTTTGGAAGTCATTGCCTAAAGGCGACATCAAAGACTTTGTTCAAGGATTGATTAAGGTCGCAGCCGGTTCTCTAAAAGAGTCTATGGGTGAAAGTGATCTAGCTAAAATGCATTGCTTACGTGGACATGAATTAATGTCTAAAGCATACGAGCAGCTGGAAAATGATTGTTTTTTTGGCGTATCGAGAAAATGGTGGAACAATATCCCTTTTGAAATCCCAACGATGCTGGAGCTGCATTTTGACCAATAATACGACACTCATCGAGTTAAAAGAAAAAATGAATCAGATTATCAAAGATAATCCGGCCAAAGCTCAATCTAAAATAGATCGTGAAATTTTTATGTTTGAAGAAGAGCTTAGAGAACTTGGACTTAGCTTTGAAGTTGATGCCAATTTTAATGAACTAGATAGCTCGCTTGGCCAGCACGTTTTTAATTCGACTCACGGTTTTATTGGTCAGGATTATTGTTTGAAATGGACAAAGAACCCACAAACGTCAGTTTGGTATCTTGTGGTTTTAAATAATAAATCCAATGGTCAAAAAGGCTTAATTGACTGCCCGGATGAGATGAAAGTGAAGTTGTTATCAACTTTTAGTGTCTTTGCTTCAAAGATAGCCGGGATGCTGAAAGACTAAATTGAATAGTTCTATCAAAATCTACGTTATTTAGGGGATTTAAGGCTAATTCCTTGTTTTAATTAGGTTTCAACCGTCATCGTTTTGTCGTTTAATGTAAATCATTTTTTTTTAGAATCCGTATGATGATAAGTAGGAAATGCTTTTAAAAAGCTTTTCTATACTTAAAAATAACGGAGTATTTATGACAGTTAGAAGCTTTAAGCATATTGGTCAGTTTGTTAAAGATGGGAGAATTAAACACCCTCAGCTTTACTCTCAAAACCAGCTTTCGAAATTACTTGGCTATAAAAATGGTCAGTTTATTTCTAATGTTGAGCGTGGATTGTGTGGAATTCCGTTAAAAGGAATTCAAAAACTGATAGAAGTACTCAACCTTGATAGTCGCGATCTTAAAAATGCCATGCTTCGTGATTATGAGGATACGATTGATAGCTTTTTAAATGCGACGCCTAGCTCGAGCCAAGACAAATCAATCTCAAATGGGATTAGTGAGCAAAGCCAGCTATAAAATACTGTGCTGTCTTAGCGTATGCAGGTTATAATCAACTCAAAACACTAGTTTATTGGGATGATTGTTGAAACTTGCTATTTTTGAACCGGATCAAAGGACACTTGATTCTTTAGATTCTGAAAAATATGATTTTTATAAAGAGCTTTATCAGAGTGATGAATCTTTTAAATGCACATCATTTTTACTAAACGCAGATAAATCTGAATTTAAAGAAATTTTTGATCAATATATTTTCCTGCCAATAAAGACTTCTTCCTTTAAATCTGTAAAAGCATATCTTAAAAACATTCCACTAAAAGCATCCATTATCTTTCATTTGGATGGACAATTTATTTTCCAAACTAAATTTTGGAAAGACCTTTCTTTTGATATTAAAAATAGAAATGTAAAATTTGTCGTCGCCTCTAAAAGTCATCAGAAACTAGTTCAGACAATGCTCGTTAATATAAATGAAGTTTTTCATCTACCATTATCTTTAACGAAGAAGTTAAGTTTATCTGCTTTTGAAAATGATAAAATAGAAACTTTTAGAAATGAGCTTGGCGTCAATTCAGATGAAATAGTGTTTTTATACCATGGCCCAATAACCAGACAATCTAATCTTCTTGAGCTTACTCGTTTAGTGATAAAGCTTCGCACTTTGCTCAACTTAAAAATACATCTTTGGGTCTATGGACGTTTTGATGATATTGCTGTGCCTCTTCTTGGAAAAACGCAATTAAATTATGAATATTTTCAACAATGGCAAATGATTGTAGATTCTTTAGATGCTCAAAGCTTTGTTCGCTATTTTGGTGAACAAGAAGATGTTAATGAGAAATTAGTCATTGATTCAAGTGATTGGGGAGTATTTCCAACTTCAATTGACTCTGAAGATTTTAATTTCAGCGCGCTGAAATTACTCAGTATGGGCCTTCCACTTGTTTTAAGTGAATGGGGTTCTCATTTTGAGTTTAATTTCCCGGACTATTTAAAACATGTCTCATTGGTAAAAGATTCACCATTTCATCAGGTTAATTTAAACAATTGCGCGAAAATTTTAATTTCTTTAGTTCAGGAAAATAATAAATTATCTCAAGACCAACGAACGAGTCTAAAACAAGATGTTATCGCTCAGTATGATAAATTGGCTTCTCGTGATCAATTGAGCGCAATTTTTAATGCTAACTTTAATTTTACTCAATTTAGCGAGGACTTTATAAAGGTTGAAAAATCTTTCGATCAAAATCCTTATGCACCTTTTGTAGATGTTTCTACATTTGGTTCTTATAACTTACAATTTAAGACAATCTATGAATCCTATTATAGCAACCATTGAGAAAGATTTAATTAAGTCTCCTTTGTCCAATATCTTTAAATATATTGGAGCTTCTAATATTCCATCAGAGTTTTACAATAATATTAAACTTAATAGAATTTGGGCATTGGCTCCTTATAGTGATAATTATTACTCAATACTCAATCCACTTTTTAGTAAGATATATTTAGAACTCACCAAAAAAGGTCATCATTATCCTGTCGTTCTACTTCGTGATGGAGCATTGGATTTGTTTGAGTTTGTCGTTAATAATCCTGACCCCCTAAAATTTGATCAAAAATTTATAATCCATCAAAGTCTCAGTTTTATTCTTCCTGAAATTTGGCTTAAAAATGTAATCCTTTTCGATTACTTTCATGAGCCAAAGGGAGCTTATCGTCTTGAGATGAGTAAAAAGAGATTAATTGTAAGTACTATTGTGAACAATGCGTTTATTAATTCAAAGCAGGCCCTAGAGCACTTTAACTCACTTAAAGATTTCGCCTCTAAAAATAATCTTGAAGTTCTTTTACATTTACCCATAAGAGAAAATCACTATTTTACGACGGATTATAAAGATCAAAACGCAGCATTTGATCTAAGCTTAATTGCCTTTGACGTTTTTGGAGCCCAGACAAAATTTATTTCAGATAAACTTCTTAAAAGCTCAAGTGATTATCGTGATAGTTATTACGCATTAATTCCTAATAATTTTTTATGTCTAAGTGATAATTATATAGAACATCATTTCTTGATGAATGGCTCAACACCTTGGAAAGCTTACCGAAATATTCAAGGTGCTTTTAAGGTCTCTCTTTCCGCCCAGCATGGAGTTTATCTCTTTGACGCACTTGATGAGCATTTTAAGTCTTCAAAATTTGCTCAAATCCTTAAATTTTGGAAGGATCATCCTAAGTCTAGTGATCTTACAAATGAATCTTTGACCAATGAAGATTTTTTTAACTATCTTAGTGACCATTCTTCAGTATAACTTTTCCAAATCAGGTTTATATGAACGATTTATTAAAATTATCCGACGCGAATGTGAAGCAATGGTTAAGCTTTCTTGACGCAACAATTATCGACTACGTTAATAGCCTTACTAGCGATACAAATGTCGTTAATTATACTAATGCCAAAGAGCTTTCTGATTCTTCGGTGTTTAATATTTCAAGCGCTGTTGGTGACAAGCAGATTGAAAAAGATATCTTATACTTTTTAGAGAAATCTGTTCGTACAGGCCACGCAAATTTTCATAATCAGCTGTACGGGGGTTTTAATCTTTGGTCTTTTGTTGGTGAAGTCATAACAGCGTTGACTAGCACTTCAATGGCGACTTATGAAATTTCACCCATTGCAACTCTACTTGAAAAAACCTTAGTTAATAAAATGAGTCACCTTGTGGGCTTTACTGATGCTCATGAAAACGGCGAAGGAATTATGCTCACCGGTGGCTCAAACGCCAACATGGTTGCTATGCTTGCAGCACGTAATACTAAATTTTCTGATTCAAAATCTAAAGGAGCTCCTTCAGGACTTGTTGCTTTTTGCTCTAAAGAGGCGCATTACTCATTTTCAAAGGCCGCAAATATCATCGGTCTAGGCACTGACAATTTGATTAGCGTTGCTTCAAATGCTAATGGACAAATGATTGCGGCCGAACTCGAAAAAGAAATCAAAAGATCTCTTGAAGCGGGGAAAATACCATTTTTTCTTGGTGCAACAGCAGGGACAACTGTAAAGGGAGCTTATGATCCATTTACAGAATTAAATGATATTTGTAAAAAATATGGATTATGGTTTCATGTGGATGGTGCATGGGGTGGAAGTGTCGCTCTTTCTAAAACACATAGACATCTTCTTGAGGGTGCCCAGTTAGCTGATTCGTTTACATGGGATGCGCATAAACTCATGCACATACCACTTATTGCTTCGTTTATTTTATTTAAAAAACCAGGGGTTCTACGTGAGTCTCATGATGGTGGGGGCAATACTTATATTTTTCACGATTATGAAAATAAGTCTTATGATACTGGGCCTCAGTCACTTCAATGTGGCAGAAGAGTTGATTCGTTAAAGTTATGGCTTTCTTGGAGAGCTCTTGGTGATGAAGGTTATGAAAAGTTAATGGATCAACATTTTGATTTTGCAAAAAGGTTAACCAATTATATTAATCAAAATGACAGATATAAATTATTTTTTGAACCCACTTTTCTAAATATCTGCTTTCAAGTCCTTCCTCAAAAACAGGCTAATCAAAAAGAAATTAATGACTTTAATCTTAAGCTAAGAGAGCGCTTACTTAAAGATGGAAAGTTTATGGTCAACTTTTCTTGGGAGAATGACACGCCATTTTTTAGGCTAGTCATTGCTAATCCCCAAAGTCAGTATAAAGACTATATTGCCTTCCTCGATGAATTACTTGCCATAGCCCATGAGTGGGGCAGTTAACATAAACGCCACAATCACAAATAAAAGCAAAACTAGATCAGAAATGATTTCACTTACAATTTTTGATCGCTCTTTTTTCTTTTCAAGAAAAAACTGAAGCTTAATCTTGAGATAGATAGATAGAACCGTTATTGCAATAAAAATGATAAAACCAATAATAAAGGATGCTGGATTGGTATGATCTTTGGGTGTTGTCTCTGGAGCAGTTTTTAAAGCTTCCTCTTCAGTAATCTCTTCGATTGAATCGATAGGCAGGCTGTTTGATTCTGTTTGAACGTATTTTGTTTTTTGTCCGGTTGGTAAAAAGAATCTAGAAAAAGCCAGTTTTTGATCACTAGGGTTAGCTTCAATATTAACAGAAAATTCTACTTTATTATCTATTAGTAAATCACCGTTATCTAAAGTCTTATTCCAATTCAAACCAAAGTCTTTACGATTGATTTCGCCTTTCAATTTTAAAAATAGACTTTTTTTACTCTGGTCCCAAGGGTCATTTTTAATACCAATAACCTCAATAACGACTGGAAGATTTTTAAGGTTCTCTTTAATATTAAGACTTATCGTCGTATTGATTTTTTTATGATTTAAATCAATTGAAGCAAGAGTTGCTTCTATCCAAGGAAATTGAGCAGCATAGAAAAAATCACTTTTCTTAAGATGACGATCTCTTTTCTCGTTATGTGTTTGAACAGACTTTGTGGCGATTTGAAAGATGATATCTGAAGCTTTCATGGTTTTTTCGTCGAGACTAAATTTGCCTCTAACATTTGTAAAAAGTCCTGAGACTTCCATGACTCCCATATAACCAATTTTAAACTGTACTTGTGTGTGTTGGTCGTTAATGACCCAGTCTTTTGCTAGTAAGACTGAGCTAAAGCATAGGAGCGAGATTAGAACTATAATTTTTTTCATCTATACCTCTTCAAGAATCTTGATCGATATTTTTCGAACTAACTCAATAGCACTGTCAATGACTGAAAAGGCATTGACTTGAAAGACAGCTTCTAGATCTGGTTTACTGTAGTTAAATTCAGCAGCATCTTTTTTATTAAAGCACGTCACGACTAGTGCTTTCATCTTGGCATCATAGTTAAAAGCTAAGTCAAGATTATAAATAATCACTCTTATTTCAAATCGGTTCTCTTTTTGACCAATGAAAATTGTCGTCTGAATTGTTTGTTCATTTGTTTTAGCATCAAGAGCATTATTTAAAACGATAAGCGATGTTTTTAGCCATTCTTGGGCCTTGAATTCATTGGCGGGATCGCCTTGATCTGGAATATGTTCTTTCGCAAAGCTGGTAAATTCATTGATCTTATTTTTAAAATGTTCTTCAATAAGATGTTTTGCTTCATTTTTCCATTCATCTGTCTTTAAAATGAAATTAGCCTCATCACCTTCAAAAATGATTTCTTTTGAATGTGGCAAAAGATCAATAACCTGAAGTTTTGGCCCTTTTCGCTCAAGGTGAATAACATTGCTGCTTTTTCTAAATTGATGCCTATTAAAATCTAAAAGATGAAGCTCACAAGTATTTTTGTGATCTTGTTTCCACTTAAGAAGTTTTTGGCTTGGGTCTTTAAACCAGTTGAGCATAATATTGTTTCCACTGATCTGGCTCACTTGCCACTTTTCTGGTTTCATAATCAAAAAACAATAGTCCACTTTTCACTTTTGCCATCAATTTATCATTAATGCTCATCTCATAAAAAAGATCAAAGCCGTAGTGATGTGTATTGTCTAAAAAGACATTAATTTCGACAGTATCTTGTCTGAAACCTTCACTTTTATATTCAACCATGGCATCACTCATAATAAGTGATGCGCCTTTGCAATTGAGTTCGCTTGCATCGATGCTGGACAACCATTGAAGTCTTGCTTCTTGAGCTAGAGCTAGGACGCGATCATTACCAAGATGGTTGCCATAATTCATATCACTGACAGTAAGCTTAATTGTCGCCGTAAAAACTTTAGACCCTTCAATTTGAACTTTAACTCTATTTTTCATGTCGCCGATCATAATTGCTAGGTGCTTTACAGGCAAGGTTTGTCGATTCAAAATAGGGCCATGAGGATTGGAGTTGTAGATTCAGGAGTAGGGGGCTTTAGCGTATTAGCTGAGCTTTATAAAATGATGCCTGCTGAGCATTATTTTTATTTATCCGATCAAGAAAATGCACCTTACGGTAATAAAGAAACTTCTTTTTTAAAAGAGCGCTTACATTTATTGACGCAAGAATTGTTAAAAGAAAAAGTCGATCTTATTGTCGTCGCTTGTCATACCGCTACAGCTGAGGCGATTGAAAGTTTACGTGCAAACTTTGAAATCCCATTTGTTGGAATTGAGCCTTATCTTAACGTTTTAAACCAAAGGCAATCTCCCAATGAAGACTATGTTGTTTTAGTGACTGAAACCACTGCAAGATCTAAACGTTTTTTAGATTTAAAGGGCCGTCTTGATCCAACTTCTTTGATAAATATCTTTGCTTGTAAAAAACTAGCTTCCTTAATTGAATCCTATTTTCACGACGAGATGACAAAAGGGGATTTTGAGGTCGAACTTAAGGCCGAGCTAGAGCTCATTCATAACTTAAAGCTAAGTCAGCCAAGTCTTAGCTCTGCCATTTTGGGTTGTACCCACTACCCACTTGTCATGCGTCAGATTGAAGCAGCAACAGGCCTAAAGACGCTCTTTCCTGGTGAAGCTATTGCTAGACGCACAAAAGAGCGTTTACTCTCATTGTTCGCATATTCCGCACCGATTGATTCCTCCACTAACGGGTTTAGCTACAGAAGAAAAGTCACTGATCCATGGCAGCACAGGCCGTGGAATTATCTGCAAAAAGTAAGTCTAATCGGTTAGGATTCGTTGATTATTTTTAAAGGGAGCTCTTATGTCTAAAATCAGCAAAATTTTTGCACGCCAAATTCTTGATTCACGTGGAAATCCAACTCTTGAAGTTGATGTCACAACAGAAAAAGGCAATATGGGTAGAGCAGCTGTGCCTTCTGGAGCCTCAACTGGATCTAAAGAAGCCCTAGAACTTAGAGATGGTGATGCTTCTCGTTTTGGTGGCAAGTCTGTCATGAAGGCCGTTGATAACGCTAACAAAATTCTAGCTCCGGCTTTAATTGGTAAAGAAGTTTCTGAACAGAAACTTATCGATGGAATCATGCTTGAACTCGATGGAACTGAGTTCAAGTCTAAACTTGGCGCCAATGCCATGCTTGGAATCAGTATGGCGTGTGCCAGAGCAGGTGCCCTTGATGCTGGCAAAGAGCTTTTTCAGTATTTGAAAGAAGACCTTCATTGCCCAAATGCGCACGGGGGAGATTATGTTCTTCCTTCACCGCTTATGAATATTATTAATGGTGGTTCTCACGCCTCAAATAATCTTGATATCCAAGAGTTCATGATCGTGCCGCATATGAAAAAATCTTTTAGCGAAAACCTTCGTGCCGGCGTTGAAGTTTTTCACGCGCTTAAGTCAGTTTTAACAAAAGCTGGTCACTCAACTAACGTAGGTGATGAAGGTGGATTTGCCCCAGATCTTAAGTCGCATGAAGAAGCCGTAGATCTCATCTTAGAAGCGATTACAAAAGCAGGATATAAGCCTGGTATTGATATTTCCTTATCATTTGACTCGGCTGCTAGTGAATTTTACAAAGATTGTAAGTACCTAATGCAAGGTAAGTCACTGACTAGCCAAGAGATGATCACTTACTACTCAACTCTTACCTCAAAGTATCCGATTTATAGCATAGAGGATGGCTTAGATGAAGCCGACGAAAGTGGTTGGGCAAAGCTTACTGCTGAACTTGGCGCGAGGACTGTTCTTGTTGGTGACGATTTATTTGTTACGAATAAGAAGATTCTTAAGCATGGAATTGAAAATAAATTGGCCAACGCAATTTTAGTGAAAGTTAACCAAATTGGAACTTTAACTGAAACGTTTGAGGCGATTGATTTAGGATTCCAAAATAATTTCAAGGCCATTATCTCTCATCGCTCAGGTGAAACGGGTGATAGTTTTATTGCTGATCTTGCTGTCGCTACTGGCTGCGCTCACATTAAAACTGGATCTGCTAGTCGCTCTGATCGAATGGAAAAATATAATCAGCTTCTGCGTATTGAAGAGACCCTTGGCGCAAAAGCACTTTATCTTCCTGTAAAATAGAAGATAACAAATAGGGTCTCGCTTTGAGGCCCTATATGGTTCGTGCCAGACATCAATTAACAGCAATTCATATGATAGATCTCTATCTGTTGCTTAGTTTTGGTGTCTCTATGTTTTTATGGGTTGGTTTAGCACTGACTCAATCAAACTTTTTGATCAATAGTTTTTTTGTCTCCAGCCTTGTCGCCGTTAATTATAGCTGTTTTTGTCATGGCCTAGGTCACGGAAGCACATTGTCTGATGCTAAGCCTTTTGCAGGATTACTGTTAACTCAATTTAGTCTCTTTGTTGGATGCGCCTTTGAGTATCAAGCAACCTCGATGATTTATCTTGCCGTCTTTCCATGTTTAGCCGCTTGTTACACCATGCTTACAAGTGAGCGTGAATTTAAAACAGGGATTTTTTCAAAAGACCTAATTCCACCTTTAGTTGGCGTAAGTTTTTATCTCCTGTTTATGACAATTCAAAAAAATCTAGCCTGGAAGACAATTGATTTACTTAGCATTGCTGGTTTTGTCATCTGGAGCGTAGGAACCCTTTATTGGGGTTCGACATTAGTCAGGCGTGAAAATAAGTCACTAATAAGCTCTCTCTTAAAGCGTGGCCATGGAAACTATCGATGGCGTATGGATAAGGATCGTCAAAAAGAAGATCGTATGTTCTTTCACGATATTATTAATCACACGCATGCCTTGAATTTATTTTTACAGCAAAAAATTAGCACCGATGCTCAAATGCAAGAAGATGAAATCTACGCTTTAATGAATGAAGTAAAATCAATGCAATCTTTGGTTTCAGATCATTTTGGATTTAAGCATAAGAATTTACTTTCAACGCTTAATTGGGTTGAGCTTGATTTTGCCTTGTCTGGCTTTCACCGCATGATACACAGTTTGTTACCACATCAGATTGAAATAAAAATCTCACAATTAGGTCAGCTTGATCGAACAAAATTTGATCGCTCTCGTGTAAAGCTTTTTGTTCATTACCCAACATTTATAAGAGTCTGTACAAATCTCATTAAAAATATAGCGGAACAACATCCAAAAGAGGCTTTTTTTGAGTTTGATGCTGAAGAAACAAATTTAACAATTATTTTTAAAAATAAGATGGGACATCTTCATTCCGTTTCAAAAGATCTTGAGTACGCATTATCTGATAATATTTTATCTGCTGATCATATAGATCAGTCTGATCACCTTGGCCTAGAATCCGTGCAGTCGCTCTGTCTTGATAATGGTGGCACATTTGAGTTTGCCATTGAGGATGGATTTTGGAGTGCAACGGTTGTGCTTCCTCTAAGTGAAACAGACCAAGTTTCAGATATTCATAAAAAAGCTGCCTAGTAATACTTTCTTGATTCGCTTTAGTAACCCGACTATTCTTTATGAATGAAGTTATTAAGTATTCTAACAATTTTATTGTTTTCGTTTTGTGCTTGGTCAAAAAGCTCGGCCTATCGTCCACCAGCAAAGGCAATGAATGATGGAGCCTATGAGTTTGATTTAGTCGGCTCACATTTTACTCAGTCGGCCGTTTTTGATTTTGATGGCAATGAAGTCGAGCAAGCTGAAGGAAGTTCTTTCTCAGAATCAAACCTAAACTTATTAGGACGCTACTCTTACGGTAGAAGTTTACATTTCTTCGCTGGAATTTCTTTTCGACAAAATAGCTCAACTAATGGCACGACGAATGAAGATCTTTCAAGTTCAGGTGTTGAACGAGTCCTTGGCGGGGCCCATTACTCTTTCGATCCGATTGGGCATTGGTATTATGCCCTTGAGTTTTCATTTGCTAAGACGGCTTATTCCAATCAATTTTATCCTGTTGGTCAGGCCCTACCGTCTGAACTAGTCCTAGGTGATGATGGTCAGATTGTTGAAGGACTTGCTCATATAACGTTCTCAAAAACCCGTACCAGCTTTTATAGTTTGAGTGTTGGTTTAAGGATGCCACAAGAGCATCTTGCGATGGAGATTCCTTGGAAAGTTGAAGCGGCTTGGATTTTTGATCGTTGGGTGATTACTGGTGGTGTTAAGGGTGTTACTTCAATGGGAGACGATGAGTTTACAGATAATCCAACTCAAAAACCCCGTCTTCCTACTGGTGTGACTGGACTATATAACTCAATTAATAGAGAGATAATGGAACCATTTATTGGCGCCACCAGAGCGTTTGATACTTGGAAAATTGGACTCGGCTATTCGCAGGTTATTTCCGGCATTTCTACGGATAAAGGTCAGACTTTACTAGCTAGTTTGTCTTGGTCTTCAGAGGGCACGACAACGGCGCAAAAACGTCTTAATACGTTTAAAGAATACGATACCGAAGCCACCGTTAATAAAGTCTCACCAAGAGGAACTTTTGTTAAAATTGATAAAGGTTTAACCAGTGATATCGAAAAAGGTATGCGCTTTGATATATTTAAGACTGATTATGAAGGCGGTAACAAACTTTTCGCTTCAGGTATTGTTTATGAAACTGGTGCAGAGTGGTCAATTATTAAAATTACCCAGACCTATCAGACAGATGTCATTCAAAATGGTTTTACCGCCAGAGGGTATAGACAGTAATTTTTTACCCTTGTACTTTCGGTGACTTGGTTTAAACTTAAAAGAGACTCATTAATTTAAATTTAGGACGAAGGACGCTTCATGTTGCGTAAAATTTCTCATTATTTTGCTATCACATCATTAATCCTTGGGATCTCTTTTTCTGCAAATGCAAAAAGATTTACCAGTCAGTTTTGTGAGTTTGAGCTTCCACCAGGCTGGGAATGTGCTCTTGAAGGAACAGAATGGGTTTGCCAATCAACTAACGAGCAACGAAAAAAAGAAGCCATTATCATTCTTGCTGCAAAAGAGCGTGGACCTCAAGACTCCATGATGGAATATGAAGCTTATCTTAAGAAGAATAAAACATTCATGCTTCCGGGTGGCAAAACGCAAGTTTCAGAACCAAAAGATATTAAACTTAGAGAAGTTAATGGCCAAAACTGGGTTGATTCACTTCACTTAGCTTCTGAAGTTCCAGGTTTCTATACACAGTACCTGGCTACAGTTAAAGAATCTTTAGGTATCGCTGTTACCTTCTCCGTTGGCAAAGATTTCTATGATTCATATCGTGGAGTTTTTGAAAACATTATTTCAACGATGAGAGTATTTGTTCCTAAAAAATATCAGCAAGGCGGAGAGTTCCAACTTAAAACTGGTGATGAGCAATTACTTGGTGATTCAGTTATTCCTGATGCTGATAATCGTCTTAATATCGGTGTTCAAAAGAAGAAAGGTCAAACAGGAGAGGGCGATCCTATGCAGGATTACCTAATTTATGGTGGCGCTGCAGCTGTTGTCGCTTTCTTGCTGGCAAAGGCTAGGAAGAAAAAAGGCGGAGCTAAGAAATCAAAGAAGAAAAAATCATAAAAAAAGAGCCGCTTTAAGCGGCTTTTTTTTACTCAAAAAATCTTGGATAAGCGGTTCTAAAATATCTCATTGTTATGATTTTAAAAATACTATCCTCAGGACGATTTGATATATCGTTACCATTACTTGATGGATCATATTCTTTCATATTAGAAATGATTTCTTCGTTGCTTTTGGCTTCATCACCTTCGGCGATTTTACCTTCATCAAAGTTAAACTTAAATTCACTACCATTTTGAGCTGCAACACCATCATTATCAAGTGCTTTTGATTGAGTCTTAATGCTTTCTAATAGCTCTTTTGTGTCTCCATTTTTTGCATTAGCCAGTGCATCTGCGCTAATTTTTGATGAAGATTGAATTGGACTTGATAAGGCCTTGGCCAGAAGGTTTTCGTCACCTTTAAGGTTATTAAATGATTTTTCTAAATTATCATTAAAGTGTTTGTCCATGTCGGATTCTAGCTTATCCATTCGCATTTTTTCTTTATTCTTTTTAAAGATTGAATCCGCCACTTTTTTTCTTTTATTTAGTAAGTCACGAAGTGATTTGGCATTTGAAGATAAATTATTAAATGAAGAATTAGCTGCCGCTGTCTTTCCGGCAAATAATGAATTGGCTCCATTTGAAAGACCACTTAAAATATCTCCATAAGAACCTGGTAGTCCGTTTGAACTTAGGTTAACTGAAGAAAAGTCTGTCTTAGTACAAGTATTATTTTTAGCGCACAGACATTTTTCATCAATTCTTTGCTCTCCTAATTTTCCTACTAGGCAGATAGCACCTTGATTAAGGTTTTCCATATTATCGCGAATGCCTTCGTATCTAGGAATAGTGTTTCTAATATTATTTCCAACGCCATTGATGCCTGCAAATTGTTGAGCGCCATTTAGTGCTCGCTCAAGCTGTAAGCGAAGGTTCCTATAAATAGCTGCATTGGATTCCGCTTTACCTTTGGCCTTGTTGACTTCACTTTTGGCCATCATGGCAAGGCCTGCAAATACGCCAAAGACGGCGGCCCTGACAAAACCGTTACTAAGAGCTGGCTGTATTGTGGCTTTTGCAATTCCTTTATAAGCAAGGATTGCACCAGCGGCGCCTGATAGAATCCCCATCGTCGAAAATGCTCCACTCACTTTTTCAGATTCCTTGGCCATGGCACTTGCAAAAAATAGATCGAAGACTTTATTAAAATCAATACTAGAAACGGCACCAGTACAGACGTCACTGCCTTGTTGACTTGGAATGAGCGCTCTAACACCTTCTACGATTGCCATGACAGCTGCAGCTGTCATTCCTAAGGAAAAGATATTAAGAGCAGAGGCTTTTGACTTTAAGGCGCTTGCCGCTGTTAGCTCTTGCTGTTCAGCGTACGTAAAGGCTTCAATTTGTAAATCATACGTCGTTGGATCAAGCTCGGCGTACATCTCTTGATTGCTGGTGCTAGCTTTTTTGTATTTACTATAATTCATCACTTCCAAAATTAAATAGGCGGCGCCTGAAGCTGCAAAAATTTTACTACTAATTGGTTGAAGACATGCCATCGCGATAGATGGTCCCATTAACATGGCAAGAATAGTCATCATTTGAGCTTTGCTTTGCTTACCAATTTTTTGCTCTGAGTTTGTATAATCTAGGTGCGCCATACCTGGATCTTTTGTTGGCGTAAATGTAGTTTCACTCGCTTCGCTGACTTGCTCATTATTATCACCAGCATAGGCGAGATTAAATTGAGTCGAAAAACTTGTGACATAAAAACACAAGATGATGAAATGAGTGAAAAGTCTTTTTAAAGAGTTCATAAAAGTACCTATTTTTAGTTACTTTCATTATAATCCAAACTGGGGAATGCTCTTATAGAAGGGGTTAAGTAGCTGAAAATATGTATCTGAAGATAGCTTAAAAATCGGGCAAATTGGTGAATCTGCCCGATTGTAGTGAATTATTCTAGTGTTGGTTTTTCTTCTTCTTTTTTATCTTCATCAAAGAATCTTGGGTAGGCAGATTTAAAATATCTGAATGTAATGATCTTAAAGATACTTTCGCTTTTTCTATCGTTAATATCACTTTCATTATTTTCAAACTCACCTAGAGCATCACCTTGGCTTAAGGCCCCATCAGCTCCAGTTGCATCTAAGTTATCGCTAGCACCATCTTTAGGGAAATCAAATTTAAATCCAGCCAGTGGATCCGCTGCTCCACCTGAGCTTGGTGCAGGTGCTGCCGCTTGATTAATACTTGCTAACACATCTTTAGGTTTTAAGTCTTCTGGTTTGCCACCAAATCCTGAACTTAAGCCAGAGGTTCCAATACCAAGTGAAGCAAGATTTGAACCATTTTTTTGTTGAGCTGATTTTATGATTTGCGGAGCAACTTTTTCCAAAGCGCTGTTCAAATCTTTTTCAACCTTTTCAAGGTTAGTTTTAGATTTACCTTTATTTAAAGAATCTAGCTGAGAGATAGCTTTTCCTTTGATTCGATCATTAAGCTTTCTAAGATTAGCAGCATTGTTACCCATCCCTGCAAATGCACCATTAGCCCCAGATAAGTTTCCTGAAAAGAGAGAGTTCGCACCTGTTTGAAGACCACTTGTTGTTTGTCCAAAGAATCCTGGAAGACCTTGTCCACCAAAATCGACGGCTGAGAAATCAACTTTTGAGCATGTGTTATTTTGGCGACAACTACAATTAGCATCAACTGTCTGCTCACCAAGATTGCCAACTAAGCAAAGAGCACCATTTGGAGGGTTATTCATCTCATCTCTGACACCTTGATATCCTCTGATGCGATCGCGAACTCCATTATTAATTCCATCCATATTAGCGAAGCGTGATGATGAGTTCATCGCAGCCAGGAGTCTTTCGTATAGTGATTTATATATGTCAGCGTTTTGATTAAGTTTTTTAGCTGCATTATTGAGTTCCATATATGCTGCTAAACCAAAGCCAGCTAAAACTGTAAAGAATATACCTCTAATCCAGCCTACTCCAAGTTTGTCCAAAAATGAGAAGTATGTAGTAGTGTAATAGGCAAGTGCCGCTCCAAGAGCTGCCCCAGCTATACCAAAACCTAGCAAACCCTTGGCTGCTGGTCCAGAGTCGCCTGCGTGGGCACTACTGAGAAAGCTATCAATCAAATTTGGTAAAAAACTTAAGTCTAAGTTTTCAGCAGCATTCGTAGTTGATTTTTTTTGACTAATATAATTTTCAATGAAGTTTAAATCTTCTGATTGATCGTTTGATTCTGCATATAGCTTTGGACCATAAACATCTAGTGAATTGAATGGTTGATTCTTTTTGTTCACATCACCATGACTGCAAACTGCAGCAAGGCCACCAGCAACTGCTGTACATGTTTTAACTTTCGAACATGGAACACCCAAGCATGATTGCAATACTTTGTCTGCCTCTTCACAACCACATAGCCCTGTTCCGACTGATCCTACAGAACAAGTTACAAAAGTTGCTGTGCCCCAAATCGATTCAGCAAATGACGCGATCGCTGCAGCAGTAATTGCAATTGTAAGTATCTTTGTATTACCGGCTCTTTTTTTAACAGCATCAGCAGCTGTTCTCTCCATACTTTCAGCCGCTACTAATGCATCAATTTGTTCTGTGTTAACGGCAGCATCATCTGTTAGTTCTGCATACATTTCTCTAGTACTTTGAACTGCTTTCTTATATGAGGAGTAGTTCATAATCTCCATAATAAGATATATAGCAGCCCCAGCTGAAAAAAGCTTTCCTGATATTGTATTAAAGCAACTAATTGCAACCGTCGGTCCTATTAACAAGATTAGAAGAACCATGATTTGATTCATCGTTAGCTTACCTGCTTCTTGTCTCGAGGCTCGATAATCTAAGGTATTATTGCTTGAATTTCCAACCGCATCAGTGGCGTTAGGAGTTGCGATTGCTTCGACATATTCTCCACCGTCAACTGTATCTCGATCCCTAACGACAACATCATCTCTTGGTTCTGCTGAATAAGAAGTTGCAAAAGCAATGGCCCTGCCTTCGATATGCAACGTAAACAATGCAAAGATCAAAGAGAATGTTGTAAGTGTCTTTAGAAACTTCATGAGTTTTCACCTTATAATGTTGATTCTATTATAAATGATAACTGGCTAAACCCATTTCTCCTAGTACAAATCAATACTATGTCATTGAAATTATATAAAAGAGCATTGCCAATCCTAATGGGCTAAATGATCTAAAACGAGCTTACTTACTTGGATAGGATCTTGATAGGAGGCTTTATGGGAGCAGCCTTTTATAATTAGACTGTTAGCCCAAAGCATTTGATATTTATGATCAAGTTCTCCGCTAAGAGCGATAATACTTTGGTTGTTAACCAGAGAAGAATAGTCGGGTTGTGAGCTTAGACCATAAGTCTTAAGCGCTTGCTCATACGACTTGGGAATATTTTTAGTCATAGCGATTAATGTTGAAATTTGCGAATCATTTAATTGAAAGAGCTTTGCTTGATACCATTCTTTTAAAAAAGTATCGAAGTTATTCATTTTTTTTATAATATCATTTTCAAATTCAATTCTTTGCTTTCTTTCTTCAACCGTTTTAAGACCTGGATGAGTGCCTTCAAGGATAAGTTTTTTGACGAGTTTTGGGTATCGATCTAATAAACCTAAGGCTAGACGCCCTCCCATGGAGTATCCATAAATCCATAAATTAGAAAAACGTATAAGTAAGCACGCAATCTCATCGATAATATCATCCCAATTGTTATAGTGATGATTTAAATGGTTTCCATGAAAAGGCAGATCAAGTGTCCAAATATTAAAATGATTTGAAAATTGATATGCTAAATCTTTTAAACTTTCTGAACTTCCCATGAAGCCATGGAAAAAAACTAAGTCAGGTTTGTCTTTAATTGGAGAGTTGACTTGACACAAATTCCATTTAAAAAAACTGTTATTAACAGCTTCCTTCATGTCAGTTGCTTTAAGTTTTAAGCCTGATGTTATTACCACAGGACTGCTTATAAATCTTATTTTTTGATACGAAGGTAAGGCTTGATTAAGAGAGAGAATTTCGTTGATGGTCGTTTTATTCTTTGGTGAAACGAGTGCAGAATTTAAATTTTGGTAATATGGGTCTATCAAAGGTAAGACGTGAATTTCTTTTAAAGAAGACCTATCAAGAAAGTAGTCTTCTAATTCTTTTGGATTAATATTTTCGCCACCAGATTTATAAATAAAGTCGGCTCTTCCATCAATATAAAGCTCATTGTTTTCTAGTCGAGCTAAGTCTTGAGTATGAAAAAAACCATTACCATCAAAAGGAAGTACATCCTTGTCTGCCTCTTGATAGCCGTAAAAGCAGGCTTCACCTTTAAAGCAAAGATGCTTATCAATAATACTAATGTCTCGATTCTTTAGAACTTTGCCAACACTTCCATTAAAAGTATCGCCAGGCTTTGTAGCACTTAAAATGGCGACTGATTCACTGCTGCCGTAGCTAAGGCTTATTGGTATTGATTTTTCTTTTGCAGTTAAAAGGATCTTTTTATCAAGGGCCTGGCCGCCAATAATAACAGCTTTAAAATCCTTCATATTGAAATTTGATTGAAGGAGCTGTTGTAATTGAGTTGGAACTAAAGAAATAAATTGAGCCTTGTCATCTAATGCCGTTTCCCAATCTCCATTTTCCGCTATGCGAAGTCTAGAATTTGATTCAAGGGCGCGCCATAAAGGAAGTAGCCCTCCAATATGATTTAAAGGAAGAGGGGAGAGTACTAGATCTTCTGATTTAATTTGATAAAAATCACAGCTTGCCTTAGCACTTGCAATGAGCGCTTTGGGTTTAATAAGAACAACCTTAGACTTTCCGGATGAGCCTGATGTTGCTATCGCAAGCAAGGAATTTGGATCGAGTTGTTTTTGTTGAAGTTTGTTTTTTTGGGGAGATAGTTCTATGTCGATGACTTGATCAGGATTAAAAAGTTCTCTAACAAAAACTCTTTCTTTATCATTTTGAAAGGCATTTTCACTAAAAACTCTTTTACCTGCAATGAGGCAGGCGTGAAGAGCTGCAAGATGATGTATTTGGTTTTTTAGACTTACACTAATCTTGTAGGCTTTTGGTAACGAAGATCGATAAGTCTCGATTAAAGACTCAAACTCATGTGCTGAAAATAATTGGGTTGAAGTTTGAATTGAAATCATTAATTTGCCATATCATATTCAAGATTTAATTGTTCTGGACCATTTTCATAACTAAGTCTGATTCCGGCCCCAATCAGTCTGACGGGTGTATTATATTTTAAAAGAAGATCTTTTAGCATTATATAAAAATCGTCAGCGTGTGGTAGATCTTTTTGATCTTTGTCTAAGACACGCTCAAAGGAATGCTGTTTAAAGTCATGGGTTTTAATTTTAACAAAGAGCTTATGAGCACAAGCATCTAAATGTTTAAGTTTGAATTTATCAAACCTTCTTTCAAGTTCGAGATAGATATCACTTAGTTGAGATAAAGAGTCTTCAATCTCTAGATCGTCTTGGAATGTCTCTTCAACGCCAAGAGACTTTCTAAGCCAGTCGGTAATGACCTCGTTATCGTCGTAGCCAAAAGAAAGCTCAAACAGCCGGTGAGCATAATTGCCAAATTTCTTACGTAGGGTGAACAAGTCGATTATTTGAATATCTTGGCAAGTTTTAAAACCTCGACGCTCAAGTGACTGTGCCGTTTTAGCTCCGATCCCAGGAAGTTTTGCTAAAGGTAAGTTTATTATAAAGGTTGATATATCTTGAGGTGAAATTGTGAATTGACCATTAGGTTTATTCCAATCACTTGAAAGCTTTGCTAGAAATTTATTTGGGGCAATACCTGCAGAAGCCGTTAGACCCGTTACTTCAAAGATTTCATTTCTAATTTGCTTAGCAATCAGGGTTGCTGAACCATTAAAAAACTCAGAGTCTGTAACGTCAAGATAGGCTTCATCTAGAGAAAGTGGTTCTACTGAATCAGTATATTTTTTAAAAATTTCATGAATTTGATTTGATACTTCTTTGTAGACAGACATTCTTCCTGGAACAATAAGAAGTTCTGGACAAAGTCTTAGGGCCAAAGAAGAGGGCATGGCCGATTTTACCCCAAACTTTCTTGCTTGATAATTACAAGTCGATAATACGGCCCTAGTCCCTGGAGGTCCGCCTACGGCGAGTGGTACATTTCTCCACTCAGGATGATCGCGCATTTCAACTGAGGCATAAAATGAATCCATGTCGATATGTATGATTTTTCGATGTTGGCTTAGAACTTTTAACTTGAGGCTTTCAGCATCAAACATATGATCTCATGAGACCAACAAGAATGCCTGCAATCCTGAAGTCTTGATCTGGCCCTATAAAGAATGACTTCATTTTTGAATTTGATGGAATAAGCTCGATTGTGGACTTAGATTTCTTAATCGTTTTTAAAGTCGCTTCCCCGTCAACTAAAGCAATCACAACTTGGCCATTATCTGCTGTCGCCTGGTGACGACAGACGATGAGATCGCCATCCAAAATACCAGCTTCAATCATCGATTCACCAACCACAGATAAAGCGAAGTATTGTCCGTCTTTAACCATCATTGATTTAGGAACTTGAATTGTTTCACTTGGATTTTCTATGGCCTCAATTGGTATACCGGCAGCAATATCTCCAAGCCAAGGAATATCTTCAACATCAAGAGATGGACGAATTGTATTTTTAGTCTCTTCATTGCTGGCTAGTGTGATGCCGCGTCTGGCGTTCCAGTCGGTTTCTAAATAACCAGCGCTCATAAGATACTTTAGATACGCTTGAACCGAACCAAAGGACTTAAAGCCAAAATGGTCTTTAATCTCCCTTTGGGTGGGGGCGTAGCCATTTTGACTTGAGTAGTCACAGATATAGTCGAAAACTTCTTTTTGTTTTTTAGTTATAGCCATGAATAAAGCTTAAGCGTAAGTTACGCGTAAGTCAATAGCGCTCGTCAAAGAGGTGAAATATCTCAACTGCACGTTGAAAATTAAAGCGATAGTATTTTTGAGGAACAGCAATATTGATTTTATTATCCCATGAAAATGAATTGATATAACGATCGTCATTAATCACGCCCAATGTTGCTTCTATTTGAACATGACCTTTAAACATTGAATGCATAATTGCTAGTACTTCTGAGGCAAAGGTTCCGCCAGAAACATATAAAGATGTTCTTAAGAGCGATGACATTTTTTTCATTCTACATTCACTGTCTTCACATCGTTGAATTCTTTTTAAATCACTTGATATTGATCTTAGCTTTCTTGCTAGTGGGCGAAGCTCGTCTCTGTAACTTAAACTTGAAGAATTTGACTCTAGAGCTAGGTCCCAGCGCTCCTTAGTTGTGTCAGTTACTTTATAGACATGTTGCCAAAAGTCTTTGTCTGTAATTCTTAAAAGAGTATTCATAGCAACTTCATCAAAGATAATTCTCATATCTAAAGATGTTCGAGGTTTATCCTTTTTAAAGACGTCTCTCATTGCTTCATCTATTTCAATTGAGCTTTGGTTAAGTGAAATTTGATTAATACTTTTAATATATTTGCTTTCGAGCTCTTTAAGGCTGGTATTTTTATCTGTTATTCTGCTTGTTAAAATTGCGTGCGGTCTTTCAATTTGATCATTATCTTTGTAGGCCATGAATAATATATTGCTAAAAAACTCTTCTCCGCTAATAAAGCTAAACCAGCTTCTTTCGCGCTCATTTTCAGATTGGTACTGCTCGTTAACCAGGGCAACTTCCCCGTTTGCATCAGTTAAATATTCTTCAATGGCATCAAATCGATTTCTTGATCTTGATGAATAAAGTCCGAATAAAGAGATGTTTGCACTTTTTTGTTTGAAGTGATCTATGGCAAAATTATCAATTGCATAGTCTTTTAGAATTTCAACGTCATTATTAACGGTAAGTCGATATAAAACTTCTTTAAATTCAGGCAGGTTCTTTCTTATTTCAAAAAATGATCTTTTGTTTTGTCCAAACTTATAATCTGCCTTTAATAACGAGTATGATAAAAAGCCATTTGTAACATAAAGCAGCTGACCCCATTCTTTATAGACACTTTCATCGACAAAGACTTTCATTGTTTCAGGATTTTTATTATCAATAAAGGTTCTTGAAAGTTCTACTTTTGAAAAGCTGGTTTGATGAACGAATGGATTGATCATAATCCCGCCGCCTAATTTTAAGCGACCGCGGCCTTCCAAGTATCCCTCAGTCATAAGAACATATTTTTCAGGCAAACGTTGAGATTCAATTTGAAAGGGGAGCATGAGATTAATGATAAAGTCATTGGCGAGCATGCCTTCACGGTGGCTAGCTACTGGCTGCACTAATGTATATTTTTTAATATAGCCGATATCGCCAAAGACAACGAGTCCCGCTCCAAATCTAAATCCAATTGTAAGTTCATCTTTTAATAGAAAGCGATCAGCATCACTTGTAGGCCACGGATTCTTTTCAACTTTTCGTTGCAGACCGAAAACAACTTTTGCGACGACTAAATGATCAATGCCAAATTCTTCAGACTCGACATAGATGTTACTGGTTGAGTCGACAAGTTTGTGAAAATTCTTCTTAAGGTAGCCATGAATCTTTTCGTAGCTTGTTTGCGCCTCTCTAGCCTCTTTTTCTATATGCGGAGGTAGGCCAAGGGGAAGCCATCTGAGCATCGGCTCTGGTTGAGTTTGGGCGTAAGACGAAAGTGTCGTTAACCAAATGGATAGAATAAGTGCAAATTTAAGCATGTAGCAATATAGCGCGCTGCACAATGAAAGGAAATGGCCCATGTAAAAATGACTTTAAGCGTTTATGGTTATAAGTTATTGAATTTAAATTAAAGTATTAGCTCAAGCTAATGTAAAATATTAGGTAGATGTAAGATTTTTTCATACTCTAACACGTTGACCATGCACCGTGAAAAAACTATTGTGCCGACATGTAATTCTTACCTGAAGGGAGGCAAGAGATGACTAAATTCATAGCAATTTTTACGGCCATGGCATTTAATTTTTACACAGCTAGTGCTCAAGATTTGGATTCACAGTCTGATCCTTACTTTGAGATTTCTAAAGTCACTGTTACTGAAGTTGAAACTCCTTATTATAAAGACAATGAGCTTGGGCGAGATAAAAATCTTGGTGCTGTTATTATGCAGGCACGTGAGCTTATCGCTTTTGGAAAAGAAATTTGGAAGATTGTTGAAGCTGGACGTCCAGTGATGAATACTTCTTCAATGCAAACAATCACTGTTCTGCCTAAAACTGAAGATGGACAAGTTGTTAGTCCTCTAGACATGGAGTCATGGAATCTTCCATCGGCTAAATCTTTTAGAGTTGAATATAAAAATGGTTTTGGCATGCTTGTTGTTGGATTTACTTATACCGTTGTGTACCAGTGGGGTGGTTCATATGATGGTAAAGGGAAGTATCTGACTGGAGTCAATGTTATGGCAGACGATATCTCAGTTGCTTGGGGATATGATTTTTCTGCGACCTCAAAGCTTGTTAGCATTACTAATACAGGTACTAAGGCCAATCCGGTTGCTGCAGCGACGTTCAATATTAGCTATAGAGTAAAAACAGTAGTTAAAGACCAAACTAGCAGCGAAACGTTCTATGTTACTGGTTCAGGTAAGATTGGCAAATTGCACTAGAAATAAAAAGATATAAAGTTACTAAAGCCTTCCTTCGGGAAGGCTTTTTTATGCCTCTAAGATTTTTTTTAGATCGAAGATAGTAACAGGCTTTTGAATCGTCCCATGAAATCCAAGTTCTTCATAATAACTTACATCAGTTTTTAAGGCATTCGCAGTGAATGCAAAAATCTGTGATTGTTTTAGCAAATTAAGATCTTTAGCGTTCTTTAAAAACTCAACTCCATTCATGACAGGCATTTGTATGTCACAGAGGATGAAGTCAAACTGAGCTTGTTTTAATTGATTGAGGCCTTCTTCTCCGTTTTCGACTAAAACATAGCGGTGGCCAAGATTATCCAAATATTTTTTAATGATGATTGAATTAATTGAATTGTCTTCAAGAACAAGTATATTTAGAGAATCCACAGATATTGTTGCTTCTTTTGAAACTATTGTTTTCGATCTGTCGACGCGTTTAGGTATTATAACTTGTCGCTTTGTTGGAATATTAACTAGAAAAGTAGAGCCTTTGCCAACAACTGAAGTAAGAATGAGTTCACCGCTCATAAGATTAATAATATTTCTTGTAATATTTAAGCCAAGTCCAGTGCCTTGAACTTTATTTTTTGAATTTTGATAGATTTGAGTAAAAGATTCATAAATGATTTGTTGATCCTTCTTTTCAATCCCAACTCCGGTGTCTTTAACTTCGATATGCAAATGATCATTCTCGTACTTAAAAACTAATGTGACGGATCCTTTGTCGGTAAATTTAAATGCATTACCAATAAGATTAATTAATATTTGCTTTAGTCTCACTGCATCTATGTAAACCTCAGAATTTTCCAAGATATGATTTTCTATTTTAAACTCTATTTCCTTTTGCTTAGACATAACTATAAACTGGAAATTAATATCTTTTATTAAGTCACTTATCTGTACCCAATCAGGATTGATATCAAGCTTATTGGCTTCAATTTTTTCGAAGTCTAAAATGGAATTGATTAATTCAAGAGTTGATTTTGAGCAGCTGTCTATAATGTCTAAATATTCACTATCAACGCTTAGTTTATCCTCATGCTTTATCAGTTGTATGCTGCCAATAATGCCATTTAGAGGAGTTCTGATTTCATGGGTCATATTTGAGATAAATCTTGATTTGATAAGTCTCGCATTGACGGCCATTTCTTTTTCAGCAATCAAGCTTTTAATAGTATTGTCGAGTAGCTTATTCAATGGTCTAAAAATAAAGTAAGCTTCACTGAGCAAAAGCACGAGAGTTGTAATAAATATGAAAAATTCAGCATAAATACTCAACAGGACAAGTTCTTGACTCTCTTTTTCGAAAGAAGAAACAGCATTGTCAAGAATATCTAAAAGCTCATTGAGTTTGGATAGTGGATAGGGATTAAACTGTTTTTGCGATTTGGAAGTATTTAAAAAAGCTAAGTAAGCATTAAACTTATCATTGACTCCTCCATAGCGATAATAGATATCTCTCATTGCCGCAGAGAGTTTGAAACCATTTTTGTTATTAATGATTTCTTGATGGTTAGATTCGAATTTTAAAATGTTTTCAGATAGTGTTTTTTCCAGCTCAAAGAGACTTTCTTCCTTCGGGTTATGAAGTTTTTCAATTATTAGTGCAGTTCTTTGAGAAAGCATTCTCTGTCTTCCAGAGATATTGATAATCTCGGCGTATTTATCTTGGCTATTTAACATCACCTTCATAGTTAAAAATGCCATTAACGACATTAAGGCAATAGCAAGTAAAGCCATTCGATAGCGAGATTTAAATATAGATGATTTAAATACCTCAGACATCTTCTAATATCTCCACTAAACCTGTTTCACCGTTAAATCTTACTTTCATTCCAGTTTTAAGTCTTTTTGTTAGTCCTTTGATACTCACGATAGTTGGAAGGCCCATCTCTCGCGCCACGATAGCTGAGTGAGATAAAAGACCTCCTCTTTCGACAAGCAAACCTTTGGCCGAAGGGTAGAGAGGAATCCATCCAGGATCAGTTCTGTGAGTGACGAGAATCTCCCCATTTAAAGTTAAATCGTCTTCAGGAGAAAGAATGACCTTAACCACACCTTCAATAATACCGGGACAACATCCAAGACCTTTCATTTCATTTTCTTTTAAATCGCCCAGCTCAATTTCTACTTCTGGCGCAAAATGTTTATTGTTCCAATAAGTAGGACCTCGAGTCGCAAACCTTGGTGCCGGTTCCATGTTTTCGTACCGTTCATATTCTTTTTTTCTAAGTTCAATGACTTTTTCTAGATCCTGGATAGTATTAAAACCTTCAAGTGAACCTTTAAGCTCTTCCAAGGAAAGATAAAAGATATCGTCTGGTTGTTGGATAATTCCTCTAAGGTTATAGTCTTTACCAATAGCATAAAACATTGCGCGAACGACGCCATAGATTCTTGTACGACAAAATCTTGTATTTTCTCTGTTTCGAACTGCTTTTCGAGCGTGTTTTAGCGACCAACTGTAGAAGATTTTTTTTAAACCTGATATATTTTCAGTCAACAGTTTTTCTGCATTCATTCTTATTTCTTTTTCACGTTTTTCATATTGCTCTAGGTCTGTTTGGCCTGAATTGATGATATTTTTTAGAAAGACAAAAAATAACGATGGATCTTGATGTAAATCTTTTTGCTCAAGCTTCATTTCACTCATGCATCTAAAACCGTAACGATCAATATAATGCATAACTTTTTGATAGAAATCTTGGTGAGGTGATTGTCGTAAAAATTCAAGACAGTCTGAGGCATCAGTATTTTGAACTAACGATAGAAGTTCATGGTTTTGTGTGACTTCACCGGCAAGAGTAATTAGGCGCTTTGTTGGTTCTGCTGACTCAAGGTTTCCATTTCCAGCCAGAAGATCATTCGAAAACCCGCTTCCTAGGTGACTTAACCATTTATCTGTTAGCTTTTTGAAAACTCCAAAATGAATCATGCATAAAAAATCATTGATGATTGGGGCATGCCATTTCCAAAGCATATCAACTTCAAGTTTTTTGTAATACTCATAAATTTCATCAGAAGGTAGTTTACTGTAGTCAATATGGCGGTACTCATCCCAAATTTTAAGAAAATCCGAAAGGAATTTATCAACAACACTTTGAATCGAAAAATGAAACCAAAGAAATTTCATGCCAGTGATAATTTTTCGAATTTTTGAACTAAAGCTATCATTAAATGATGGAGGCCTAACTCTTGCCGCGATTTCGTCGGCAAGGGCTTCATCCGTTCCCATCATCGTTTCCATGAAAGAGCGATTGAATTTGTAACCTGGCAATATTGATGTCAGTTTGTACCAGTTTAAAAGATTGTAATAAACGCGACCATAAAATAATCCAAGCATATTTTTTAAGAAAAAATCCATTTCCTTAATATGCTTTTGTGGCACATATAGAATCTCACAAAATTGAACATAGACTTGGTGATACACATAGCGTGCGAAACCAAAAGTTAGAGGCTTTGTAAGTCCACCATAGCTCTCTACAATATTTGAGTTGTCCCAAACAAAGAGTCTGCCTTTATGCGAGACCACATCTGTTGTGATAGGCCTTGATTGTAAGACATAAATTTTATCATCTTTGATCGCCCATTCAACATCTTGGGGAAAGTGATAAAGATCTTCAATCTTTGTAGATAACTCAACTAGCTGTTTCAGTTCACCGTCGGTTAAACAAGAAGTGGATACTGATGGATTTATATCAACTTCAAGGCAGCCACCTTCAGAGCTTCTTATCCATTTTTTATCTTTTTCGACAAGATTTGCTTCAAGTAGCTTTCCATTTGTTTCAAACGTCCAAGTATCAGGGTCTAAATGACCTCCTACAAGACCTTCTCCAACACCAAAGACAGCATTGATCATCATTGATTGCGATGACGGTTTAAGCGGGTCTTGCGTGAATAATACACCAGATGTTTCGGGATCGATCATTTGTTGGAAGATAACCGAAACTCTAATGTTTTTAACATCAAGTTTGTTTTGTTGGCGATAAGAGATTCCTCGATTAGAAAAAGCTGAAGCCCAGCATTTTAAAACTGATAAATAAATATCTTCAAGTTTTGTAATATATAAAAACGAGCTGAGTTGTCCCGCGAAACTATGAGAGCTTCCATCTTCATCAGCGGCGGATGATCTAACTGATATCATCTCTTTCTTTAGGTATTTTTCCCACGTCTCTTTAATACGAGATTTTAATAACGCGGGTAAACCTATTTCAATAAATCTATTATGAATGATATTCTCGTCATATGGAGTTGAATTGATTTGCTCGTCAAGAAAGTCTTGTAAATTATTTTTTGAGATATAGTCTTCAAAAACACTTGCCGGTATTGCACACCATGTAGGAATATTAAAGCCAGCATTACTAAGTTTGTGTAAATTGGAAGCTTTTCCGCCAGCATGTGCTTTGACAAAATTGTCTAGACTTGAGGGGAAGATGAAGACAAATGGATCGATCATAAATGACTTCCCATATATGGAGAAACTGTTAGAAGAAGATAGATCAAAATAATATAGATTGAGCTCGATAATCGATAAATAGAACCTCTTTTACTATTTTTTGAAAAAAGAAAAAAAAGTCCACTTACAGTAAGAATGATTGATGGAATATAAAGAGGTAATGTTGTCGTAAAAAATGGGTAAGCATGAATAAAGGCAAGAGTTGCTAAAAGAGAATGTGTTAATACAAGAATAACGGAACCTGATTGACCCCATATTTTCGAATAACTTTCTATCTCTGACCTTTCTTCCTCTTTCGTAAATATTTTTCTTCCTAGCTCAAAGATATTAAAAACAAACCAAGCACCAATGGCAACATATAAGTCATTTTCTTGTATCGTTGCATTTTCATTCATGCCACTTATGAGACTTAGGGTGAGTGGAAGAGTGACGAAAGTATGAGTCGTCGCGTAGGTGGTCAGATGTGGTTTAATCAATGACGATATAAAGAATTCTTTATACATGAAAAATGACCAAATGGTCGCAAGCAACCAGAAGCGAAACGATTCTGGAAGAAATGAATGTAAAAAGAAATACTCTGACGCCGTACAAATTATAATGCCGAACTTAAGGTCTGTTGTGGACAATAGTCCTCTTGGTAATGGTCTGGTTGGATTGATAACGATATCTAACTCGTAATCCTTGATCTCATCGAATAGTCGAAGTCTAAAAAAGAATAGAAACGCTAAGACGCTGGCATAAATTTTGGGAAGATTTTCTCTAAGATCAATAAACGTTGCTGTGCCAAAGCAAAACAAGACAATCATTGGTATATGGGTTAGTGGTGAAAACCTTTCATTAAAAAAGATAAGCCAACTCTTAATGTAGCGAGCTATTACTTTTAAAAAGGCTAAATCACTTGTATTTGAATTGGCTTTATTCAAAGACCTTTCTCCAAAATTGAGCTTCTTAGTATTGTATATTCAACTTTTGAATGATGTCTTGGATCCATAGGGATATCTTCAACGCGAACAACCCTGTCTACAACAACATCATTTTTGGCTAGGATTCGCTTAATTTCATCCTCCCATTCAGCAGGTGAGCCTAAAGCATCATCACTCGTCATGTAGGCAGCTATTGTTTTTTCTCCAAGCTCCTTATCTTCAATGCCTAAGTAAGCACATTTTTTAACAAAGCTAAGCTTTTTCATGATGACTTCAGCTCGAACAGGGAAATAGTATTTTCCTTTTCTTGAGATAGCATTATGAACGCGCCCGACTAACCAAAGATTTGATTCACTGTCAATTCGTCCTAGATCTCCTGTACGGTGCCATACTGTATTTTCATGATCTCGTATTTTTGCCCGATAGAAGGCTTCTTCATTATTCCAGTAACCTTGGCAAACGTGCTCTCCTGCAACAATGATTTCGCCAACTTCACCTTTTGTAACTTCATGGGTTTTCCATTCGGAATCATTTTTAATAAAAATAGGATCTTTATTAATCTTAAGATATTTAACCTTAAGGCCGCTATCCATTTTTCCAACATTAACACCCTCAAGTTCAATCTCAGGATCGGAGCTCTTTTTTTGATTAAGCATCTGTCTGGCTTCAATATGCGCCATTGGTTCAACTTCTGTTGATCCATAAAGAACAAGAATTTCAGCTTGTTTTGCCACTTGAAGCATTTTTTTAACATCATCATTTGATACAGGCGCGCCGCCAGTGATGATCCTGCGTAAAAAACTAAGTTCTTTTTTATTTTGAATACACCAATTCGACAACGCGTTAAAAAGTGAAGGGGATAGTGTCGTGCAAGTTACCCCTTCGCTTAACATTTGATGATACAAAATCAGTGGATCTTTTTCGTTTGGAATCCCTACATCGATAGCAGGCAAGACTGTTTTAACTCCTGCCGCAAGATTGTTTAGTGAAAAAATAGGAAAGACAGGTAAATCCACATCTTTATCATTGTACGGTAGATGACGATTAAGAGCATAGTGTTGGGCAGCTAAGAAGCGATGGCCTCTATCTGCACCTTTGGGAGTTCCACTTGAGCCAGTCGTAAAAGTAATCAAGGCAGTGTGTTCTTTTTCAACAGGAGCGGGTTCGGTTCTTTCAGTTTCTTTGAAAAGTTGGTCTAGTGATGCATTATACTGTCCAGTGTGAGGTCCAGCGACAACTTTAAGTTTAATATCTTGAATTTCTTTAACATCTGCTAAATATTGAAATGCTTTTTCTACACTTATAATCATTCTGGGTGCAACAACTTCTGCTGATTTGCCCATTTGATCTCTTCTGGCCCAAGAATCTAGAAATACTGCTATTGCTCCCAGTCTTTGAACTGCAAACATAGCAGCATACATATAAAGAGACATTGGAATAAAGATAATGACTCTATCACCTTTTTGTAATCCGAGATTTTTTAAACCTGTGGCGAGCACTGAGACTAAGTGATCTAGTTCTGCAACTTTTACACTATCGTGCTGGAGTGAATCGACACCATTCCAAGTCGCAATTTTTTCTGGATGCACCCATGAGAGAATTTGTTGCATAGGTTTTTTATGTAGATGTTGGGTCAAAAAAGCGGAGACATTATTGTTGATATTTTCTCCAGGAAAATATCCAAGGTGATGACTCTTTTCAGAAATCTTCTTTTTTGTTGGTGCAATTGAGATGATTTGTTTTATTTTGTCAGATAATTCATCTATATGTGTCCATAAAAGCGCATGTCCGGCCATTTCAAGTATTTCTTCTGAAGCTGAGGACTTTTCTATTAAGGGAGATATTTGTTCTTGGTAATCACTGGTCGTATCTTCGCGACCTCGAATGATCGTTATCTTTGTGCCAAGTTCTTTATGTTTTAATAAAAGTTGATCTATATAGCTTGTTTCAATATCTTTTTCAAAAATACTTTGTCTTAAGCGGTAAGGTATATTGTAATTTAGAGCGTCTTGTTTGTAGCTTTCAGGCACCTGAGCTGGATGTGAAGATTGGGTAAGCATTTTATCAATTTCTTTTTGTCCTACTAGTCCAAGGATAAGCGCGCCAATTCCTGGTGTTTTTAATACAATCTTTTTAATAAGTGATAGTTTACTTTGAGGATAGATATAAGGTGATATTAAAATGACTTTGGAACTTTTATTTTTTAATGCACTTTCTAGCGCTAGAACGCACCCAAAAGAGTAACCCATGATAGCATCAAAGTTGTCTTCATCATTTAAGTTGTCTCTATTTGCTAAGGTAAAAATCACATCGTCATTCATTTCTCGTTTTAGGTGAAGAAAATCATCCGGATGCCCAGGAGAGCCATGAAAGGCAAGTATATTTTTTTTCATAAAATCATACCTTTTGAAATCATTTTATTGATCACTTCTTTTGTTGGGTTTTTTGTATACTTTGTTTTCGATGTTTTAATGTTTTGAATCCCTTCAGGTAAGTGGCCTAAAGATTCAATTTGAGCTAGAAGTTCTTTGATTTTTACTAATTCTTGTTCATGTGATGTTGCTAGATATTGCCAATAATCTAATTGAGTTGAACTAACTTCAGTCGTTGAATAAATAGTGCCCGCATCTATCTTTGCTTCCATTTTGTGCAGACTAAATCCAGCACCTCTTCCCTCGTAGAGCGCATAGAGATCACACATAGTTCCTCTATAGTCAGGAAGGATGCCATGATGAAGGTTGATGCAGCCAAGCCTTGGCGCGCTTAAGGACTCTGTTGTATAAATACATCTCGTTCTTATATTTAAAATAAGATCTATTTTATTTTCTTTTATTATTTGGATAACTTCGGCTTCATTAATGGAATCAAAACTAAAATATTTGATCTTATTTTTATGACATAGATTTTTTCTTAATATTGTCTTTGGATAAACTGTATTTTTTATGAGTTGTAAGCCAATTTTTTTTGCACCAAAAGCAATAAGCCCAAGACCCTTAATGATAAGACTTGGAGAACGGTTGCTGAGATTGATAAATAGTCTGACGTTACCTAAGCCCAATAACTCTCCAATCAGAGCGTTATAGTTCTGGGGTATATACGTAACTTCACTGGTGACAATGGCTATATTCAATTCAATTCCTATTTAATATCAATGATTTATCGGCTTTTATGACAGGATCTAAAGATGAATTTTTTACAATATATCTGACAAAATTGATGCTTTGCGGCATAATGTGGAATGAGTAAAATCAGCGTCTATATGAATCAACAAGCTTCCCATTGCTCTTATGAGTTTTGGCGTGAGCGTATCCATCGATCACTATTTCGAAGTGAGGTTCTTTATAGAACCCCTAAGTCATTATCCGAGCTTAATATTTTACTAAGACAAGATATCGCCAATAATGTTGATACAATCGTTTCTGTTGGTGGAGATGGAACAGTAAACACTCTTATTCAAGAATTAGCGGGTAAAGATATCGCTCTTCTTGTCGTTCCTGGTGGAACTGCCAATGATCTAGCTAGTGAGCTTGGCCACAAGGGTAGTGTTGATGAAGTTATTCGTTGTATACGTGAAAAACAGACTAAAAGTATTGATCTGATTAATATCAATGGTCGCTATATGGCCACCAACGGCGGAATAGGCTTTGGCGGCGATGTTGCTAGAAGAATTAACGAGCTTAGGGTTAAAACTCCTGCCTTTAAAAAAGTTATGAGTTTTACAGGTAAAAGTATATATTCCTTCTTTGTCGCTCAAGAATTGTTAACAGGCGACTTTGATACATATGATTTTGAAGTTGATTCACAAGAATTATCGGGGCGATTTACAGCTTCTGCGGTGTGGATTAATAATCAAGCGAAAGTAGCTGATACCTACAGCATTGCTCCTCTAACAAAGAATGACGATGGCACTTTTAATATGATTATTTTAACCCATCCAACTAGAGCACTTTTGATTAATTGTTTTCTTAAAATTCTAAGAGGAATTCACCCCATTAATGACCCTCATTTTTTAAGCGTTGAAACCTCTAAAGTTTCTTTAAAGTTTGCTACACCAATTGATTTTTTTGGTGATGGAGAAGTCTTTGAAAAAAACGATCAATTTAATATTTCGTCTCTTCACGCTGGATTAAATGTATTTTCTCTAAAGCTTGGACAAAAAAATTTAACCCCATTAGCGCCTGAGCAAGTAGCTTTGTCATGATTCTTTTGACTGGGGCCACTGGTTTCGTTGGTAGCCTTCTTCTTGAAAGGCTGCTTTCCAGTGGCAAAAGCGTTATTTGTTTAGCTCGAAATCCTGATGCCATACCAAAAAGAGAAGGATTACAAGTTATCAAAGCAGACCTTGAAAATGTCGATGTCTTGGCCACTATTGATGATTTAAAAAAACTGAAAGAAGTGACGACTATTATTCACTTGGCGGCACTTTATGACTTAACTTCATCAGTTTCCAAATGCTATATGGCGAATGTTGTGGCGACGATGAATTTATCAAGTCTATCTCGAAAGTTAGATAAGCTTCAACACTTTGTACATATAAGTACTGTTGCTGTTTCAGGTGATTTTAGCGGAGTCGTAGAGTCTGATACGATTGATTTTAATCAAAGCTACCCCAATGCCTACGCAAAGACTAAATCACAAGCAGAAGGCTTTGTAAGAAGATCTATACCTAAAGAAATGCTTTGTATTTTACGTCCCGGAATAATTATTGGAAATTCTGAAAATATGCGCCAATTTAAAGCAGACGGCCCGTATCTTGCTATCAAATATGCTCAAAGCTTAATGAGAAGATTTCCACTTTCTAAGAAAGTCCCTTTTATTGTTTTGCCTATAAATCCTGAATCAGTATTCCCTCTAGTAACGGTTGACTCCGTAGTTGAAAGTATAATCTATTCAATTGAAGAGAAGCTATTAGGTTGCCATCATTTGGTAATGCCAAGTGCTCCAACCATTCTCGTTTTTGCTGACGAGATGTTTAAATCGATCGGTTTAAAGTCTAAAATTAAAGCTATAAAAGCAGGAAGTAGGTTTTTAAGAATAATCAAAAAGCTTCCCTTGGATGAATCATTGCCGAGAGAATTACTCGATTATATGATCATTTCTCCGAAATATTCTAAGTCGAAAGATCAAGGCCTGTTAAATATTCTAAACAAAGTCACATGGAGTGAAATAAAATCTCCTTTCTTCCGAGAAGCTACTAAGATTTAGTCTTATTCTTAGGTAGTTATGAAGCATATTGTATGTTTGGGATTCGCCCTTGAAGGGTCTGACGACGATTATGAAGTCGAGTTTGAGTGCGAAGAATTTCGTCTTTCGCACTTTTCGATGAACTTTGACGTTGAGGCCACAAAAGAGATGATTAAGCGCTTTGATGGGCGTTGTGATGTCATCGCTATTACTGGTCTTCCCTCCACTTATAATCTTAAAGATGGTGAACTCACTCATCCACAAGTTAGGATGCTTAGAAATACCGCCAGAGTTACTCCGGTCGTCGATGGTGTCATGCTTAAGCGTATTTATTTGCCTTGGGCGCTAAGGAAGTTTTTTTTAGATAATCCAAGTTGGTTTCAAGATAAAAGATACTCAGTTTATTCAGGCGTTTTAGACTCTTCATTTATGGCTGCTTTGAATGATCTTGGGCTAAAGCCCTTGCTCGCCGATCCCTACCTTTTAGGAAAAATGCCGTTTGCTCTTAATGGAAAAGATAAACTTGATCTTTTTATGCAAATGCTATGGCCCATTTTAAAAAGACTTAATTTAAAAAATGCCAAACTTCCAGATTTCAAACTTAAAAAATTACCAAAAACTCTCGATGATTTCTTATCGCAAGAAGTCTTTGTTTGTAACGAAAGTCTTCTGATGCAGTTTGATCATGAGCACTTAAAACACAAGACCCTTATTGTTGATTATCTGAGTCCAAAGCTTGAGGCCATGCTTGAAAAAGCCAATGTGAAGCAAGTGATCTCGTGTACTCCAAAAGTTTTTGAAGGAAAGCATTTTAATTTTGCCGTTCTAGAGGCTTTATTTCAGGCAATGGAGCCTGAAGCTGAACCTTTAGACGAAAATAAAATTCTTGTATGGATTGATAGACTTAAACTTGAGCCAACTCTTCAAAATATCGTTAAGAACTCTGCAGACAAGCAAGAAGAAATTGAGAAATATGCTTTTATTATTCATCCTTTGCATGCGGGGCAACTGTTCATGCATCCTGCCGCTAAGCCTTTTAGATCATTTAAAACAAAATTAGCTCCAATGGTTGAACAAGTTGCAACATTGGTTCCAGGAATGTTTTGGGGAACCATTGATGGAGTTAAAAGTGAAAAAACAGGAAAAGAAGTTAAAGGTTTGATCTATACCTTAACTGAAACTCCGGCCATGCTAATGAAAAAAGATCCAGAAGATGTTTATAGGCGATTAGTAAGATTATGTCGTTCGGCCAAAGAAGCTGGCGCTAAAATTATTGGCCTTGGAGCTTATACAAAAATCGTTGGCGATGCCGGAGTGACTGTTAATCGCAGAAGCCCTATACCAGTTACGACGGGCAACTCATTATCGGCCTGTGCGACTTTGTGGGCGGCTAAGCTTGCCGTTGATAAAATGAAGATGGTTGAAAAAGTAGGAGAGTTGTACCAAGGTGTTGCCATGGTTATTGGTGCAACAGGAAGTATTGGCGCTGTTTCGGCCAAGGTTCTTTGCCAATCATGGAAAGAGATCATTTTAGTTGCTCCAAGAGCACACAAGCTGCTTGAGTTGAAAGAAGAGATTTTAATTATTGCTCCCAATTGCAAAGTGACCATTGCTACTTCTCCTGAAATACACTCTGGAAGATCTCATTTGATTATCACGACGACTTCAGCACGAGGCCAAAAGATTCTTGAGATCGAAAATGTAAGACCTGGGGCAGTTATCTGTGACGTCTCTAGGCCTCTTGATATCAGCGAAGAAGATGCCTTAAAAAGACCAGACGTTATGGTTATTGAGTCCGGTGAAGTCGAGCTTCCTGGAGATTATAAAATGAAAGTTGATCTTGGATTACAGGGGAGGATTGTTTATGCCTGCCTTGCTGAAACAGCTCTACTTGCAATGGATAATCGATTTGAAAGCTTCACCTTATCAAGAAATATAAGTTATCAAAAAGTTCTGGATATTGATCGTATGGCCAGAGAACACGGTGTTCGACTTTCGCATATTACTGGGCATAGTGGTATTATTACCGATCAAGAATTTGAACTTTGTCGAGCGCACGCTGTCGAAGTTTTAAAAAACTGGAAAGAGTAGGGATATCATGAGTTCGCCAAAATATTTTAATAGTCTTAACTATTCTCTTGGAAATGAAGATACTAGTTTTGAAGTTGGTATTGTCAATCAGCTCAACCCTAAAAATATTTTATCAATTGCAGGTTGTGGTTCAAGGGCTTTACCACTTTTATCATGTCAACCTGATAAACTTGTTTGTGTTGATTTAGTTGAATCACAACTAGCTTTGACACGACTTCGCATGACTTGCTATTTGCATTTAAATTTTGAACAATTCTTAATTTTTTGGGGTTTCCCTCCATATGCTGCCTATGACTATTCACTTGAAAGGAAAAAACTTTTTTCTAAAATTGAATTATCAGCTGAAGATAGAACATATTTTGCTCCTATCTTTGAAGCAAATAAGTGGAAATCGATTCTTTATTTAGGCAAATGGGAAAAAACCTTCCAAACTCTATCTAAAGCTCTTCGTTTTATAATGGGTAAAGACTATGATCGAATTTTAAGTTTTCATTCTTTAGAAGAACAAATTCATTATTATGAAAATGATTTTCCTCAAAAACGCTGGGATGCAGTTTTATTTCTTCTTGGAAACAAACCTGTGTTTAATGCATTATTGTATAAAGGTGATTTTATTAAAAAAAATGTGCCTGAAACTCATTTTGAGTATTACCAATCTTCTTTTGATCAACTTTTTAGAAATGGTTTAGTTCGTGAAAGTTTCTTTGCGAATTTGTGTTTTTTTGGTCATATTGCTCATCAAGATGGAAATACCATTGAAGCACAGACAATTAATTTTCATGCAGTAAAATCAAGTCTTGAATCAGGATCTAAAGTTTTAACATTAAAAAAAGATTTGTTAAGCGCAGCAAAAGACTTTAAAGAAGACCTGGAGTTTGTTTCACTGTCAGATGTACCGTCTTATTTTTCGGGTGATATTGAAAAAAACTATGCTCAAGAATTACTCCCTTCACTACGAAAGGGTGCATTAGTAGTACTTCGAAGCTACTTGCGAGTTCCAGAATCTAATTGGAATGGGTATACTGATGTGACAACGCGTTATTCAAGTGAAATTTCCAAGGAAAAGGTTCAAATGTATCGAATACAAGTCTTTGAAAAACTTTAACACCCTCTTGACCTGACCTGACGAAAGGATGACTTAGGATCATTCTTTACTTGAAATAATAATTAAGTGGTTGGCCAGGAGAAGGTCTATAACTCTTCACTGTCATTAGATCCTTCCCAACATCCCACCTTGATTATTCAATATCCTCTCCTGGCCGAATTCACTTTTTATAAAATACTAAAATGAATTTCTATCGGTTTGTGATCAGATGAAGTTATTGATGAGTGAATTTCTTTAAAACGAACTTTAATTCCTCTTGTATAAACTTGATCGAATTCTCCGCCGATCTCAACTCCAAACCATCTGCCAATATTAGGAAATGATGAGCGGCCACCATTAAACTTTACTCGCTCAATATTTTGCTTGTTCATTTGATTGTCTAAGTATCTAAGTCTACTTTTATTCCAAGTATTAAAGTCTCCTGCGACAAGTGCTGGTCCTTTGTGAAATTTAATGGCCTTAATAATTTGATCAATATGCTGATAGAACATCTCGTTAGTTACGAAATTAATGGCATGAACATTCACCACTAATAATGAATCCTTTCTATCGCTAAGTTTATAAAGCTGAACGAGAACCGCTTTTGGAGTTGTTGCGCCAAACTCAACGACACTTGAGCGAAGAGCTCTCGTTGTTGATGGTTTAGATACACTAGCGGTCGCGACCCCTTTTTTATTGCCAGATAAAGGAGAGATATAACTTTTGGCATGTGTAAAATAAAGTTCAGTGTCTTCTAGTGTTGATTGCAGTGAAGAATTAAGATCAACTTCCTGCATAAGTAAAAGGTGAGAGTCTTTAGCTAACTGATGATAGTCTGATCGAAAATTAACATCTTCACCTGCATGTATATTCCATATGAGGGCCTTAATATAACCGCTTGGGAGTTCACTTCTAGAATCCACACCAAAGGTAGAAGTAATTTGCGCGCTCCCTATAGTGGGCAGTAGCAAAATTGAAAATACAAGAATTAGCCAAGCCTTCATGGCTGTATCTTACCTTGTAATAAGCCTACTTTTTAAAGCTATATACTTAATTTCAGACTCTAAGTTATTAAAATTATATATATTGTTTAAGATTTGATCCTTTTAGTCCGATACTGGTGACTGGAGATCTCTATTTGATGAATTATTTCTGCGCACTTCTATGTTTTTTAGTAATTACAGCTGTTAAGGCTCAAGATAACTCGCGAACTCTTTTGTCAGGTCAGCCTGTTTTAAGTCAGATGACAGGTAACTGTTATACTCATTCCGGTACAGATGTTTTGACTGGCATCTTTCTTAGAGAAAATAGACAAGAAAGCGTTGATCAACCGCACCCTTTAATTCTTGGTGGTATCGTCTCTGCCAATGTTGGTCGAAGCAATATTAGTTCAGGCCTAACGTGTGATTTTTTTAATGCCGCTAAAGATGTTCGTGAGCCTACGTGTTCTGTCAGAGGTTTTAATCAATTTGTAAGTCATAGTGGAATGAGCGTTCAATCAGTTAAAGATAATATTAACCTGCTAGATCGATCGATGCAAAACCTTCATAACTTAATTAAAAAGGATACACTTACTTTGACAGAACAAAGGCAAGCGCGTGAGCATGCAAACAATATTATTGGCGCTACCTGTACTTTGAATGGCTTAGTTGATTTGAATGACGATACCATTTTAAAGCTCGTCGATGAGGCAAGAGAGGTTATATCAAAGCTTTCTGCTGTGCGAGGCCCTAATGTTGGTACAACAATATTGAATATGCTTACGTTAGGTCCTGCTGCAATTCTACTTCGATCAACTGGCGGTTCGGTTCTTTATTCAATGTCTGGTAGAAGAGCAATGAATCGTGTTTTAGATAATACTTATTCAAAATTAAATTCAGAATGTGTTAAATATTCTGCAATGAAAAATATTCCTAGTGTTGGTAAAAACTTTTTTACAGCTTCAAATCGCTTCACTTGTCATAATCAGATTTATAAAAATCCTAGGCTAACGGGCAATGCCTTAAAAGAGAAATTGGATTTTATCGATAGGCAGGTACGCGCTGGCTATCCAACCGGTATTTTTGTTTGTGCTGGGATTTTTTATGCCAAGTACCCAAAACTTTCAAGTTATAGAAAACCAGATGGTGATTGTATTAATGGTGGCGGTCATGCAGTAACAGTAACTGGTATTGAATTTCGAAATGGTAAAAGGTTTTTTAAAGTTAGAAACTCATGGGGGGCAGGAAGTTGCTCTACCTTAATACGTGGGCAAAATATTTGCCGGGAGCAGGCAGCGATTAATAATCAAACTGGATGCCCTGGAGCGAGTTCTATTACATGTAGTGGCGGTAATTATTATATTAGTGAGGACTATCTTGGAAAAGGTCTTTGGGGGCATACGAGATTAACTGTCCCAAGGAGAAGATAATGAAGTTGCTTCTGCTTCTCTTTTTTTATTCATCGACGGCTTATTCTCTTGATGCTTTGTTTGAGTTTGGCGGAAAAAAATTCGAGATAAAAACTCTTGAAAATCATCGTATTGTTAATAGTGATTGCTCTAAGGATTGTCTCGCAAACTCAGTCGATATATTAGCTGGAGAAGTCGAGCACGGTGAAGATCCAGCCGCAATAGCATGTCTACAAAAAATGAGCGGTGGTGTGCTTCAGATGCATGATGGTAATCAAAATGAAGTTAGCGTTTGTGTTTTTAAAGACGGTTCATTCTTAACTTTTGATAGCATTCGTGGTGAGCTGTATTTCAAGGAATAAAAAAAGGCCCCATTCGAGGCCTTTCATATTAAGTACGTCTAACTAGTTTTTTATGATCCACACATGACGCAATCTTCGGGATTATCGATAGAACAAACCATCGCTTCTCTTTCTGCTTGCGAAATCTCTGGCGTCTTAGTCTCTTGAGTTACTGTGAACTTAACAGCGTTAACGGCCGCACGTGTTCTTAGGTAGTACATACCTGTCTTAAGACCTGCTTTCCATGCATAGAAGTGCATTGAAGAAAGCTTGCCGAAATTAGGCTCTTCCATATGAACGTTAAGTGACATGCCTTGGTCAATATAAGGAGACCTTCCAGCGGCCATATCGATAACAGCACGTTGCTTGATTTCCCATACAGTTTTGTAAAGTTCACGAGTTTCCTCTGGAATTCGCTCGATGCCTTGAACTGAACCATTGTTGGCAATGATTTCATTTCTCATCTTGTCATCCCAAAGGCCTTGATCAACGAGGTCTCTAACTAGGAATTTGTTAACAATGGCAAATTCACCTGAAAGAACGCGTCTTACATAAATATTTGATGTAATTGGCTCAAAACACTCGTTGTTACCAAGAATTTGAGAAGTAGAAGCTGTTGGCATTGGAGCAACTAGAAGAGAGTTTCTTACTCCATGCTCTTTAATTTTTGCACGAAGCTCATCCCAATTCCAATTCTTACCTGTTGGCTTAACTCCCCACATATCAAATTGTAGCTGACCCTGTGAAACAGGTGAGCCTTCATATGTTTGGTAAGGACCATTAATTTTTGCAAGATCATTTGAAGCACTAAGTGCTGCAAAATAAATCGTTTCAAAAATTTGATTGTTAAGCTCAAGGGCCTCAGCCGATTCAAATGGTAAGCGAAGAGCAAAGAATGTATCCGCCAAGCCTTGAACACCAAGTCCAATTGGACGGTGGCGCATATTTGAATTTTTAGCTTCTGGTACTGGGTAGTAATTGATGTCGATGATCTTATTTAGGTTCATCGTCATACGGTAAACAACGTCATAAAGCTTTTGATGGTTGTATGTACCAGTTTCTACTTCAGCAAAACGGTTAAGAGCAACTGAAGCTAGGTTACAAACTGCAACTTCGTCAGGTGCAGTGTACTCCATGATTTCAGTACAAAGGTTTGAGCTCTTGATTGTTCCAAGATTCTTTTGGTTACTCTTCTCATTAACTGCATCTTTGTACAGCATATAAGGAGAACCACTTTCGATTTGGCTTTCAAGAATAGCAAACCATAGGTCTTGAGCGCGGATTGTTTTCTTGGCGCGACCTTCAGTTTCGTATTTTGTGTAAAGTTTTTCAAACTCAGCGCCGTAGCAATCAGCTAAGCCCGGAGCTTCATGTGGGCAAAATAGTGACCACATACCATCACTTTCTACACGCTTCATAAATAGATCACATATCCATAGAGCGTAGAAAAGATCGCGAGCACGGCTTTCTTCTGTACCAGTATTTTTTTTCATTTCTAGGAAATCAAAAATATCGGCGTGCCATGGCTCAAGATAAATAGCAAAGGCGCCTTTTCTCTTTCCGCCGCCTTGATCAACGTATCTAGCTGTATCGTTGAAGACTTTAAGCATTGGAACGATACCGTTTGATGTTCCGTTTGTTCCTTTGATGAAAGAACCTTTGGCGCGGATATTGTGAATTGATAGACCAATACCTCCAGCACTTTGAGAGATAAGAGCTGTTTGGCGAAGGGTATCGTAAATTCCTTCAATACTGTCATCCTTCATCTGAAGAAGAAAACATGAAGAAAGCTGAGGCTTTGAAGTCCCAGAGTTAAATAGAGTAGGAGAAGCGTGAGTGAAGTACTTCTCTGACATCAGGTCATATGTCTCAATGGCAGCATCGATGTTATCCATGTGGATACCAACAGAGACGCGCATAAGCATTTGACCTGGACGCTCAACGATCTTGCCATTCATTTTTAGAAGGTAAGAACGCTCAAGAGTTTTGAAACCGAAATAGTCATAACCGAAGTCACGCTTGTCAATCATGGCCTGATCAAGTTTTTCAGCATTGGCCATTACAGTTTCATAAAGCTCTTTTGAAACAAGTGGTGAATGCTCACCAGTCATCGAGTTTACAAAATTATACATAGATTTAATGTTTTCTGAAAAACATCCGCGTGTTTCCTTGTGCAGGTTAGAAACAGCAATTCTACCGGCTAGGGCAGAGTAGTCAGGATGTTTTGTTGAAAGATACGCAGCTGTCTCAGCGGCGAGCTGATCAAGCTCACGCGTTGTGATTCCGTCGTAGATTCCTTCAATAACTTTTTTAGCAATAATCGACGAGTCGATATATTGGCTATCAAGATCATGGGCAAGAGTTTCAATTCTCTCGGTGATCTTGTCGAATTTGATGGGTTCTTTTTCCCCACTTCTAGTTAAAACGTACATCTGTCTCTCTCCTTCCTAGGATTGACCTAAAGGCGTGTGCTCCCTTAGGTCTAACTATATGTGTGTGTTTGTTTTTAAAAATCTGCGTCTAAAGTAAAGTTTTGGCTTTCTCTGTTCCCAAGAACTCCTGAACGTTGATATTCAGAAACTCTTTTTTCAAAGAAGTTTGTTTTACCTTCAAGTGAAATCAATTCCATCCACTCAAATGGGTTTGCTGTGCCATAAACCTTGTCACAGCCAAGTTGTTGCATCCAGTGATCAGCAACGAACTCAATGTATTTGCCCATAAGAATTGAATTGATGCCAATTAGTGAAACTGGCAGAGCTTCAGTGATGAACTCTTTTTCAATTTCAACGGCTTCAGTGATGATTTCTTTAATTGTTTCTTTAGAAATTTGATTTTCTTTAGAAAGAAGTGAGTGCATATGACATGCGAACTCGCAGTGTAGTCCTTCGTCGCGGCTAATGAATTCATTAGAAGTACAAAGACCTGGCATTAAGCCACGTTTTTTAAGCCAATAGATGGCACAGAATGATCCTGAGAAGAAAATCCCTTCAATCGCGGCAAAAGCCACAACTCTATGAGCGAAACTCTTGTCAGACTTAATCCACTTAAGTGCCCACTTCGCTTTTTTCTCAACACATGGAAGTGTTGTCATCGCATTGAAGTGCTTATCTTTTTCTTTAGGATCTTTGATATAGGTATCAATTAAGAGGCTATACGTTTCGCTGTGGATATTTTCCATAGCGATCTGAAAGCCATAAAACGTTCTTGCTTCTGGAATTTGAACGTCATTATAAAAACGTAGAGCTAAATTCTCATTAACGATTCCATCACTGGCAGCAAAGAAAGCCAAAACGTGACTAATGAAATGCCTTTCGTCGTCGTTTAACTTTTCCCAATCTGAAAGATCGGCTCCAAGATCGATTTCTTCTGCAGTCCAGAAGACGGCCATATGTTTTTTATAAAGTTCCCATACAGAGTGATACTTAAGGGGAAATAATACAAAGCGATTATCACTTGGGGTGAGAATTGGATCCATTGAAGCTCCTAAAATCAAATGTCTGTTAGCGGCCAAAGCTTGTGTGTTTGTGTGTGGGCCGCGAAAGTTTTAGTCACCAAGTCTTTTAGTTGTGCGTGTAAGATTTTGGTTATTATGTACTTCCAATTTAAGCGTAACAAATGACTTAGTTTTAGAACAGAATAAAAAATCGATACTCGATCCATCATTGCTAAAATGTTTAGTTTTTGTATGTTTTTTAAGTCTTGACAGTGAGTATTCATGGGCGTTTTGGCGGATTCCTTTCATTTGAATTTCGATCTATTTTTTCCTTACAATAGTATGACTTGATGTGTTTAGCGTTGTGCGAAATATAGGGGCAAAAAAAAAGAGAGGCCATAGGGCCTCTCGATTAGGTTTTAAATGTCAGAAATCTGTCGATTACCAGGGATATTGATTTTGACCTCTTTGATCTTCTACTAGGATAACTTCAGTGATTAGGGCCTCACCGCGAGCCATTAAGAAGATATCAGCCGCTTGCATCTCAAATTTATTAAGAACAAGCTCAAAGTCACCTGATTGAACCGAAACACTGTCACAAGCTGCACCGTTAGTGAAACCACGGGCACAGGCTCTAAGACTTGAGTTACGACCAGCTAGTTTTCCTTTGATCACGATCTTTTCAAACTTCTTCGACATTGTTTGGTAATCAAGTCTTAAAAGCTGATCAAGAAAAACTCTCTCTCCTGAAACTCTTTGATTAACGCTAACTCTGATGTCACGATTTCTTTGTTGTTTTTCAAGTAATTCAACCGCCATTTCGTGAACAAGAATCTCTCCGTCGAAAACAACCTTGATAGCGTCACCTTGATCAATCTCAATTGCATTTCTTTGGTTAAACTTAAATTGAACTTCACCATTGTTACGATCAAGGTACTCAGGGCCTGCTACGATTTTTCCATCAACAACTAGAGACATTGCAGTTACACGTTGGCCGACTGGGTTAGCCTTGATGATGACTGTTTTAACTTCTTTGCCAATATGCTGACGACCTAGTTTAAGCTCTTGCTTTAAAGGAATCTTGTTAAAGAACCTTTGACGCTCAAATGAAGTTACCCATTCAGAGCGACCGCCACCTTGTCCGCCGCCTTGGCCTTGTCCATCGTCTTTAAGAGTTGCAACGATGCGATCGATATACATACTACCTTGAAGCTTCATTTTAAGAGTTTGGATATCACGGCCGATCACACGATCACCTTGCGGGATATCAAAAACGACTGATTGGTCATAGCGCCAGCCGACGTTTTGAGCGAAGCCGATAGAGCGACCATTGATTTCAACTTGTGCCGTTGCAAATGAGCTTGAAGATGTTGCGAATAATTCAAGCTTAATTAATTTTTGTCCAAGTGCAGATTGATCAAGATCAAGAATATTTCTAAGGGCCAATGTCGTCGTACCGTTTACATAACGAGAGAGAACTTCTTCGACTTCGAATTTGTCTCCTCTTTGTTGGCCATAGCCATTAGGACCACGTCCCTGACCAAAACCTTGAGCTGATGCTTCACCTAGTGAGACAATGCCCAATAACAATAAAAATGTACTTAATACGAAACCTTTGAAAGTTTGCATAACTTCCTTCCCCCAGTTGCAGTTGAATCTAACCAGTCATTGGCCGATAGTGCGAATACACAAGACAAAGCAATCGCTATGCCAAAGTATCTCCTAGAAAAATGCTTTTATTGGGGACAAGCTGACACCGATCGGGGCCGAAAGGATGCCAGAGTGTGAATTTAGTGCGTATTTTTCGAACCTTGCGTAGTGTTAAAATTTCAATTTGAAGACAGGGGAGTCCTGTAATTTTTTCCGACGCTTATCATATTCTTGGGTTGTTTTGACTGATGAGTGGGCCACTTCTCTGGCCACGGTATAGATATCGACACCGTGCTCGAGTAACTCTCCAATAAAAGTTGCTCTAGCTGAGTGAGGTGAAATTTTGAAGTTTAAGCCAATTTTTTTAGCATAATGATCAACGATCTCATTAACAGTTCTAGGATTTAGAGGCTTATTGAGCTTGGTGGGATCTTTTGGATTTCTAGTGGGTTGAAAAATATGATCATTTGGTTCAAGCCCTCTATTTTGGGATCTCATCCAGCTCATATAGTTTTCTAGTGCCTCAATACATAGAGGGTGAACCAGTTTTTGACCGATCTTTCCGCCTTTCCCTTTATATTCAAAAACCTTCGAATCATTAATCTCTCGGTAGTCTTTGTATTTAAGAGCTAAGACTTCGCTTTTTCTAAGCCCAGTGGTGAAGAAAGTTATAAGTAAGGCCAAATGCATAGGGCCCGAGTTTGATTTAAGATCAATCGCTGTAAATAGCTCTCTAACCTGGCCTGCATCGAGGGCCTGTGTTGGAGTCACGACCTCGAGTCGAGGGCGCTTAACCGAAGAAGCTGGGTTAAATTGGCAAACACCTTTTTCAACTAAAAAGTCGCAGTAGCTCGAAATACAGGCCAGCTTTCTGGCGACCGTTTTTGGAGCAAGGGAGACGGGCTCATCACTTAAATAGTTCCTGTAAGCGATAACGTGGGACCTTTCTAGGTCATCAAACCCCTTAACTTTTGGGGCAGCAGTTATAAGCCATTCAATAAATTTATGAAGATCACTATCGTAACTAGAACGTGTATGCACGGAGGTGAAATTATCAAAAAATTCACTATACAGTTCAAAAGGGTGTTTTAGCTTAGGTGCCGCCATAGGTTCATTATAGTGCAAGGCATAACTGAGCGATATTAGGAAGAATCTGCTCAGATTTAGTGTGTAAATAGGTAAGGGTGTCTTAAAAACAATGATGCATTGTGTCAATATGGCGTTATGAAATACCTTTTGATCTTCTTATTCGTAGCACCTGCGGCGTTTTCACAAATGGCACCTAAGTCTGTTTTCGGTGAAGATGATCGAGTCCCAATGCTTACTCATGATTATCCATTTTCTGCCATCATGAGACTTGAAAATACAGAGGGCGGGCATTGCACAGCTTCGCTGGTTGGTAGAGATCTCATTCTTACCAATTCACATTGCTTAAGTGATGAGTCGGGACAAAAGAAAAGCTCCATTAAGGCCAGTATGCATGGTCTTTCAAATTTTTCTCCAACAGTTTCTGTTTCAGATATTTATCTTGGCACTCGTGATTATGAAAATGATCCTGCTCATGACTGGGCGATAGCAAGAATTGATAAGCCCCTAGGCGATATTTTTGGATATTTTAATTTAGCAGAGGCTGCTCAGGTTGGACCAGGTCTGACCCTCGCTGGATTTTCAGGCGACTTTAAAGGCGGCAGAACGGCGGGTGTCCACACGAACTGTTCTCTAAAAGGAATCATCTCACAGCATAATGTGATGATGCACGATTGTGATATGACCAGAGGTTCATCTGGATCAGCTATCTGGAAAATGAACAATGGCCGAGCTGTTATTCATGCACTTAATAGTGCTCAAAGAGGTCAAAAAGATGAGCATGATGTTTGGAGTATGGCCGATAGTAATCTGTCAGTTCCAGTTCAAACCTTTAAAAATCAAGTCATCGTTGCCCAAAACGAAACGATTAATCACAAAACAGAAATTCTTGTTTGTAATTCAAAACCTAAAAGATTGAAGCTCGCTTTTGGCTTTCAGTCTGATACGACGTCGATCAGTAAGGGTTGGGTAAGAGTTTCGAAGAACTCTTGCAAGTTTGTAAAGCTTCCTAAAGTTGTCCAGCAATCGAATGAAAGCTTTAAAGTTTTTGTTTACAGCGAGGATCAAGATCTGGGCGGAAGTTTGTATAAAGAGTTCTGTGTTGGTGGTTTTTTTGGTTTTGAAAAGAACGCTAAAAACTGCGAGCAAGATAAAGTTAAACTTTTCACTAATTTTGGAGATACACAATTTCAACATATAAAACGCATTCAGTTATAGGAGTCTTTATGAAAATGTTCTTTTTTGTGGCAGCGCTATTATTTAGTGCTCAAAGCTTTGCAAGTACAGTGCAAACAACTTTTAATGCCGAGGTTAAATTTCACCGTGCGGATGGGAAAGTAAAAAAACTGGCAAAGATTAGAGTTATCACTCAACATAATAGTGAAGCTAGCGTCCTTAGACCTTCAACGCTTGAAGACTGTCAGATTGCCGCTGGTAAAAAAGATCTTCTAAGTCTCTTTACTGAAGCAGATGTTTATACATGTCTTGCTACTAAAAATACTTTAATGATGAGCTCACAAACTCTTCAATCAATTGTCGATAGAAGTATCGCTTTGACCATCTTTGGTTCAGACGATCTTTTTGGAACACTTGATAATATGATCAGAACTGGCAAAGTGGTTTCAAATGCACCAGGTGGAGCACTTAACTCGGTTATTAGCAGACTAGGCCGTGATGTTTTAAGATCTGATTCAATTGAATTGATGAGACTGGATAATGGAACGAGCTTTAAGATTAGCGATGATCGAGGACTTGAGTCTTTTGAAGTTAACCTCAGTATCAAGAGTGTTGAATACCTGAATTAAACAGTTATTAAGTAAGAAACAGATAGTTTTTATGCAATGACCATCCGTGATTAGAGCTCCAGTATATAAGGAGCTCTTTTTATTTAGGTTCATTGGAGGAACTATGAAATATATCAATCGTCTTGTGACGATCGCAGTTGCGGTTCTTATGTCACAATCAATAATGGCCCACGAAGGTCTCTCAGATGCTTTTCACGCTGAAGTTTTAGGTGGTGAGCGCGATGCTATCGCGACGATCACATTAACAGAGTCACACGTTGATCTTGCCCATCTTAATGCTATGGGCATGGATATCGCTGGTGTTAATCGTAAAGCCAATCAAGTTGATGTGGTTGTTAATGATTGGGATCTTGAGCGTTTGGCGCAAGAAGGATTTAAGGTTTCATTTGATAAAGCACAAAAGCTTTATGATAAAGGTCTTGATGAAGAATATAAAAACCCAAGCGAAGTTGAGCAGATTTTAAGAGAGCTTGCTGAAGCTAATCCAGAAATTGCACGTCTTGAAAGCATCGGAAAATCTTCTGAAGGAAGAGATATTTGGGCGCTTAAAATTTCAGACAACGTAAATGAAGATGAAGCGAGTGAGTCAGCTGTTTTATTCAATGGTATGCACCACGCTCGCGAAGTCATGACTCCTGAAGTTGTTATCGATGCAGCTCAGTGGCTTGTAAAGAACTACGTTTCTGGCAATGAAAAAGCTGTTAACTGGGTTAACAATACTGAAATCTATCTTGTACCAATGCTAAACGTAGATGGTAACGCGAAAGTTTGGTCTGGTACTCGTATGTGGCGTAAGAATACAAACTACGGTCACGGCGTAGACATTAATCGTAACTACCCATACCAGTGGGGATCATGTAATGGTTCAAGTGGTTCAACTTGGTCAGATACTTATAGAGGCCCAAGCGCAGGTTCTGAACCAGAAGCTCAAGCTCTTATGGGTCTAGTTTCTAAAATTAAGCCAGTCTTTGATATCAGTTACCATTCATATAGTGAGATCGTTATTTACCCAATGGGTTGTAAAGGCGCTCGTACCGGTGGAAACCGCGCTGTAGTCGAAAATATTGGTGCATCTCTTGGAACTCTTGTTGATTATGAAGCCGGAACTGCATGGGAGCTTCTCTATTCTGTAGACGGCGGCGATATCGATTGGATGTACGGTGTTGAACAAGTTCTACCATACGTTCTTGAAGTGAATAGTTCACGTCAAGGTTTTCAGCCTTCTTATGCTCAGTGGAGAGACGTAACAGTTGAGCGTGTTCGCCCATCTTGGCAAATGCTTCTAGACAGAATGAGCCAATCAGGTCTTCGTGGAAATCTAGATGTTGAAAATGCTAGTCAGTGGAGAGTTAAAGTTGAAAAACGTGACGCTGGATCTTTAAGCGAGATCATCGATTATAAAGTTAATCCAGATGGAAGCTTTCATATCGTTCTTGAGCCAGGTGACTATAAAGTTTCTGTTCGCGAAGAAGGAAGTGCTACACGTTCTTCAAGTGATCTTAAGGTTGGATCAGATCTTTTGACTTTTGAGCCACAACTGTAATTAAAAAGCCTAGTAATAGGGTCAGGACAAAGCTTCCTGGCCCTTTTTTATCATCGTCATCATTACCTAAATCAACACTGCCGCAAGCTCCACCAAGACCAGCTAACTCTTTATCACTCGGATAGAGATAAGTGATGGCATCAGCATCATCTTCGGTAAGGTATTTATTAACCACACCAGCAACAACCGCGTAGTACATGAGAGAATATTCAACTCTTGAATGTCCTATTCCAATCGCATGACCAAGCTCATGGGCAAAAGTAGAAACCCTGGAGAGTTCATCAACAGTGGCAAAACGAGTGTTCGCAATATCGTTGATAGCAACGACACCAACAGCGGTGTTTGTTAGCATCCCACCTTTGGCCAAGGTCGAGGTACTGGTAAAAGTTGTGGCGTTGTCGCTACAACCAACAATTATTTCCCCTTCAATACCTAGGGCAATCATTTGATCTGTTGTGGACGAAGCAGGAATCGTAATTGTTGGACCTAGTTTAAATTTAGCTCTTGAAGTTGGAACACTATTCCAATAATCATCAACGGCACGTTCAACAAATTCTCTAAGACCTTTTGCAGTCAATCCAGCATTGGTGCAATCGGCATCACTCGTTCGTATTGTAATCTCACTAGGGTATCTAGCAGGATTTCGAGTTAATAAAGTAAATGCCTTAGCTTCAAAACAAAGAAATAATAAGATTAAGTATTTCATGGAACAAACACCATTGATAAGAGATAGGAAACTCCACGTCGATTGCTGCTAAAAGGTTGCAGTATAAAGAAGTCGAGTCTTGAGCCCCAGTTTTGGGTCATAATATATTCAACGCCCAAATCTAGCGTTGAATTAAATGAAGTTGAACTTTCTGTGGGAGCGTAAAAAGTAGCCGTGGTATTTCCATTTGGCAGTTCAACTTCTTCGCCGTCTCCTGATATTCTGGTCCAAAATGTTCCAAGCCCGTATCTAAAAAGAAACTTGCTATGAAACTGCCAAGCCAAATGCCAAAAAGCAGAGGTGGTTCTTTTGGAATATTCTTCTTCGGTTCCAGTATGAAAAGCCACGCCAAGCTCAGGTGCCAAAAAATGATCGCCAAAGATTCGCCAATATGTTGTTACTGAAAAATATGGATTGAACTGAAAACTATCTCTCGAGCCGTCATTGGTGTCTTGGTAGCGAACAATGGTTGGAACATAGGTTCCAATGCCTAAACCTACGGCATGGGTTTTAAAGCTTAAAATGAGCAATAAAAAAGGGATGAAAATTTTCATCCCAGATTTTTATATAATTTTGACTCAATTGGAAAGGTTTATCTATTTGAACTTGCGTCAGTATGAGGAGCCGTATTTGAGCTTCCAGGTGCGCCAACTGCATTTCTTCTAGAACGATCATTTACGCGGGCTGAACTAGATGCACCAAGAGCAAACTCTCTATTTGTGTAGCGAGCAAAATTCTTAGCTTCTTCACAAGCCACATTTTTAAGATATTTAAGATTTTCAGGAATATCTTGGCCACAAATTGATTTAGCTTCTGAAATAACTCTTTCACAAGACTTCACTTTATCGTTTCGTTTATCAACAACAGAAGAGCAGTCATATTTATTATCAACTGTACCATCTAGGCCATAGGCAAGAGCATTGAGAAGTCCATGTGTTCTTCCTGGACAACCTTCTTCAGAGAAAAGAAAATGTTTTTTGACTCGACAAAAACCTTCTCCAGAAGAGGGAATGGCCCATGTGTAATCACATCTTGATTGGTCACCAAAATCACCCTTGTTACTTTGCATACAAAGATCAAGTTGTTCACATTTCGTTTGATTTGAAGGAATGCCTTCAACACATGTATCTCTTCTTACTAGACAATCTTTTAAGTCGTCACATGCGTTTTGAGCACCTTCACACATTAGTCGAACATCATCTAGAGCTTTAGAACAAGTTGTTTGAGCTGAGATGGTAAGTGGTAGTGCTAAGAATAGGGCAAACAAATATTTCATAATGACTCCTATGTCCTAGTTATTGTCGCATTATTTAGTCAAAAAATCAGATAGGAAAAATCTGATCTATATAATTTACTTAAAAGATCAAGTACTCGATACTGGTCAAAATTAAGCCAAGGGATCATTCGTGAAATCAATAGTTTGTCTTTTTCTCGCCTTTATCACTCTCAATCTTCATGCCGAGTTAACTATCGCAAACTCTCATACAGTTGATTCAACCGGAAGCTTATTTCGTGGCAGAGAACCAAAAAAGCTTGTTAGTGAGCTACCAAGTATTGGGATCACGGACGTTATTATCTTTAAAAACGATACTCGAGGTGAGGTTGGCAAAGAAATCCAAGCACTTGAAAGCCTTGGTATTACATCTCACCATATACCATTTCGCTGGAAAGAATATTCATCAGTGCAATTAGCTTGTGAGCAATTGATTGATGCCATGACAATTATGCGTGATCGCAGAGAAGATGGAGGTAAGGTCTTTTTTCATTGCACAGCTGGAGAAGATCGTACCGGAACGTTAGCAGGTCTTTTTAGAATGATGGATGAGGGCCTGGATAGAGATACTGTCTTTAAAGAAGAGATGTGTGAAAGAGGATTTAGTGATGGCAATGAACATAAGCCATATTATGTAACTAATGCCATTCAAAAGGAATTAACCCCTATCTTTATCGCGATGGCGCGACAAATTGATAAGGGTTATTTAAGTCTTCAAAATCTTGATAAAAAAGTTTGTAAGACACTTAAGGTTTATCCAACAAAATTAAACTGCGGACGTTAATTCTTAAGCGTAACTAGTGTTGTTATTTTGAATGCCAAACTTACTAATGGCCCAAGCTGCCTGAGCTAAATAGATGAAAGCATAAAATATTCCAACCCAGCTTTCAAAATGCTGAAAGGCTAGCGGGACGATAATTAGAGCGCTTATCATCGAGCGTAATATTTCAAAACTTTTAGCCCAACTCTTGGACTCTAGCATGGCGGCCCAAGACGTGGCGGCCATCCATAGGACAACGGCAACAAAAGAGCGCTCAACAGGACTAAGGGGCGATTCGTGATGTGTAACAGAAACCATTAATGGAAAAGCACTTAAAAGACCAAGTACGATACTTGGACGCGCACCAGGCAGCTCTACTGATTTAAACTTCTCAATTGTTTCTGCTGTACCATCTGGACGCAGATAAACGTCACGTGGTGGAAGATCGGCTGGTCGCCATCCAATAGGCATAAACCAAAGACGAATTTTATCCCACCAACTTTTAGTTGCTAGCATATCTCGCCATAAGTATCCCCACCACTGAACATTAATTACGACTGGGTCCCAAGAACGTACTGGATTGGTTACACCAAAATATGGCGCTTCCTCTTCTTCTACCCAGCTACCAAAGATTTTGTCCCAAACGATAATAAAGCCACCAAAATTTTTATTTCTGTATTGCTTATTACAGGCATGATGAACACGGTGATGTGAAGGAGTGTTAAGCCAAGACTCAATCCAAATAGGAAGTTTTGGAACAATTCTAGTATGTGGGATGAGTTGAAGAATGAGATGAAAGGCGACCATTGGTAATACCCACTGGGCCGGAAAAAATAAGGCCATAGGCCAATAAAAGAAAAATGAAGCTGCTCGTTGAGTAAAGCTCGCTCGAAGTGCCACGGCGTAGTTAAGTTCTTCCGTTGAATGGTGAGGCATATGGGCTGCCCAAAGAATGTTGATCGAATGACCTGCACGGTGAAACCAATAAAAAAGGAAATCTACCCCTAAGAATAAAAGAGCAAAATTATACCAAGTCGCTTCTGGCTGAGTGAAGGCAAACTGTTCATTAATCCATGAATAGGTTGGAAAAAACATCAAGGCCACAACAACGTTTGTACATTGGTTTAAAATGGCGGTTCCTAGGCTTGAGATTGAATCTTGAAATGTGTACATGCCATTTTTTTTGATAGAACAGTAGATAAATTCGGCCAAAACCAAAGTTAAAATTGGTATAGTTAAAAGTGCATAAACGTTTACAGGCATAGTCCCTCCTAAGTAGTATTAATTTAACGCATTGTCGTTAAGAGTCATTAACCTAGGTTCATGGATGTACGAGGAATTTTTTAAACGATACCAAGGGGTTACACCTGTTTCACGTGAGTGTTGGGATCAAGTCGCAAGCGGCATGAAGATGAAAAGCTTGGCCAAAGGCGAAATTTTTTTAAGTCCTGGAGAGAGCTCAAAGACTTTTGCCATTATACTTGATGGTGTTGGTCGACATTATTATGTTGGTGACGATGGTAAAGAATGGACAAAATCTTTTGCTGGCCCTGGAGATTTATTAGGGGCTTATGCAGAAATGTTGCAAGGTTTAGATTCTAGAACATTTATCGAAGCCTTAACTCCAATGAAAATCCTCCAAGGAGGAAAGACACAGCTAGATTTAATGAATGAACCACAGTGGTCAAGTTTATGGCGCAAATTGGCCGAAGACCATTTTATCAAGAAAGAAAATAGGGAATATGAATTTTTAAAGTTTGATGCAGCTAAAAGATATGAATCTTATCTTAATACTTATAAGCATCTAGATCAGTATATTCCACGTAAATATGTTGCGACTTATCTTGGTATCACACCTCAGGCACTATCCAGATTAAATAAAGCCGACGCATAAGCTCTGATATTGTCATTTTTTAGCTTGTTTATCCGATAAAGACTCAGCATTTCTTATGAGGAATAATGGGCCAAGTACTAAAAAAAGATGAACCGTTTGAAGATGATTTCGAAGATGAAAGCATCGGAGAGTTAACGCTTGCGTCAGCTCAAGAGTGTACAGACTTTTTTAAAAAAGACTCAACAAGTACATCAATCAATCGTGAAGATGAACTAGAAATTAGCAGTGAAGATTTAAATACAGACGGTCTAACTATAGATCACGAAAAAGAATTTTTAAAAGATGCCCTTAAAGATAGTAAAGCGTCCATTGCACCTAAAATTGTTAAGTCGGATGATGACCTCAATATTGATAAAGAAAATGAACACCTCAAAGAAATTCAAAATAATAAAGTTATTGGGACGATCAAAACAGCTGGCGGTAAAAAGGCTATTGAGGATGCAGTCTTTGAAAATATCAAAGGATACGAATCTCTAGTCGATGAGATTGGCAAAGATCCACTTTTTACAAATAAGGGTGATGAATATCCCCAAATTAATGGGAACTATTTTCTACTTGATCACTTAGTTGATGGTGGAATGGCAAAAATTTGTCGAGCTCGATATCTTGGTGATAGCTCATCTGGTGGAGCAGACAAGTTAGTTGTTCTTAAAATGGTTCAAGAAAAGTTCTCAAACGATCCTGAATATGCCGCCATGTTTTTAGATGAAATTAAGGTCTCTTTTGGTTTGCAGCATCCAAATATTTCGACAACATTTGATTACGGAAAAATTGGAAGCAATCTTTTTGTTTCCATGGAGTATATTCACGGTAAAGACTTGAAGATGCTTGTCGATAAACTTGCTGCCAAAAAGCAAGTGCTGCCATTTGAAATTACGCTCTATATTATTTCAAAAATGTGTGAAGGTTTATTTTATGCACATAATTTCTCCAATCAACTAACTGGCCAAAGCTATAATATCGTACACCGAGATATCTCGCCCCATAACGTCATGGTGAGCTTTGATGGTTATGTAAAGGTGATTGACTTCGGAATTGCGAAAGCAGATACAAATGAGCAAATTGAACAAGAAGGGACTGTAAAGGGTAAGATTAACTATTTTGCACCTGAGTACCTTGAAGGAAAAAGTATTGATCACCGTTATGATCAGTTCGCAATTGGCTTAACATTCTGGGAATTATTAACGGGAAAGAAAACTTTTGACGAAAAAGACCAGCTTAAAACAATTAAAGCGATCTTTGATTGTCATCCACGTAAGCCTTCTGTTCTCAATTCAAAGATACCAAAAGAAATTGAAGCCATCGTCATGAAGACTTTAAGTCGCGATCCAAAAGATCGATATAAAGATTTATCTGAACTTAATAGAGCGATTACTGCATTAATTCATAAGTTAGCCCCAGGTCTTAATCAGCAAGATTTAAGTCATTTTATGAAGCAAATGTGGATTCAAGACTTTGAAAATGATATGAAAACATTTTTAAAGTTCGGCGAGTATAAATTAGAAGAAATTAAAGAAAAAATTCAGCAGTATAAAGACTATCAAGAAAAGCTTAAAAGTGAGGGCGCAGAAAAAGGCGATTTCCTTAACCTTGATCTCGGGTTTGTATCATTAGAGACAAGTCTAGTTGATAAAAATCAAGGTGATAACTCTAGCAAGTCAAAAAAGAAGAAAAAAGATAGCCTACAAAAAGCTTTGATGGGAATGGTGGAAGAAGCTAACAAAAGCGCTAAAACTACAAACCGAGGTCAAAGCAAAAAACCAAAAAAGAATATTGAAGGAATATTGATTAGTGTTTCTGCTGTCATCTTTTTTGCAATTTATAATAAATCACTTATCCTAAATTTACTAAAGCCTAAGCCTGTCGTTGTTGAAACTTTTGAAGAGAAGGTTTTAGATGATAAGATTATTGAGCCCGCAAAAGATTCACCACCAAAAAACGACACAAAAGATTTACCTTCTTTGCCTGTTCTTACCTTTTCTTTAAAAACATATGAGACGGCCGCTTCTCTTGAATTAGAACAAAATGATATTTATAAAACTGTTCAGCTCATGAACGGTCTGAAAAATGTGGCTAATACGACGAAGCCAGTTGCTGCGAATACTAACGAAGAGAATAATGTTTCACGAAGCACTTCCTCTATTCAAGATTCCGAAAAAGCAAAACTCATCGAGGAAATGAATGGCAAACTTAAGATCAAAGAAGTGATTCTTAAAGAAGCGGTAGAAGAGCATGAATCACCAATTACAAACTGGATTAGAAATAGAAAAATTTATAAGTTGTTTTTTGAGTGAAAATGAGAAAAATCATGAATATAGCAATTAATTGTGCCGCTTTAAGAACACGCTTTTGTGGATTTAGGATAATTCCCATTCCTGAAAACAGCTATTTAGATATGTCCCAAATGATGGATAATTTAAAGTTAAAAGATATTAACCACTTAGAATATACTATTCAAACCTTCTAATGTCAGGACCATAAATGAGAATCTTATTAATTACATTATTTGCCTTAACTTTACCTGGATATGTTTTTTCACAAACTGAACACGCTGAAAAACTGGGGTTAGATTTAAGTAATGATTCAGATGTCGCCGTCTATATGATGATGTATCAGATTGGTCTCAAAGATCGGGGACAAAACTTACTAGGAAGCCATAGTTGTATTAGTTTATCTCGAGATAATGAAGGAAATACGACTCTGTCTTTTGGTATGAATACTGATGCCTTTGCCACGGGTACCGTTGATTTCAACGATGACAACAATAAAAAATTTCTCAATACAAAAAATACTCTATCATCGTTATTTAGCTTCTTTGATCAAGCTAATTATAAGCCACAAATTGGAGTAAGATCTTACGCTGATCCACAAAACAATATTATGTCAAAATACGCGCAAGGAGGAGAGGTTGATCAACGATATTCATCTCAACTCTTCGGTGCCAATTCGTCTACTGATGCAAGGTTTAATACTGATTCAAAACGAAGAAACTATCTTCTTGCTTATGATCGAGGCCAGGCATTTATTGGAAATTATTTTCCAGACAACCTTAAAGATAAAGTTTCAACAACACCGTATAATTCACCAGACTTAGAAGTTGGAAATAATCAGTCGAACTCTGATCGATTTGCTTGCCCAAACAGAAGAAGTATTGTCGTTGATATGAAATTCAACCCTAATTTTAAAGTTGAAAGTACTCCTGGGGCTTTTACTCCAGCTTTCCAAGTCGCAAAAGGAGCTGCAAATCATGAGAACATTCTTGCTGCGGCCTTTGATGCAGAAAATATGAAGATCGAAGATCTTCCAGCTTATTGCAGAACGCAAAGCAGTCTAGATTTTATTAGTCGATCAAAAAAAGAACTAAAAAAAGTAAGGAAAACACTTCTAGATAACTCTAATAGAGCAGTAATGAGGGAAGTTATTGGTCAAGGCCTTAGCCCTGAAAATATTGAATATGCATGCAACCGAACATTGTCTAATTTAAAAGCCAAGTGTGTTGAAACACAAAACGAATTGCTTTTAGCCTATAGAGAATTTGAAGCTAATCCTACTGATGAATCAATGTATGCACTTGTAGCAAGCATGACAGTAAAGCGCGATCGTGCTAAAGAGAATTTCGTCTTGGGTATGTGTAAAATGACGGCAAACAGAAGGAAGCCAGTTTGTGTGAAGTATAATGAAATGATTCAAAGCTTTATCCCGGTTTCTGATGCAATGAAAAATAATGCTAAGAAGGACTTAAATTCATCGCATTTTATGGATTGTTTTTCTAATAAACTTTATTATCAAAAAGAATTTAAGCTTCATCCTGAAAAATATCTGACTCCGGTGGTTGATCTTCGAGATCCTCAAACAGGTGAATTAAAGATCAACCTTAACGCCGATAATATTCCTTCTACGGCAAAAGGCAAAGGTTTCATCTGTCAGGCTTGCGGAAACGGATTAAGGTTTAAGGATGGTAAGTTTGATTATCACCACCGCGCAGGCTCTGATCACAGTGTGACTCAACAACAGGACTCTGTAAACGTTTACAATAATATCAAGGCTATTCAATCCGCTCAGACAATGTATTTAATGGGGCAGCAAAAAGGACTTAATGTTTATATTGTTAAAGATTGTAATGTTTCAAACTTAGACGAAGTAGCTACAAATTCGCAGATGGTGTCCTTGCAAGACCTGGAAGAAAAGAAGGTTACGGTTGCACCAGGTGATTGTATATTTAAACCAAACGTTATCAATTCATGTGTCCATGCACCCGATGGTATTGGCGCAGGCGATGAAGATGATATGTCTTACACATCAACAGTGCCAAGCTTTCTAACTGGTAAAAACTTAGAGATAACTTTAGATTCAAATGTAAATATTCTTAACGAAGTTATGGAAGGCTTAAAAGATGACTATATTGAAACTTGTGAGTTTCAAGATAAGGAAGACTTAAAAGAAACACCAGCAAACGTTATTGATGGCATTCTGTGTGAGAATCGAGGAATTCATATTCCAAAACCAAGTTTTGATTCAAAAGAAGACTGTCCTGATGTCGCTGCATCTATTCAGCGATAGCTTAGTCCCATCTTTTTAAGTCAGCTAGGACTTGAATCATTTCCATTCCTTCCCCGATCGCTGTGGTCGGGGTGTGGTTAATGAGGGCTGCGTTGTGAACGGCTTTTATTGAAATAACAGCTTCTTCAATTGCATCTAGATTCATAATCTTTCTTGGGCAATGAATATTTGCAAGAATATCTCCAATCTCAAACTGCTCTCCAGGTTTTACTTTTGGCTCAAACAGTCCACCGCATGGAGAATAATAAGAATGATAGTTGGATAGCTCACTCCAGAACTGTTGCTGTTCGTTCAAAACAGGTTTTTCATTCACAACCTTTTGAGCATGAAGAAATTTTAAGATTCTTTTGCAATCATTAATTGCATCAATAGAGCTAGCTTCCTCTTCGTTTCCAAGTTCGACTGTAAAAGAAAAAACGTCAGGATCTATATCTATGTCCTGCTCTGTTAAGTGTTTGTGTAAATTTACCCAAGGCATAAAGCAAGCTTCATCCATTGCACCTGCAAATTCGTTTGGAATGATTATCGTGTATGGAGCATAAAGATCTTTGGCCTGTGTCTTTTGATATTCAGCACTATAAAGATAGCGACAAGCTTTCGGTCCTGTATGAAGATCCAGAATAATATCAGCAGTGCTAGCGATCTTTTGTAGAATTAAGTTTAATTTTTTATTTTCACTACTATGAATAGAAAAATCATTTGAATTAAGCTCGAAATTACATTGATTGAAAATCTCTTTCTTAAACTCAGTTTTTAGATCTTTCCATTCGAGTTGAATATTTTTATCAAGAAAGGTTTTATAGTCTATCTTCGAGCTAATGTCGGTATAGTTTCGATTCCAATTATTTCCCGTAATTGGGTTAAACCTTCCTTGAGTCGTAGTTCCAAATTTAGTGTTTGTCGCTTGCGGGTTTGCCAAAGGGATTAACGTCATTGAGCCGTTGATGGGATTCTTTTGCAAATACCTTAGCATTTCCATGATGACCAAGTTTCCTTGGAGTTCTGCGCCGTGAACACTTGATTGGATATGGACATGGGGTCCTGGCTTATCACCTTTAACTCTATAGATCGTTAAATTTAAATGATCACCAGAAGGTAGCTCTTTTATTGGGAATGTTTTCTTTTCAAATTGGTTCATACTAGCCAGTCCGCTGAACTTCTAACGGGTCTTGGAGTCATGAGGTCACCGTTATAGTAGGTTACTTCCGCCGGAAGATTGTGACATAAGAAAAAAGGCATAGCTTCGGTAAAGCCATAGGCTCCTGCCATGGAAAAAGCCAGCCAATCTCCAGGGGCAATATCGTTTGGCAACTCAAAGCTGCCAAGAACATCTAGGGCCGTGCATAAAGGTCCATGAACTTGAAAGGCAGATTCAATCGCACTGCTTTGCCTAAAGAGTGAGCAAGGAAAAGGTTGGCCAGTTAGGGCAGGTCTAGCGATATGGTTGATACCACCATCTGTGACAAGAATTTCTTTTCCGCGCACAGACTTTCTATCAATGACCTGTGTAAAGTAAGTTCCACATCCCGCTACTGTATATCGACCAAGCTCCATCCAAATTTTTTGTGGTTTAAATTCAGCTTTAAATTCACGCAGCAGTTCATTGACTTGATTGAACTCAAGCATGGATCCATGAAAGTCGTATGGAACTCCAAGTCCGCCGCCAAGATCGACGACATTAAGTGGAATATTTAATTTTTTTGATAGTTCGCTAAGAGTTTTACCAATATGCCACCAAATCGTTTTAAGACGATCAAGTTCCATCAGGTTGCCCCATTGAAAAACATGAAAGCCTATAAAGTCCAAGTGGTTGGTGCGATTTCGATCAAGCTCAAGCCATGAAGTATCTTCAATGCCAAATGGAGTAATGGCATCTCCGCCAAGAACAGACGATCCACCTTCCCATGCAAGCTGTACGCGAAGCAGGACTTGTGGCCTCTTGTTCATACTTGCCGCTGCTTCATCAAGCCAATAAGCCTGATTAAGACTTTCAAGTACGATCACTTCGACTTCATTCTCTAGTAATTCTTTAAAGTATTTTTTTGATTTAGAAGGTCCTGTTGCAATGACGTGATCCGCAGTAACTCCGGATGATATCACTTGATCAAGCTCACCCTTGGAGGCGACATCAATACCAAAACCAAGATTTCTAAAAATTTTTAAAATACCTGAATAGGGATTTGCCTTGCAGGCATACCATAACTTGACGTCTTCATCGATAACGCCAGCAATAGATTGAAGATGTGATTTTAGATGATCTAAATTATAAAAATAAAAGGATGAGTCTAATCGACTCATCACTTTTGTTAATTTATCTCTTTGTTCGCTCCAAGTTTTCAACGCAAGAAACTCTCTAGTTCAAGTGAAGCATCAGATTTTGCATCACGGTACTTTACGATCATGGCACAGTTCATTGAAAGGCCTTGCTCTCGTGCCCAAGTTAGTTTTTCTGATACGGGACGAGTTCCAGGTACAACAATCGCTCCCGCTGGAATTGGCTCTCCTGGCTCCAGTCTTCTGCCGTTTACACAGTCATAGACTGGAACACCCTTAGAAAGAATTGTTCCAGGTGCAATTACCGCACGTTCAAGAACTTGTATCCCTTCAACAATAACGGCGCCAGCACCAATAAAGGCATCGTCCTCAATGACTACTGGAGCTAGACCAACAGGCTCTAGTACACCACCGATCTGAACGGCTGCAGAAAGATGAACGCGTTTTCCAATTTGTGCACATGAACCAACAAGGGCATGTGAATCAACCATGGTACCTTCATCAACGTAGGCCCCAATATTAATATAGGCCGGTGGCATAATGATGACGCCTTTAGCGACAAAGCTTCCAGCGCGTACACTAGAGCCACCTGGAACGATTCGAATACCTCTATCAGGGCTAAAGTGCTGAGGCATAATATTATGTTTATCAACAAATTCTCCATGTTGAACAAGTTCACCCGCTTTAAAGGCGGCCAAAATGGCTTGTTTAACTTCAACATTCGCCACCCATTTGCCATCAATTTTATTAGCAGCACGCAAGGTTCCGGCTTCAAGTTGTTCTAAAGTCGCTTTCCAATCCATATCTAATCCTCGTTAATTCTAATCATTTTTTTGTTTTGGTCCATTTGCCATTTTTTTTTCATGTATGAAGCTATGATTAAAAATCCATTATCTTTCTTTTCAATAAGACTAAGATCTATAAATTCACATGCTATTGATTTAGAGCTATCAACTAGAAGTTTATCAATTTTACCCTGATCTTTTATGGAAGCTGATTGAAGTTTATGCATATAGTTCAAGCAAGACTCAACTTTTGCTTCTGGAGATCTATATTTAAATCCCATGCTTAAAATCATGATAATTAATAGTGGTTTAAACATGTGATTTGTACCAATCGTTAATTTTCTTATCTGCTTCTATTTGCACTGAACAATCAGGCAATTCTTTGTCAGTTAGTGGCGCTCGAAGTGTTGAGGCGGCAATACGGCCAAGCTTTCTTAAAAGAACTTTGGCAGGAATTGGATTAGATGCCGCAAATAAAGAGTTCGCGCAGTCAGCCCAAAGCTGTTCGTCTTTCAAAGTACCGTTAAGACATTGTTCAACGTATTTATGGGTTTGAGCTGGCCAGACGTTACTAGCGACTGAAACCAAACCTTTACCGCCATTTTGGCAAAACTTAGGAGTCATGGCATCGTCACCTGAATAGACTGCAGCATTAGGGGCAGCTTCACGGTACTTTTTAAATTCATCAACTGAGCCAGAAGCTTCTTTAATGGCCCAGAAATTTTTATGATCTTTAAGGCGAGCAACAGCTTTAACTGACATTGGCTTACCTGTTCGTGATGGAACATTGTAAAGCATGGCCGGAAATTTAGTTTTGTCCAAAAGTGTTTTGAACCATTCGTATTGACCCTCGTCACCTGGCTTAGCATAGAGCGGAGTCACGAGAAGAACAGCATGAATCGGTTGAGTGTTAAGATATTCAACCCATTCAGTTGTTTCACGCAGATTAATTCCGCCAACGCCGACCATGACAGGTACTTTTAAATTTTGTTTTAAGGTAAAGGCTAAGACTTCGCGTCGTTCACTTTCATCAATATTTAGTGCTTCACCTGTACTTCCTAAAGTAAGCACGCCATTGCCAGCAGCCTCTTGTTCTTTAAGTAGCATTCCATAAGATTCAAAATCGATCGATCCATCTTCTTTCATAGGTGTAATTACGGCCGTCCAAAGAGAATAGTCATTGAGATTCATTTAAGCTCCTTAAGGATGACGTCAGCAAAAGCATTAAGGCCTGAGCTAACTTTATTTTTTGTTGTTATATGTTTTGCTGCCCACAAAGCGCCAGCGGCAAAGATTCCGCGATCTTTGGCTTCATGTTTTAAAAAGATCGTCTCATTTTTTGTATTCAAGCTTAGTTCGTGGATTCCAATCACATCGCCTGTTCTTTCACTCGTAATCTCGCACTTCGATCCAACCCAATCTTGCCAAGAAAGAGCAGTCCCTGAAGGAGCATCGAGTTTTTTGGTGTGATGAACTTCATGAATATTAAATTCGGCGTCCAAAAAAAGTGACTTAGCTTTTGAAAGAATACCAATCATTTGGTGCACAAGATTCATACCAAGACTAAAATTCGTTGCATGTATCCAGGCTACGTTATTATTTTTTAGATCTGTATCAATTGTGCTTGGCCATTTAAAGCCCGTACTGCCAGTTACAACTGGAATGCCTGTCTCAATTAATGTTGGAATGAGCTCAAGAAAGGCATCACCCGGGAGAAAAGAGATGATCACATCATGACCTGCAAGACTTTGTGTCGTTGGGATATTCGAACGATTAAACACTGTCGTACTTGAGTGAGCTTCTAAAACTTTACTACCAGTTTTGCCACTGCCGATTAAGGCAACCTTCATAATTGCCTCTCAATGAATTCGTGGTGAAGACGTTTAATAGCTTCAGGACCTTCATTATCATTAACTAGAAAGCAAAAATTATGTTTTGAAGCACCCTGACAGACCATTCTCACATTGATGTCAGCTAGAGCCTTAAAGATTCTACTGCCAAGTCCTGGTGTATGATTGATATTATTGCCAATCAACGAGACGAGGGCTTGTTTTTCTTCTAAAGCAACATCTCCAAAACGTTTTAGATCATGTAAGAGTTCTTTGTGGTGAGCAGTGGCAGCATCAACAGTCATTGAAACAGAAATTTCTGAGGTTGTAATAGCATCAACGCTTACTTTATGAAGCGCGAAAGCATTAAAGATATTGGCCAAAAACCCATAAGCGTTCATCATTTTTGGAGTGGTAATTGTCAGTAATGCCTGATCACGTTTGATGGCCATGGCCCTAACAAGTGGAGTGGCATCAGAGCTCTTGCGAATCCAAGTTCCCTTAGCTTCAGCTTCGTAACTTGATCCAACAAAAACAGCGATGTTAGCGCGTAGGGCAGGGCTTAAAGTCGTTGGATGTAGAACCTTTGCACCAAAAACAGCAAGCTCAGCAGCTTCTTTAAAAGAAATGACGTCAATAGGTTGAGCGTTTGGACATATACGAGGATCAGTAGTGGCAATGCCAGCAACATCTGTCCAAATCTGAACGAGGTCTGCACCGATGCCTTCGCCAATCAATGTCGCAGAATAGTCAGAGCCTCCACGGCCAAGAGTTGTAGTTAAACCTAGTTCATCTTTACCGATAAAACCTTGAGTAATATAAACAGTATCTTCACTTCGCAGATTCGGAAGAAGCTTTTTACACTTATTAGCGATTTTTATGATGTTAGGAACCGCCTTTCCATGCTGCGAATCAGTGATTAAAACAGATCGAACATCTAACCATGCTGCTTTTGTTTCATCTTCAAAAATCGTTTGAACTGCTGTCGTAAACAGAACTGAAGAAAGACGCTCACCAATACTTTGGATCTGGTCTTTAGCGCGAGGGGAGCATTCTCTTAATAAGTTGATTCCACGAGCTAGAGTCGACATTTCTGATAGTAGTTGATCAACAATTTTTAATTGTTCCGGCTTGAGTTTAAGCTCACTGGCGATGAGATGATGTTTAGACTCGATAGCGACGATAATCTTTTCACATTCTTCCCAAGACCCTTTAACCGCCATTGAAGCAAGATCTAAGAGCTGATTGGTTGTTCCTGATGTGGCCGAAACCACGATCACTTTTGCTTTATGATCTCTGGAAACTTTTGCACTTCTTAGCATTGCCGTAGCATCTGCCATAGAAGTTCCACCAAACTTAGCGACAACGAGTTGATCCATTTTACTTCCTCCAAGAAGCTTAATTAGACGGCCACAATTTTAGATTGGGAAGAGGTAAGAGCAACAGATTCGGCAAATAAGAAGCCGTATCTGAAGCACTCCACATAGACCTTTACTTCTATATGACAGTTTGTCTGATTCAACAGGTCAAACCAACTCAGATTTTCCGAACAAAATCTAAGTTTCGGCATCATCTACCTGGAGCGTCACTTTTGGGCTTCGGTCCCAATGACGCTTTACTTAGTAATGCACCTCTTCAGTTGGATATAAGCTTAACTGGATGAAATGATGAAGTCCATTGCCAAAGTTGTTTTTCTTGCGTGAGGATAGAGAGAAATATTTTAAGGAATAGACATGAAAAAAGTAGGATTTGTAGGTTGGCGCGGCATGGTTGGATCAGTTTTGATGCAAAGAATGCGCGATGAAAATGATTTTGGATCATTTGATGCTTATTTTTTTACAACATCTCAAGCTGGTTCTAAGGCACCTGCCGAAGCATGTTCAAAGGCCACGAACCTGTTATCTGCTGGTGATGTCGACGCTCTTAAAGAAATGGACATCATTTTAACCTGTCAGGGCAGTGATTTTACCAATGAAATGCATTCGGTTTTGAGAAACTCGGGATGGAATGGATTTTGGATTGATGCCGCTAGCTCACTAAGAATGAAAGAAAATTCAATTCTTGTTCTTGATCCTATTAATAAGAACCAACTTAACCAAGCGATTGATTCAGGCCGAAAAGACTTTATCGGCTCAAACTGTACTGTATCATTGATGCTTATGGGGTTGGGTGGATTATTTAAAGAAGACTTAGTTGAATGGGTTAGTAGTATGACCTACCAAGCAGCATCAGGAGCTGGTGCTCAAAATATGGTGGAATTATTAAAACAAATGGGTAGCTTGGCCAATGCGACCGCATCCACACTTGAAGGTAATATCTTAGAAGTCGATCAAAAAGTTAATGAAACAATGAGAGCTTCAAGTTTTCCAACTGATAACTTTGGTGTTCCATTGGCTGGTAGTCTTATTCCTTGGATCGATGTTGGACTTGAAAATGGACAATCAAAAGAAGAATGGAAAGCGCAGGCTGAAGCTAATAAGCTTTTAAACACAAAATCTATAATACCAATGGATGGAACATGCGTTCGTATTGGCGCTATGAGATGTCATTCGCAGGGCCTAACAATCAAACTTAAAAAAGATGTTGATCTTAAAAATATTGAAGAAATTATTTCATCAGCCAATGAATGGGTTAAGCTCATTCCTAATGAAAGATCTGTGACGGCAAAAGAACTTTCTCCAACGACTGTCTCTGGAACATTAAGTATACCAGTAGGTCGAGTAAGAAAAATGTCACTTGGTTCACAATATCTCAATGCCTTTACAGTCGGAGACCAGCTTCTTTGGGGAGCGGCAGAGCCACTGAGAAGAATGCTTACTCTTTTAGTATAGAACTTAGGAACAGTTATGAAGTCATTAATTACAATTACTCTTTTGTCACTATTAACTAGCTGTACTGCACTTCAGGATATGATTAATCCAATTACGGAAAGTGATAAAAAACTATTAGAAGAATCGACTCTTAACTTTGAGCCTTTACCAATCGTTAAAGTGGACGACTCAGAGATATCAAAAGCACGCGTAGAACTAGGAAAAAAACTATATCTAGATCCAATTTTATCCATCAATGATCAAATTTCTTGTAATACTTGTCATCAACTCGATAAATATGGTGTTGATAATGAGCCGACTTCTCCAGGGCATGAAGGTAAAAGAGGTGGAAGGAATTCACCAACCAGTTACAATGCTTTCTTACATATTGCTCAATTTTGGGATGGTAGAGCGAAAGACGTAGAAGAGCAGGCTCTTGGACCCATCTTAAATCCGATAGAAATGGGAATGCCAAATGAAAAGGCAGTATTAAAAAAACTCCTGGCTTCAAATGATTATCTCTCAGAATTCAAAAAATCATTTCCAAGTGATAAAAAGCCAATCAAATACAGAAATATTGGTATTGCAATTGGCGCCTTTGAAAGAACCCTGGTTACACCTTCTAGATTTGATGACTATTTAAGAGGTGATATTAGAGCGCTATCGACACAAGAAAGAACTGGATTGCAAAAATTCACAGAAGTAGGATGTGTCAGTTGCCATAATGGCGTAGCTATTGGTGGAGGAATGTACCAAAAACTTGGTGCGGTAGAAGAGTATCCTAACAATAAAGACCTTGGATTATATGAAGTCACTAAGAACGAAGATGACAAGTATTTCTTTAAAGTGCCATCACTTAGAAATGTCACTCAGACTGGCCCATGGTTTCATGATGGTAGTCTTACTGACTTAAACGAAGTCATTAAGGTTATGGGAAGATTCCAACTCGGCGTCGAACTTTCACAAGAAGACGTTAATGACATTCATGCCTTTTTAGAAAGTTTAACAGGCGAGCTACCAACAATTTAGTTATTGATAAAAAACTTACCTTTAAGTAAGCGATCAGTGATCAGATAGTTCACATTATTCATCTTGCAGTAATCAATAAGTTTTTGCTGTAAGACCTTGTCTTCAACATATTCAATAATAACGACATCTTTTTTAAAAGTTAGGTACTTCTTGTAAACTGTCTCTAGATTTATAAACCAGTCGCTTACAATAGGCTTTTGCGGATCTTTATAATCAAAGAAATATCCTTCGACAGATAACCCATCAATAGACGCAATAAATAGCTCAGATAATTCTGGATCTAGATCATTGATAATTTCAGAGCCATTTTGAAGATAGATCTTAAAGTCCGGATTCTTAGACTTTGCTGATTTTGAGATAGAGATGATGAGTTTAGCCATGGCACTGGCATACTTTCTTCTATCATCTTGTCTTTGATAAGCATCAACAACGTCTAAATAAACACCATCGAAACCAATGTTAATAATTTTTGAAAGATAGGAATCCTGAGCTTTATAAAGAATTTCATCCCATTTTGAGTCCCAAAATTTGACATCAAAAGAACCAGGCCAGTTCGGGTTCTCTTTATCTAAAAGATCTTTTGGTATCTTTGAAAAATAAGGTCTGTAGCTTTCCGCCTCACCAACACTCATATAAGAGAAAATTTTGTTTCTTTCTTTATTTTTCATTATCTTTATTTCAGATGGTGTAAAAGATCTCTCACTACTGAAATCTCTATCTACAACCCAAAGAGAGTCCTTGGTTTTAGCGACGCTCTTAATAAACTGATCGTCATAATTTTGTAGCTGGTAGTAATGAGTCAAATGATCTTTTTTATTAAAAAATGAACAACTCGTTAATAAAAGAAGAAACATCGTTTTCATTATCTTTCTACCGGTTGTGACATAAAGGTAAAGAAATTAAGTTGATTAACATGTTTACCGAGCGCTTTTAAAGAAAGCATCAATACAATAAAGGAGCTTATGAGATAGCCCATCCCATGATACCTAAAATTCATTTTTGTTGAGACATAGGTCAACACAAGATTTAATAAAAAGAAGAGGAAATAATGAAAAACCACTTTTCGCTCATTCAAAAAGTATAAAAGAATAATATTGCAAATCAAAAACAAAGCCTGAAGGAAGGCTCCAATAACACCATACTTAAAAATAGAGACAACCATCGATGGGAGATAAAGGGCATCCATAATCTCTTCAGCAAAAAACCAAACAAGTAGAGTTATTCCTAATTGGATTTTAATAAGGTTCATTAGGGTACGCTGAATACTGAAGCCAATATCCTCAATATTCTCATTTAAAATATTAAGATTATTTTTCTCTTCAATGCTATGAAAGTAGAATGAATAGTATTTATAAAAATTGGTTTCAACTTGTACAAGGAAAATTGCTAATGAGGGTACAATAGTTATATAGGAAAAGAACATTGCAGTATCATAATACCTATTTGTATAGAATAGACTCATGACTTGTTCACCTTCAGGCCCACCCCAAAAGATGATTTTATCGATCCAAATGCCAAGATAATAAAACAAGCCAGCAAAAATTAAGGGTCTACATTTTTTAAAGTATTTAAGAAACTCAAAACTTAAGTAATCTAGCCCTTTGAATTCTTTAAAAACACAAATTGAAAGGCATAATGCAATGATATATTGACCGAAACAGTAACCGATAACATAACCTGTTAGCCCGTAGTCTTTGCCAACATAAAAACATGCTAAAACGGAAACAAGCGCACCAATAATGAAACTTAAAACGACTTGATGATAGTTTTTTGCCGCTGTTAGAAACATCATACTAATCCATATAATTAATACAGAACAGAAGAACATGGTTGCTGTGACTTTGATCGTAAAAGAAAGTTCAGGAAAAAAAGCATAAAAACCAGCACACAATGAAGTCCCAAGAAGACAGCTAGCTATCACCAACATGAAATAAAGACTTTTGAATGTGGAGTTATCATTTTTGTAAAGTTGATCAGCAATATATCTAGTTATTGGCATCTCAATCGCACCAAAGATGATTAGGCTTGCTGCATAAGAATAACAAATCATTGATTTAAGAATAAACAAATCAGTGACTTGAATATTCATTTGTGCATAAAGAGAAATAAATGCAATGGTTAAAACGGATATCAGCCAAGGACCTGAAGAAATAAGAACGGAATAGAGAGTTCCTTTTGCATTTTCAACAAGATCATCTTTATAGAAGTATTTTTGTAGTTTAAATCCAATGCCAGCCATTTAAATATCATCCATAAAATAAGATTGGTATAAGTCGACATAATTTTGAATAGTATATTTTTCTTGATAGAGCTCTATATAGCGTTTGTAAGCATTCTCACCGAATTTCATTCTTAAGGCATCATCACTTAACAGAGCAATCATCTTATCTGCCAAAAGGTTAGGCATTCCAAAAGGAACAACATAACCTGCTTGACCAAGGGCTTTATCAGCAACAGAAGCTCCCTCAATCAACTCTCTACAGCTACCAACATCTGTAGTAACGGCAGGTATTTTAAAACAAAACCCTTCAAGAAGAACCAATGGTTGGCCTTCAGAAATACTAGATAAAATTAATAAATCTAAGGAAGGGTAGTAGTATTTCAGATTAACCTTCTCAGTAAATATAATGACGTCTTCAAGACCAAGTTGGTTAATCAACATTCTACAGTCACTAAAATAATCGAGATCCTCATCTGTTGGACCAAGAATAAGAAACTCAACGTCCTTTAACTGGTTGTGAACTTTGGAGACTGCTTTAATAAATGTTTTAATATCTTTAACTGGAACGACACGACCAACTAAACCAACAGACAATCTTTTAATTTTTTTATAAAATAGTTTCTCGTCCAAGTCTTTTTTAAGTTTACTCTCATTAATTCCATTAGGAATAATATCAATTTTCTTTGGATTGGCACCAAGACGTACCTGAAAGTCTTTATTCCCCTGATAGAGCGTTGTTATTCTGTCAGCATAGTCGTAGGACAGTTCGCCAAGACGGTAGAATTTATTTAGCCACCATTGCTTGAAATAAGACAACTTATTCTTAGCAACAATATCGTTCTTATTACTGTAGATCCACTCACTTTGGGATATTTCAATTTTACGCTCATTTGTATAGATTCCATGTTCAGTTAAAATATAACTTCCCTTGGCATCAATCTTGGCCAGGCAACCTAAAAGTCCAGCATACCCGGTACATAATGAGTGATAAATATTAGAACTCGGTAATTCGATTGAAAGAATTTTAAAAATAGGGATGTTAGAAAATCGCCAATTATAAAAAAAGTCTATAAAAGAAGGGGCATCATCAATACTAAAAGAATCTTCGTATAGATCCATCAAGATATTCCAGATTTCCTTCGAAAAAAATAGATCACTCGGATCAAACGTTCTAGTTTTTTTCTTAAAAAAGGTTTTATAAAGTTCTTCAACTTCACCTTTTTTATCAAACAATATACTAGCGCGAATGATTTCAATTTGTTTTTTAGACAAACCAATCAATTTAGGCTCTCTTGAAACAAGTAAGTCATTATCAAAAAGAAAAACTTCCTGTATAGAGCGCACGTTTGCAGGTATGGTGTACTTATAGTTCTGGTTATTCTCTTTTGTATTACCGATATATACAATATCGTATTCAATTTCAGGTGTTTCTTCGATAAGTTGGTGTGCACAAGAAGATACGCCTCCAGTTATATAAGGATAAGTTCCTTCAAGTAGTAAGCAAACATCACTCATAACACTGAATCCATGTATTTATTTAAATAGCCCTCAAGGCCTAACTTCATAATTTTAGAATAACGATTAATGATGAAATCTTTATCGCTACTTCGTTGCTTCATAAGCAAATATTTTAATAAAATGGGTTTAATTTCATCATTTGTTAAAAAGAGACGCTTTAATTTTTTATCCGTCTTAACAGAGAGAGTGACGCCGTTATTTAATGCAACCATAGCTAGAGCACAACACTTTTCAACATCTCTTTCTAAAAGAATAATCGAAGAAACCTTCTCACTTAGAGCATCATTTTTACTAGAAATATAATATTCAATTGAATCACTTTTATTTTCTCTTAAAAAGAGCATTATCTTTCTAAGGAGATCTTCTGAAACGAGATATGGATTTAGACTGTCAAAAACCTTTCCAGGTAAGGCTGCAATAACTTCAAACTCTAGACTTTCTGAATTTCTGTAGAGAATAGATCTTAAGACCGAAAGAACTGAATTTTCTAAAAAAGAATCACCTGTCTTAGAAAAAATCTCAACCAATTCCGAAACAGACTTTTTATCGTTCACATACTTAAAACAAGAAATTGCCCTAAAGCGATTATCAATGTTGTCAGACTCTACGAGCAACATCAAGTAACGACATAAAATTGAAGCATGCTCTTCATAATCAGAAATTTTTGATAAATAGGTGACATAGATTTGATGCTGAGCCAAGCTGAGATCTAAACTATCAGGCGGTAGCTCAGTTAAGTGATTGGCATCGTTTTTAAGCTTTAATTTCAATAAAGAGTCATAAGCATATAACTTAAAATTATTTTCCTCAATATTACTAAAAGCAATACTTCTTAAAAGTTGTTCAGTTTTAGGAGTAAGGTATGAGGACAGTAGGTTGATGCAAAAAGCCACAAACAATTTGTCTTTTTCAGATCTAATACATTGATGTAAATAATCTTCAATATCAGAAGAATTAAATGAATCAAGAAGAACAGCGAACTGACATTTTTCTTTAATACTGAACTTTTTAAAATATGAAATTAAAAGTTCTGATTTACGACTAAGTTTGATCACTTCAAGCGAATGCTCTGTTTCAAGCCTAATAAAACTATCATCATTTTCAGTATATATTCTTATTAGAAATAAAAATGAAGCCTTTGAAGTGAGTTCTCCTAATTGTTTAATGATCTGAACACGAACAGATTTTGAATCTGTTTTATAATACAATTTTTTAAGGTATTTTAACGAGAAATTACCCATAAGTTTACGCACAGACAGAATAGATTCGAGCTGAATCGTTTTATCTAATGAAAATAAGTAAGGAATAACTTTAAAGCCATCAAAAAAGCTTCCTGTATATCCAAGAGCTTTAATTGCTTCAACTTGAAGACCGAGATCAGATCCGCCAAGGTAATCATCAATAAATCGATTGCCTCTTCGATCATTGAGTCTTCTAAAGGCTTTAATTGTATCAGCGATCAGTTCAATGTTATCCGACTCAAAATTTGTAACAAGAAGATTGGATAATTGAGAGAATTTATTTTTACTAATAATCTTCGTCATTACCATCCGGCTATTAACATCTAAATCTTTCCAGCACGATTTAATAAGAAAGGATTTAAAATGGTTAAAAACAGAAGGGTTCATAAAGAAGCTGTCAATATGATCAAACGCTAGTTTACTAGTACTCGTTCTTTCTTTAGTTACAAACTTAAAGAGATTTAAAAGCGACCATTTAGTATTACGCTCATGAACCTCATTTAAAATATCATTTAAGAGATTGATTAAAAAAGGGTGCAGGTCAGACTTATCGTTCTTAAAGACATAATCAACAAACGAAGTAAGATATGCAATATCTCTAGAGTTTTGCAAAGATTTAGAAATCTCGGCACGTAATGAGTAATGAGGGGAAGCTAGATCTTCGAAATTAGACATTTCTAAGCCCCTTCCAAAATAAAGAAGAAACTAGAATTTTATTATATTTTACTTTTTTAAGATTAAGCTGAGAAATAAACTGTTGCAACAATCCAAAATCACGCAAAGCAAAAGCTGCTTCTGCCGCAAAAAATAAGATCTTATTCTTTTCATTATCATCAACTTCAAGCTGTAATGCCTTGTTCGTAATGGCTAGAAGTTCTTCATATTTGTTTTGCTGGGTAAAAATATAGGCTAACTTGAGATAAACAAAATGGTTTTCAGGGTGATATGCCAAAACATAATTTAAATCAGAAAGCGCTTTATTTAAAAAATAGTCTGTAACCGTTTCATCAAGAATACCAGATGAAGCAAGTTGAGAATAAATTTCTGAACGAAGCAAATAATTATCAGTTATTAAAGGGTGCTTAGTAATAAGGCCTGAGACCTGCTCAAGCTCAAGCATAAACTTCTTTTCAATCTTATCAAGGGCATTGTTGGCCATATAGCGAACATCGTATTGCTCATCCTGAAGAGCAATTTTTAATAATTCAATCGAGGACTTATCTTTTGCGTAGGAAAGTTTGATACAAGCATCAATTTTAAGATCGGTATTATTCCCATTAAAAATATCTAAATATGGTTCAAGCCTAGAGACGTCTGTATCTGCTTTTGAAGACTTTTGACTTAAAAGGTTGTTTTGAATTTGTAAAATACTTGACTCAAAATCCTTGAGATAAAAATTGTCTTCGGGAGCATCATTGTTCGATCTTTTAAAAAAGATATTTAAAAAGGCTATCAAGAAAACAGAAAGGACGCCATAAAAGGGTAGGCACAAGTCTAAAACAACAAGACTCAGTCGCCATGTCTTGTTTCTAATAAATTGTTTTAATAGATAATAATAAGAAACACTAAATACAGGTGTTATAAATAGAATATAAATATCTAAAGAAAGACGACCGACAAGTAGCTCGTAAGAAAGAGCAAGTTTTGCTGATATAATTAAGACAAGTAAGAGCTTAAGCATTCGCCTCACCAATAATCTTGTGTTCAATACAAGCTTCTTCGAGCGCTGAAGTTCTAATATTTACAGAAAGAAGACTTTCAAGCTTTTCTGTGGCATGGTGAGAACTTAGCGCCACAAAAAGCTTCTGGCGCAAAACTTCAATTTGCTCTTTATCTGTAAATGGTACAAGTAAACAGAACGCCTTATCATCAGCGCCCTCTGTAACGACATCTGTTTTTCTAGTATTTGCTTTAAGAACCTGTGCAACAAACTTACGAATTATATCATTCTTATCAAGTTCATTATTAATTTCAATTGTTAATAGAAAATGTTCGATTTTGTATCTTTTTGCTGCCTCATAGTCTTCTATAATTTTCTCTTTAAAATACTGATAGGTATAGACTTCAAGCTGATTATTAAAGATAGAGTTAGTTGTAAGAAGTGAAAACTTATGTGCATAAGCAATAGAGCGTTCAAACCACTGAGTTAAAATTTCCAACAATGCAAAATTGCTTGGAACATAGTCTAAAAAAGGAACATCATAAATAACCATGATTCCATAAAGATCTTCATTAAGATAAATAGGAGAACATAATAAGGATTGCTCCTTATCTGTTGGAATGTAGTTCGTCGATTGATAAAGGTCTCTAATGCTAACTGTACCTCGAGTATCAAAGCTCAACTGAATAAGTTCATCACCTGGGCTCTCAACAAGAATGGTATCTTTAAGATTTCTACTTCCATTAGATTTAATAAGCTTTAATGAATCTCCGAGGTCATCAATTTGATAAAACCCAGCAACTTTTGCATTAACTTCATTTTGAACACTATCAAAATAGAAATCTACAAGCTCGTGAGACTTAAGGCTTTGAAACCCTCTCGTAAGCGACATTACACTTTTAAACGTATCAAGTTTATTAAGAAGCTTCTTTTTTAAATCGTAGTTATCAGCACTTAAATCTTTAACCTTCTTAAGTAAAACTTCGCTACTGGTACTCGACTCACGAAGTTCTTCCTCAGTTGTTCTAATGTATAATACAGATCTCGTTTTAAGTTCTCCGAGAATTACACTGATAAGGATCATCAATATTGGCAACGTTAAATATTCAAGTGAGAAAATTGTATCAACACTTTGAAAATCAGTTTGAGAGTGAATAAGGCCCATATAGACAGCACTGGCGGCTACAGAGAAATTAATCGCAAATGAAAAGCCATAAAAAGAAGATAATACAATTGAAGCAACGATATACGGATGAGGAGTCACTTTAAAAAATGCAATATTCTGTGGTGAAAAGATAAAACCTGATGCAATTAACGCAAACAGCGTAAGTGAAAACGATATCGTTTTCTGAATACGAGTTGCTTCTAAGGTGCTTTTTTTCATTGTCTTTCTAACCCTCTAAACTTCCGAAGGAGTGATACTGGAAGAATCGGCTTTGTAATTATTTTAATTTGAAACTGGGAAGCGATATTTTTCTCAGACTTGGACAAAGGTTTAGATACAATTAAGAAAACTGAAGAACCATTTGCCTGTGTATTTTTTGAGATCTCAATGGCTCGTTCTAAACCACAAAAAGAAAAGGCTAATTGATCGACAAAAATATAGTCAAAACAAATTTCATCCTGAGTAGGAACTTCGTCTTTAAAAACAGTAATTGTATAGCCAAGAGAAGATAAACCTAAGTTAAAATTAAATATTTCTTCTGAAATATTACTATTACCTGGATTTAAGACTAGTGCTACACGATTCATTAAAAATACCACTTGTTGTATCCGAGATAGATATTAAAAAATTGGTTTAAATCTTGGTAAATCGATTGATCTAACTCAACCCTCAACTCTAAATCTTGATTTTCATCAATATACCAATTGGTTATATTGGCAAAGTTAAAATAGACTCCAGTTCCAACCTCATCTGTAGTCGAAACTCCTAAGCATCCAGTAGAGCGATTTGAAAGCGAAGAGGGAGATTCAAAATCTCTCAATTTATGCCAATAAGTACCATTAATACATTGGATGGAGATGAAGTCCGGTAGAAGAGTTTTAATCAGATTGCCTGTCGCTAATGTTTGCAATTGATAAGCGAAAGGCCCAGCCGAGAATCTTTCACTAAAGACATGATCCCAACCTAGCGACGCTCTTGCATATTGATGGCTCTCATTACCTTTAAAAATTTCGTAATCAAGAAAGCCTGCAGAAAAATTATAGCTATTTTTTGAGCTTGCAGTATAACTAAAACTAAGATCAGCATTTGAAACGGTTGGCATTTGTGAGGCCGTCATTGAGCTAAGCTCAAACACTTGTTTTCTGTAATTAACATCTAAATTGAGATTAAGATTCTTCGTCAAAGCACTAAAACCCGAAACACCGGCATTAAACTGATTATTATTCTTAAGGTTTTGACCAACATAGAAATTAAGAAAATAACTATTATTTTTTTCTACGTTGAGGTGGAGTTTTAAATCATCAATTAAACCTGATGAATAAAAAGGGTCTTGTAGTGAATAAGATACACCAAAGGCAAAAGGATAGAAATTTTTCAATATTTTAGCATCATAATCCCAAAAACTAACGCCATTAAATTTCTCAGAAAATAAATGAATATATGTTGAGAAATACCAGGCTCTTTGTTTTTTAAAATTATTTTCAGCAAGATAAGCCTGGCGCTTAAGTTCTTTTAAGTCTGTGTCATTAGGTTTTTGTGACTCCAACTCTTTAATCAATGCGTTCGCAGAATCAAACTCTTTAGCCTTCAAATAATAATAGCCAAGACTAATCTTAGCATATTTGTTGGTTTTATCTTTTTTCAAATATTTCTTAATGAGTTCGATGGCCAACTCAGGTTGATCATTTTGGTCAAAGCATCTCGATTTAAGCTCAACATAGGAATAGTTATTTCTGTTTTTACTCAGATCTTGCAGCTCGTCGCATATCTGATCCGCTAAATCGGGGTCTGTAACTCTGTAGACTGCTTCTTTGCGATTGAGAAGATCAAAATCTTTTTTTGAGTCTGGGAGAAGCTCTAATGTTTGTTTTGCGGACACATATTGTCTATCCTGAATATAATGATCAACGATAAAAAGAACGGCATCACGGTCTTGATTGTTTATCTCTAAGACTTTTTTAAATTCAACTAAGGCTTTATCTTCTTGCTTCAAGTCTAAGTAAGAATAAGCTAACTCAACTCTAATTTGCGTATCCAAAGGGTAGCGCTCAACAAAACGAATTAACTCTTTGTGACGCTCTTTTTTGTCACCAATTTTTTCCAAAAGAAATAAAATTTTTTTTTGCGTATTTTTAATACGACTTCTATTTCTTGATATTGGTGCTGGCCCATTTAAAAGAGCGTAATATTCACTGTCATAAATATAACGATAAGATTGACTTGGTCTCTCTTTTTTCTCAAGTAGCTTTAATAATTTATATTGAAGTCTAAGAGCTTTTTTATTTTCACCAAGTTCCTCATAAACATCAGCGAGAGCTTCAATCACTTCAGTATTTTTAGGAGAAAGCTTATAAGCCTTTTCAAGATGTCTGACAGCATCTTTTTGCATCCCCATTAAACGGTAGATATCTCCTGTTCTATAAAGATCTCTATATCTATTTGAAATGTATATTCTTTCAAGAAGCTCAACTAATCTATTTGTTTCTTTGAACTTATATAAAAGCACAGCCGCAGACAAAGCGATTTCATATTCATTTGAAACTTTTGTAAAAATAGCTAAATAAAGATCCATTAATATCTCTTCATCATTTTGTTTTTGATGAAGTTCAATGATTTTTTCATATGTTCTTAAGTTATCAGCATAAAAACTAGCAGATGGAACAATCTGTGTTGAGTTATAGTCATGGAAGTTAGAATCATCACTAAGGTATTTTTTATAAGCAATAATCGACTGATAAATCTTTCCTTCAGCCTCAAAACTTTGAGCCTTAAGAAGTTTAAATCTTCTTGAATGAACTCCTAGCTTAGTTATTTTCTCGGTAAGTTCAATGACTTTAGGAAAGTTACTTGAGGAAACATAATATTCTAGTGTGCTAAGAAGATATTGAATTTTGTCAGTCTGATCAAGAAGCTCAGCTAATCGATCGGCATCATCATAACGTCTAAGCCATCTGTAACCTTGGGCAATTTCAGAGAGCAGTTCATTTTTTGCCTCTCCATTATAAAGTGCAGCTAAGCGCTCTTTTGTTTTAAGACCTTCGTAAGGTTTATTATTCCAATCATAAAGTTTAGCTAACTCAAGTAATTCATTTTCATTTCGAGATAGAACATCACAAACTTTATCTTGCATCTGTAGCGCTTTTTGGATTTCTCCTTGAACAAGAAAATAATCTCTTAACTGCTTAAGTATCTTGGGTGAATTTGAATCGAGGGCATTAGACTTATTGTAGTATTCAAGGGCCAAATCATACTTAAAGCTTTTGAAATAAATTTCACCTAACTTCGAGTTAGAAGGAACGGATAGAACCGTCAGCATTACAATAATTGTAACAAATAGTGCTAATAATTTTGTATCAATAATCGTCATTGCATTAGCTCTAATGTTAAATCAATCTCCAAAGACTTAAACTCTAAAACCGCAAACTCATCTTCATAACTAATAGAGCTAATTTGATCATTGTTGATAAATTTTCTATTTTTCCCTACAAAGAACTTCATTTTTTTATTTTTTAAACTTTTACCTTTTAAAATGATTCGTTCTTTTTTTAGGAATGCCTGATCAAAGTCAAAATCACTCCATACCATATATAACTGATTTGGTTTTTCGGTTGTTAAAGTTAAAATTGTTTCGTCTTTAGAACCAAGAAAGAGATAAAGACTGTCGTTGACTATGCGGTGGCCAAGAATATTGCCGGACCGCTTATAGTCAGGATAATGATTCTTTGAATCAACTCTAAATGTTTTAAGCTTGCCTACATTTTTAATACTGTAACTATCATTTATCGTTGAAATCTCAGCGCCTATGAAACCGTCTACAATATCGGGATAAGTTGAAGAAAAGATTGGAAAGTATTCTTGCTTTTTAGTCCAATCATAGACGGTAAGAAGTGCATTCAATGAAGAACGTTTCTCAGCAGAGTAAAAATGATAATAAATATTTATTGGCTTAATTCTTACTGGAAATTCCGTGTTTTCAAAAGTTTCAATGACATCCGAAAAACCTGAGTAAGGACCCGTCCAATTATTTGTATACAGAATTTCATTAGTGTTACTTGAATAATATTGAATCATCCCGTCAACAGAACGATACAAAGGCATTAGGTGGGAATAAGAAGGAAACTTTTTATCAAATCTTGAGTCTCCGCCATTCATATTCTTAAAATTATATTTTTTAATTACCTGCATGGCCTCTTTTGAAGGAACACATGAGCCTGACCAAAGTACAAAATTTGACTGCTTATCTTTTGGTGCAATTTCATCATTGATAAAATCTAGAGAACCTTTAATTTCTCTTTCGAAGTTTAATTCCTTATCTTTTGGTTGATAAGCTAGGATTGGACCGCCTTTATACAAGCTAGGATTATCGAGATAAGCATCAATTTCAAATTTTGGTGGAATTTTTTCCCAGCTTAATGGATGAAAGTATGTATGCGAGGCGAGCTCGACATAACTTTTTGAGGCAATTTTTTTCGCTACGTTTATGTAATTTGTTTTACCAAGATACTTTAAATCCATTTCTGCAGCAATAAATGAAATAGTCGTAGGAATGCGATATTTTTCAAGAACTTCCTTTAAAAGGACTTCACCAGATGTGCTGGTTCTATCTATATCGCTAATATTAATGAAGGCATCACCATCAACATGACTGTAAAGAATTCTTTTACCATTTATTGTTGTTGTGTCTGGGATAGGAGTCAATAGCTCTTTCAATAACCACTTCATCATAAAGAAAGGATTAACTCTCCACTGAGTAAAACCTTTTAAAGGGTTATTGAAGATATCTAAACCAGCATAAACCATAAAAAAAGAGTCGTTATAAAGTATGGCCGGTGATTCTCGACCGTTAATAGAATCTTTAATATTGACGAGAATGGTATTTTTAGGACTTAGACTTTTGAACACTTTAACTGCCGGCACTTCGAATTTGAAATCTCTTTCAAATTCTACATTTTTAGTGTCTCCCAAAATGACAGTCTTTAAACCAAGAGGACTTTCATATTGAATATCTTCAAATTCTAAATTAACGAGCTTTAATGTTTCATTAATGTCTTTAAGGTCATAGTTTTTATCATTATCATCATAATAAATTCCCATCTGACCCATAGAGATGACTTTCTTTTTTGATTTGAACCATTCACGATACAGAGAACGAATGGATCTCACATTGCTTGTTTCATCATCAGAAAACCAAGTGATCAATGCATAGAATTTTTTTGGATCGACAGAATTGGTTGAAAATTTTTTATCGTGAATATCAAAATAAACAGCTTTAAAACCGTAATGATTCAACAGAACTTCTAACTTTCGATGAACTAAACTTTGTGTATAAGAAATAGAGTCAAGTTCAGAATTATCCCAAAGAACGGCGACATCACGCTCATTGGCACGAAGGCTCCAATCAAATGATATAACCGTTAAAACTACGGCAATGAGAATACGCATAAACCCTTTATCTTCAATACTTTATCTATCCTTTTTAACAAATAAATAATGTGATGAAAAAGCAATAATTGAAGTTTTAATGAGTATAAAGAAAAGATTACATATTCACTCGGATATCCATTGTTATAAGTACCTAAGCCGATGTATTAAGGTAAAAATTTAATTTGGATTTAATATGAGCAAAATTGCTTTAGTCTTCATTACTCTTTTTGGTTTTAAGGCTTACGGCCAAAATCCAATTTATAGCACTTCAACTTCTACCTATGTTGAAGGTAGTCACTTTCATCGAATCATTAGCCTCACTCCCAATAAAACTATGGACTTAGATTGTCCTACTATTGATCAAGATGTTGATGAGAATGATGGTTACAAAATGGAAGTAGAAAAGTCATACTCTGGCTCTTTCATGTATGCCAATAGCTGGTGGTTTCCAGCTCAAAGCCAATGGGCCGTGGTTGGTCTTGGCCCAACAGCCAGTCGCTACGTTATCTTTATGGGCAAGGCAATTGGCGAAGATACAATCAAGAACTTTAAAAAGCGCAATATTCCTCTCAAAAAAGATCAATTAGAAAATTGGAATAATGGAGATGCTGTTTTTTGGAACTCAGAAGGTGGGGCATCATTAGGTGTTGGTACAGGTATTTCTCCATTTCACCTAGGTGCTAAATACACGATCAAAGGAAGCTGGGCCCATTACGTTGAAAAAGTTGGCCCAAACAAAGTCTTTGCAAGCTTAATTAATCGCAGTGTCCAGTCCGTCTCAGTTTCAGCAGGCATTTTGTATGTTGGTGCAGGCTTAGATCAAATTAAAGAGAGTATAAAGTCACGCTCTTATGAAATAGATATTATCGATGAAGCCCATGAAGTGGCTTATCGAAAGTTTCTAAGAGGCGATGAAGATGCGTTAAAGGATCTGATTGCTGAGGGTAGTACAAGTATTACTCCCATTGAAGTTATTCGTGGAAAAGGGAACTTAAGAGAGCTTGCCATCGGCGTTGCGACCCCTATTTATCCGCTGCTTTCTTGGAGAACCTCTACCAATAGTTCTAATAAAATGGAGCACGGTGAAGCTTCATGGGGAACTGTAAGAGATAAATACTGGGGACTATATAGCTGGCAAACGAAATACCGCGCCGTCTTTTTAGACTATAGAAGATTCAAACAATTCTTAGCAGGAACTCAATTTTCAAAAGAGCCTAATTATGACACTGGCGGATTTAACGACGTTCAGACTTATTTTGGAAGCCTAGAATATATTTTTGAAGCTGATCACGGTCGTGAAGGTCGTCTTGGTAATCAACTTGAGAAATTTCAAAAGGCCACAGGTCTTTATCAGTACTGTGCCACTATTCCAGATATTAAATCGACACTTCGGTACCATAATATTTCTCATAAAATTAATTTCTCACAAACGTTTATTCGAAAGTTCCTTGAAAAAGCTGCAACCGTTTCAAGCGATGATTCTTACTTAGAAGTTAAAGTTCAAGATACTGTTTCAAAAATGATTGAGAATGATCAAAAGCAACTTTGCGGTAAAGATGATGTAGCTGAGTGTAACGATAAATTAGTTAAAAAAGGCTCAAAAGACCTTAAAGATCTTAAAAACAAAATGGCTGAATTGGGTGAAAAATCAATAAACAGCTTAGAAATGGCTAAAGAGTTCTCACTCGTCGGTAAAGTCATCACGCAAAGCCCGATCCTCTATCGTATGTTCTACGAAGAAGGAAAGGGCTGTGGAATGAGTGTGCAATTTGAGATCAGTGGACGCAAACTGAGTAGAATTTTAAAGACCGAAGAGTTTGCTGAAAGCGAAAACTGTTTTCTTTAATATTTTACAGAGCAACCATAAGCTTTAGTGTCTGCTATTTTTATCTCTTGATTGGCGATTTTTGCGTCTAAAGCTAAAGAGACATAGTTTTCAGCCTTTGCGATATCATCTTTATCAGCAGAGGCGATGCTATCAATCGCACCTTGATAAATAACTTTACCTTGCTCGTCGATGACAAACATATGCGGAGTTGTTTTAGCACCATACTTTTGCCCAACTTCTCCAGTCGGATCTAGAAGTATTTGGGATGCTTTTGATGAGTATTCTTGCTTTTCTCTAAATGCTCCTGATGCATCCACATGACCTTGCTTGCCTTTTGCTGAGCTAACAATTGAAAGCCAAACAATTCCCTGATCGGTATATTTTTGTTGAAGTGACTGCATGTTGCCAGAATCGTAATGTTTACGAACAAAAGGACATCCGTGATTTAGCCATTCCAAAACGATAGTTTTACCTTGAAATTTATCCAAACCATAAAACTTGCCGTCCTCGGCCTTAAGGCTGAACTTAGGCGCTTCATCCCCATTGTTTACAGCAGCGATTGTCTTGAAACTAAGCAATAACATCAAAACTAAGAAACTTTTTTTAAACATTTTATTCTCCGATTAATGGGCAGTTCTAGGAAAGTAATCTGGAATTTTTTTTATCATTAGCTTGGTACAGTCATGCCATGACTCTTGTTCTAGAAGTGATTGTTTAAACTCTCCAGAAAAACGAATCAAGCTGAACATGAAAATGATCAGTTGTTCTAAATCAAGAGTTTGGATCTGACGATGAATAGTCATTGAAGCGTTAGCATCGATAGAGTTCACTAGTAACATGAAGTCTGTTTTGAGCTCATCTAAAAGTTCTTGTTCGCCAACATCACTAGCCACCATGGGTTTTGCACGAACTGTCGCAAGATAAAAGGGAAGTGTCTGAGTAATCTCAATGACTTCAACTTTTGCGTTTACATGCAGATCGATCAAAATTCTTTCATCTGCTAATCTTTCTTTAATCGTTATAGGGCCACAACCAAAAATAGAGTGAGGTTGATAGAGATCTAGATTTCTTGTCAGTGGGTTATCGTTGTATTTTAACTCGGCTTTATGAATCGTTTCTTTGGCCAGACTAACCCCAAGTAGGTAGTCATTTGCTTCAACCTCTTGAATCATTTTTCTATAGCGAGGCTCGAAAATCTGCAAAGAGAGAGTTTCTCCTGGCAGCACTGCAATATCTTGCAAAGGAAATATAGCAACCTTTCGGTTAAACTCGTTATTCATGCTTAAAGATTAGACTTAAAACGAAAAGCAAACAATGAGACTTCTCTTTAACACCCGACCGCTTTTATCGGTAATTCTGACAATTTCTTAATTCTTGTAAGAATGATTGCTGCTATAAGGCATCATTGCTAGAGTTTTTAGCTATGAAATTTTTTAAATCAATTCTGTTTTTTATCGTTTTTTCGACTTCTACTTTTGCCTCTAATCCAGTTGATATGGGCTCTGAGTGCGGATTTGCACTTAACAAAATACCATTTTCAAAACAAGAGGCACTCACTTCTAACACAATGGAATTAGCTAGAGATGCTTTTATCCAATGCTTATCTAGCTACCTCACGATTGAAACTGTAAGCCCAAAAGGTGATGAGCACCTAGCCGTTGATTTTCTTTTTGAGGCGATTAAGGTTTTAGGCTGGCCTGTTAAAAGATTTGAAACTCCAAATTTAGTTGAAGGCTTAACTCGACCAAGATCAAATTTGATTGCGACACTGCCTGCAAATGGCGCTGCTGAATATGATTGGTCAGAACTACCTAAAGCTCGCTCTGTGCTTTTAAATCATCATATGGATGTAGTTGGTGTTATCCCTGAACAGTGGGAATCACCAGATCTGACTTTTTCAGGAAAAGTAGCTCCTTCAATTGATTATCCAAATAAGCAGTATATCTGGGGGCGCGGAGCGCTTGATATGAAAGGTATTGGAATGCTGCAGTTAGTTTCAATGGTCATCATTGAGCGCCTGGGTTGGCCTAGAAATAAAGATATTCACTTTCTAGCTGTATCAGATGAAGAGCAGGCGAGTAGTGGTGCGATTGGTACAGTTCAGGCCATGGCAAAAGGTCAAAGTCTACACGCCTTAACTAAGGCAGCTTTAATGCTTAATGAAAGTGGTGGCGCATCGATGGACCTTCCAAAGGATGGAGTTAATCTTCATTTGATTGGTGTTGAAGAAAAAGGCGCAGCATGGATGAAGCTTAAAGATAAAGATCCTATGACTCTGCTTTCCAATCTGGCTAAACTAAGAACATTAGATATTTATAAACAAATTAAAGAAGATAAAGGCTCTTTTAAAAGATCCGACTGTTCACTTATAAAACTTGTTACTCCAGGATCGAAGGTCAATGTTGTTGCCAGCAAATTAGAGTTTACTATTGATTGTAGTGACTCTGTTTCAGAGGACTTCTTTAAAAGTGTCTTTACCGACGGTTTTGATGCCATAACGTTTGAGCAAACAAGTCTTCAAAATGAGCATAAGATAGTATTAGCAACAAAGAGTTCATCTCACGGCTCGATTGGTCTTTCACAATCAGTCTTAGAAGTCTTCGCTGTAGGTGTACATCGATTAGGTTTTGTGGAGCTTCCAAGTAAACAACCTAAAAAAGCAGATTTTTATAAAGAAACCCAGACGAATGTAATTAAGAAGTTTATTAAAAATCTAGGTTCAGTAAATATCCCAATATCAATCCTGCGCAGACTTCAATGGATCCCTTTTATGAAGAGATTTATGCTTAGGCAGGTTGCCAATGCTTTTGATATTGACGGATTATTTAGAACCACGTGTCAATTCACAGCACTCAATAGTGATCAAGACAGTGCGGAAGCCTTGCTTGATTGTCGTTTGCTTCACACTGCTAAAGGACCAGACTCAATTGAAGGTTTCTTTAAGGATGTTAAATCTTTTATTGGTAATGAAAATCTAGTCATCGAGCCAATTATCGGATGGAATGTCAGCTCTTCACCAATTCAAGGTGAAGAGTACGATATTATTGTCTCTACTCTCAATAAACTAGATCCTAAAGCACTGGTGACCCCATATTTATTCCCAGCGGGAACTGACAACAAGTTCTTTAGAGACCCAGTCACTGCAGGCGAGCCTAGCGTTCTTCCCATTCCAAGTTATGGCTTTTTTCCAGTTTTTCTAGACAGTGAAATGGTCGCAAGTATGCATGGAAGTAATGAGAAATTCCCACTTGATCAGATAGCACCGGGTTTGTTTAAATACTCTCATGTTTTACGAGAACTCATCGCAAAAGAATGAGCTTCAACCTTGTCTTGCTACAATTCATTTGAGATTCTAAATTAGTAATTTTAAATGAAAACCTAGGTGCTTCGACTTGCGTAAAATACTATATGTCTTTCTAGCTATTCTTAGCTTAAATCAATCTCAAGCCGCCTGCACATCAAAAAGAGATCTCATTAGAAAAGTAGAAGCAGAGAAGTCTGTTTTACTTCAACTAAACTCTAAACTAGGACTCTTACTCCAAGGTCAATGGAATAACTCTGATGACTTAAGTAGTCTTTTCACGACAAATATTTCAACGAATGAAGAACAAAAGCTCAGAATAGAAGAAATTGAAAAGGGGCTAAGTTCAAGTCCATATAAAACGTCACAGTACCAAAGCTTCTACGAATGTTTAGAACAATACGATCTTACAAACCTCTTAAAAGACTTTTCGAGTCTAAGTTATGAGGTCGATAAAAAAAGATATTTTTATTTAACGTTGCCTTCAGATGTTCAAAGGATCTTGCTTGATCCTTCAAAACCAATCACTCCAATCTATGAAGATATTAAACAGCTTCAGGAGCGAATTTTAGTCATTAAGCAAGAATCACCCCAGTTAGCTCTGCAAGAAGAAGATCTTATTAAGGATATTATAAAAAGGCTTGAATCTAGTTTAGAGACAAGTTCAACTTTGCTTCAGTTAAACAACGAATTTAAAAATAATAATTATTCTCCACAGCTTTATAAAAAAGCTAATGAACTGTGGCAGCGTATCGTTGACAAGACTTTTCACACTTTAAATACGCCAGATTTAAACTTTCCTGATGATCATCTTTTCCCAGAAAGAGAAAGTGAGTTAAAAAAGGAAGCTGATCAATGGACTCAAAAAGGAATTGAAAGGCAGTACCTTATTCTTGTTAGGGCCGGAAAACTTAGATCAGAGTTGGCTGAAAAAAATACTAATAAGAAATGGGAGATGAGTGATCTCGAAGATATTAAACGAGAGTTTAAAATTGTTCCCTACCGTTTTACAGGAATTTTCTATTCAAAAATTGTCGATTTCAAGCAAAAGCTTCGCTTGGGTATCAATGGCATAGGACTCATTGTAAGAGATATTATGATGCTACTGCTCATAATCCTTATACCTTTCGCTTTAAAAAGATTATTCGATCGTATTACAAATGCATTAGATCACTTTAGAAGTCAGATTCTGCAAAGTAGAACAAGTAATGGTCTATGGAAGGCGACGGCCATATGGATACAAAGATTAAAACCTTTTATCCCTTGGTTTTTTTGGTATTTAACCTTAATTTTAGGTGAAGAGATTCTAAGCACAACCGTGCTAGCTGAGGGATCAGCCTTATTTCCTTATTTTAAATATTATGTTTTATACAAGGTTTTCAGAAGACTTGTAATGTTGTTTCTTACAAGTTTAACTGCGAGAAGCGAGCGATCACTTTCTAGAGAAATCAAACTAAAGGCTACTGAGACTGCCAAGGGTCTAGGTCTTTTTGCGTTTTTCTCATTTTCATTAATTCATGTTGTAGATTCTATTGTCAGCAAAGGTCTGATTTACGAAATCTTAGTAATCATTATAAAAATCCTAGCTCTGACACAGATTCTGCGTTGGTCTAGTCGCTGGTCAAAAGAAACAAGCTATGCCATCAAAAGTAATCTAAGCGAGAAGAACCTAAAACTTTTAGAAAAAATTGAGAATATTACACCTGTTTATATTTATTGTGTTCCATGGTTGTTTATCTCTCTTATTCTTGAAGCACTATCATTTATAAAGGATTTAGGCTCAGATTTTGACTTATCTAAGCGCTTATCCGCACAGGTTTTCAAAAGACAACTTGAAAATGTCGAAGAGTTTTCTGAAGACGGCGTGCCATCAAAACTTCCAGCTGACTACCTTGAACTTTTTCCGTCTGGCATATCAGAGGATGATTCCGTTTTAATAGAACCAGAAGGTGGTATTTTAGAAAAAATAAACTCTGAAATTGAAGAATGGAAATCAGGTAAAAGTGATGAACACTCCATTGCCGTCTTTGGTGATAAGGGGAGTGGTAAATCAACTGCTTTGATTCAGATTATGACTAAGCATCAAGACCTTAGGATTGTCTCAGCAGAAATTCCTCCAAAACTTACAACAAGAGAGCAAACTCTTAAGTTCTTTTCAAACCTTCTACAGGCTGATTTAGCTGAAGGTGGTAGAAGCTTAGTTGATGCAGACAAAGAGCTTGAGCCAACCTTAATACTTCTTGATGAAGCACAAAACTTTTTCTTATCGAGAATTAATGGATTTGAAGGTTATAAAGCACTACTTGAACTGATTGGTACAAGAACAGAGAAGATTTTCTGGGTAGCTAGTTTTAATAGGTATTCATGGGCATTTTTAAATGCAGTGTTTGGTAAAAACCAACATTTCAGAGCTGTATTTAAAGTTCAACCTTGGAAAGATGAAGATATTAAAAACCTGATTTTAAAGCGCCATAAACAAGGTCCATACCAATTAAGCTTTGATGCCATTATTCAGGCGGTTGGTAACACCAGAGCAGAAGAAGCCACTGCAGCTATTGAATCGAAGTTTTTTAAACTTTTATGGGAGCAGTCAGGTGGAAACCCAAGAGCCGCTCAAGAACTTTGGCTTTCATCTTTACACCGAATAAGCGCAAAAGCTCTTAGGGTTGGCTTACCTGACGATCCAGAACTATCAATTCTTAGTGAGATATCTGACGATGCGCTCTTTATTTATGCAGCGTTAGTCAGACACGAAAACCTGTCAACACTAGAACTTGTCGATGTCACTGATCTACCGGAAGGAACTGTTCGCTATGCCTTAAGACTAGGGCTTGAGAATGAATACCTTAATCGTTCGCAGGAAGGCCGCTACCGTGTTGTCGCTGATTCTCAGCGCAAACTTATAACGTATCTAAGAAAAAGGAATTTTATCTATGGAGGCTAAAGATCTCAATCAAATAGCCGCGTTTTTTGAATTATTAAAACCTGGAAAAATAATCGTTCTTGTTATTGGAATGATCGTTTTGGTTAAGCTTGTAAAGTTAATGCAAGATTGGACTGAAGAGCTGGGTGTTAAATTTCCTTCAAAACGTCTCTTTATTTTGCAAGTTACAACGATTCTCAGTTTTTCATTTTATATCTTTGGTGGCGTCGGACTTTTTATGTCGACGATTCAGCCAGGAAAAGAAATCATTGTTGCCGTTGGTGGTTCCTTAGCCGTTGCCATTGGTTTTGCTATCAAAGATGTTATTGGTTCTTTATTTGCCGGTATCATCTTATTATTTGATAGACCTTTTCACGTAGGGGATCGAGTCACTTTTGGAGATGTGTACGGCGAAATCAAAAGTATTGGTCTAAGAGCTGTTAGATTAAATACTCTTGATGATAATCTTGTGACTATTCCAAACTCTAAGTTTATTACCGATGTAGTCGCTTCAGGAAATGCTGGAGCACTAGACATGATGGTTGTCGTCAACTTTCATACTCATATCGATGAAAATATTGATAAAATTAAAGCACTGATTCATGAGGTCACAGTTACAAGTCGATTCGTCTATTTGGAAAAACCTGTAACGATAGTCATTGAAGAGGTAGAGTTTGCTTACTCTCCAGCAATTAAATTTATCGTCAAATCCTACGTCCTAGATGTTCGCTATGAAAAAGCACTTCAAACAGATATTGTTTCTAGAGTAAACGAAGTTTTCAAGATTGAAGGAATACAAAGACCAGGTCGCTCAATCTCATGACTATTTTAATAGTATTGGCCGGCGCAGCCTTTTCATTCATTGGAACATTAGTTGGACTTGGTGGGGGAGTCTTTATGGTACCTCTGCTAGTTTTGGCGGTAGGTTATCCATTGCCAATGGCCGTGGGGAGCGTTGCCCTAGCGTTATTTCCATCGGCTTTAATTTCCACCATCAGTAATTCAAGAACGAAATCTATTGATTATAAAACTGGAATTAAATTAGAAATCCCTACAATTATTGGTGCAATTATTGGTGCACAATTAACGGCGCTTTTACCAGTAAGGCCTCTAGAGCTTCTTTTTTCATTATTTATTTTTTATATGGCTTGGCATATGAGACACAAATCAAGTGCGACGCAAGTAGTTCAAAAATTCAATAATCCAATGGGCTTAACATTTCTTGGAACATTATCTGGAACACTCGCAGGTCTTTTTGGAGTTGGTGGAGGTATTCTTAAAACCCCAATACTATTAAAAGTATTTAATTTACCTGCTAAAAGAGCTGCCGCGACATCATTGGCCATGATTATGGTGACATCTATTGTTTCAGCAGCAAAACACTGGCAACTTGGACATATTGATGGGCGAGCTTTACCTGTAGTCATAGGTTTTGCGAGCGGATCAATCTTTGGTAATATATTTGGTAAGAAGCTGACAGATGATAAAGTTCAAGTATTTCTATCGATGGCATTATTTCTAGCAGCATTGGCAGTTTTAATTCATGTTATTTTTTATGATTATTTTCTATGAAAATTAAATTTTTAATCGTTTTTTTCTTTTTTAGCTTATCAACTGCTAGGGCCAATGATTGTGGAAGCTGGTTTAGTAATTTCACATCACCTGTTTGTACAGATGCAAAGTATATATTTTGGACAGGGGCTGCTCTTACATTAGCACTTAGACTTGGTCGTGAAACCTTTACAGATGAAGCTCAAAGACGAGTCGTGAATAAGAACCATCTCAAACATTGGGGTGAAGTTGGTGGGGATATTGGGTACGGTTATCTCAATGGTGCCTATATCTTAGGTAAATTTATTTTTGGCGGTAAAAATAGCAACCAACATGCTGAACATATGCTTGAAGCTTCCTTTTATACTTTTGGGGTTACCTACGGACTGAAAAAAAGTATTAATGAACGTAGGCCAGGGTATCCTGACGATAAAGATTCTTTTCCATCAGGTCACAGCT
>PCUW01000048.1:136557-136936 GCA_002787775.1 Bdellovibrionales bacterium CG12_big_fil_rev_8_21_14_0_65_38_15
CGGCTTTTACCTGTTTTACCAGCTCAATGGCTTTCGGGCCCTGCACGGCAACCATCGCCAGTTCCGGGCGTTCGGTGAGGCTGACTTCAAAGCCTTTGCTCTGCCGTGACATCCACTCCAGATCTTTTTCGCGGGTGGAGCAGTTCACCACTGTGCGGTACCAGCCATCCATTTTGTAGACGATTAAGTCGTCGATCACGCCGCCTTCGTTATTCAGCATGCCGGAGTACAGGGCTTTGCCGGTTTCCTGCAGCTTGGCGACATCGTTGGCCAGCAGTTTCTGCAGGTAGGCGGTGGCATCCGGGCCGCGCACATCGACGATGGTCATATGCGATACGTCGAACATACCGGCCTGCTCGCGCACAGCTTTGTGTTCCTG
>PCUW01000037.1 GCA_002787775.1 Bdellovibrionales bacterium CG12_big_fil_rev_8_21_14_0_65_38_15
ACGCACTACCTTGAGGTGGTAGCGAGTAACATCGTGCTGGTTCAAGTCCAGTCCTGGGCACCAAATTGAAAATAGAAAAGGAACCCACAGGGTTCCTTTTCTATTTTTATTGCGCCCTCTGTACCTTCATTGCTGCTAACGAGTGACTGAAATGATTTGCGCATCAAGACAGACTCCGCTTCAAATTGGTTTGCAATTTGCCGCAGACCAGAGTTCTGGGCACTATTCAAAATAAATCCACATTACTTTTCTTTTAGGTGTGTGATTGTCATACTCAAATTGCATTCCTCTTTCTGGGATTTCAACGAGATATTTATCGGACGCGACATCGCCAGATTTATTGTCAGGTAATTTTTTCTCTAGCCACTTAAATTTTTCAAATCGTTTTTTTAAATAAGTATAATTATCAAAATCTTTAAAAAAGAAAATTGTCAGATGAGAAATTTTATTTCTATTTTTTCCATAGACATAAGCATCAACTCTAGACTTCTTATATCGATATATTTTCATCTTTTTGTTATCGTCGGATAGTGAAATTTCATCTGGTTCACCAAAGAACTTAACAAGTTCAGCGGTTGTTTTGGTCTTCATAACAAGTAACACTTTATCGATATCATCCAATTGATCAGACTCTGATTGAATTTGTGCACAGGCCACGAATAAGAAAAAGCATATATGGAGAAGTCTCATCGATTATCCTTTGATTTAATAATTTCTTCGAGAATTGAAAATGACTTGGGGTTGAACTCTTTCAGGAGCTTTGGGTTTGAATAGTAAACTTCTAAAGTGTTAGCAAAATCTTCGCTTGGCGAATGAGATGAGTCAGGAATAATGACTTTTGACGGGGGAATCGGTCTTTTTCCTTTTTGATAGGTCCAACCGTTAGAAATGAAAAATTGGTGTAATTGTACTGGGTCAAGATCCCAAATCGCAATATGAGCCAATTCATGCAAGAGAACGTCTTTTACCGCCCAAGATTTGAAAAATGCATCAAAGAGAATTATCGTTTTGCTTGCTGGAATCGTAAAAGCCGGATTTTTAGTATTTCCGGGATGTGAACTTGCTCTCAAAATGCTAGCAATTTTATATTTTTTTAACCAAGAAGGAAGCTCATCTAGTTTTGATTGAACCAACGCTTTTTCAGATTGTGTCCATGCTTTAAACTTTCCTTTAAAACCTTTAATCTCACGTCCTGCATCTTGGAAATAATTATGACCACTTATTGTCCTGCAATGCTCACTTCTTACATGTCCTAAAACCTTTGACCCATCAGTTTTCGTATAGGGCTTTATCCATTGTTCACGAATGTGAATTTCATTTGGTTTGCAAGCTAAACTTATCGATGGCCATAAAAATAGAATGAAGACTAATAGTCTCATAGATGCGACTATCCTAAACAGGTTTATATTTCAAATAAATACCGCTGGTTCAACCTTAAACTTTTTTGCTAGCTCACGAATTTGACGAAGATTTAGTTCTCTCTCGCCTTTAAGGATTTTAGAAACGTTAGGCTGCCCACCAAGTTCCTTGGCCACATCCATTTGCGTAAAGCCTTTTAGTTTCATTAAGTAAGAAAGCATTTCACTCCCTTTAACTTCTGGAGCTTCGAACATTTTTCCTTCGTAGTCACTAATAAGATCGGTCAGTGTTTCAAGATAAACCTTCATGCCTTCATCCATTTTTTGACTAAGGGCATCCATTAGACGCTCTGCAATCGCTAAAGCCGTATGAATCTGCTTTTTAGATGTTATAGGACGAAGTGGAAAAAACTCAACGAGATCGAGATAAGAACCCTCAATTTTTTGAGGCTTGAATTTAATATCTTTTTGGAGATCGTTGATAATTTTTTTTGCTTGTGCCATTTCTATTCTCTCCATTTATCTTTGTCATACTCTTTATGTGTAAGGACATGAGTAACAAGAACAATTTGAAGTCCATACTGTAGTTTAGTGATGGCCCTAACCTTATTTCCACCAACGTCAAAAACGGCTTGGTTTCCAACAAAATCTACGTTCACGCCAAAAAGCTCTTTTACATCTTGAGGAGTTTTAAAAGTCGCTCCTTCTATCAATTTCACCCAACGATCAAGCGCCTTGCGACTAGTAGGGTGCTTACGCTTAAAAGTATCAATATTTTCTCGTCCAATGAGCTTCACAGTTCAATTATATCAAAATGACATGTTTAAAGCAATAAACCATGTCGTTTTGACATAATATCGTTGGTGTCCAGCTAAAGCCTGTAGAAAAAACTTGGCGCTAATATGGCGCTAAAATGCCCAAAAATAGGAAAAAAAGATGAAAACGGACGATCACAAAAGAGAACTCAAAGTTATACTAACGCACCGTAATCATTAACTAATTTAGTGTAATCATTACACTTTCAAAAAACTGTCTACGTCACTTCGGTCCTGGGCACCAATTATAAAAAAAAAGGAACCCTTTGGGTTCCTTTTTTTATGTCTAATATCGAACTAAGCCAATCCACCTTGCTCACATTACTTTGAAATTCTAAATTTCTGCTAGCATACTTGACTCTGTACTATAGTACGGGGTGTACAATCCTAGTAAGGAGAAGTCATGGAAGTTATGACGATTGGAAAATTAGCAGAGTTAGCAGGAGTTGGAGTCGAGACCGTTCGATTCTACCAACGAAAAAAAATTCTAAAAGTACCGCCAAAGACTGGAGCTTTTAGAACTTACAATAACGATGATGTACAAAAAATCATTTTCATTAAAAAGGCGCAAGAACTCGGCTTTACCTTAAATGAGGTAAAAGAATTATTAGAGCTAAACACAAAACCACGAATAACTTGTGGTGAAGTTAAAACAAAAACTCTCAATAAGCTTGATGAAATTAAAGACAAGATTTCAGACTTAGAAAAAATGAAGTCTAGTCTTGAGCAGCTGGCTTACGCATGCGATTCAAGTCAAGACTCTATTAGACAGTACAAAGTTCAAGAATGTTTCTCGTTTGGTTTAGGATGTAATTGTTAAATAAAAGTAATTAAGGAGAAAAAAATGAAACGTTTTCATATTCATGTTGGTGTTAAAAATTTAGAAAACTCTATCGCTTTTTATTCAACGTTATTTGGAGAGAGCTGTTGTTAGGTAGTGACAATGAAAAAAAAGATCTTATTTTTGTGTACTGGAAACTCATGTCGTTCACAAATGGCCGAGGGATGGTGTCGTTTTTTTTGGGATGAAAAGTATGAGTGTTACTCTGCTGGAACTCAAAAACATGGCATGAATACTCGTGCAGTAAAGGTCATGCAAGAAGAGGGGATTGATTTATCGACACACTTCTCCAAAACTACAGATGAGCTTGCTATTGAGTCTTTTGACTTTGTTGTGACAGTTTGTGACTCCGCTAATGAGGCCTGTCCGTATTTTGCTGGAAGTAAGATCGTACATCTTGGATTTAACGATCCTCCAGCTTTAACTAAAGATATGATCGATGAGAATCAGATTTTAAACATCTATAGACGAGTCAGAGACGAAATCAAGACAACGGTTCAAAGGCTTCCAGAATTGATAGGTGATTTATCATGAAGACAAAGTTTCTAAGTGAATTTTTAGGTACTGCCTTTTTATTAATGATTATTGTTGGATCAGGAATCATGGGGGAGAATCTAGCCAATGGAAATTCGGCCATTGCCTTGTTGGCCAATTCACTAGCAACGGGTTTTGGACTTTTCGTCTTGATTCAATGCTTAGGAAGTTTGTCTGGTGCTCACTTTAACCCTGTAGTTAGTTTTGTTGAAAGACTATGGGGAAGAATGACGACGAATGAAATGTTCTTATATTGGATTGCTCAAATTAGCGGGGCTATCACCGGCGTTTTGTTAACACACATCATGTTTAATCAAGATATTTTGCAAATTGCTCAAAAAAGTAGAAATGAAACTCATTTATGGATCTCTGAAATCATCGCTACTTTTGGACTTATTTCTGTTATTGCCCTTGCTGGGAAAAAGCATGTTGAGTTTGCCCCACTGACTATTGCCTCATATATCGCTGCAGCTTACTGGTTTACTTCCTCGACATCTTTTGCCAATCCTGCGGTATCAATCGCCCGATCTTTAACCGATACATTTTGCGGTATAGCTCCAGCAGGTGTATCGATGTTTATCGTTGCTCAATTTTGTGGTGCCTTAATGTGCTACTTTCTACTTAGAAAAGTTGTTTAGTATACTCGGGAAATAAAGTTAAGCTAACGTAATGACTAAGGGACTTAAGCACAAGTTTAATGCTCTTCTTTCCGATAAGTCTTTGACTATAAGAGCCTTGGAGGCTGTGATGAAGACTTTGCTTAACACTTTTCTATGTCTTGCTTTGCTTAGCGCATGTAATGAACAGTCTCCATCGAAGCGAAGCGTAGCTTCTGTTAGTGTCAACGCTAGTCAACCGGCCGTAGAGCAAGGTGAAGTTTGGGGATCACAAGAAACTCAGATGATGCAATCAATAGCTCAAATTTTCCACGACACTCTTATTGAATCAACGGGTAATGATGAAATCATGAGACGAGATGCTCACCCTAAGCATCATGGTTGTGTGAAATCAGAATTAACCATTGATAATAAGAATCTTCCCAATGAATTAAAAGTAGGATTATTCAAAGAAAACAATACTTATGCTGGTTTAGTCCGTTTTTCTAATGGAGATCCTGACTTTAGAAAAGCAGATATCGAAAAAGATATTCGCGGTATGGCGATGAAGTTCTTTGACGTTCCAAGTGAAAACTATTTGCAAGATATTGGCGTAGAAGAAGGATCAAATGTTCATGACTTTGTTTTTATGAATGCTGACTCCTTTTTTATTCCAAATCCAAAAGCCTATGAAAAGTTTATGAGATCGACACAAGGGCGTTTTGGAGTTTTAGGCTATCTCGCATTTCATTGGAGAACATTAGGCTCAATATTGAAATCAAGAGTTAAAATCGCTAATCCGCTAGACATTGATTTTGCCAGCGCGACTCCTTACAAATTAGGTCCAACAAGTATGAAAATGAAGATGGTTTCTTGTAAAGAAACTAAAGACTTTATTCCTGTAAATCCAAGCCATGATTTTCTAGGTGAAGCTCTAGAAAATACTTTGTCACAAACAGAAGGATGCTTTGATTTTTATGTTCAACCTAATAAGGATCCAAAAAAGAATGATATCGAAAACGCAATGATTGATTGGGACACAAGTAAATCTCCAATGATCCATGTTGGAAAACTAAAAGTTAATAAGCAAAGTGGCTTTCGAATAGAAGAGCAAATGAGCTATTGTGAAAATCTGACGTTTAACCCTTGGCGTGCACCTAAAGAGAATAGACCACTTGGAGGCGTTAATAGAATTCGCTTAGAGGTCTATCTTAATCAATCAAAGCTTCGCCATGAGTATAATGGAATTAAATAATTTTCTTTAGTCGATTTCAAGATCAACAATGACCGCTCTATGGTCAGAGACAAAAACTTTTCTGTCTCCATATCGATGCACATCGACACTCCACATTTTAACTGAAAAAGGTGAGCCCTTTGATAGTAAAACATGATCAACGCGACAATCGGGAAAGACTGTGTCCTTCTCAATATTACAGGCATCGTGAATAGAGTAGGGAGTGTTGGCTAAATAATTGATTGTATCAACTTTATAGTAAGTATCTTCAAACAGATTTTCTTTTAAAAACACTAAGCCTTCCATATCTGGTCTTAGATTTGTATCAGCGGCAAAAATTATAGGCAGAACCTTTTGACTTAAATGCTGATTTACCATAACGGCGCTTGGGTTCTTGTTTTTAGTTGAATTATCAAAATGTGAACCGACAAAAGCAAAGTCTAGACCTGAGACTTTGTCTCTAAGCTCTGCATAACGAAGTTTTCTTGGGATACCAAAACGCCAGCCAAAGCTAAAGCGACCAGATCGTGGCCCTAACCAAAAGGAATAATGTTTTTTAACTTCAAAACGATCTTTTCTAATAAAAAGAGCAGGATCAGCGTAGTTTAAAATGAGCCCATCTGAGTAAAGAACTTCGTACTGGTTACCAAGTCTTTTATTGATTTTAAAAAGTTGTCTTTTCGTTCTAAATTCCTGAAAACTTATGATATCTGGATTGCTTCTTTGAACCGTATCAACAATTTGATCAACTCGAGTTTTAAATTTATCAAAATGATCTTTGTCACCACAAATATCGCACATAGTATTGAAGGTCATGACCCTTAAAGGTGTTGCAAAAATTGAGGTCGATACTAATAGTGTTAAAAAGGTGAGTAGAGTCTTCACTTACCATGCTCCAGTATTTTGCATCTCATTCCATGGAGCCTTTGGGGGGAGAGCTTCGCCTTTTTGTAGTAACTCAACAGATTGCCCGTCTGGAGACCTTATAAAAGCCATATAACCATCGCGAGGTGGACGATTAATGATAACTCCTGATTTTTGAAGATTGTCACAGGTGGCATAAATATCATCGACCAAGAAGGCAAGATGACCAAAATTTCTACCTTCGCTGTATTCTTCTTTTTGATCCCAATTATAAGTTAGCTCAATTTCTGGTTCGCCCGGTGCTGTAGCTAGAAAAACAAGAGTGAATTTACCTTGAGGTACTTCTTTTCTTCGGATCTCTTTAAGACCAAGTTTTCCAACATAAAAATCAAGTGCTCTATCTAAGTCTTTTACTCTAAGCATTGTGTGGAGAAACTTCATTCATAACCTCGCGACTCTTTATTTGAACTATAGCTTAGGAGATATAAGTCCTGTCGTCCAAATTAATGCTTGGCAATATTTCACTATTACTTCTTAAGTCGTGTTAAAATCATGACGTGGCAAAACAACAAAAAAATATATGTATCCTTCCTTGGCTTCATTTAAACATTCATCCTAGTGGAGATGTAACGCCATGTGGACATACGGATTTAAGTAAGCCCTTCGCGAATGTTGAGGGCAACAGCGTTAACGATATTTTGAATAATGATCAATTTAAGAAATTACGAAAAGATTTCTTAGCTGGTAAGCGTCCAGAAATTTGTTCAGCATGTTTTAATCTTGAAGACTTAAATATTCCAAGTGCAAGACAATGGCATAATGAAATTTTTGATCATAAGATGAAGATTATCGACTTAACGAATGAAGATGGAAGTTTACCAGAAGTTCAGGTTCATTCACTTGATGTCAGAATGAGTAATGTCTGTAATTTTTCGTGTCGCGGTTGTTATCCCAAATCGAGTAGTTCATGGAGTGAAGATTTTGAAAAACTTACAGGTAAAAAAGTTCAAAAGAAACTCACGACTGTAAATAGTCAAACGGTTCAAGAGCTTTTAAGCAGACTAGATCAAGTCGAGAAAGTCTATTTTGCCGGTGGAGAGCCTTTTTTAATGAGTGAGACTTATGAGCTCTTAGAGAAACTTAAGTTCAATAATCAAACAGGTGTTGACCTCTCTTTTAGTACAAATCTTTCTACTCTTAAGCTAAATAATAAGAGTATCATTGAAACGCTAAAAGGGTTTAGTGACGTAAAGCTTTATATCAGTATCGATGATGAGGGAGAGCGAGGGGAATACTTTAGAAAAGGATTAGATTTAAGACTTTTTTGTCAAAACCTCTTCGAAGTCAGAAAACTTCTCCCGCAAGTTAAATGTTTTGCAACAATAACTATTAATATTATGAACGTTTCAAATTTAGAAAATTTGATTAAGTATCTCATTAACGATTTAGGATTTAATACATCAGAATTTTTATATAATTTTTTAACGGTACCAAAAGAATTAAATGCACAAAACTTGCCTCAAAAGATGAGATTGGAAATCATTAAAAAACTCGAACATCTTGAAAATGAGTATCTTCAAAATAAACTTAAGACACTTTCTTTTGATGAAAAAGTGCTCTTTAAAAAGCATCTTTCTGATTATAAGTTTTTAGATAAAGTAATTAGCTTTCTCTCCATTGATGGTGATGAGTCATTGCTAAAAGACTTCTTTGAATATACTGAAGCTTTAGATGTCATCAGAGGTGAAAGCTTTAAAAAGCTATTTCCAGAGCTTGTCACCTTAAAGCAAGTTCTGCCCTATAAAAGCGAGTGATTACGTTTATTTGAAGCTTATAAGCATTACCCTCTCAATTGCGATGTATTTGATTTTAAAGTAAAAGATGCAGATGAAATTACTCCTTTTGCTAATCTTTCCCTGCCTATGTCTAGGTGCCATCTTTGAAGATGATTCTCGTTTTGAAGCAAGACTAGAAGGTAGTCATGAGATCATGGATCTTTCTAAATCAGTGCCTGCTATCTTTAGAAACACCTCGCTAAAAAAGCGAGGCGATGGCGACTACGATAGTGTTAACTGGAGTTCTGATAACTTGGGGTTTTGTGCTGATACAAAATTCGCAGGTCAGCCTCATTTGGCCAATTGTTCGGCCAGCCTCATTGCTCCTGATATCATTCTAACTGCAGCACATTGTGTTGATGATGCTAAGAAAGGTTGTGGCGATTTTAAAATCGTTTTTGACTACGCAATTGGTGAGGATTTAAAAATTATAAAAAAAGAGCTCGTTTATGAATGCAAGAAAGTTCTTTATCATAACTTCGATCCAACGATGCAAGCTGATGATATTGCGATAGTTCAAATTGATAGAAAAGTTACTGATCGCAGGCCTGTTAAAATTAGTAAAGCATACCTTGAGTTAAACGAAGAACTTACCATGATCGGTTATCCTTTGGGACTTCCTCAAAAAGCTGATGAGCAAGGTCGAACATCAACAATCGATAGAACGAATAAATCATTTAAACACAATATCGATACATTCTCTTGTAATTCAGGTGGTCCAATTTTTAATAAAAAAGGTGAACAAGTTGGAGTTCTAGTAAGAGGTACGGGCTCAAACCAATCACAAAGAGAAGGTGATAATTGCATGGATTGGACAGTGGCCAAAGAGCAAGATTACGCTGAAGCTAATTCATTAGTTCATTTAAAAAAGACTCTAAAATCCTTAGGTATTAAGCAGCAATAGGCTTTTTGGCCAGTTTTGAAATAAGAATCACAAAGCCACCCGTCACAAACATTTGAAGCGAATAGATCGCTCCAGGAATAGTCATTACTTCGTTATTCAAAAAGGTTGCAGCGATCATAATCGCTAAAGTTCCATTTTGTATTCCACACTCTAGCACAATTGTTTTGACCTGTGACTTTGGAACACTGATGAATAGTGCCAAAATCAATGAAACAAGCATGGTTAAAATATTTAATAGTAATGTCGCTGAACCGCTGACTTCCATATATGGGATAAAGTTTTCGCGCTCTTTTAAAATAGCGGCCAAAACGATCACGACAAATAAGCCTACAGATAGCTTTGAAAATATTCTTTCAAGTTTAGCAGCTAGTATTGGCTTCTTTTCGTTGAGCAGTAGCCCCGAAATAACTGGGATAGATGTAATAATAAAAATACCACCAATACTTTTTAATAATGGCAATTCAACTGCACTGGCTTCAAGAAAATGTTGAAGAGACCAGTTAACGATTAGAGGAACCGTAATCACACTAGCTAAACTTGTTACCGCGGTCAGCGCTATTGATAAGGCCACATCAGCGCCGCTTAATTTTGCATAAACGTTAGATGTGACTCCACCAGGACAGACAGAAATAATCATGATTCCTACGGCAAGCTCGCCGCTGAGTCCAAAGAAGCTAATAACGGCATAGGCTAGAAGAGGAAGAGTAATAAATTGGCAAAATAGGCCGAGAGCAAATGCCTTAGGTTTTAAAATGACCTGTTTAAAATCGTTAGTGGTTAGACCAAGTCCCATTGAAAACATTATAATAGCTAACGCAATAGGAAGAAAAACCTGTGTAATAATATTCATAAAACCTCATTTATTTAATTTTGATCTAAATGAGTTGTCTTGTCAGGCCTAGTTATCCTCAGAGGACCTAGGTGGAGTTATCAGTCGAGCGCCACGCCTAAAGGTAAGATAAGACCAAGCCCATTGTGCAAAGACCATGGCCCTGTTTCGCATACCTATTAAGTAATAAAGATGGACGAATAGCCATGCAAACCAAGCGATTGTCCCACTAAACGCAATATTTCCAACTTGGACAACTGCTTTTTTTCTACCGATCGTCGCCATTTGGCCTTTATCGAAATATTTAAAAGAAGGTCGTTTTTTCTTTTCAAGATCTGCTTTTATTAATTTTTTAATATATCGACCTTGCTGAATCGCAACTGATGCCACACCTGGAAGAATTGTTTCGCCATCTTTAAAAGCTGCCATATCACCTAATACCAATACACTTTGGTCATCTTTTAATGACAAATCCGAATTAATTAGAACTCTTCCCTTGTTATCAAGTTCAGTTTTTAAAATTTTAGCTAGAGGAGATGGAGTTACACCTGCGCTCCAAGCAATTGTACTGGCTTCAATGGAGCTATCTTGCAAAATAACTTGGTTATCATTTATCTGAATAACTTTTGTATTTGTTAGGACTGTGACTCCCATACTTTCTAAATCTTTTTGCGCCTTTTGACTCAACTGAGGTTTAAAGCTTGGAAGTATTCTAGGACCGGCTTCAATTAGGATAATCTTTGATTCATCAGGATTAATATGCCTAAAGTCTGTACGTAAAACTTGATGAGCTATTTCGGCAAATGATCCAGCAAGCTCTACTCCCGTAGGTCCCGCTCCAATTAAAACAAAAGTTAAATGCATCGTTTTTTCAGCATTTGTTTTGGCTTTCTCTGCATTCTCGTACGCAACGAAAAGTCTACGTCTGATTTCCGTAGCATCCTCAAGGCCTTTTAAACCGGGAGCTTTCGCTGCCCAATCATGATGACCAAAATAAAAGTTTTTTGCGCCAGCTGCGACAATCAAAAGATCATAACTAAAACTATTCTCAAGTGTTCTAACTACTTTTTGATGACGATCAATATCAATGACTTCTTCAAGTCTTACTTCAATATGTTTATCTTTTCTAAATTGTGAGCGAATAGGGGATGCGATATCAGCTGGATTTAAACCTGCCGTAGCAACTTGGTAGAGCAGTGGTTGGAAGAGGTGATAATTATGTCGGTCAATAATTGTTACAGAGGTTTGCTTAAAGTGAGTGAGACTCTTCGCTGCATTTAATCCACCAAAACCTGCACCAATAATTACAATTTTCACTTTGAATAAAGTTCCTTGGCCACAATGTATGTATTTAAATGGGCCTTAATAGAGTCATCAATGGGCTCAGCATAGCCACCACCCATAGCAATAGCAACGGGAATTCCATACTCTTTACATAAACCTAACACAAGTTGATCTCTTTGTTTCAAACCCTCAAAACTTAAAGCAAGATGTCCTAACTTATCACTAAATAGAGGATCGACTCCAGCCTGGAATAAAATAATTTGAGGTCTAGTCGCAATCACTTTTGGTAATGCATCTGACAGCTTTGTTAGGTACTCATCGTCTTGGCACTGATTCGGCAAAGCTATATCTAAATCAGAATTGATTTTTTTAAAGGGATAATTCTTTTCTCCATGCATACTAAAAATAAAAATACCTTGAGAGCCTTGAAGCATTGATGCGTTTCCATCGCCTTGATGAACATCAAGATCAACGATCGCAAGTTGAGTTATTTTATGCTTTTGTTTTAGCACATAGGCCGCGACAGCAAAGTCATTAAAGACACAAAATCCACCACCATGAGCTCGATGAGCATGATGTGTGCCGCCTGATAGGTTTCCAGCGAATCCATTTTCAAGTGCATAACGACAAGCGGCCATAAAGCCACCAACAGAGGCACGAGAACGAAGCGGCATAATAGGGGACCACGGAAAACCAATTTTTCGTTGCTCTTTTGCATCAAGCGTTCCATTGATGATGTGATCAACATACTGCTTATCATGTGCAAGATAGAGGTCTTCTATTTCTATTAATGGTGCTTCAAAGATTTGATCTACTGTTAAAATTTGCTGCTTAACAAGTTCTTCTTTTAATATTCGATATTTTTGCATCGGAAATCGATGATTCTCAGGTAAGGGTAGTGTGTATTGATCAGATTGATAAACTCGCATTAGAATTGATGTGTAATAAGGTTTACATTATGGTCAGCTTCAACCTTTTTGATATCAAAAAATGTTCTGCCAATCTCTAAGCCATCTGATGTTGTAATCAGTACTTTCCATTCTCCAATGTCGTAATTACTTTTATAGGCGTAACCACGAAAACCGTCACGCCTTCCTCCAGTGATCGTTAAGGGGATGCGATCAGTTCTCATCCAACCTTTTGCACCTTTCCACCACCACTCAAGATAAACAGTGTCAGCAAAGCCACCTGGAGCGAAGATTCGAGTGAAGACGTGAACTTGATCACTTGGTCTCGCTTCAAAGGGTTGACTTTGATCACTCCAAAACTTCCACCAAGGTGAGCTTGTGAAGGTTAGATATCTCGTTTGGCCATCTATCTGAACTTTTTCAACTTTGTGGTAGACACCAATTTTTTTTAAAGAAAGTGGTACAGGTGGAAAAATTCTAAAAACATACATACCAAGAAAAAAAACGGCGAGTGATCCAGCAATAATGATTTGCGGCCTTATCGTAATTTTTTCTTTTCTAATTTTCAGCCATAACGCAATTAAAGCCAGATAAACAAAAATACCTATGCAAAATGGGATTGTACCCATGTGGCCAAGTAGAGTTGGTGCCAGAATGACTGTAAAACTAATCAGACATGTATGAATAAGAATGGCCGGGATGAGGTCATGCTTTAAAAAAGCCGGTCTAAATTCATTTAGAAGAAGCAAGGCTGACATAAAGAATAAAAAGATAAGTGAATTAATTAATGAACCTGACTTAAAAAAATACAAAGTGAAGGCGTTTAGAAGCGCTCCAAGAGCGAAGTGAAAGATGTCTTCTTCCCAAACAGATAATTTTGTAATCAAAGGGTGTGAAGGCAGAATTGAAGTTAGAGTTTTTCCTTCAGCATTGATGAGAAAAAAGCCAACGGCAACCAATAAGTAGAGGACTTGGCTTACAAGTGTAAGCATATCATCAACCTCTTCAAGTGTTAGAATATCAAAAAGAAATCCTGCTATAAAAAAGATGAGTGCATGATAGGGTTTTGAAATATGCCAAAAGTTTGAAGTTGATTCTTTCAGCGAAGCAAAGTTAAGTGTTTTCATAATGGAGTAACCATTCTTTTTATGGTTTGCGAATACTTGAATATTTAACGGTTACTTCTTGCGATAGCCAGTTTTTCTTTTTTGCCATTTCAAAAAACTTATCACAATAAAGAGTAGGATTACCTTTTGGAAAATCACCTTTTCCAAGTCTGTAATTAACACAAGTTTCAGCGTAGAAACTGATATATTCTGGAATATGTTGAAACAAAAAGTTTGCAACAGTATCGCGTTTTAAAATATTTCCCGAATCAAATAAAGCATCAGGAAGGGGATCAAGTTTTGCTAGACGGGACAATAGAGATTTACGTCGTTCAAAGTCTTGAGAAATTTGTCTTAGCATTGACCATGCTAAATTGAACGTCTTCCCAACAGAAGGACCATCTAATAGGTAAGTGGTGAGATAAAGATCTTCATCGCTGGAAGAGATAAATTTAAATGCTTTTAAGATGCGATAAGAAATATTCTTTAGTTCTTGGTTGGAACTTAAAATGCCTCTCTCAAACAGAGGCTTCATCGTTTCAATACAATAAGGATTAACGATACCCGTAACGATTTGTGAAACTTCAGCGGAGTCTTCGACCGAAATAATTTTTGGTGCTATTGAGTTTAAAACCCATCCTTGAATGAAATCTTTTCTACAATAAAATTTTGCTACATCGTCTTTAAGCGCAAGAGAAATATAGGGACTGATGTCGGCTTTAGGATCATAAATTGAGAGCACTTCTGCCAATAACGTTCCATTATCTAAATTCTTTCTTCCGATATCCCAAGACTCTTTAGCCTGAGCACGACATGTTTTAAGTTGTTTTGAATAACAGTCTTTCACATAATCCAGTAAATAGACTTCTCTCTTAGTGTGAAAGAAAGCATCTTCTCTTAATTCAGGCCAATCACTCAAAAATTGGACGTATCGAAAAGTCTGTTGATCGAAGTCTTTTTTGGACTTCAGATGAAGCATATAGTCTGTTGCCATATGACTGAGCATCTCACTCCAAATCTTTGTTCTTTGGCTTGGCCTAATATCTCTGGCGTGATCCAAGAATTCTTTATATGCCTTTTGACCCTCAAGTGCCTGTAAGTCTTCGAAATTATAGGTGTTTGCGTTGCTCTTATGAGCAAAAAGGATGATCGAAAAAATAAAAACAAAACGAAAGTATTTCACTCCTAAATTATAGAAAATACGTAGAACCTCCGTCAATAAAACTAAATATCCGCGCAGTTTTGTCCGATAAGAAGCCATAACAGGAGTCCATTGTGGCAAGTAGTGGGGCGAAAAAGTACGATGTTTCAAAAAAGGAAGAAGCCTTTCTTTATGAAATGGAGATCCGCGAACAAAAAATGCTACTTATTAAAGAGCATGAGATTCGTCGTGAAAAGTATCTAACTTATCTTGCTGAGAAAAAAGAGGAACAAAAGCTGCGCTGGTGGCAAAAAGCTTTTTTAGGAACAATCATTTTTGCTTTTTGTTTTTGCTTGGTCATGCTGGCTTTTTCATTTGATCCAACGGCATCGAACTGGGTTCACCGTCTCATGGGTACAATCTTAAGTCTCAAATTATAGTTGGCACAATCTGCCTGTCACGCTGGTCCTACATAAAATTAGGCACAATATAAAGTGTAGAATAATCGGGAGTTTCGCCATGCTTTTAAAACTTAAAAGTTTAGTTTTCATTTTGCCAATTATCTTTCAAGTTCATGCAGCATCTCTAGCCGCCGCTGAAGGTGATTGCGCTGATTGCAACGGAACTCTTGTGGCTGATACGGGAGTTGGTTCTAGCAATCTTCAGGTTATTTCTAATGTGACGAGAGCAGTTTCATCAATCAATTTGACCGAAGGACAACAAAGTACTTTGTGCTATGACTTCAATAGATATGGTATTGATGCACTAAAAGCAAAAGCCCAGGAACTTGGATATAGTCTTTATGATATATATGATCACGTTAAATGTGATGAAGTCACCAATGCAGATTTGCTAAAGCATCGAGCCTCTTTGCCTACAGCAAGGGCTGATCTCATGTCATTCGCAAGATATTATATACGCGAAAAAAATGATCCAGCCGGTTTAACAAAAATATTTAATACCGTTATAAATAATTCTTCTAAACCAAGAGGAACATTATTAGATTTTATCGATTTTTATTCAGATAATCCATATTTGACTGAACAAGATAAGATTGATTTTGCAGCCTATGAAATCACCATTAGAAGATTTGGTGGCAAACGTGAATCGGAGCTTTAGTGAAAATAATTAAAAGATTAGGATTATCTTTTTTATTAACAATTTCAATCTCAAAGGCCGCAACTGATTGTGTAGATTGTGGGAACCATATTGAGGGATTTCCTTCAATATCTTCGCTAGAACAAGCAACTTGTAGCGATTGTAAATGTTATACAGAAACACACGAAACTACAATTGATGATCTATCAAAAGAGCGAGCTGCAAAAACAAAAGAAAAACTCCAGGCATCGATTCTTAAAAGTAATGAAAACTTAGTTCAAAAAATCTCAATTTTTAATAAACTTCAAATTGGAAATACATTTATTCGAGGTGATGATTTATCTAACACACTAAAGGATTGTAGGTTAGAAAAAATTAAATCGAATACTTCGACTTGCTCTAGCGCAAAAGATTCAAGCCACCTTTCTAAAGTTTTTGGCAGCGATTCAATTGAAGGGTATATTTCTTCAATTGCGAAATCTTTTTCTGGCGAATCCCTGGCAAATTCAAAATCATGCTTAACTAAGAATGATTTAAATGAACTACAAATGTATTCAGATATTTTACGCAATGGTAAGGAACTTTTAGAGAATCTTACCAAAAATAAAACAGCAGTACTGGCTTCATTTAGTGACAAAACCACAGTATCGAACTGGAACACTGGTGAAGATAAAGAGTTAGTTAATATTAAAGATGCCTTTATCAAGCTCTCATCTTTGTCAATTACGAGTCCAATTTTAAATGATCCTAAGGCCTTTAAATTTTTCATTGAAAATTCTTCTGAATTTTTAAATAACCCCTCAAAATTAATAGATTATTTTAAAAAAGATGCTTATGTGAGATTTCCTTCAGTCCAATCAACAGCGTTGGTTGAAATTAGTAGTCTGTGTTCTGAATTAATAAATAATGTGAGTGCAATGGCATGCGCAGGCGATAGTTTGGCTTATGTTGATAATCCTCAACTTTTAGCGAATTCTTTTAAATATAATTCATTAGATCATCTAGATGGATTTGATTCAATGTTTGCTGATGACTCAGGATTAGAATTTATTGAATCAAACTACGTCACTCATTTATATAAATGTTCCGTTGATTCTTGTCGTGATGATAAATTGAATATTCCATTATGTTCAAAAGTGAAGCAGTCTTCAACTGTTAACAATGTAATAAAAAGTATTCAGCTAGGTGAATATATAAGTAACACTGCAAATAAACGACTACCTGATGATATAGATTCATCTCTTTGTAAACTCGCCGACTGCCAAGGCAATCAAACGCAAATGAATGCTTGTTATGAAGGTGTAAAAGAAGAGCTTGGTGAAGATGCCGATGCTATCTTGCTTTCTTACTCAAGAGTCACGAACTCTTCAGTACAAACTAGTCAACAACCTGGTGCGAACTATACTCCAACTCAAACTCCATTCGCTCAGAAATTTTTAGGTTCATATTCATCAACACCTGTAACTGCGACAACTCCAAGCCAATCTTCATCAGTTGAGCCAATCCCAAATGATCCTTCTGTTGGTGATTTCAAATCCGCACGTACTGGTATTTCTTCTAATACAAATTCATCAACAGGTCCTAGAATCGTAACAGCAAACGATGCATTTCAAGACTTTATGAATAAGCGTTTTGATTCATTAGGCTCATCGGCTTCCAGTTTCCCAAGAACTCAAACAAACACAGTGAGTCCTACAACTTCTGCAAGAGTTGGGTCTAACGAATCGATGTCACCATCTGAAAGGCGAGCTCTAGATTCAATGAATAGAGCATCAGAGACTATCGATGAGTTAAGAGAGAGTTATAGAAACAGCGCTCTTGATCGAATGGAGAAGCTAGTTCAGCAAGCAGCTTCGACTTCAAGAAATGTGACGAATACATCTCCTTCAGTTAACACAGGAGTAGCTTCAAATGGTACGAACTCTAGGAATCAAACTAATAGAAATATTCGAAACCCATCAGCGATCACAACAAATAATTCCAACTCAGTAAATATTCAAAATCCACCAAGTAACGAAAATGTAGGATCAACAAATGGGAACTTTCCACAAGAAGTTTCTGGCACTCGTAATGTAGCAAATACTCCAAACGGAACTGGCGCATCGGGCAGAACAACTCCAAGAATTCAGACTAATGATCAAGGCCTTCAGACGCTAAATGTAAACTTTGCTGAGTTGCCGACAATTAATCCTGCAAAAGTTCGTGAAGAGGGTGTGGATACAAGTAAAACCTTTAATATTGCAGTAAAAGTCGATCAAGAAGTCTTCCTCGTTGAAGTGAGACCAACCTTTGTTGCTGGGCGAAGAATTTTGGAGCCAATGCTTGATCGTTTAAGCTCTGGTCTTAAGGCAGAAGTCTTAAAAAGTCCTTTATTTGAAGATTATAGACAATATCTTTTGGGACACTTAGTAAACAATTGATTTTACTCATGATTCTCCCTTTACCTCTTAGAAAAATCGCCGTATTTTAAGCGCCTTATTTCAGAGTAGAAACACTCTTTTTATACGAGGCGTCGTTATGACTGAGAATCCTCCTATGGGCACATCTATATCCCAGCGCGGACTTTTTCCTATTTTAAAAAATTACTCTTTAAATAATGATTGGAATCTCATTGTTGAAGATACTTTTAACGATCTATTTAGTGATGGTAAAATTCTAAACGCACAAATCAAAAGCCAAATAGAAAGTTGGACTAGATTGTTGCCAGGTCGAAATGATCGAAGACAAATCATTATCCAATCAACACCATTTTTAATGGGTGTTTTTGATCAAGAAAAAACAGTTCGACTTTATTCTCCAAGATTGTCGCAGGAGCTTTTCTTAATTCAAGAGTATCAAAAATTAGAAAATTCAGATTTAAATCAAACTGAGTTTATCGCCTTTAAAGATCACGTTGAAAAAGTCGCTTCTTTATCGGCCGTAGATTTTCCTTCAGAGATTCAAGTTATCACGGCGAGAAAAAATCTTGTTGATCTTTTAAATGATCCCTCTAACCGTGAAATTGAAGAGCAAATGAGCGCAACTATCGAGCGCTTACTGGCTAGACTTAATGAGTACCGCCCAACACTGTTTGAGCGAGTCTCCGATTTCGGCTTAAGCTTAACTGCAAAATTCGCCTTAATTCGTATCCACCTTCTAAAATTTTTGGCTATTCTACCTTCTCTTGATCACGACAGTGCAGGCCATGAAGTTAAAAGGATATTGCTTGAAAGTCTTCGACGCCTTAGAGAGGATTCAAAAGAAGCTAAAAAAACTAAAAAGAAAGGTCAGCTTCGTGCCCTTCCAAACTTTTATATATCATTATTTAATATCGTTCGTATCGTTGCCTCTATATTCCCAGCAGGATTATTAACTTCTCTGGTTCGTACGGCCGTGCGATTTATGGCGAAACGATTCATTGCAGGCGAGACGATTGAGACGGCATCTGCTGCGATCTCCTCGCTGTCAAAAACCAAGCGCGATGTTACTCTAGATCAACTTGGTGAATTGGTTGTTTCTGAAAAAGAAGCTGATCACTACATGAATGAAGTCCTAAAGCTTGTTAAGGGATTCGATCTCCATGTAAAAAAAGGCGAGAAGAACGGATCAGGCATCCAACGTGCCCATGTTTCAATTAAGGTCTCGGCCTTAGCCTCAGACTTTAAGCCCGAGGCTTTTGACTTTACCTATGAATTAGTAGCGCCAAGACTTTCAAAAATTCTAACTACGGCCAAAGAATGTGATGTTTTTATCAATATCGATGCCGAACATTATCATTACCGTGATGTCGTTTTTAAGATTTGGAAAAAAGTTCTTCTCGATACACCTGAACTTAAAGATTTTGCTGGTACAGGAATCGTCGTTCAGGCCTATCTTAGAGATGCCAGTGACCACTTAGAAGATATTATTGAGCTAGCGAAGCTTAGAGGCTTAATTATGCCTGTAAGACTTGTTAAAGGCGCCTATTGGGACGCTGAGACAGTCGAGGCGCAAGCTCACGGTCACAATGCTCCTGAGTTTTTAAACAAAGAAGAAACAGATATTCATTTTAGACAAATCATATGGAAGATCTTCGCTTCTCATCCTCATTTACAGCTTTGCTTGGCATCACATAATTTTGCCGATCACGCTTACGCTGAAGTGCTTCGTAAAAAACATTTTGCAGCTACTCCTGAAATTGAACACCAATGTTTGCATATGACTTATGAAGCTCTGTCATGCGCCATGGCCAAACTTGGTTGGGTCGTAAGAAATTACGTACCCATCGGATCACTAATCGTAGGTATGGCTTATCTCGTACGCCGTATTATGGAAAACTCATCTCAAGTAGGTGTTTTAACCATTATGCGCTCGCATAAAAAACAGCTTTCTTTAGTTTCTCCAATAGATATTCATCAAGAGAAAATTAGAAAAGGAGAACTTGTTCGCGACGTTGTTCAAGAAGCGTTAACAGATAAGTTTTGCAATATTGCTAATGTTCGACAGTATTTGGAAAAAGAAAAAAATCCAATAACTTCTTTTGTTGAGACAAGACCTACAACAAAAATTTATTCAAATAAATTTTTAGTTTCTGGATCAAATGAAAAAATCGTCAGCAGTTCAGATCCTTCAATTGAAGTTGGATCGATTTTATTCGCCGACGTAAGTGATGCCGATAAAGCAGTTGAAACAGCTTATGCTGCTTATGCTAGAGGGGATTGGGCGAAAGGCTCATGGCATACCCGCTCTACATGCTTGGTAAAGGCTGCGAATATCATGCTGGCCAAAAGAGCTGAGCTAACGGGACTTATTGTCTATGAGGCTGGTAAAACTCCAGTAGAAGCTTTAGGTGATGTTGATGAGGCAATTGATTTTTTAAATTTCTATGCCAGAGAAGAGCGTAAAGTTCACCGCCATGCTGATATGGGAAGTCGTGGGGTTGTTGTCGCCATTACACCTTGGAATTTTCCATTGGCCATTCCGTGCGGAATGATTGCTGCTCCTCTTGTTACTGGTAACACAGTCATTCTAAAATCTGCTGAACAAACTCCACTCATCGCTCAGGCTCTAATCGATATTATGCATGAAGCAGGTGTTCCAGAAGACGTGCTTATTCATTTACCTGGTCTTGGAGAAACAGTAGGCGATCGTCTCGTTAAACATGATAAAGTTGGAACTGTTGTTTTTACTGGTTCTAAAAATGTCGGTGTAATGATTTATCAAAATATGGCAGGAAAAATTGTTGAAAATCCAATAACTGGTCAAAAATATCTAGCAACAGCAATTACAGAAATGGGTGGTAAAAACGCCTTAATTGTTACAGAAAACGCAGAGCTTGATGAGACCGTCTCAGGTATCCTTTACTCAGCATTTGGACATGCTGGACAAAAGTGTTCAGCTTGCTCAAGAGTACTTGTCGCAAGCGCAGTTAAAGATCGTCTTATTGAACGTCTAGGTGAAGCTGTGGCCGACCTTCAAGTGGGACAAGCTTTTAATTGGTCTACTTTTGTTAATCCGGTGATCACTAGAGAGGATCAAGAACGCTTACGTGATCAAGCCAAGCAAGCCATTGAAGAAGCTAAAAAATATGGTGGTAAAGTCATCATTGATCGATCTAATGAAGATCTTCCTGGTTACTGCGTTGGTCCTGTTGTCATTGAGCTGCCATTTGAGCGTGCAATGAGTAATGAGAGTTTTGCAAAAACTGAATTATTTGGACCAGTTCTTCATGTCATCGGTTACGAAACTCGCGATCAAGCTCTTCGTCTTTTCAACGGAACAGACTATGCATTAACAGGTGGAATATTCAGTCAATCTCAAGATCATATCGACTTCTACACTTCTAAAATGGAAAGTGGAAATCTCTATATTAATAGAGCTATTACTGGTGCACGTGTAGCGATTGAACCTTTTGGTGGCTTTAAGTTATCTGGTACAGGTCCAAAAGCAGGATCGCGTCACTACATTCCAAGTTTTCATCTTCCTATCAATGGTGGAAAAGTTTTAAGTGAAAATGCCAAGGTTGATGAGGGAACAGATTATGACTTTCCTGTTTGTGTACCATCTGGCTTAAAAGTGTACCGCCGAAAGGAAAAGGTCACTCGTGGAATCAAAGCGTTTTTGCATCAGTTTGAATCACTTACAGGTGAAATTCGCGGTGAAGTTAAAGATACTTTAAACAAGTTTTCCCAGTGGAATGATAAATTTCTTGTTAACTATTTAGTACATGATCGCCCTAATAGAAAAATTCCTGGCCAGCTAAGTTTTGATAGCCATCGTCTGCCTGCTCAGACGGCGCTACTGGTTTCTTTTAGCAAGCGTCCAGATCTAAGGACATGGCTGCAATTTTTTGGCGCACTTTATGTTGGTACCGGTGTAAGTATCGTTTGTCGCTCACAGGAATCATACGCTTTGTGGTCGAGATTAATATCCCTTTTACATGGCTCTGGAATTTCCAAGCATAATGTTGATGCTTATTATGTGAGTGAAGAGCGACTATTAAAAACTCTTAATTCATTACCATTTGGCGTGATCATGGTGGATGGCACGCTTGATCAAGTCGCTTGGGTATCCAAGCACTGCTCTCATAATATCCAAGGGCAACTTATTAAAGTTCTATCACCATACGATTCTTGTGCCACGGGGAACGTTAAAGGATTTTTGAGACCATTTATCCGTCCACGCTCTTTTGCTGTTAATATTATGAGGCATGGTGCACCTTTAGATATTGAGGTTTAGGATGCTGATAAATAAGAAAAGAATTGCCTTTCTTGGCTGCGGGAATATGGTTCAGGCCTTATTTCCTAACTGGCATAAGCTTGATCCAACAGCACAATTTTTTACTTATACGCCTTCAGAAACAAAGGCTTTAGAGTTCGCCCACATCATAGGTGGTAAGGCTGTTAAAAGTCTTTTTGATTTGCCTCCATGTGATATTTATGTTTTTGGCTTTAAACCTCAAACACTACATAAAGTTTTCGCAGATTTTAAACCTACCAATAAAGAAGCTATTGGTGTTTCACTTCTTGCGGCCGTTACTTTTAGTGAACTTGAAGAGGCTAGTGGTCTTAAAAGTCTTTATCGTTTGATGCCCAATACACCTTCTTTAGTAGGCGAGGGAATGATGGGGGTTTGCTCTAAGAATATCCCTGATCATGCCAATGCCTATTTTGAACATATTTTTAATGGGCTTTCAAAAACAATCGAACTTGAAACAGAAGAAGAGCTGGATACAATCACGCCATACTCCGGTTCTGGTCCTGCCTACTTTTTTGAGATCGCTAGAATCATGGCACATGATTGTATTGAAAGAGGGATCGAGCCTCAAATTGCTCGAAAGCTTGTCGCACAAACTCTTCTTGGCGCAGGAAAAATGCTGGTTGAAGCCTCTGAGCCACCAGCAAAGCTTAGAGATAATGTAACATCAAAGGGTGGTGTTACAGCTGCCGTTTTAAATAGTCTTAAAGATCAAGGACTTGAAAAAATATTTGTTGAAGCGATCAGTGCAGGTCATAATCGTTTAAGTGAATTAAAAAAGAACAGTAAGGTATAACCATGATTCCAAGCCCATTAAAAGACACGATGTATTTACGCCTTTTTGGATTTTTGAAAATTCCAATGCTGTTTTGGCTTCGCCCTAGTGTGATGGAAATTAATCAAACAACCTGTAAGGTCAAAATTCCTCTGGGCCGTCGTCAAAAGAATCATCTTAACTCAATGTACTTTGGTGTTCTTGCCGCTGGTGCTGATTGCGCCGGAGGATTAGTTGCCATGCAGGCCATTCGTGATTCTGGTAAAAATGTAAGTCTTTCTTTTAAAGATTTTCATGCTGATTTCTTAAAACGCGCCGAAGGCGATACTGTTTTTACCAATCATCAAGGTAAAGAAGTAAGAGACTTTGTGGCACAAGTGATTGCTTCAGGTGAGCGTGAAAACTTTCCAGTAAAAATCACTGCTACTTGTCCAGATAAACTTGGTGATGAGCCTGTCGCTGAATTTATTTTAACATTGTCGCTTAAAAGAAAAGATTAAGCCGGATTTTCTGAATTGATGTAAATGGTTTGCACATCGAATTTTGAAGCGATAAGCTTTTGAAGGTTTTGAACTCCAAAAACTTCAGTGGCATGGTGTCCACCGGCAAACATATGAAGCTCTGATTCTCTGGCTTCATTCCAGTCATGTTCACTCATCTCACCGGTAATATAAGCATCAAGTCCATCGTCTAAGGCCATCGTCCACTTGGAGTTAGCACCACCTGTGATGATACCTAGACTTTGAATTGATCCATTACTTTCTGGACAAGCATGTAAGACGCAGTGGGAGAGAACTTTTTCCAAAGTCTTGGCAAAGTCTTTTGAGCTTTGGCTGTTTGGAAGCTCGCCCTTAACTCCAAGGTAGCTACCTTTTTCTAAAGCAAAAGGTTCAATATTTTCCATACCTAAAGCATGAGCAAGACCCGCAGCATTTCCATACTGAAGATGTCCATCAAGAGGTAAGTGGTAGCCAAAAAGATTGATGTCATGACGAATGAGTGGAACGACTCTTTTGGCGAAGGGACCAGTGATTGTTCTAGTTCCATGAAAACGCCAAAAGAGGCCGTGGTGAACAATCAAGGCATCAGCTTTTTCTTTTACTGCTTGAGCAATAGAATCTTTAGTGGCCGAAACTGCAAAAGCGATTTTTTGAATTTCATCTTTGCCTTCAATTTGAAGACCATTAGGTCCGTAGTCTTGGTAGCGAGTTGGCTCAAGAGTTTCGTTTAAGAATTGTTCAAGTTCATCTCTAGTCATGATTAAAATACAGGAGGAGAGTCATCGCCTTCAGGGCTTTCAAAAGGAAAGCGATCATCGAGATTGGCCGGATTCTTAATTGTGTTTCTTTGTTTTTCAACACTGGTTTTTAGCTTGGCTACAGTCGTTTTAAGCTCTTCATGATAAGGCGCAATTTCAAGAGCGATTTCAAATTGCTCAAGCGCTTTCATGATATCTTTTTTGGCCAAATAGGCTCGACCAGCATTGATATATGGGTATTCTTTGTTTTGATTTAACGAAGCATTCTTAGCCAGCTCAAACCATTTGAGAGCTTCAGTCGATTGACCCTCATTAAGCAAATACGTGCCAAGGTCATTATAAGGAGGACCGTAGTCTGGATCTAGTTTAATGGCTCGAAGACATAAGCCTTTCGCTTTTTCGACTTGGTTTAGTTGCGATAACGCCCAACCCATCAAAGTTAGAACTTCTGCTGTCTCTTTAAGTTCGGCTGCTTTTTCAAAAGCAGTAAAAGCATCCTGTGGTTTCTTTTGAAAGATCGCTTCGTGACCTTTTTGAATCCACTCACGGTGACGTTGTTCACGTTTAACGTTTAATGATGAAATAGAAACATTATTAGAGGCTTGTGACTCGATCATTTGTTCGATCGTGGTCCAAGCTAGTTCATGTCTAGATAATCCACCCTCATCTATTTCCACCACTTGAATCATACCAAGTCGTGGAAGAGGGATATCGGTTTCTGATATATCGAGACAAAAACGATGTAGGTCATAGCCGATACTTAAAGCAAAGTTTATCAGTCCAACGGTGCATTCCGCCGTTGATCTTGTTGGCACCAATCGCCAAAAAGGCACTAGTGTCTGTTCAACAGCATAAAATTTTTCTAAAAGATTATCTAAGGTTGTTTGTTTTAGAGTTTGTTGCTCAGTCGCAAAGAAGTCTTCACGTAGCCAATTTGTCGCAAGCCAGGCATCCAGATCAAATTCAAGCTCAGCAAGTAGAGCATTGAGTTCAGTAAACGCAGCACTGCCTTCAATTTGCTTTAATGCAAAAATCACACGCTCAAAATAGCGACATGCTGAATAAAGTTCTCCCTGCAGGACAGGGCCTATATTGTTTAAATTTTGATTCATCAACCAATCCTTAAGTTGAGTGCATCCTAGAATGAGGCGGCGCGTTCTGCCAAGTTGCGCTGCGCTTATAAATTTTTCGTAAGTAGGCGAGATAAGCCCTGTATTAATAATAATGAGCTCGCAAATGCCATAAATCCAATAGTTGCGATGGCACTATTTATTTCCTGAATGGCTTGGACTTTTGCTGATGGTAATTTTTTCATGGGGCCTCCTTGCGACCAGTTTTGGCATTCATTGCCAATCCCCATTTAAGAATGCACGTGACGTGCCAATTATGGGGCAGGGTAGAGAGAATCGAAGCTATCAACGCCTAGAGGGTTGTGGCCTATAGAGTTGATGAGAAACGGCGATAATTGGCCATACTTCACTTTGAGTTTATCAATCGCTTGAGGCTCCATTGGACAGTGATATTTTCTTCCAAGCTTATCTTGTGACTCTAGTTTTTCTAAGCGGGCAGCGACTTTGTTCGCCAAGCTTTCATTTTTAAAACGGCTGCAGTTAATGCCTTCATCAAAAGCTTTATCAATATAATTTGCCCAGTCAATTTTGTTTTCTGTGGTAACCCATTCTTCATCAACACAAGCAACGTAAGGACCTTGGTTGTATTCGGCACCTAACACATCATCAAACTTTAGTTCGATATGATTCCAAAATCTCATGCCATTAAAGTTTGCAGTTAAATCGGCATAAGACATAACACCAGTTGTAACTGCACCAAGAATGCCTGTTTCCGCTTTCCAGCCAATTTTTAGCGCTTCTTCTACTGTATTTTGCTCAAGACGAAACTTATTAAAGTATCTGTATCCAGAGCCCATGAAATGTTCAAATTTATCAGTCCCAACTAAAATGCCGTTAATCTTCATTTGATCGGCAATAGGATCACTAATACGTGAAGTTCCACCTTGAACAATCGCTTCGTACCATTTGAAGTCTTGATAGATTGATTCTTTTGATGGAATTTTTATTTTTGCGTATTCATCAGAATTAATAATCTCTTTGGCGAGTTGTCCTTGATATTGGTTATTAAATCTTTTTCTAAGTGATTTATAGAGATGTTTTTGATCACAACCGTCTCTTTTATCATTGGCTTCATCAAGAGATTCTTGCAATAAACGATTTGTAAGTTGATTTACTTTAATAAGAGAATCTTCAAGTGGTTCAAAGCGCTTACTAAAAGCATCTATTTCAGCACTAAAGCCAGCGAGTGGTGTTAGACACAAGCAACTAAGAATAATAACTTTTGTTGTTTTCAAAATAACCCCAAGGATAAATCTGGTGTCATTCTAACACCGGCCTAGGGGCGAGGGGACAACCCCTGTAGTTTTTACAGGGGCCAGATGACTTTTATTATTTCTTCTCTTCGTACTCTAAAAGCAGGTTTTTGCTTTGAACGACTTTATATCTATCTGAAATTCTATCAAAGATGCTTCCAGACTTAGAACCAATCCCAGCAGGATTTCTAAAGTTTAAAGTATCGTTTTGTGGCCCACCTTTTTTAAACATATTCGCAAATGGGTTAGCTCCACCATCTTTTGAAGCAGGTTTTCGACCAACTCCACGACCACCACTTAGACGACCAATACTACTACCAGCATATGCTAAGTTTTTACCACCGTTAGCTTGACCGCCTTTCGATCCACCAGCGCCGCCACCGCCACCGCCGCCGCGACCAGTACTACCAACTGCTGAAGCGCCTGATCCGCCGCCGCCGCCAAGTGCGCCTCTGCTGCTTGATTTAACACCAGCTGCACCAGGTCCACCGCTTTCAAGTCCACCAGACTTATTATTTTGTGGAACAAGTGAGCCAAGTGTCGTTCCTGTACCTGATCGATCTGAAGTACCAGCTCCACCTGTGGCCGCATCATCAAAACCAGTATCTGCATCAAGCGCTATTCCATTACCACCAAAACCGCCACCGCCAATTGATAAGCTGTTGTTACCAAAGCCTACATTTCTAGCAACTGGCTGAACACCACCAGAACAACCCGGAGTGTTTGGATCAAAGGCACAAGGTCCTGCCATAAGTGCATCTGAAGGTGGAACAAAGTTTTCACTTGGATCATAGCCTTCAATTCTTTTTAGAAGTTCATCAATTTGCCTTGCTTGCTTATTAAGCATACCAGCAGCTAAGAAACTTGCTGCGGCTTCTGTCGCTACTTGAGCAAGAATTCTTTTGGCCGTGTTTCTAAACTCATCGTTCATGATAAGCGTTGAGGCACCACGGTTTTTCCCAGCAAGTTCACAAATTGAATTAGCTCCACTTGGGCCAACTGAAATAAATGTTTTATCACTTGGTAAGATATCGTTAATGCCGCCGCTTGGGTCAGACGACTGTGTTGAGTTTGAACCGGCTGAAGTAAATGCTTGTCCAACAAGTTCTTTATCAGTTTCAAGTGATAAACCAAAGGCACTTAAAAATTTATTAAGATAGATTTTATGAGTTTCAGCCATTCTTACTTTAATAGCAGAATCTTCACCTTGAACATCAGCAGTACAACTCTCAATGAGTTTTTTTCTATTCGGCATTGACTGCAGGATTCCAAATAGAGCAGCTAGCTTTGCACTATCTAGAGCAGCATTTTGAGTCGCATAACCGGCACGATCCTTAATTTCACCTTTTTGGATATTTAGAGCTCCACGATGATCAATTCCGCCAATGGCACCTTGTTGACTCAATAAATTTTGATCTTCGATACGCTCACTTTGATAATGGATTCCTTGACCGGCTTGTAAAGCGGTCTTAGCTACCATTGATGCATCATATGTATTAATAAAGTCACTACAAGTTTTAAAGTCTTGTGCTTCAGGACCATAAGTTTCACATTTCAATTGCTGATCAAATGAAGCCTTTGTGGTTAGAGAGGTACGATTGCCACCTTTATATTCTTTATCATAGTCTGATAGTTTTGTGAGATGAACCATAGCTTCACATTTTTCCAAACGTTTTCTATGATTGGCGATCTCAAGCACACCATTTTTAATCGCTTTTTCAAGTTTTGGTTTTAAAGCCACAAGAGCAGTATTTGTTCCGGCAAGGCCTTGTCCTTCTAATATATTTTTGAATACAGTGTGTGATCCTTTACAAGCATTAATGAATGCTTTTTCGTCGGCACTAAAACCATTTGATCCGCCAGTTAAACCATCAAGGTAAACAGGGGAGCTATTTGAATCATCGAGACCTAAAAGATAAGTTCTATAATGTTTATTCCAAGATGGATCCCAAAGTTCTCTAGGACCAGATTCACCTAGTTTTTGAGAGAACTCAGACCATGACTTATCACCTTGACCTTCACAGAATTTTAACAATGGTCCTTTGATAAAATTTCTTTGACCAGCATCATCATCTTCATATTCATCAAAGTTATCATACTCACTAGTGCTATTAGATCTTCTTCTTGTTGTAGCTTGTGACATAATTTTAGGATTTTCACTAACTTGTGGAAAATCAAAATCAAGTTTAATAGATGCTTCAGGAGTCGCTCTTTCAGCTATAACTGTATAATCACAATTAATTTTTTTAATAATAGTTGTCGCAGTAATTGGTGAACCTATAGCTTCTTGTTGTTGTGGATTTTGCCCTGGATTTCCAGCTGTTGCTAATGATGTTTTAACAGCAGCACATTCAGAAGAATTAAGATCGATTTGAGTTGCATTACTTGTAAAACATTGTGCGTTACTACTGACTAAAGTATCATTAATTTCAACCCCGGGTGTTGGACAGGTTGCTTGTTTCTTAACAGTTTGGCTTTGAGCACTTTCTCTACACCATACAGATGCCACATTATTAGTCTGATTTGGAGTTTCAGGGTTACAGGCAGCTCGATAAGTTTCTAGTGTGTAGCTTGTTGACGGGGGGACGTCTTTTTTAGAACAATTGCTAGCAATAAAATCATCCAATGAAGCAGTTCCATTACCATATTGAGAACAAGTTTGAATTGGCTGGTTAACATATGCATTATTCACTTGAGCGCACCTTCCAACATGATGTTGAAAGATTTCTCCGTTAGAAAATACACACCAAATTTTTGGTTTATTTGCCCAACCGTCCTCTGGGTCTGAACATGGATTAGTGGCTGCTCCTGCAAGACCGCTTGGGCCATTATACTCCTGAAGAGTATTTATAGTTAAATTATCTCTAACAACATAGTATTTTGTTGTTGTTGGTCTACCTCGATGGTTCGAACAAACCATTTTTAGAACCTCTAATCCCATAAGTTTTTCATTTACAAGTTTTGCATCTGGATCTTCCGAGCATCTTTTATTTTCACCGCCACCACATCTAAATGATTCTGGACAATTAGCAAAAACTTGAAACGAGCAAAATAGTAAAATTGCTCCAAAGAATGTTAATCTTGAATTCATGTTTTTATTGATCTTCTTCATAAATTTATCTCGATTTGGAGTTCGTTCTCTTTTATTTTATCGGCATATCGCCCTTAGAAGTTAAGCAAAACCCTCAAGAACTCTATAAACACTGTTTGAAAGGGCTAAATACCTATGATTACTGACATTCGAGTTGATCGCTGTTAGGCTAAACTAAATGTTCATATGCCCACCAAACTTGGCATAATAAGCAAAGGAAGACCCATGCACCGTTATCAAGTCACTATTCACGAAGGCCATCTCGATACCTTTGGCCACGTTAATAATGCCAAATATCTTGAGCTTTATGAGCAGGCGAGATGGGACTTGATCACTAATAACGGTTATGGCTTAGATCAAATTAAAACCTTAAAGATAGGCCCTGTCGTTTTAGAGCTCGATCTCACCTTCAAAAGGGAAATCACTAATAGGGAAGTCATCACCATTGAATCTGAACCTCAAAAAATTGAACACCCACTCATTATGGAAATCAAACAAAGAATGCTTAAGGCCGATGGCTCATTGGCTTCACAGATTACTCTTAAAATTGGTTTAATGGATCTTGAAAAGAGAAAACTCATCGCACCTACGGTAGAATGGATGAAAGCGATTGAGTGTTAATTAGCGATATTGATTATATAGCGCTGATAAATCTCAGCACTACGAGACTTCACAATATCTTTTAAAGATAATTCATTGATTGAATTTAAATGATTCATAAAAAATTCTTCTGTATAAAGCTCAAGATTCTTTTCAGCGATAGGACGATAGCTTAAGTGCCACGCCTCAGGAGCGACCCCGCCGCGATCCGTATTGTAGGGAAGAAAGAATCCCTCACAATCATCAGCAGCGATCAATGAATCAATCCATCCATAAAATTCATTAAAGACTTCAGAGACTTCTTTAGGTGTTAATTGAACTTGGTAATTCTCATCGACAACGCGTCCATCATAAACATCAATATCAGTTCCCCAGTGATGCCTTGAAGCTCCAGGAAAAGCCGACCAGCGTAAAATGGCCTCAACGATTTGTTCTTCATTAAGCGTAGTGAAATCTAGTTTTTGGCCATTAGAATCTAATAGGTCTCTTTGACCAGTGGCTTTTGCTTGCCAAATTCTTGCTTGGGTTTCATAGGATCTAAAACTAGAAACAATTTTTAAATCAAAGCCATTGAGTTTGGCGCGATCAGAAAGTCTTTTTAAAGCAATGGCAGTGTTTTCTTCAAAGAGAAAACCCCCAAGACCGGGGGTTAAATGTATTTCAGTTTTACCTGTTAAAATATCTTTCATACTTTGAGTTTAAAGGCCTTCTGAATCATCGTCAAACAAACGACGAAGACCACTTGTTGTATAACGATTAGAAATCACCTGCCAAATGGAGACATCTTTACGATCGACGATATCATCTTGTGCTTCGGAGTAATCATATTTTTTGGCCATGACTGCATCACTTGAGCCAGCCGCTTTATTATCGTTACCGTAAAGATCAAAACCAGTTTTCTTTTTTGCTTTCGAGCGGTTTATTCCACCTCTGCCTAGATTCACTGATAGACCCACATCTTTTCTAAGTTTATCAATAGCTGCTGCTAGCTCTGGAGATTTAATTGATCCTGCCGATGGTATTCCGATTTGTCCCTGTGACGCTTTAATTGCGGAAGGAGATAGTTTTGTCGCTAAAGCTTTTGCAAGTGTTAAAGGTTCAAGAATATTGGCAGAAGAAGCAAATTGTGGATCGGCTTTAATTTTTCCCAGTATTTGATTTCTGGCTGCACCAACTCTCGCTGCTAGTTGACCAATATTTCCAGAGGATAACTGGCCTGAAGCTAGCCCTCCGCCAAAGAGAGTATTCATTGAGTCGATAACTTGTGGTATACCAGTATTAGGACCTAATGCTGCAATTTGATTGACGTTCACAGGGACCTTGAAACAACCGTCATTACCTTGTTCGTTCTTAACCTCTTTACACTGACAGTTTTGATCGTAGACACCGTCAACTCTAAAGCATCCTTGTGCTTTAGGTTTGTTTTTATTGCCATAGTCACCAGCTTTTGCAAAAAGACTTTTATCAAGATCGGCGAATAAAGCTTGGCAAGTTTCAGACTTCGTTCTTTCTGTATTTCGTGAACCATCGGATTTAAAGCAATAACATTTTGGGCTGCTTAAATCATCGCGTGAACGACAAAAGCTTGATGCCATGAGAGTTTGTTCAAATTTACTTCTAGCTAATGCAGCAATCTTAGCATTCTCTTCAGCTTTCTTTTGTTCTCTTTTAGCGCCACTTGCCAAGATCCCGGTGATGACCATTGAAACACCGCTTAGAGCGAGAATACCCATTGAAGTTCCCAGCATATTGGTAATACTCATTCCCATCGCCGCTGAGGTCAGTGCGCCTTTAGCCTCTGTTAATGCCCCTTTAGCATTTGCAGCATTTTCAGTTTGTGTTTTCCCCGCATCCTTTTCCCACGCATCTCTGCTTATTTTTTTATCATCGGCTAAGCCTTCATTTGCTTTTTCAAAATCAGCATCAGCTGTTTTTTGTGCGTTAGCAGCATCTTTTTCAGCAGTTTCAACATTTTTTTCATGATCTTCTTTTTGATTTCCTTCATCATCAGTTTCACCTTGAGTACAAGGAGTAGGTGTTCCCATACTTGTCCCAACGGTAACTTCTAAACCTGCCATAATTGCTGTTGCTGCATAGGCTAATTTAAAGAGATTGTAGGCCTTAGCGTGTTGTCCGGCATAATCTGCGATTGCATTTTGTTCTTCTTCTAGATAAGTAAAAGCAGCGACTTGTTTTTCGTACGTATCTTTATCTTCGTCTTCATAACTTTTTTGTAGATTTTTGAACTTATCTTTTGCCATAAAACGAAGATAGAGCTCACCAACAAATGAGGCGATACCAGCTGCCATCATCAACTTTCTAGAAATACAGGCGCCACCAGGCTGCTTAGCTGCACCATTAATCGCTCCAAATAATGCAAAGGCGATCACGGTTCCATTAACACCTGCCACAACTGTCCCTAGAGCTTTTGTATTGTACTGATCATGATTCATCGAATCTTCATCCATGAATTTATCACGACTTTCTTTTAAACAAGATTGAAGAGCATCGCCTTCGAGTTCTGTACACCTTTCAAACTGTTCTCTTGCTGCACTTGCTTCAGCTTTTAGCATGCAGCGGTTACGTTGCGAGTCCCATATGTAAGCAGAATCTGGACCAGAATCACAGTCGGCTGCAGTCATTGGTTTGTCATTCGTCGTTGGCTGCGAATAACCAAGAGTAGGTAGACCACTAAAAATCAGGCACCAACTATAAACTGTAACAGCTAAATATTTTTTTATGATTGAAAAGCTCATATCAGTACCTTTAGGGGTTATGACTTATTATCGCCGAAGTAAGCGATTTAACCTTGTTATATTTCTTACTGTTCGGAGTTAAACCTTTGAAACTATAGGGGATTTTGCTGTTTACTGACGCTTTTAAGCAGGTTAAAAATAACAATACAGGCGCCGATTATTTTCGTCAGTTTTTAGGATTTAAATGAAATATATCTATAACTTATTGATTTTACTAACTCTTTTAGCCTCTACCTCAAGCTTTGCTTTAAATTTAAGGCCAGGTGACGTGATCTTAATCGAACTTCGTTGCTACTCTTGCTCAATCATTGCAGATGAGACGAACTCTAGATTTTCACATTCAGGTGTGGTCATAGGAAAACAAGGTAATCAAATACAAGTCGCCCAAGCCTTCGGCCCTGTTCATATGACAAGCCTAGAGAATTTTTTAAACCAACGAGTGAAAGGAACATCTGCCTTAGTACTTAGAAGCGATGAGCTTAAGGCGAGTGCAAAAGAGTTAAGTCTTGAGTTTAATCAATCTTGGAAGGGAATTCCATTTGATCCAAATTATACTTGGGATAATGAAAAACTTTATTGTTCAGAATTTGTAGCAAAATTTTTGGAAGTTTTCTTAGGACCTGTTCTTCCACCTAAGCCTTTAGATTTTTCTCGTAACTGGGATTATTGGTCTCGTGTTATGTATCCAGTTCCTCAGGGGAAACCAGGTAATTCTCCTGGAGATCTAGAAAGATCTCCTATCTTTTTTCATGTTGGGGAAATTGATTAATGTCCTACGAAGATATTTATAAAAATATCCAAAACCTTGACTGGAAAGCACCTGACTCCCTCGCAAGCTTTCTTAGAGCAGAAGTTTTTGAACATTCAAGAGTAGGCCCAATTTCAAAAGTCTTAGAATGTGGTTGTGGCATGGGAAGTGTTTTTGAATCCCCTGATTTATCGCCGTTACAAATTATTCCTGACGCAGTAGATATTTCTGAATCTGCAATAGAGCACGCTAAATCTCGTGGTGTGTTGGGCAATTTTCAAGCTGCTGATGTCACAAAACCAGAATTTTTTCTCGGCAATCTCTACGATCTAATTGTTGATTCACATTTATTTCATTGTTTAGTAAGACCTAGTCAGCGTGAAGCCTACTTAAAAAATGTCATTAAGCATTTAAAACCCGAGAGTGGAATTTTTGCGCTAGAGACGATGGTCAGCCATAAAAAAATGAGTATTGATGGATATGATCAATTGACTGGAACACTCGGTGGCGAGTACGGTCGAAAGATTTTTAATCAATTAGAAATTGAGCAAGAGTTGTTAGCTTCAGGACTTAGAATAGAATTCCTTATTTTCAGCTCTGGTCTTAATATGATTCCTGTTCATGGACGCGATGAAACACTATTAAGTGATCCTCAAGTCGTTCGGGCCCTTTGCAGTTTCAATCCAGACTGTTAGCATTTTATCATGGAACAAACTCAAATCATCGAACTAGCAAAGCAGCTTTGGGCCGCAATTTCTCAACCTCTTTTTGAAATTTCGGGTCATCGATTATCCATCATGACTTTCCTCACAGCGATTTTACTTTTTGTCGTCTTCGTCAAAGGTGCTCATATCGTTGAGAAGTTTCTTCGAAAATTTTTACACGATAAACCTATCGATCAGGGGATTAAAAACTCACTGGCTAGGTTTGGTCGCTATATAACCATTGTGATTGGTGCCGTCATCACACTTGAAACTGTTGGAGTAAGTTTATCTTCGCTCGCTGCTCTAGGCGCCGTCTTAATGGTTGGTATTGGTTTTGGTCTTCAAAATATTGCACAAAATTTTATTTCAGGCTTAATCATTCTGCTTGAACGTCCCATCAAAGAAGGAGACATTGTTCAAGTTGGAGGAGTCTCTGGAAGAGTTATTGATATTCAAGCCAGATCAACACTGATTCAAACTAGAAATGACGTCTCAATTTTAGTTCCAAACTCGCAGTTTATTTCTGAGCAAGTGATCAATGAAAGCTTTAGCGGTCAGCAGATTCGCTATAGCGTCAGTGTTGGTGTTGCCTATGGCAGTGATACTAAGCTTGTGAAAGAAACACTTTTATCCGTCGCCATGAATAACTCAAAAATTCTCAAGTCTCCTGCTCCTGATGTTCTATTTACTAACTTTGGAGACTCAAGTCTGGATTTTGAGCTTAGAGTATGGCTTGATGATCTTTGGACTTATACTGTAATTTTATCTGAACTTCGTTTCGAAATTGATCAACAGTTTAGAAATAAAAAAATTACGATTCCATTTCCGCAGCGCGATCTTCATGTGGTTTCGTCTCAAGTTTCATTTAAGCAATAATCCAAAAAAAAACCGGCCATGAAGGCCGGTGGTAGTGTTTAATTAGTTTTGCTGATGAGGGTTCTTTTGGTGTGGATTCTTATCGTTTCCAGCTCCTCTTACAACTGCAAAACGAACTTCTTCAGGATAAACGATCTCACCATTATTTAATTCGATTTGAGAGTTTCCTAAGATTGAACCAGCAGAGTTATTTCTTCTTCTGATTTGAACCACTGAAATTCTATCACCATCGTATAGTTCAAGAGAATCAACTTCAGCGCTAGGAGCAACACGACTTGCTGGAACCTTTTCAAGAGTTTCAACGCTTTGTGCACTTACATCTTGGTTAAAGGCAAAGCTTAAGGCGATTAATGTTAAAACTTGGATTACCGCTTTCATTACGTTCTCCCCTACGTGGAAGTTGCGACATCCTGTCTCTTATTTTGCCTCTCCGTCCTAGTGAAGCTTTGTTACAGACTACTAATACAAGTCGTGTGCCAAAAGTCCAAAAGGCTAAGTAATTGAAATGATGAGAGGTATTTCTAGTCAAAGAGGAACTGGTCACCAGCTGACACCATCTATAATGGCCCATATGTCCCCATATAGAATATTCAGACTGCTTTAAAGTAGGCTAAGGCACATATCGTTATTAGCGATTAATTGCCTAACATCGCTACTGGAAAGGCTTAAAAACTTTGCAGAAACCTGTTTGAAAATCGATTGATCTTGATGATGAAAACGAAGATCAGCTTCAATAACAAGTCCTGTGCTTTCACAAAAACGCTGCCAAAACTTTTCTTCGACAGCTGCAAGGGCAGCATAGGCCCCATCTTTTAACTTATAGATGGAGTAGCAAGGGTAGCGACCGTTATGTAGGGTTTTAGAAATCCCTTGTTCACGGCACTTTTTTGGCCAAAATGGTCCTAAGATTTCTTCACTGGCTTCATAAAGATAGCTTTCTATGAATTGAGTTTTCTTTGTTTCATGCGCTTTTAACATTCCCGCGATCAAATCAGTCGCCGCCTTATGTCCAAAAGTAATACCAGCAACTGGTAAGAAAGGTGGATCAATAATATCACTCGTCAGACCTTCAACATAAAGTTTTAAAATACCAATGTCGGCCATGGCATTAAGATCATGCATTCCACGCGTAAGATTCTTTTTAGAAAATAGCTCGATATGACTGATAGGGCGCTTTGATTTTTCAAGACTTGCTTGATCGACTCCAAGAAAGTCTCTGACCTTTGGAGGAAGTCCCATAATAATGCCATCAGCTCTAGCAAGAAGCTCTTGCATTTTTTCTTTCGAAGCGGGGTCCTTAAAATCAATTCTTAAAATCTGTTTATTACTATTAAGTTCTTCGTACCAATGAGGAAAACTTGGGTCCATTTCAGCAAATAGGCCATGAATAAAAGGATCTTTAAATTTTTGATCTTCAACTTTGATAACTTCTGCTCCCATGTCAGCAAGAACTTTTCCTGCCAATGGGCCAGGCAGACGATGAGACAGATCAAGAATAACTTTTCCTTTTAGTAGTTCCAAAACTTATGACTCCTGATTTTTTTTCGAAGGTCTTAGGGTTTCAATAAATTGGTCAAGCCCATGGCCTTGCAGTTCGCACACTTCAAGCGAGCAAATCTGCCACTCATCACCCTTATCTTCATGATAAGTTAAGACAAATCGAGGTAAGAAATACGACATAAAGCCAATGAACTTTTCATCTTTAAGCCATGCCAGTGGAAGCTTAACAGTTCTGTAGGCTTGATCAGGATAGGTTAGGGCGCGCAGACCTTCTCCTCCTGAAAGTGGATTTCTAAGAGTTTCGTGAGTGGCATCTTCTTTAAGACCATCTAGGAAAGAATCGAATTCTTTATCAAGAAGTAACATCTTGCCTCGACGAGCAAGGCCAAAGAGGGTGGCTAGGCATGAACGATAAGACTGATCGTACATTGAGATAGAAAGATTTGGGTAAAGCTCGGCATCATTGAGGGCAACCGGTCTGGTGTAAACCTTATTATCTTTAATAAATGATTTTGAAATAAAGCTCATCGTGTCTCTAAAGTTATCTTTAAAGACAGGGTTACCGGTAATTTCGTACATTCGAATTTGCGCTTCAGCAAAAAAGACAAAGTCTTCTAAGTATGGAAGTGACTTCTCTTTTGTTGTCGTGTGGCGAATTTCAAAAGCTTCGCCTTCTTTAGCAACTAAAAATGTTTTGTAGGCTCCCTCGACCAATTTATTGAACAGGTGAGAAGCTTTATTTTTAATGGCAGAAACTTGGCAGTACTGCATAACATCGACCATGGCACTAATAAGCTGGAAATTCCAAGAAGCAATCCCTTTGTTATCAGTTGCTGGTGGAATACGAAGAGATCTCTCTCTTAAAAATTGTTTTCTAAGTCTTCTAATGACTGGCCAATTTTCTTGAGTTAAAAACTCTTGCCTCTTGTCATAATTGAGACTGATAACATTAAGTCCTTGATCAAAGTTTCCTTTTTCAGTGATGGAGAACCATTCTTTAAACTCGGCGTGACGCTCATCAAAGTCACCTTCTAATGAAGCGTTATTAACGGCATCTTCAAATTCGGCTAAGGAAAATGTTTGATATAGGCCTTCGACACCTTCGCAGTCTGCGTCTTGGGCGGCAAAGGCGTAGCCTTCATCACTAAGCATTTCAGCTTCTAAAAACTCTAGTGTTTGCATCAAGCCATCATAAACTAATGGCGAAGGGTAGAGCATTGAAGCTTTTGAAAGCATACGAAGAAGGCCGGCCTGATCGTAAAGCATCTTTTCAAAATGTGGCACCAGCCAATTATTGTCGGTACTGTAGCGGTGAAATCCACCTCGGGCGTGATCATATATTCCGCCCATCATCATGCGCTCAATGCTCTTAATGATATGCTCACCCTGATCCTTTTGAATCATTCCTTCAAGCATTTGCTCCAGCGCCCATTCATAAAATGAAAACAGTGGAAATTTTGGAGGGGCACCAAAGCCACCATTTTGCGCATCTTGAAATTGAGCCAAGACATTCATCACTGCTCCAGGAGGAGGGAAATGTCCTTCAAATTCTACTTGTTCAGGTTTTACACCTTTAACGATCGCTTCGCTAACTTGCTCAGCATTTTTTAAGACTTGCTCTTTTTCGTCTTTATAAACTCGCGACAGTTCAAGTAGCACATCTCCAAAAGTAGCCTGTCCTTCTTGTTGCGCCGTTGGCGGAAAGTAAGTACCAACAAAATAGGGACGCATATCTGGAAGTAAAAATGCAGAAAGCGGCCAGCCACCACTTTTGGTAAACAACTGACAAGCTTGTTGGTAGTAGCTATCAAGATCTGGATGCTCTTCGCGGTCTACCTTTATACAAACAAATTCTTTGTTTAAAAGATCAGCAATGTTTTGATCTTGAAATGACTCTTCGGCCATAACGTGGCACCAGTGACAAGACGAATAGCCAATGGAGAGAAAAATTGGTTTATTTTGTTCTTTTGCTGCAAGCAAGGCTTCAGGACCATAAGGCCACCAATGCACTGGGTTATCTTTATGCTGCTTTAGGTAAAGAGAATTTTGATCTTTTAGGCGGTTATAAGTCACATCGGTCATTTAGAAGACTCCGGGCAGGCGAGTAATTGAAACTATTGAAAATTAAAGGTTCTATCATAGGCCCTCCCTGTAAATATTCCTTGGCACAGTGAGACGAAGGCACTTCGAGTTGCCAAGCTACGTGCTCGAGGCTAGAAAGATCGAGCATGAAAACAGCAGTATTATACGGGGTCAGATTCACTCAACAGCTCGATAGAGCCGGGCTTTTGAAGTTTTTCGATTTGCGTCGAAATGCTTTGATGGCACTCATCGGTTTAGCCGTTTACGGCAGTGGTGTTGGCGTTGTTCACCTCGCACAACAAACTAGTGGCTACTACGGTCCACAAAAATTAGTCCGCGTCGGAGTAGGTTACTCTTTTACACGCGTAGGAAAATCTTTTGGTGGCTTTTATTTAGCTCGTACTTGGGAAATCTCCAGACAAGAGATGCAAGAGACGATTCTCTCTACTATTCCACCTAAATTACAGCCGCGTCTAAAGCCATACTTGGCGCATACGATTGAACTTTGTCAGCGTTATAATATTGATCCATTTTGGGCCATATCAATTATGTGGACTGAAAGTCACTTTGATCCAAAAGCACTAAGCCACGCTAATGCTGTTGGCTTAATGCAGATCATGCCCGATACAGGTGCTTATCTTTCTCACGCTAAAGGCAGAAGAACTCCGAAAAAAGTTTTAAATTCTATGTTGGTTCATCCTCAATCAAATATTGATTTAGGAATATTTTATTTATCGCGCCTGCTAAAACGTTTTAATGGAAATTATATTCACGCCACTGTCGCCTACAATATGGGACCAGGTTGGGTGAGTAAAAGACTTAGAAAAAAGCAGCCTGTAGGAACTAAAAATAAATATTTGGATAAAGTTACGCTCGCCTATAAAAGTGTTTCAAACCCATATGCTAGGTATATTCGTTTCAATAAGCCGATGTATAAGTCTTCATTAGCCTATCGCAATGCAGCTCCAAGCAAGAGTCCATTGACTTGGTATGAGTCAATGCGAGACGTCGAACCCGGATTTCTCGTCTTACCTCGCTTGGCATCTCACCCTTAGTCTTGCTACATTTTTGACATTCTTTTTTGTTAAGATTCAGCCAAGGAAAGTCTTTGTCGGGCGAAAATAATATGCAACGCGTGATAGCCATTGATGGCCCAAGCGGAAGTGGCAAGTCCACGGTCGCTAAGGAATTAGCACGCCGATTATCTGTTTTATTTATTGATACGGGTGCCATGTTCAGAGCTCTGGCTTTTGAAGCCGATCGTCGTTTGATCGATCCTGAGGAAGGCCAAGTTTTAAATGCCTTTTTATCAGATTTCAAAATGGATTACGGTAAAAGTGAAAGTGAGCTCATAGTCATTGATGGCGTGAACTTAACTGAAAAAATTCGTGAACATCATATCTCAACACTAGCTTCAGTTTTTTCTCAGCTTCCTTCTGTTCGAAAATATTTATTAGATTTTCAACGATCACTTGCTCTTGATCACGTATGTGTGATGGAAGGAAGAGATATTGGTACAGTTGTTTTTCCAAAAGCTTTTGCAAAATTCTTCGTTACAGCTTCATTAGAAGTACGAGCTACAAGACGTTTGTCTCAACTGCAAGAAAAGGGTGATACCAGATTAAGCCTTGATCAAGTGATTGCAGATCAACAAAAACGCGATGAAAGCGATATGAATCGAGCCGTTGCCCCGCTTAAACAAGCCGATGATGCCGAGCTCATCGATACTAGTGGAATTACTCTAGATGAAGTGATCGCTAAGTTAGAATTAAAATGCAAAGAGCTAGCAAGTACAAACGGCATTAAATTATGAAAGTCATTATCAATCGTACTGACGCCATTGGCGATACGATTCTAACTCTTCCAATGGCGCATGCGATTAAAGAAAATTTTCCTGGTGCCAAAGTTTTATTTATCGTTTCCGCTAAGTCTGCCGATCTTTTTATTGGTCACCCTTTCGTTGATGAAATTCATGTCTACGATTCTAGGATGTCGACTTATAGAAAGCTTAGAAAACTTTTTAGAATGTTTAGAAAATTTAAGGCTGATGCCTATTTTCACGTTGGTGGAAGTTTCTATCCAAGCTACGCTGCCTGGATCACCAAAGTTCCTTTTAGAGGCGGACTTGTATCAAGATGGCTAAGCTTTATTTATCTCAATAAGGGTGTCAGACAAAAGCGCTCCCTAGCGAGTATGCATGAGTCTGACTATAACCTTGAACTTTTAAAGCCTCTTGGAATTGAACCAAAAGAAAATCAGCGTAAGCTTTTTTCACCTGCTATCACGCTGACTTTGGATGAAAAAGCTGAAGCGATTTCTAAGTTTAAAGAAGAATATAAAATTGACCATAATAAACCGATGATCTTTATTCATCCGGGTATGACGGGTCATACACTCAACTGGGCCTCAAGAAACTATGCCAGATTGATTGAGCGAATTGAAAAAAGACATCCTAAGAAATATCTCTTTGTTGTTTCTCACACACCTAGTGATGGCCCCTATTTATTAGGCCTAAAAGATCAACTGACGAATACAAATTTTGATGCGTTAAAAACCAATGTTGTCTTTTTCGATGGATCAAAATTTGGTCTTCGACACTATATGGGAGTGCTTTCTCACGCCGATTGTTTTATCGGCCCGTCAACAGGCACCACTCATATCGCCAATGCTCTAGGTATTTATATGCTTGGGCTTTATTCACCAATTAAAGTTCAATCAGCCAGAAGATGGGCGCCCGTTCTTCGAGATCATAAAACAAAAATCATCGTTCCTGATGTCGTTTGTGGTGAACAGTACAAATGCGCAGGCGATACCTGCCCATACTTTGAATGTATGGCCAAAGTTGAAGTTGAAGATGTTTACCAGGAATTTGTCCGCCTTGTGCCTGGTATAGAAAAAGGAGAGTCTTCTAGTGAATCTGCTATCTGAAAAAAGATTTGATGAACTAACTGGTAAGATGGCCACACTTGAGCCGATCTTGGTTGTAGGGGACGTTGGTCTTGATAAATATACTCAGGGTGAAGTTCGTCGTATTTCTCCTGAAGCGCCTGTTCCTGTTATTGAAGTCACTCGTGAATGGTTAAAGCTTGGTCTGTCGGCCAATATCTCTCATAACCTAAAAACACTTGGAGTGAACTCAACTCTTTGTGGTGTGATTGGTGAAGATCATCATGCTGGAAGTTTTGAGCATTTATTAGAAGATCAAGGTTTATCGACATGGGGCTTAGTCAGATCTAATCGTCGCCCAACTATTTTTAAAGAAAGAGTCACAACAGCGACGCAACAAATTTGTCGTATTGATTATGAATCGACTGAAGCACTGGATGAAACAGAAGCTTCTAAAGTCCTTGAGAGAGTAAAAGAATTTAGCGCTAAATCTTCAGCCATGATTTTAGAAGATTATGCCAAGGGAACTTTAAGTGAAGGTGTGCTTAGAGATAGCATCGCTGAAGCTAAATCAAAAAACCTTTTGGTTGCGGTCGATCCAGGTCGCACGACGCCGCCTCTTTGGTATAAAGGCGCAAGTCTTCTAAAACCGAATAAACTTGAAGCCGGCATGATGGTTGAATCTTTAGGCCATGGTTATAAAAAACTAAATATGGAACAGATCGCCACAATCCTAGTTGAAGCTTTGGATCTTGAAAAAATTGTCATTACTCTTGGAAAAGATGGCATGGCCCTCTTGGATACCAAAGGTGACGGTAAGCTTCATCAAATTCCAACCGCCGCCAGTGAAGTTTTTGATGTTTCCGGTGCAGGTGATACTGCTATCAGTCTTTTGATCGCCGCTCTTGGAGCTGGTGCCAACCTTAGTGAAGCAGCGTGGATAGCTAATTGCGGTGCAGGTGTAGTAGTTGGAAAGGTTGGAACGGCAACGGTCGATCAAAAAGAACTTCGTCGTTTTTATTTAAAATTAAATGATACCTTGTTGTAGGAAATATTTATGATTGCACAGCTTGATAAGCTCTACGCCGATTTTACGGCAAAACTCTCAACTCTTAGTACTCAGTCAGATGTTTTAAATCTTAAGTCTGAGTATATGGGTAAAAAGGGTCCTTTAACCGAAGTGTTAAAAGGCCTTAAAGACGCCACACCTGATGAGCGCCAAAAGATTGGTCCTAAGGCCAATGAGATTAAGCAAAATATCGGTAGCGATATTCAAGCCAAACTTGATGGACTTGAGGTTGCTGAAATCAATGCCAAGCTTGCGCTTGATCCCATTGATACAACCATCACTGATAATGTGTTGGTGAATGACCCAAAACATGGTGGGCTCCACCCAATTACAGCGATCCAGCAAGAAGTTGAAGATATCTTTTTGTCGATGGGCTTTGATATTCTTGATGGCCCTCATGTTGAAGATGAGTTTCATAATTTTGAAGCCCTCAATATCCCTGCTGATCACCCAGCTCGCGATATGCAAGACACTTTTTGGTTTCATGGACCTGAAGTTGAGTCTGGTAAAAAAGCGCTTCTTCGCACCCATACTTCAACCATCCAAATCCGCGGTATGATGTCTCGAAAACCTCCATTTAAGTTCATCGCTCCAGGAAAAGTGTTTCGATGTGAGCGTACCGATGCTTCTCACGAAATGGTCTTTCATCAGCTTGAAGGCATGATGGTTGGTAAAGACGTTTCAGTCGCTAATCTTATTTATTTTATGAAAACGCTTCTGCGTGAAATTTTCAAAACCGACGTCGAAGTTCGTCTTCGCCCAGGCTTTTTCCCCTTCGTTGAACCCGGCTTTGAGCTCGATATTCGCTGCTTAATTTGCAAAGGCGAGGGCTGTTCGGTGTGTAAACAAACCGGATGGGTTGAACTTCTTCCATGTGGCATGGTTCATCCAAACGTTCTAAGGGCTGGCGGCATTAATTCTGATGAATACAATGGATTTGCTTTTGGACTTGGACTCGATCGTCTAGTGATGATGAGATATGGCATTGACGATATTCGCCATATCCACGGTGCAGATCTGCGCTTTATGCGCCAATTCGGAGCTTATTAAAATGCTTATTTCTATAGATTGGATTAAAGACTTTACAACTATTCCTGATCTCGATCCTAAAGCGATCGGTGAGCGCTTCACTCTTGGTACCGCTGAAGTTGAAGACGTTATTTCTAGTGGACAATACTGGCAGCAAATCAAAGTCGCCTCTGTTGTAAAAACTGCCCCACACCCAGAAGCGGATAAGCTTCAACTTGCCACAATCGATTTAGGTGACGGGCAAGAGCGCGTGGTTGTTTGTGGTGCCGCTAACTGCCGTGCAGGAATTAAAACACCTTACGCTCCTGTGGGAGTCACTCTTCCTGGTGGATTAACTCTTGAGCCAAAAAAGATTCGTGGCGTTTTATCTGAAGGGATGCTTTGTTCGGAAGAAGAGCTTGGTACCAAAGATACTTCTGAAGGAATTTTAGAACTTCCAAGTGATCTTCGCCTTGGCATGACCATGGCCGAATATTTTGAAGAAACTTCCGACATCATTATTGATGTCGATAATAAATCTCTTACCCATAGACCAGATCTTTGGGGCCACTATGGAATTGCCCGTGAGTTCTCGGCACTTTTTGACAGTGAACTTAAAGATCTTTATGGAGCTGATTGGCAAAAGGCCATGGAAGCTAAATTCGGCGACAAAAAAGATTCCCCACTTAACCCAAAAGTGAATAGCGATAGCGCTTGCTTAGCTTACTTTGGTCTATCGATTGACGGTGTAAAAGTTGGCGAGTCTCCGCGCTGGTTAAAGCGTCGCCTTGAGGCGGTTGGTCTTCGCTCGATTAACAATATTGTTGATGCTTCAAACTACGTCATGCTGGAGCTTGGTATTCCAAATCATGTTTTTGATCGTGAATCGATTCAAGGTGATCTCGTGATTGAGCGCCTTGGTAAGTCGGATACGTTTACAACTTTAGATGAAGCTGAGCGTGCCCTAATTGAAACTGACACTGTCATTCGTGATGAATCAAAGCCTTTGGTTCTGGCAGGCATCATGGGTGGCCTAAATTCAGGAGTAACTGAAAAGACAACGAAAGTCTTTCTTGAGGCCGCCAACTGGCAGGCAGCTCAGGTCAGAAGAACTTCAACTCGCTTAGGCCTTAGAACGGACTCTTCTCAGCGCTATGAAAAAACACTCGATTCAACTCTTTGTTATAGAACTCTTTTAAGACTAGCTGAAGTTATTATGCAGCTTTGTCCTGAGGCTAAAATCGTTGGCGCTCCAACTTACGATGGAGCTGATCTATCCCAGATTAAGCCACTGGTTATTGAAACAAGTTATGCCAAAATCGTTAAGGTCCTAGGTCACGAAATTTCTATTGAACAAGTCATGAATATTTTTGAAGCCTTGGGCTTTGTGGTTGAAAAAAGTAATGACTCCATGGCCGTCACTGTTCCTTCATGGCGTGCCACTAAAGACGTTGAGTGTGAAGCTGATTTGATTGAAGAAATTGGACGTATCGTTGGTTACGATAATATCACTCCTTTTTCTCCTGAGCTTGCTGTTGCACCTGTTCGTTTAACTCCGACACAAACAATGCATAGAAAGATTAAAGACTTCATGAGTCTGCATGCGAATGCTTTTGAAGTCATGACCTATCCTCTAGTAGGAGAGTCCTTACTTAAGAAAGCCAGTATGGATTCTTACCCTGCTAAAGTTTTAGTTAATGCTCTTTCTAAAGATCATGATCGTATGCGCCCCTCTATTGTTCCTGGGATTTTAGAAGCGTGTGCCAAAAATGCAAAAAATAGTGATCAGTTTAATCTTTTTGAAATTGGTCGCGTCTACCTTGATGGTAAGAACACTTACTGTGAAGAACACAATCAAATCGTTGTGGCCTCTTTTTCTAAGAGTGCAACACCGTTTTTAGAAGTTTCAAATATCGCTCAAAGAATGATTAGTTATTTGCAACTTCCTGCAGACATGGGACCTAAGAATCCTAAGTTTAAAAACCTTGCTATAGATGAAGAGTGGGTTGGTGTTCATCCTTATGAGTTCACCAATGTTAGAGTGATGGGCCGTCCTTTCGGTGCGATCTTCTCTATTCACCCTCTAGTTCTTAGACAGTTCAAAATTAAAGGACACGTTTCATTTTTTATTCTTGATATGCATGCCTTTGAAGATAAACCTGTTAAGGATAAAACTTCTTATAAGCCACTGCCTAAATTCCCTTCTAGTGAGTTTGATTTCACGCTTAACCTTAGTGCTACTACTCCTGTTGGAGACGTTTTAACGGCACTATCTAAGGTTAAGATCAAAGAATTGGTCTCGACCAAGGTTTTGGATGTGTTTAGACCTGAAGATAAGACAAAAAAATACGTAACATTCCGCGCAATTTTCCAAGATCCTGAGGCCACGATGAATGGTGACCTTCTAAAAGGATTCGAGTCAACGCTTATTTCAACCGCGGAAAAAGCCGGCTACCCTCTAAGAAGTTAAATAATATTGAATAGTTAGATCTAAAAAGGGAGATGCTTGTCATCTCCTTTTTTTATTGAGTTTCACCTCTTTTTATTGAATTAAAACTATCGAAATTTTTTATTCAAATAAGGGAATAAAAGGGTTGACGAAAAGATTACTCGTCACTAATATCTCGCCTCAGCCAAAAACGTTTTCACTTAACAGTTTGAAAGCATTTTGATCTTTGACATTCGAATAATGTTTTAAGTTTTGTCGCCCTTCGGGGAGACGAAATAAGATGAGAAAGAAACCGATAATTGATTAAAATTTATTTTTTAATCACATAGTCAGCCTATTTTAGCTTGGCGTAACTCAACCATC
>PCUW01000020.1:0-9498 GCA_002787775.1 Bdellovibrionales bacterium CG12_big_fil_rev_8_21_14_0_65_38_15
TACCACCGCCGATTCCACCACCAGGGAAACCGCCGCCCATGCCGCCACCGTAAATACCACCGCCGATTCCACCACCAGGGAAACCGCCGCCATAAATTCCACCACCAGGCATTCCGCCACCGATGCCGCCGCCGATATAAATACCGCCGCCGATTCCACCGCCGCCCATTCCTGGGTAACCGCCGCCGTAACCTCCACCATAACCGCCGCCGCCGTAGCCGCCGCCGTAATAAGGACCAACCATGCCACTCATAAATCCAGGAGAATAACCAGCTGAGCCCCATGCATTGCCGTAACCGCCGTAGCCGTTACCGTATTGGCCACCCATGCCTGCGTACTGACCAAAACCTTGGCCGTTACATTGAGCATTTAAGCCTTCAAATTGAGTGGGAGTTATTGGATTAGCTCCACGCTCGATCATATATTGTTGATAGCCACTAATTCGACCACTACAAGCTTCTTGTCCCGCTGTATAAGCACCAGCCCAATGAGCATTAGTATCTGAATAAGCTGTGGCCCAAGCTTTTTGTCCTTTATATCCAAGATAAGCAGAACCTAAAAATGCTAATGGCCCTGCTACTACTCCAAGAGCTTCAACCCAAGGATTTGTTTTTTCTGTTTCTGAAAATAAACATTCGACGCAATCCACTTCACCGCCGCCTGCAATCTCCATTCGAAGACAAGCTCGGTATTCAGTTGGATATCTGTTTTGATTGATATTGCTACAATCTTGGAAACGATCTTGCGCTTGTGCAATTTCGATTTGTACCAAACTTCCCAAAAGAAGAATGCCCGTGATGAGGTGCCTCATGCGCATAGATTTTTGTTTCGTCGCTAGGATCATAATCCGTCTCCAAGTGTCTGGATAAAGCACGTCTGCTTACCCATTACCTATTATTCCATTCGTTTTATCGGGAGAAATAGTCGGCAACTTTAACCCAAATACGCGTAAATTAATGATTTGCGACTTAAAGCACTGAATATATAAGACATTACTAGTACCCGACATTGCCAATCAGACAAAAAAACCTCACATTTAAGTCATGCAAACCAATTTTTCTTTGGAACTATTCACACAAAACCTTTTTGCTTGGTCATTTTTAGTACTTTGTTTGATCGCCATGGCCTACGCCATGAAGGCCATCAAAAAAGAAAAAACAGTCTTTATTGAAAATGCGACTTCTATTTCTTTTGGCCCCTATATTTTAAAAGTTCCAGGTTGGTGGAGCATCACTCTCCAAAATGAAAACGAAATACGATTTGAGCGAACCGATACTCGCTATGATTGGTTTGCTCTTTTTAAAATTGAAACGCTAAAAGAAAATTCAAAAAGTATTGTCGAAGAATTCACTGATGAAATTCATGAGAGAAAATTAATGTTTGATTTAGGTGCTGGAGTCATTCATCAACCTGAGTCGACAAAACAAAATGCTTTAACAAATGCTGATGTTGCTCGCGTTGAAGGAACGGCAACTCAAAATGGTATTGAGCGTGTGTATTACGATGCAATGTTAGCAAGAGATCATGAAACAAAGATAAGATTATGGGCAGAAAGTAAAAGCTCGGTCCTCAACGGTTTAGTTGAAGGACCTTACTTTGAGTATGTGATTCAAAACTTAGAAAGAAACTAGTTCTTCTTTGGCGAGAAGTTACGGATACGGCTGATCAAGAACTGGTTTAACTCATCGTCTGTTCCGAAAACATCATCGATAAGTTCACAGTCCATTAAGAATCCAGTCATACGCTTAGCAATTTGGTGCAAGCTTTCAACTAGATATAATCCACCAATATTTTCACCATTAAATGATTTAATGATCTCTTTTCTAGCGTGATTGAAGATTTCAGATTCAGTGATGTCTTCTGGAAGGAAGTCCTCACCCATTTTTTCTTCAACTTCTTCAATCGCTTGATCACGAATATCTTCATCAGTTGCAAACGCAACTCCATATTCAGTGGCCATAGCATCAATCAATGCTTCTCTTTGTGCGCTATCAAACATGATCATGCTATTTTCTTTAAGCAAATTGATCGTGTATGTTGCAAGCGTACGCAAGGTTTCGAAATCGGTCCTCATGAGGATTCCTTACTTATTAAAGTCAGATTCCTTTTGAGTTTAACCACTTGCGGTTCACCTTACAAGAAACTTCTTTGATAAAACGCACAGATAACGTATTTTTTTGCTTTTTCCTAACGCGGCGCTAATTATTTTTTGAATTTTCCTAGAATTTTTCGCTCACCAGATAAATACAAAATGATTAAATAACTCCCCAGCATTGCAGCTGAAATCAAGAGAAAGCCACCTGTGCGTTGCAAAAATGTTTCTTGCGGATTCCATAAATGTGGCATGGCCAAATGACCAACAACTCCCATCACTGCACCAGCAATGAAAATTTTTATCAAACGCAGGTTAATGAAAAAGCTAAGACCTGGTTTAAGTTCTCTTGACATGAGTAGACCCTGCAATAAAGCATTGACCATCATGGAAACGGTCGTACCAAGGGCAAGAATTTTAAAGCCATAAGTCGGAACTAGTGCCAAACAAAAGACAATATTGATGGCTATCGAAATGACCGAAATGGTCACAGGTACCTTTGGTCTATCCAAGGCAAAGAAGACAGGAGCAAAGATTTTATAAATTCCATAAGCCGGTAAACCTAGAGCATAAAGTTTGAGCGCTTGAGCTGTCGCTTGTGTATCATCAAATCCAAAACGACCTCTTTCAAAAACAAGGCTAACAACTGGCTGAGCCAAAACCCACAGAGCCACCATCGCCGGAACAATCGTTATAAAAGATAGGATATAACTACTTCTTAAAATATCGACGGCCTTATCTTTGTTGCCCGATTTAATTTCATCAGAAAAATGAACAAGTGTTGAGCCAGAAAGTGAGACACTTAGAATGCCTACAGGAAATTGAAAAAGTCTAAAGGCATAACTCAGCCATGATACCGCACCAATTTGAGTTCCTGTCGCAAGGATTGTCGTCACTAATAGATTAACCTGAGTGGCAGCAACGCCAACGGTAGAAATACCAACTCTTGCGACAATTCTCTTGGCCGGACCACTCCAAAAATTTTTAGGAGCTATCGGAGAAAATCCTTTCATAATTACTTGAGGTATTTGCAAAAGAAGCTGAGCAATACCACCGGCAACGACACCGATGCCCAGAGCATAAGCTGGATGATAATCGTGATCGATGAGATAAGCCGGAAGAATCAACATACAAAGAATCATCGAGACATTAAACGCGGCCGGAGCTAAGGCAGGTAAAAAGAAAACTTTTATACTATTAAGAACACCCATAAAAAGCGCAGCGACAGATACTAGCGCTAAAAATGGCGCCATAATTTTTGTTAAGTTAACAGTGAGCTCTAATCTTTGCGGATCTGTCGTAAACGCATCATCAGTGAATAAAAGAACAAGTGGTTCAGCAAAAATAATCATGGCAATAGCGACGCCAAGAGTCACAATTGAAAGCAGCACAAGAATCGAGCCAAGCAAACGCCTTGCAGCAAGATCAGACTTCAATCGCTCTTCAGTAAAGATTGGAACAAACGCTGCTGAAAAAGCACCTTCTGCAAAGAGGTCACGCAGTAAATTTGGAAGACGATAAGCGACAGTAAAAGCGTCTGTGATGCCGCTGGCACCGAAGGTTGCGGCCATCACCTGTTCTCGTACAAGACCTAAGACTCGACTCGTCAAAGTTGCCACGGCCATCTTGGCCGAAGAAAACAAAATTTTCTTAGAAGAACTTTGCGACATACTTTCCTTTAAAGCTTACTTTTTAAGTTTGCTCAATATAGTCTCTATGGTAATCAAAAAGCCTTAATTTCAAAAGTTTAGATGAGTTAGTAAGAAAAGAACAAAAGTCTTTTGACCATTATGGTTTCCAGCAAAGGAGAAGTTGAACATGGAGACGACCCTTAACTTCCTGGCCTTTAGTCCACTAATCGGACTCGCCGGGTTTCTATTCGCTATCGTGACATACGCATGGGTAGTGAAACAGCCTGCAGGTAATGCAAAAATGACTGAGATTGCAGGTCTCATCGAATCAGGTTCTATGACCTTCCTTAAAAAAGAATACACAATTCTTTTAGGGTTCTTGGTTGTGGTTGCTGGTTTAATTGGTTGGAAACTTGGTACTAATTCATCAATCTGTTACTTAGCTGGTGCTTTTTCATCAATGCTTTGTGGTTGGATTGGAATGAAAGCCGCTACTAAAGCTAACGTTCGTACAGCTGAAGCTGCTGCTCGTTCAGGTCAAGCTAAAGCTCTTTCTGTTGCGTTTTACGGCGGATCAGTTATGGGTATGACTGTTGCTTCTGTCGGTCTTATCGGTGTTGCTCTTCTTTATAAGTGGCTCTCTGGTTCAACGACGATTGAAGCTCTTAACGGTTTTGCTATGGGTGCTTCATCAATCGCGCTTTTTGCTCGTGTTGGTGGTGGTATCTACACTAAAGCTGCTGACGTAGGTGCTGACCTTGTTGGTAAAGTTGAAGCTGGTATTCCTGAAGACGATCCTCGTAACCCTGCAACTATCGCTGACAACGTTGGTGATAACGTAGGTGACACTGCTGGTATGGGTGCTGATATTTTTGAATCATATGTTGGTTCAGTTATCGCAACTATGTTCATCGGTGCTGGTTACGCTTCTGATTCTGGTGCAGTTATTCTTCCACTTGTTGTTATTACAATCGGATTAATTTCAAGTGTGATTGGTATTCTTGCCATGAACGCTCTTAAGAATTCTAACCCTGCAAGCGCACTTCGTATTGCTCCAATCATTGCTCTAATAGTTCTGTTTGCTGGTTCATACTTCGTTGTTAAAAGCATGGCTTTCTCAGTATTCCCATATGCAATGGGTCCTTTCTACGCCATGGTTATTGGTTCTCTAGTTGGTTTATTCATTGGTCTTGCTACTGAATATTACACAGCTGGTGAATTCGCTCCTGTAAGAAAAGTTGCTGAAGCTGGTAAAACTGGTCCAGCCACAAACATCATCGCAGGTCTTGCTGTTGGTATGTACTCTTGTATTGCTCCAATCGCTCTAATCTGCCTTGGTATTTACTTCGCTAACCACTTTGCAGGTCTATACGGTATCGGTATCGCTGCAGTTGGTATGCTTGCTACAACAGGTGTTACAATGTCTGTTGATGCTTACGGCCCAATTTCAGATAACGCTGGTGGTATCGCTGAGATGTCTGAGCTAGGACCTGAAGTTCGCGCTATTACAGACGGACTTGATTCAATTGGTAACACTACTGCTGCTATCGGTAAGGGTTTTGCGATTGGTTCAGCGGCTCTTACAGCTCTTGCACTTTTCTCAGCCTACGCAACTGCGGTTGGCTTAGAAAGTATCAACATCATGGATCCAAAAGTTGTTATCGGTCTATTCATCGGTGGCGTACTTCCATTCTATGTTGGTGCTAACACAATGAGCGCTGTTGGTTCAGCTGCTCAAAAAATGGTTGAAGAAGTTCGCCGTCAGTTCCGTGAAATTCCAGGAATTATGGAAGGAACTGGTAAGCCAGATACTGAGCGTTGTATTGCAATTGCAACAAATGCTTCTCTTAAAGAAATGGTTGCTCCTGGTCTAGTTGCTGTCCTTGCTCCAATCATCGTTGGTTTCGGTCTTGGCCGTGAATCACTTGGTGGTATGCTTGCTGGTGCAACTGTAACTGGCGTTCTTATGGCACTATTTATGGCCAACGCTGGTGGCGCTTGGGATAATGCTAAGAAATCAATTGAACAAGGTTTAATTCCTGGTGAAAAGAAAGGTACAGACGCTCACAAAGCTGCTGTTACTGGTGACACTGTTGGTGACCCGTTCAAAGATACTTCAGGACCTGCGATGAACATCCTTGTTAAATTGATGTCAATCGTTGCTCTTGTTATCGCTCCACTTCTCTAATACTTCTTACTATGTAAGAATTAGGCCCAAGGGAAACCTTGGGCTTTTTTATGCAAAAAAAATATATCTTTATTATTTTCATCTGTTCATTTGCTTTGTCCTATCGCTGGCTAAACACTGGTGGCGATGAAACAACTCATCAATCACAAGAAATATCTTCGCTTCAAGTGAAGACACCTGATCAAAAAATAGAGAATAAAGAATTAGTTTCTGCAAAAAAAGAAATCAAACCCAAACTCAATCTTCAAGCTCTTGAAAAATTAAAACAACAAAGTGAAGACCCAAGCTTTCTTCCTTTTGATAATGAAGGGAATATTTATATTGAAAACGTTGTTATAGATGAGCAATGGGCAGTTGCTCATGGCGATGTCTTAGTCGGTAATGCTGAATCTATTCTTCAGTTAGAAAAAGATGGTCTCCCTCTTGTTCTAGCAAAGCCAAAACTTTGGAATGATGGTGTTATTCCTTTTGTTATAGACTCATCAATACCAAGTGATCAAAAAAATGAAATTTTAAAAGCTGTTAATATTCTCAATCAACAAACAGTGGTGAAATTTGAAGAAGCAAAATCACAGGAAGACAAAATTTTATTTAAGTCCGGTGGAACTCATTGCTACTCTTACGTGGGACGAATTGGTGGCACTCAAGACCTTGTCTTAAGTTCTGATTGTCAGGCACCACAGATCATCCATGAGATGCTACACGCTCTTGGTTTTTACCATGAACAGAGCCGGCCTGATCGTGATGAGTACTTACAAATTCTTTGGGAGAATATTGAGCAAAAATACTTTGAGCAATTTAAAAAAATGCCGCCTCTTCATAGCTCAATAACTGAATCTCAATTTGATTATCAATCCATCATGCTTTATCCATCGTACGCTTTTTCCATTGGACCAACTGATCCAAGTATTTTAACTATCGACGGCGAAGAATATTCACCGCTTAAAACATTAAGCTCAGGTGATATTGAAAAGATTAGATTGCTATATAGAGATTAAAACGGCTTGAGATAACGACTGGCGATTTTTTTTACTGCAACTGAACCGCTACGACGACGAGTCTTTAAACTAGTTAAATGCGATAAGAGTGAGCGACGAATTTTCTTCGTAACTAACAACCTTGCCTTCCTAACTGTATTTGACGCAGTAACTTTCATGGCAAAACCGTACCACAAACCTCTGTTTTTACAAAATCTTCATGCGCGGCGCAACACAAAAGTTCGTTAACATTATGAAATGACAGGGGTATTATGCCTTTATGGAACGACATTCGAACTACATCCAAAGCAAATCTCCCCTTAATTGGGACGAGTACTTCATGCTTCAGGCCATGCTTGCAAGCTTTAGAAGTAAGGATCCAACCACTCAAGTGGGTTGTGTTTTAGTCGATCAAAACCATCATCAGATTAGTATGGGTTATAACGGATTCGTTGCAGGTATCGATGAAACGAAACTTCCGTGGGGTAAAGAAGACGCTGAGCTAGTTGATCAAAAATATGGTTATGTTGTTCACGCTGAAAGTAATGCCATTCTTCATTCGACGAAATCACTAGAAGGATCAACTGCATACGTTACGCTTTTTCCCTGCCATGAATGCGCCAAGATGATTGCATCAAAAAAAATAAAAGAAGTTGTTTATCTTAGTGATAAACATGCTGATCGTGACTACTCTCCTGTAGCAAAAAAGATTTTTGAATTGTCAGCAATCACAACTCGTTCTGTGGAAATCAATTCTGAACTTGTGGATAAACTGCACCATTACTTGATCAAATTCCCTCGTTAATCAGAGCCAAAAAGACATACTTTAAACGACAAACTCCCCTTCATGACGTCTTTGGCAACCTTTTGCCCCTATCATTTCTTACAATGGTTCTACACTACGTAAGTATTTATGTGAATTTCGCCCCTATCGTCGGACCATTCAATTGGATATGCTTATTCGTGAGAGGGCCAATAAGGCTGAGATACCAGGATGGCGTCACAGTTTTATCACACCACACACTGGCCCTACTGATGACCTGAGATTTTTTAAAGATTCGATTAAGGCGCCTAAAAGAATCTGAGAAAAATTTCGAGACCGAGATCATAAACCGGGAGGCATTTATGTTCATGGCAGTAGCAGTAGAATCCGCAAAACACCCACTAAACAGAGGTGACTATAAAGTCTGGTATCTAGAAATAGATTCAGGCAACAACGTCATCGGAATAGGAGTCATGCCAAAAGCGGAAATGGTAAAGAACCTATTTCAAAACTATCAAAAAACTGGAAGCTCGAATTGGAAAGCTTTCGCTAAAGGAGCTGATGAATCAAAAGCTATTGAAGTTTATGATTTCATCTCTCAAAACATGCACGAAAATACTCACTTTGGAAATCTGCCAACACTGGCTGAGTTCCAAGAAACTCTTAACCGATTGCAATCAAGCTTTGAGCTTAGAGCAATCGCTAGCTAAATAACTTAATCGAGGTACTCGCTTCTAGGATGGATATGAGTGCCTCTCTACAATTACCTTCTGTTATGGTTCTCTTCGAAAAAATCTAAATCAATACTTATCCCAGCTGCAAACACTACGGCTTTTTGGCTTGAAGTTAATCCCTCAAACTCAATCAAGAATTTGTCGGCATCCGTAAACACCTCTCTTAAGATTCCTCCCCACTTCTTTGAAATTTTTGCAATTTCATTTCCATTGGCACTAAGAATAGTAAAAGTCCAAATTCGCCAAAACGGTGCACGAATTCGAGCAAAAATATTTCCTCTAGCATCGGCTAAATCATAACGTCTGAAGATAAAAGCAAATCGCTGATAGATATGACCAACAACCTTGCTCTCACTGGTGATTTGAAGATCGGAAAAGAACCAATAAAATGGACGATTCATTTCCATTAATTCTTTTCTATTTTCATCCCAAACTTTAATTGTAAGTGGTCGATGACGACGCAGCATACTGCGCAATAATAACGCCCATAGTCCCTTGCGTTGTTCTGCAATAAATCCTATCGAATGACCTTGCTCATCTAAGACCTTGTATTTATTCCGAGTTTCAAACCCCGTAATAATCTCTCCCCATTCCTTGGATTGATGCACAAAAACTTTATTCAATGATGCAAAAAACATATCGATAACATTCATAAAATCCCTCTATTTCCCTTGGGTTTACAAGCCTCGAACACTATAATCTCTCGGTATTTGCTAGGCAAAGGAGCCCCACATGAAACCATTCATTATTGTTCCAGATGGCTTTGATAAAAACCAATTCAAAAAACTTCAGGCCAACACTTCATTAGAAGTTCACCCAGAAAGCAAAGTTGATCAAGAAAAACTTAAAGAACTTTTACCAAAAGCCGCTGGTCTTATTATTCGTTCAGCGACAACTATCACGCCAGAACTTTTAGAACTAGCGCCTAATCTTAAACTTGTTATTCGTGCTGGTGAAGGTACGGATAATATTGATAAGAAAGCTTGTGGCACTAAAGGCGTTAAAGTCGCCAACACTCCTGGTGCTAATAATAACTCAGCTGCTGAGCATGCTATAGCTCTTATGATGACCGTGCTAAGAAAAACTGCCGAAGCTGATGCTTCAATGAAGACT
>PCUW01000032.1 GCA_002787775.1 Bdellovibrionales bacterium CG12_big_fil_rev_8_21_14_0_65_38_15
CGTTGTGCTTCGTTTTGGTAAGTACGTTGAAACAACTACTCCAGGGCTTCACTTCAAGCTTCCATTTGGTATTGATGAAGCGATTAAAGTTAAAACGAAGCTTGTATTGCAAGAAGAGTTTGGCTTTAGAACAACCAGCACAAGTGGCAAACGTACCAGCTACAGTAACAGCAGCTTTGATACCGAGTCCTTGATGCTTACTGGGGACTTAAACGTTGCAGACGTAGAATGGATTACTCAGTTTCAAATAGCAGAGCCACAAAAATTTCTCTTTAATACACGTGATCCAATTCAAAATATTCGCGATATCTCTGAAGCCGTTATGAGAAGAGTTGTGGGGGACAGATTGGTCACTGATGTTTTAACTGTTGGACGTACTGAAATTGCCAATGAAGCTAAACTCTTAACCCAAGAAATATTGAACAACTACGATATGGGTGTGAGAGTCATCTCAATTAAGCTTCAAGACGTAAATCCACCTGAACCAGTTAAGCCATCTTTTAATGAAGTGAATGCTGCAAAACAAGAGCAAGAACAAGCCATTAACCAAGCAGAGAAAAATTATAACGATGTCATCCCAGAAGCTCGCGGACAGGCCGAAAAGAAAATTGCCGAAGCAGAAGGTTATGCTGAAGCATTAATCAATCGCTCAGAAGGTGATGCGAAGAAATTTTTAGCTGTTCTAACAGAATATAAAAAATCACCAAAAATTACTCGTGAACGTATGTATATCGAAACCATGGAAAAACTTTTAAAGCGCATGGACGACATCACTCTTGTTGATTCACAAGTAAGCGGTCTTCTTCCAATCTACAACAATGCTAAAGAAGTCAGTGGAGGCAAAAATGCCCAATAAACTATCAGTCATTATTATTATTCTTATCGCCGCTGTGGTGACTCTTTTTTCAGCGTCTTTTATTATTCCTGAGGGGAGACAGGCCGTTATCACTCAATTTGGTAAACCTGTAAGAACTGTTTCAGAAGCAGGTCTTCATTTAAAAACACCTTTTATTCAAGATGTGAGAATGATCGATCTTCGAATTCTTAGTTGGGATGGAAATCCAAATCAAATTCCAACCAAAGATAAAAAATATATTGAAGTCGATACGACAGCTCGTTGGAAAATTGCTGATCCGCTAAAGTTCATCCAAACAGTTCAAAATGAAAATGGCGCTAGAACCAGGCTTGATGCCATTCTAGATGGTGTCACTCGTGACGTGATCTCAAGTCATAACCTGGTTGAGTCAGTAAGAAATAGTAACAATATTATTAATACAATCGAAAAAAGATCTCAGGCTTTGAAAAAAGAAAGAGAAAACAGTCAAGCTGGAGAGATCATCGCTGAGGAAGAGGTCACGGGAGAGATTGAATACGTCGATATTGGTCGTGAAAAACTAAGCCAATTAATTATTGAGCCGGCAAGAGAGGAATTGAAGTCTCTTGGAATTGAGCTTATCGATGTTCAGTTTAAACGTATCGCCTATGAAAAAAGTGTTCAGCAAAAAGTTTACTTAAGAATGATTTCCGAGCGTGAAACAATCGCCGGAAAAATCAGATCTTACGGAAAAGGTGAAAAAGCCAAAATTGAAGGTAAAACTTCAAAAGATTTAAATCGCATTCAATCAGAATCTTATCGCACTGTGCAGGCCATCCGTGGTGGAGCAGAGGCCAAGGCGCTGACGATTTATGCCGGCGCATTTAACCGCGATCCGGATTTCTATCGTTTTTCTCGTACGTTAGAAGCTTATGAAAAGTCTTTACCGGCCCAAACCAAGCTATTGCTATCGTCCAAATCAAAATTCTGGGAAATATTGCGAAGCGGCAAACCGGATTAGATTTTAAAAATATACGATATTTAGCGCCATGCGAAATCATGGCCTAAATAATCAATTGGACAATCTCTTTCTTTTGTCGCATATAGAGAGAACTTTTATCGTCTACTTTTTGGCCTTTTTTACAAGGAATGGTAATGTCCATCGTAAAAAAAGAAGATAGCAAGAAATGGATTAACTCCTTTGTTGCCATCATCAGTATTATTGCAGGCTTTTTAGCCATCCGTTTTACTCTTCAAATGAGTGAATGGTTTGATCTAGAAGCGAAAGTTAATAACTTCATTATTATCTCTCAAGGGATTGGTGTTGTTGTTGGTCTTTCTGTTTTTATTGGCATTTTTAAAAGCAAGAATACTTCTGCTCTATTGAGTGAAGTTTATGACGAGCTTGTAAAAGTTGTATGGCCTGATAAAGACACCATTTTTAAAGTCACTGTTGGTATTGTTATTAGTTTATCAATCGTCAGCGCGATTTTTGTTGGTGTGGATTATATGTTCCGTGCACTACTTGATCTCTTCTACTAATTACTCCGGGTAATATTTATGACTGAAGCAGAAAATAATAATAATGAAGTTGAAACAACAGAGGAACTAGTGGTGGAAGTCGCTGCTGCTGAACCAGTTGTTTTAAAAGAAGATGGCTTCGCTGAAGGCACAACACCAGATTTTAAATGGTATATCGCTAAAACCTTAACAGGCCAAGAAAATAAAATTTCAAAAACTCTTCGTGAAAGAATTATCAACCACAAACTAGGCGAATTCTTTTCGCAGATCCTAGTTCCAGAAGAGAGTGTAACTTCTCATGCCAATGGTAAGAAGCGCACAATAAAAAAGAAATTCTTCCCAGGCTATATCCTTCTTAAGATGGTTATGACTGATAAGACTTGGCACCTTGTAAATGCAACTGACAAAATCACTGGTTTTGTTGGCGGTACTTCTACAAGACCACAGCCAATTTCTGATGAAGAAGCTGCATACATGACTAACCAGTCTGATGAAGGTGTAAAACGTACACGTACATCAGTGAACTTTAGCGAGGGCGACCAAGTTAAAGTTATCGAAGGGCCATTCGCATCTTTCGTTGGAACTATCGAAGCAGTAAATGAAAAAGGTAAAATTAAAGTTAACGTTTCTATTTTCGGGAGACCAACCCCGGTAGAGCTCGACTATTCACAGGTCGAAAAAGTTAGTTAGTTGGGAGATCGCTAGGATCGCAAGGAGTATTTATGGCGAAAAAAGTAACAGGTTTCATCAAGCTTCAAATTGATGCTGGTAAAGCCAACCCGTCACCACCAATTGGTCCAGCTTTGGGTCAACGTGGTGTGAACATCATGGAATTCTGTAAAGCTTTCAATGCAAAGACTCAGAAATCTGCAGGTATGATTCTTCCAACAATCATCACTGTTTATTCTGACCGTTCATTTAGCTTTATCACTAAGACACCTCCAGCTTCATTCTTGATTAAAAACAAGATGAAACTTAAGAGTGGCGCAAACAAGCCAGGTCACGAAGTTGCCGGAACGATCAGTGAAAAAATCGTTAAGGAAATCGTTGATACTAAAAAGGCTGACTTAACAGCTGCTGACGAAGCTGCTGGTATGCGTACTGTTGAGGGATCAGCTCGCTCAATGGGTCTTAAATTAGATTATAAATAAATAACTAACGGGAGACCTAATAAGTCGCTTGAACCGAGAGAGAGAAATTATGAGAAAACCATCTAAAAAATACACTGCGGCCTTGGCCAAAGTAGAAACTGAAAAAGCATACGCGATTGATGAAGCAATTAAGACTGTTAAAGAAGTAGCATTTGCTAACTTCGATGAAACAGTTGACCTTGCTTTTCGTCTTGGCGTTGACCCACGTCACGCTGATCAAATGATCCGTGGTGCTCTTGCTATGCCTGCTGGTACTGGTAAAACAGTTCGCGTTTGTGTGATCACTTCTGGTGAGAATATTAAAGCTGCTGAAACTGCTGGTGCTGACTTTGTTGGTGGCGATGATATCGTTGCTAAAATTGCTGGTGGCTGGCTTGAATTTGACCGTGTTATTGCATCTCCAGATATGATGTCAAAACTTGGTCGTATCGCTAGAGTTCTTGGACCTCGTGGTCTAATGCCTAACCCAAAGCTTGGAACAGTAACTCCAGATGTTGCAAAAGCAGTTGCTGAGCAAAAAGCTGGTAAAGTTGAATATCGTACCGACAAAACAGGTATCGTTCACGTTCCAATCGGCAAAAAGTCTTTCACTGAAGCTCAACTTCGCCAAAACTTAAACGCGATTTTGAATGCAATTGTAAAAGCTAAGCCATCAAGCGCTAAAGGGACTTACTTAAAGTCACTTACCATCTCAACAACTATGGGACCTGGTGTAAGCATTGATACTTTGGAAGCGGTAAGTTTAGCTAATTAATTTAATGAATAACTGGGGTAGAAGAAGGGCGGTTTGGGGCAACTCATATAAATCCTCCCTGATATCTCCCTCCGAAACAGCTGTAGGAGGTTTTAATGCTGAGTCGATCCGACAAAGAAGCGATTGTAAATTCGCTTAAAACGGACTTCGATAATGCTAAAGCTATCTTCTTAACGAATCTTATTGGAGTCACGTCTAACGACGCTGTTGAAATCCGTAAGAACGTAAGAGATATGCAAGGCAAAATCGTAGTTACGAGAAACAACTTGTTTAAGAAAGCTGCAGAAGGCAATGGCGCTTCAGTACTTTTCGAAAACTTGAAAGGTCCACACGCAGTGGCTTTCGCTTTCGATGACGTACCTGGTGTTGCAAAGTGCTTGAAGACTGCGGGCGCATCACATGAAGTAGTTGAGCTGAAAGGCGGCTTCTTCGATGGTAAGCAACTCTCAACCGCTGAAGTAAAGCGTTTGGCAGATCTTCCATCACGCGACGAAATGCTTGGAACATTGCTTGCGACATTTATCGCACCTGTTTCTGCACTTGCTCGTGTTATGTATGCAATTAAAGAACAAAAAGAAGCAGGCGCTACACCAGCACCTGTTGAAGCTTAATAACTTAAAACTAATTTAGAATTTATAGGAGTCCATAATGAGTATTACTAATGAACAATTGATCGAACACATCTCTAAAATGTCAGTACTTGACGTTGCTGAACTAGTTAAAGAACTTGAAGACAAGTTCGGCGTATCAGCAGCTCCTGTTGCTGTTGCTGGTGCTGGTCCTGCTGCTGCTGCTGAAGAGCAAACTGAATTTACAGTTGTTCTAGCTGCTGCTGGTGACAAGAAAATCAACGTAATTAAAGAAGTTCGTGCAATCACTGGTCTTGGCTTGAAAGAAGCAAAAGATCTAGTTGAAGGCGCACCTAAGACTGTTAAAGAGGGTGTAGATAAAGCTGAAGCAGAAGATATCAAGAAAAAGCTTGAAGCTGCTGGTGCTAAAGTTGAGCTTAAGTAAGCAATTGGCTTATTTAATAGCTTAGCAAATAGTTGAAAACGGGTGAGAAGGTGCCTGACACTTTCTCGCCTTTTTGTGTTTTAAAAGAATGTAACTGAACGACCGCGCGCCTGCGCTTATGCCAGGAGATATGTGATGACTGAGGTTTTTGCCCCGAACCAATGGTTTCGTAAAAACTTTTCGAAAACCCCTACTGTATTAGAGACTCCGCCTCTAATGCGCTTGCAAGTAAATTCTTACGAGGATTTCCTGCAAAAAGATGTTCCCCCGGCGAAGCGTAAGGATACTGGCCTACAAGCCGTATTTAAATCGGTCTTCCCCATCCACGATTTCAATAAGACTGTGTCTTTGGAATTTGTTTCTTATTCATTAGAAACACCAAAGTATACTGTTAAAGAATGTCGTCAACGTGGTCTTTCTTATGAAGCCCCGTTGAAAGTTATCGTTCGCCTAGTATTTTACGACGTAAATGTTGATAAAGACGGCAACGAGCAAAGAACAGTATCTTCGATCAAAGAGCAGGAAGTTTACCTTGGTAACATCCCTCTAATGGCCGAGACTGGATCATTTGTTTATAACGGTACTGAGCGAGTAATCGTATCTCAGCTTCACCGTTCACCTGGTATTATTTTTGAACACGACAGCGGTAAAAAGCACTCTTCTGGAAAGCTCCTTTACTCTGCTCGTATTATTCCACATCGTGGTTCATGGCTTGATTTTGAATTCGATCACAAGAACGTGCTTTTTGCTCGTATCGATCGTAAACGTAAAATTCACGCTACTGTAATCTTCAAAGCGATGGGTTACTCAACTCAAGAAATTCTCGATATGTTCTATCATAAAGAGACGATCAAACTTGATAAGAAAGGTAACCACACACGTGCCCTAGATTTCGATCTATTAATTGGTACACGTGCGATGGAAGATATTAACGATAAAGCTGGAAAGCCACTCGTTAAAAAAGGTAAGAAATTCACAAAAATCGCTACAAAGAAAATGACTGAAGCTGGCATTAAAGAATTGCCAATCACAGTTGAAGAACTTGTAGGTCAAGTTGTTGCAGAAGATCTATTTGATGCTTCAACTGGTGAAGTTCTATGTCTTGCAAACGAAGCTCTTTCAGAGTCTAAGCTTCAAGAACTAATGGAAGCTGGTATTAAAGAAGTTAAAACTCTTTATATCGATATGATCAACTTCGGTGATCAAGTTAGAAACACTCTTCTTCTTGATAAAACTGATACGAAAGACGAAGCACTGATTAAAATCTTTGAACGTCTACGTCCAGGTGAGCCACCAACAGTTGAAACGGCTGAAAGTCTTTTCAAGAGCCTTTTCTTTGATGCTGATAGATATGATCTGTCACGCGTCGGCCGTATGAAAATTAATTACAAATTCGGAATGAACACTCCTGTTGAGGAAACTGTTCTAACTAAAGCCGATATCGCAATGACTGCTAAGTACCTTGTTGAACTTAACAACGGTAAAGGTAAAGTTGATGATATCGATCACCTTGGTAATCGTCGTGTACGTGCCGTTGGTGAACTTTTAGAAAACCAATTCCGCGTTGGTCTTGTTCGTATGGAACGCGCTGTAAAAGAGCGTATGGCAATTCAAGAAATTGAAACCATGATGCCTTACGATCTAGTTAACCAAAAGCCAGTAGCTGCAGCTGTTAAAGAATTTTTTGGTTCTTCTCAGCTTTCACAGTTTATGGACCAAACTAACCCTCTTTCAGAAGTGACTCACAAGCGTCGTCTTTCTGCTCTTGGGCCTGGTGGTCTAACTCGTGAACGTGCAGGCTTTGAAGTTCGTGACGTTCACTCAACTCACTACGGACGTATGTGTCCGGTTGAAACTCCAGAAGGACCAAACATTGGTCTAATTACTTCACTCGCAACTTATGCTCGCGTTTCTGAATATGGATTTATTGAAACTCCATATCAGCTTGTAAACGAAGATCGTAAGCTTGGTGATGTTAAGTATTTCTCTGCTTTCGAAGAAGAGACAAAGGTTATTGCACAGCTTGACCTTGGTCACATCAAAGACGGCAAAGTTGTTGGTGAGCACGTTCCTTCACGTGTTGGTGGCGATTATAAAATCGTTCCATCTTCTGAAGTTGAACTCATGGACGTTTCTCCATCACAGATGATTTCAGTTGCAACAGCACTTATCCCATTCCTTGAACACGATGATGCCAACAGAGCACTCATGGGTTCAAACATGATGAGACAAGCGGTTCCAGTTGTTCGCACAGATGCTCCTATTGTTGGAACTGGTGCTGAATACGTTATCGCCCGTGACTCAGGTGCTATTATCAATGCACAAGCTGACGGTAGAGTTATCTTCGTTGATTCAAACAGAATTGTTATTCAACGTGATAAGTTTAAAGAAGGCGAAAGTGGCGTTGATATCTACAAACTCGTTAAGTATCAGCGTACTAACCAAAACACTTGTAATAACCAAAAAGCTCTCGTTAAAGAAGGCGACAAGGTTCACAAGGGAATGGTTATTGCCGACGGTCCAGGAACTCACCTTGGTGACTTGGCCCTTGGTCAAAACATCCTAGTGGCATTCATGCCATGGGGTGGCTACAACTACGAAGACTCGATCTTGATCAATGAGAAAATGCTCGCTAACGACGTTTTCACTTCTGTTCACATCGAAGCTTTCGAAGCTGAAGCTCGTGATACAAAACTTGGAAAAGAAGAAATCACTCGCGATATTCCAAACGTTTCTGAAGAAGCTCTTAAAGATCTTGATGAAGCAGGGATTATCCGTGTTGGTGCAATCATTAAACCAGGCGATATCTTGGTTGGTAAGATTACTCCAAAAGGTGAAACTCAACTTTCTCCAGAAGAAAAACTTCTTAAAGCTATCTTTGGTGACAAAGCTGGCGACGTTAAGGATACGTCTTTACGTGTTCCTTCATCTGTTCGCGGTACAGTTATTGACGCTAAAGTTTACACTCGCGAAGGTGTTGAGCTTGATGCCCGTTCAAAAGAAATCATTGAACACGAAACAAGCCTAATCCGTCGTGATGAAAGAATTGAAATTAAAGCTATTCAAACTTCTTCAATCTTAAAGATTGCTGAAATGTTGAAAGGCAATAAAACAACTGATCGCCTTGTTTCAGAAGATGGTTCAACTGAACTTCTTCCAAAAGATGCAGAGATCAGTTCAGAAGCTCTTGCTAAAATTCCTTTCGAACTTATTGGATACATTCCTCTTAAGCCAGAATTGGAAGAAAAACTTTCTGAGTACTTCGCTGATGTTCGTAACCGTATTAACCGTGTACGTACAAAAGCTAACGAAGAAATCGCAATGCTTCACCGTGGAGACGAACTTTCTCCGGGCGTAATCAAAAAGGTTATCGTCTACGTGGCTATTAAGCGTAAGCTTCAGCCAGGTGACAAAATGGCCGGACGTCACGGAAACAAAGGTGTGATCTCGAACGTTATTCCTCAAGAAGATATGCCATTCCTAGCTGATGGTACTCCTGTTGATATCGTTCTAAACCCACTTGGTGTTCCTTCACGTATGAACATCGGTCAGCTTTTAGAGCTTCACCTTGGTTGGGCCGGTCGTGGTCTAGGCGAGAAGATGAAAGTTCTTCTTGAGCAACGTGTTCAAATGGATGAGCTTAAAGATTATATCTTTAAGATCTACAACACTGAAGAAGTTAAGAAGTGGCTATCAAAAGCTAGTGATAAGCGTGTACGTGAAGTTGCTGAGCAACTATCTCAAGGTGTGCGTTTCTCTACTCACGTTTTTGATGGTGCTACTGAAGCCGACATCCGTGAGATGTTAGAGCTTGCAGATCTTGATCCATCAGGAAAGACAACATTGTTTGACGGTAAAACTGGGGATGCGTTCTCGGAAGAAGTTACTGTTGGAACAATGTACATGCTTAAACTACACCACCTTGTTGACGAGAAAATTCATGCTCGTTCAACTGGACCTTACTCACTTGTGACTCAACAGCCTCTTGGCGGTAAAGCACAGTTTGGTGGTCAGCGTCTGGGTGAGATGGAAGTTTGGGCACTAGAAGCCTACGGCGCTGCTTACACTCTTCAAGAATTCTTGACGGTGAAATCAGATGACGTTATCGGCCGTACTCGTATGTATGAGTCGATTGTTAAAGGCGAACAAGTTCTTGAACCAGGTCTTCCAGAGAGTTTCAATGTTCTAGTACGCGAGCTTCAAGCTCTGTGTCTTGATGTGAAACTTGAAGAAAACTCTGATGAAGAGAGTCTTGGATAGTTTGTTTAGGGAAGAGGAAATCCTCTTCCCATTTTTTGAATGCTGAAAACCCCGTGAGGTATTAGATATGAAAGATCTTCTCAACTTTTTCGACAAGCCAAAAGATCCAATCAGTGTTGAAGCTATTTCTATTAGAATGGCTTCTCCTGACACGATTCGTGAATGGTCATTTGGTGAAGTGAAAAAGCCAGAAACAATTAACTATCGTACGTTCAAGCCAGAGCGTGATGGTCTTTTCTGTGCAAAAATTTTCGGACCTGTAAAAGACTATGAGTGTATCTGCGGTAAGTATAAGCGTATGAAACACCGTGGTGTTGTTTGTGAAAAGTGTGGCGTTGAAGTTACACTTTCAAAAGTTCGTCGTGAGCGTTGTGGTCATATTGAGCTTGCTGCTCCTGTTGCACACATTTGGTTTCTACGTTCTCTTCCATCACGTCTTGGTGCGCTTCTTAGCCTAAGCCTTAAAGATCTTGAAAAAGTTCTTTATTATGAATCATTTATCGTTACTGAATCTGCTACTCACGATGTTGATGGTGGACTTCAAATTGGTCAGGTTTTAACTGAGCAACAATATTATGAATTAAAAGAGCAGGGAGTTGATTTCGACGCCGGTATGGGTGGAGAAATTGTTAAGTCCATGCTTAAGCGTCTTGATATCGATATGGAGAACAAAGTTCTTCGTCGCGATCTTCAATCTGCTACAACTGAAATGGCGAGAACAAAAATTGTTAAGCGTCTTAAAGTTGTTGAATCAATCATGAAGTCTGACAACAAGCCAGAATGGTTCATGATGGAAGTTATTCCGGTTCTTCCACCAGATCTTCGTCCATTAGTTCCACTTGAAGCTGGTCGTTTTGCAACTTCAGATCTTAACGACCTTTACCGTCGTGTGATCAACAGAAATAACCGTCTTAAGCGCCTAAAAGAGCTTAACGCTCCAGAAATCATCATCAGAAACGAAAAGCGTATGCTTCAAGAAGCTGTTGATGCTCTATTTGATAACGGCCGTCGTGGTAAAGTGTTCACTGGTGCTAACAAGCGTCCACTTCGTTCACTTTCAGACATGCTTAAAGGTAAACAAGGTCGTTTCCGTCAAAACCTACTTGGTAAACGTGTCGACTATTCAGGTCGTTCGGTTATCGTGGTTGGACCAAGCCTTCGTTTACACCAATGTGGTCTTCCAAAGCTTATGGCCTTGGAACTTTTCAAGCCGTTCATCTACAACAAACTTATTGAAAAAGGTCACTGTACAACCATCAAAGTTGCTAAAAAGATGGTTGATCAACAGAAACAAGAAGTTTGGGATATTCTTGAAGAAGTTGTTAAAGAGCACCCAGTGCTTCTTAACCGCGCACCAACTCTACACAGACTTGGTATTCAAGGGTTCGAGCCTATTCTTATTGAAGGTAAAGCGATCCAGCTTCACCCTCTAGTTTGTACTGCCTTTAACGCCGACTTTGACGGTGACCAAATGGCAGTCCACGTTCCTCTTTCAATTGAAGCACAAGTTGAATGTCGTATTCTTGCAATGTCGACAAACAACATCCTTTCTCCAAAAGATGGAACACCAATTATCGTTCCTTCTCAGGACATCGTGCTTGGACTTTATTATATGTCACGTAAGCGTCCATTCGCTCGTGGTTATGGCAAAGTCTTCTCTTCGAAAGAAGAAGCTCAATTTGCTTATCACTCAGGCAACCTACACCTTCAGTCTCCAGTCAAAGTCCGTATTAATAACGTGATTTATGACACAACTGTTGGTCGTACTTTCGTTTATGACGTAATTCCTGAGTGTTTAAAGTTCGATGACATCAACAAGGTTCTAGATAAGAAATCAATTGGTAAACTAATTGATCTTGCTTACCGTGTTGGTTCTGAAAAAGACACAGTTCTACTTGCTGACGCTCTTATGAGCCTTGGTTATGAGTATGCAACAAAAGCCGGTATTTCTATTAACGTAAACGACATGACAATTCCTGAAGAGAAACCAAAAATCTTAGGTGTTGCTTATGCTGAAGTTGATAAGATTACTGAAGAGTACAACGAAGGTTCGATCACAAACGGCGAAAGATATAACAAGATCATCGACGTTTGGGCCCAAACAAATGAAAAGCTAACGAAAGTTATGCTTGAACGTATTTCACAAGATGAATTCACCAATGAAAAAGGTGAAAAAGAAGTAGCTCCATCATTTAACTCAGTATTTATGATGGCCGATTCTGGTGCCCGTGGTTCGACGGCTCAGATGAGACAGCTAGCTGGTATGCGTGGTCTTATGGCCAAGCCATCTGGTGAAATTATTGAAACACCGATTACTTCTAACTTCCGTGAAGGTCTAACGGTTCTTCAATACTTCTCTTCAACTCACGGTGCTCGTAAAGGTCTTGCCGATACAGCTCTTAAAACAGCTAACTCTGGTTACCTCACTCGTCGTCTTGTTGACGTGGCTCAAGATGGTATCATCCGCTCTGAAGATTGCGGTGCTACTGACGGAATCACAATCACTTCAAGAATTGAAAGTGGTGAAGTTGTTGAAGATGCAGCTGAACGTACAATGGGTCGTGTAACTGCTCAGGCGGTAACAGGTTCAGACGGTCAGGAAATCTTTGCTCGTAACCACCTGTTAATGGAAAAAGATTTAGAAGTTCTACGTGAGCACGAAGTCGACCAAATTAAGGTTCGCTCAGTTCTTACTTGTAAAGAGCGTTATGGATTCTGTGCTGCTTGTTTTGGTCGTGACCTTGCTCGCGGTAAAATGGTTTCTATCGGTGAAACTGTCGGTGTTATCGCTGCTCAGTCAATCGGTGAGCCAGGTACTCAGCTTACAATGCGTACGTTCCACGTTGGTGGTACTGCAACAGCTGGTGCTCAAGTTAATAAAACAGAAGTTCGTACTGCTGGTACGATCGCTTTTGATAACGTTAAAGCTGCTGCAACTCCAGATGGCGGCGTTATCATTATGAATAAAACAGGTAACATCATCATTAAGAATGCTCTTGGTGATGAAAAAGAACGTTACCCTGCAGTTTACGGCGCGCGCATATTCTTCAAAGAAGGACAAGAAGTTAACGTCGGTGACAGAATTCTTGAATGGGACCCGTTTGCGATTCCACTTATTTCTGAAGTTGCAGGTTTTGCTAAGCTTGAAGATATCAGAGCTGGTATTACTGTTACTGAAGCGGTTGATCCTGTTACAGGTCTTACGACTAAAACAGTTCTAGAGCACAAAGATCCAGCACTACAACCACGTGTTGCTATCGTTGATGCTTCTGGAAATCCAATTCTTGTTCCAGGAACTAAACGTTACGCTGTTTATCGCCTACAAGTTGGAGCAACTCTTGTTGTTTCTGAAGGTGATGAAGTTGGTGTTGGTTCTATTATTTCTAAAGTTGCTCGTGAAGCTGCTAAAACAAAAGACATCACCGGTGGTCTTCCACGTGTTGCTGAACTTTTTGAAGCACGTAAACCAAGTAACTCAGCTCAGATTGCTGATATCTCAGGTACGATTGAATTTGGTCCAGAACTTCGCGGTTCTCGTCGAATCATCATTCGTCCAGAAGATGGCACTGATCCTGTTACTTACACAGTACCAAAAGGTCGCTACGTTATCGTTAACGAAGGTGACTATATCCGTGCCGGTGAGCCAATCATGGACGGAGCTTCAAACCCACATGACATTTTACGTGTTATGGGTATTAAAGCTCTTGCTCGTTACATTGTTGACGAGATCCAAGAAGTTTACCGTCTTCAAGGTGTTAAAATCGATGACAAGCACATTGAAGTTATCGTTTCACAAATGCTTAAGAAGAAAGAAATCAACCAAGTTGGTGACTCGACTCTTGTGGCAGGCGATCAGTTAACTAAAGGCGAACTCGCTGAAATTAACGACGCCCTTGAAGCTCAAGGATTAGAAAAAGCTGATGGCCGCCCATTACTACTAGGGATTACAAAAGCCTCATTGACGACAGATTCATTTATTTCTGCCGCATCGTTCCAGGAAACTACTAAAGTGCTAACTCAAGCATCTTTAGAAGGTAAGAAGGACATGCTTCGTGGTCTTAAAGAAAACGTCATCATGGGTCGCCTAATTCCAGCTGGTTCTGGTATTTCTCGCTACCGCGACTTCGACGCTGTTGTTGAAGGAAGCGAAGAGACCCACAGTAAAGAAGAAGCTACGCTTACGTTTTAATGAAATAGAGGCTTGTCCTAGCTAGTGTGTCGTGTTACATACGCTAGCTAGGTGAGACTCAAATGTTAATTAGAGTTCCCGTTCAGGCTGTTTAGAAGGAGCATTCGTCATGCCTACAATTAACCAGTTGATTCGCAAAGGCAGAATCGACAAAGTCGATAAAACTAAATCTCCGGCGCTTAAGGCTTGTCCTCAACGTCGTGGTGTTTGTACTCGTGTTTACACGACAACACCTAAAAAACCTAACTCGGCCATGCGTAAAGTATGTCGTGTTAAGTTAACTAGTGGTTTCGAAGTAACTTCGTACATTGGTGGAGAAGGTCACAACTTGCAAGAACACTCGATCGTATTGATTCGTGGTGGTCGTGTAAAAGATCTTCCAGGTGTTCGTTATCATACTATCCGTGGTGCACTTGATGCCACTGGTGTTGATAAGCGTGGACAACGTCGTTCTAAGTACGGCGCAAAACGCCCTAAGAAATAGTAAGTAGTTTTTTTAAAAACCACTCTCGTGAATCGGCTTGTTATTTACGAGAGAGTAATTCCTATGGAATGAAGAGGAGAATTTTATGAGCCGTAAGCATCGCGCCCCCGTTAGAGAAGTCCTTCCTGATCCACGTTATCAAGACGTTGTTGTAACTAAGTTCGTCAACGCTCTTATGTTCGGTGGAAAAAAAGCAACTGCAGAAAGAATTTTCTACGATTGTTTTTCACAAATCGAAAAGAAAACTGGTGAAGAGCCTCTAAAACTTTTCAAAAAAGCATTAAGCAACGTTAAGCCAGCTGTTGAAGTTAAGTCTCGCCGTATCGGTGGTGCTACTTACCAAATTCCAGTTGAAGTACGTCCAGCTCGTCGTCAGTCACTAGCTATTCGTTGGTTACGTGACAACGCTAAAAACCGTAACGGTAAAACGATGATGGATAAGCTTGCAGACGAGATGATCGATGCAGCTAACAATCGTGGTGGAGCTGTTAAGAAACGTGAAGACGTTTACAAAATGGCTGAAGCAAACAAAGCGTTTGCTCACCTTAAGTGGTAATTTCCGCTTAGAAAGCTTCAAAAATTGTATCAAACCTCTTAAAGTGGAGAACGCTTTAAGAGGTTTTTTTAGTTTTAGGTTAAGGATAATCCATGGCTACCAATTCAGATTTATCGATCGTTAGAAATATTGGGATTATGGCCCATATCGATGCAGGTAAAACCACAACCACCGAGAGAATTCTTTACTACACTGGAAAGAATCATAAGATCGGTGAAGTTCACGATGGTGCCGCTACCATGGACTGGATGATCCAAGAGCAGGAACGTGGGATCACGATTACTTCTGCTGCCACAACATGTACGTGGAAAAAATCTATTATTAATATTATCGATACTCCTGGTCACGTTGATTTCACGATCGAAGTTGAAAGATCTCTTCGCGTGCTTGATGGTGCCGTTGGTGTTTTTGATGCTGTCTCTGGTGTTGAACCTCAATCAGAAACTGTTTGGGGACAAGCTGATAAATATAAAGTTCCACGTATCGCCTTCGTTAATAAAATGGACCGTGTTGGAGCAGACTTTCATAATTGTATTAAAGAAATTCGTGAGCGCTTGGCCAAAAAAGCTTCAGCGATTCACCTTCCGATCGGAAGCGAAGATACTTTTAAGGGCATCGTTGATGTTATTCGTTTAAAAGCACTTTATTTTAAAGAAGATGATCTAGGCTCAACGGTTACCGAGGAAGAGCTCGATGAAGATCTCTTAGAAGAAGCCAAGATTGCTCGCGATGAACTTGTTGAACATCTTTGTGACTACGACGACGCTTTAGCTGAAGAATATCTTGGTGGAGCTGAGATCAGCACCGAAGTCGTAAATAAAGCTTTAAGAACTGCCGTTATTGATCATAATTTTATTCCAGTTCTTTGTGGATCAGCTTTTAAAAATAAAGGCATTCAGCCGCTTCTAGACGCTGTTGTAGCTTACCTTCCTTCACCAATTGATCGCGGTGAAATCAAAGGTCACAACGTTAAAGAATTTGAAAAAGAAGAAATTAGAAAACCAGAAATTCAAGATGCCTTTTCAGCACTTGCTTTTAAAATTGCCAGAGATCCCTTTGTTGGCAGTATTACTTATATTCGTATTTATTCAGGTGAGCTTAAGTCTGGTGGAACGATTTATAACCCACTTAAGAAAAAACGCGAGAGAATCACAAAAATTCTTCAGATGCATGCTGATAAGAGAACTGAGCTTGAAACGGCCCAGGCGGGCGATATTGTGGCCGTATCAGGTCTTAAAGATACGACTACTGGTGAAACACTTTGTGCTGAAAATAAACAAATTATTTACGACCTTATGGATTTTCCAGAGTCGGTCATTTCAATCGCGATTGAGCCTAAGACAACTGCAGATGAAAAAAAATTGTTAGATAGTTTAGGACAGCTTAAGCTTGAAGACCCATCGTTCACTTTCTCTGGTAACAAAGAAACCGGACAACTTTTAATTTACGGCATGGGAGAGTTGCACCTCGACATCATCGCCGATCGTTTAAAAAGAGAGTTCAATGTTGGCATTCGTGTGGGTAAACCACAAGTTTCCTACAGAGAAAGTATTGAAGGAGCTGGCACTGGAGCATCTGAATTTAACCGCGAACAAGGCGGTAAAATGCAGTACGGCCAGGCTACGATTAAGGTTGAAAAAACCGATAATCCAAATGGCGTTACTTTTGATACAACAATCAATAAGAGAGAATTTCCAAAAGAAATCCTTGAAGCGATTGAAAAAAGTATTCATGATTCTGCCCCTGGTGGAGCCATGGCCGGTTATCCGTTTATTAATATTAAAGCCACACTCACAGGAGCTCACTATAACGAACTTGAAGCCTCAGAAGTGGCTTACGCCATTGCGGCTTCACAAGCCTTTAGAGAAGCTTGTAAAAAAGCGACTGTGAGACTGCTAGAACCTGTGATGCGTTTAGAAGTTGTAACCCCTATAGATTATACAGGGGACGTAATAGCCGATATCAATATGAAGCGTGGAAAGATACTTTCCATGGGAAGCAAACAAAACAAAGAACAATTGATTGCAGAAGTGCCTTTGGCCGAAATGTTCGGCTATAGCACTGATTTGCGATCAAAGACGCAGGGCAGAGCTAGTTTTACCATGACATTCCTTAAGTATGAGGAAATGGGTATGGATTTAGCTAAATCTGTGTTGGAAGCGAAAGGTATTTTTATTTAGTTGAACGTTTTTGAAAGTTTTTTAAGGCCCTGCGAAATTATTTGAAGAAAAAATTTGACATAGGGCCGCACGAACACTAAAAACTCGTTTCAATTCGAATTTGAAGTAATAGCAAAAAGCTAATTGAGGTCTTTTACATGAAAGCGATGAGACTACGAATTAAACTACGTGCGTATGATCACAAACTATTGGACAGCTCTGTTACTGAGATTGTTCAAACTGCGCGCGAAACTGGTGCTCGAGTAGCTGGTCCTATTCCACTACCAACTGAGATTAACAAGTTTACAGTGTTGCGCTCACCGCACATTGATAAAAAATCTCGCGAGCAATTTGAAATGCGCACACACAAGCGCTTAATTGATATTGTTGATCCAACTCAACAGACAATCGATTCTCTTATGAAACTCGATTTATCTGCGGGCGTTGACGTAGAGATTAAGTACTAGTACAAAGCGTTGATAAAAAAAATGGTAAGTAGTGAAGTTTAACTGAACTACTAGATATAAAAACCATGTAAGCATCCCTAATAGTCGGGGTGATGCTGTGGAGGATAGATGGCTGAAGAAAATAAAGCTACAGAAACTGCTGCACCTGAAGGTAAAGCAAGTGGAAAAGCAAACGTAGAGTTGAATTCATTCTACGGAATCAAAGCGGGCATGACTCGTATCTTTGATGAAGCTGGAAATCATGTTCCAGTTACTGTTATCAAACTAATTCCAAACGTTGTTACACAAATTAAAACAATCGACAAAGACGGGTATGAAGCCGCTCAAGTTGGTTACGGTGAAAAGCGCGAAAAGCTAGTCACTAAGCCAATTAAAGGTCAATTAGCAAAAGCTAAGACTGATAAGCTTCTTACTAAATTTGCTGAAGTTAAAGTTACTGGTTTAGATGCATCTGCTCTAGGTCAGGAAGTATCAATCGCATCTTTTACAGCTAATACCCCAATAGACGTTACAGGCGTTACTAAAGGTAAAGGCTTCCAAGGTGTTATTAAGCGCTTTAACTTTTCTGGTGGTCCAGGTTCACACGGTCATACATTCCACCGTGGTACAGGTTCTATCGGTCAGCGCGCGACTCCAGGTCGTGTATGGAAAAATAAAAAATTACCAGGCCATATGGGTGATAAAACGCAAACTGTTCAAAACCTTTCAATCGTTGAAGTCAACGCTGATAAAGGTTACTTATTGATCAAGGGTTCAGTCCCAGGTTCAACGAGCAGCTTCGTACGCATCTCTAAAGCCATTAAAAAGAATAAGTGAGAGAGGCGAGCATGGCAGATATAAACGTACTCAATTCAAAATTTGAAGCCTCTGGCAAGCTAAGCACTAATGTGAGCTTAACTGCAGAAGACATCAATGTTCCTGTTGTTCACCAAGTTGTAAAAGCAATTTTGGCTGGACGTCGTCAAGGAACAGCAAAAACAAAGACTCGTGCTTTTGTTTCTGGTGGTGGTAGAAAGCCATTTAAGCAAAAGGGAACAGGTAGAGCTCGTCAGGGTTCAACTCGTTCAGGTCTAATGGTTGGCGGTGCTACAGTATTTGGCCCATTACCACGTGACTACACTCAAAAAGTTAACAAGAAAGTTGCTATCAAAGCAGTTCAATCAGTACTTGCAGACAAACTACAAGCTGGAAAATTGACTGTTATTGAAAAATTCGATTCTGACGGGAAGACAAAAAATATGTTTGCTCTTCTTAACGGAAAAGGATTGTTACCAGCTCTTATCGTAACAAAAGAGAAAGAATCACCAGCTCTTCGTGCTGTTCGTAACCTTCAATACGGAAAAGGTATGTCGGCTGATGGTTTCAGTGTTTATGAAGCGGTTAAATTCGAAAACCTAGTTATCGAAAAAGCTGCTCTAGAATCTCTATTAGAGAAGATGGTGTAATCATGGCTAGTTTAGAAAACGTATTAAAAAAAGCACTAATCACTGAGAAAACCTCAGCTGTTAGTGAGAAGTTTAACCGCTACGGATTCATGGTTGATTTGAAGTCAAACAAGAATCAGATTAAAGAAGCCGTAGAAACTTTTTATAACGTCAAAGTTTTAAATGTTAAGACAAGTATTCTTCCAGGCAAAATTGTTCGTCGTGGAAAAAGCGTGGCTAAAACATCTAAAACGAAAAAAGCCTTCGTTCAATTGAAAGAAGGTCAGAAGATTGAATTCTTCAAGGGCGTATAAGAGATAAGTTGAATAAGCCTCCCCGATAAGTAGGCTTGCTGAAAAGGAATGATTATGGGTATCAAAAAATTTAAACCGACTACACCGTCACTTCGCGAAACAGCGTTGTTGTCTAGTGATGAAATCACTAAGGGTGTAAAAATTAAGAAGTCTCTTCTTAAGAAAATGAGTGAGAAAGCTGGTCGTAACAACACTGGTCGTATCACTGTTCGCCACAGAGGCGGCGGAGTTAAGCGTCGTTACCGTTTGATCGATTTCAAACGTAACAAACTTGATATCCCAGCAAAAGTTCAAGCGATCGTTTACGATCCAAACCGTACTTGTAATATCGCTCAGATCGCTTATGCGGACGGCGAGAAAACTTTTATCCTTGCTCCACTTGGATTGAATGTTGGTGATACCATCATTTCTTCTGCTGAAGCGGATATCAAAGTAGGTAACTCTAAACTTCTATCTGAAATCCCAGTTGGTACTTTAGTTCACAACGTTGAATTAAATCCAGGTGCGGGCGGACAGATGGCTCGTTCAGCTGGCGCTTACGTTCAAGTTATGGCGAAAGAAGGACAAGATATTCTTCTTCGTATGCCATCAGGCGAACTAAGAAAAGTTAAGCAAGAGTGCCGCGCTACAATTGGTCAGGTTGGTAATCTTGATCACGAAAAAGTTGTTATTGGTAAAGCTGGTCGTAACCGCAAGTTAGGTATTCGTCCAACTGTTCGTGGTGTTGTTATGAACCCGGTTGATCACCCACATGGTGGTGGTGAAGGTCGTACTTCTGGTGGTCGTCACCCAGTAACTCCTTGGGGTCAACCAACTCGTGGTTACAAAACTCGCAAGAACAAGCGTACTAATAAATTTATTGTTAAGAGAAGAAAGTAAAGCGCATTAAATAGCGCTGGAGGCAGATATGGCTCGTTCGTTAAAAAAAGGTCCGTTTTTAGATGAATCAGTACTCAAGAAAGCAATTGCTGCTCAAGAGGAAGGATCTAAAGGCAACAAAGTGATTAAAACATGGTCACGTCGTTCAACAATCATTCCTGATTTTGTTGGATTGACCTTCGCTGTTCATAACGGCAAAAAGTTTATTCCAGTTTATGTGACTGACCAAATGATTGGACACAAGCTTGGTGAATTCGCTCTGACTCGTACCTACAGTGGTCACGGTGCAGACAAGAAAGGCAAGAAGTAAGGGGTAATGAGATGGCTATAACAGTTAAAACAAACAATGTGGGCATATCACCTCGCAAAGTGCGTCAGGTTATTAACTTGATTCGCAATAAAAAAGCATCAGATGCACTACGCACTCTACGCTTTTGTGAGAAGAAAGAAATTTCTTTGATGCTAACTAAACTTATTAATAGTGGTTTAGCGATTGCTTCAGATTCTGAAAAATATGACTTAGATAACTTGGTAGTAACCCAGATCTTCGCTGACGGAGGTCCAACGCTTAAAAGAATTCAACCACGTGCTCAAGGGCGCGCGTTTAGAATTCTAAAGCGTACAAGCCACGTTACTGTTCAACTTAGCGAAGTTTAATAAGGAAAGAGGAAGATCATGGGACAAAAAGTTCACCCTTACGGATTTAGACTTGGTTACATTAAAGGCTGGCATTCTAACTGGTATGCAAAAGAAGGATATGCCGACGCCCTACATGAAGACCTAAAGATCCGTCAGTATGTTGAAAAAAACATGAAGAATGCGGCAGTAGCAAACGTTGATATTTCACGTACGTCTGACCAAGTAAAAGTTACAGTTTTTACTGCTAAGCCTGGCGTAGCAATTGGTAAAAAAGGTACTGGTATCGAAAAGATTAGAAATGATCTTAAGAAACTTACTAAAGGCACGATGATTTTCAACATCGCTGAAGTAAAGCGCCCAGATGCTGATGCAAAACTAATTGCAGAAAACATCGCTGGTCAGCTTGAAAAGCGTGTGGCTTTCCGCCGTGCTATGAAAAAAGTTATGCAATCAGCTTTCCGTGCTGGTGTTAAAGGTATTCGCGTTCGTACAGCTGGCCGTCTTGGCGGTGCTGAGATCGCTCGTTCAGAAGGTTATTCTGAAAGAAAAGTTCCTTTGCACACACTTAGAGCAGATATTGATTACAACACAGCTGAAGCACACACTACTTACGGCGTAATTGGCGTAAAAGTATGGGTTTATAAGGGCGAGATTTACAAATAATTTCGGGTACTTAAGGATTAAAGAGGTCCAAAATGTTGAGTCCAAAAAAAGTAAAATGGCGTAAGCAGCAAAAAGGCCGTATGAAGGGCAAAGCTTACCGTGGAAATACGATCACCTTTGGTGATTATGCTATACAAGCTACGAGCTGTGGGTATATAACCAACCGCCAAATCGAGGCTGCTCGTATTGCAATGACAAGAAAGATTAAAAGGGGCGGTAACGTCTGGATTAAGATCTTTCCTGACAAGTCTTTAACCAGAAAACCTGCAGAGGTTCGTATGGGTAAAGGTAAAGGCGCACCAGAATCATGGGTAGCCGTTGTCAAACCAGGTCGGGTGTTGTTTGAAATAAAACACACAGACGTGGAGTTAACCATCGAAGCACTGAAGCTTGCTGGTTATAAGTTGCCTGTAAAAACTAAGATTATTAAGCGCGAAGACGCAGCCAATTAGTAGATGTTGATTCGAAGAGGAAGTTATGGCAGACGTATTAAAAACTGAAGAAATTAAGAATTGGGATGCTAGCAAAATTGATGCGAAAGTCGTTGACCTTCGTAAGCAAATTTTTGGCCTTAGAATGCAGCAATCTGCAGCCGGCATGGAAAAGCCTCACCAGCTTAAAATTCTTAAGAAGAATATTGCTCGTTTATTAACAATTAAAACAGCAACACAAGCGAAGTAGAGAGTTATATGACTACAGAAATTAACAATGCTTTTAAACGTAAATTATCTGGTGTTGTTGTTAGCAACAAAAATGAAAAAACGATCGTTGTAAATGTTCAACGTCGTTATAAGCATGGCACTTATTCTAAGTTTATTACGAAGTCTAAGAAATACCATGCTCATGATGTTGAAAACAAAGCTACAGTTGGTGATTTAGTAACAATTATTGAGTCACGCCCATATTCGAAATTAAAGAAATGGGAACTTTTAAGTATTAATACTGCGAAATAAGATATCGCTGAGGATAGTGAGGCATTGCCATGATTCAAATGCAATCGAGACTAGATGTTGCTGACAACTCTGGTGCTAAAGAAGTGAAATGTATTAAAGTGCTTGGTGGATCTAAGCGCATGTCTGCTGGACTTGGTGACATTGTTGTCGTCGCTGTTCAGCAAGCCCTTCCTGGTGGAAAAATCAAAAAGGGTGATGTGAAAAAAGCTGTAATCGTAAGAACTGTATACCCAATTCGTCGCGAAGATGGTTCATACATTCGTTTCGATCAAAACAGTGTTGTAATTTTGAACCCTAATAACGAGCCAGTAGGTACACGTATTTTTGGACCTGTTGCTCGTGAATTAAGAAATATGAATTTTACTAAGATTTGTTCTCTTGCCCCAGAAGTTCTGTAAGGCAAATAGGAAAAGTTATGCAAAAGATGAAATTAAAAGATGAAGTCATTGTTCTAGCTGGAAAAGATAAGGGCAAAACTGGAACTGTTGAAAAGATTTTCGACAGCAACAAAAAAATCCTTGTTAAAGGTGTAAACCTTGTGAAAAAAGCGGTTCGCCCTTCACAAGAAAACCCAGCTGGTGGATTCCTTGAAGTTGAACGTCCAGTTCATGCAAGTAACCTAGCTTTGATTAGCCCAAAAACAAATAAAGCTACTCGCGTACGTATTGAAGTTCGCGATGGTAAAAAAGTACGCGTCGCTGTTAAATGCGGCTCGGTACTTAAGTAATAGGTAGTAGAGGCATTTATGAAAAGTCGCTTAAATGAAATGTATGGCAAAGAAATTAAACCAGAAATGGTTAAGAAATTCGGCTATAAAAACATCAATCAGGTTCCAAAGCTTGAAAAAATTATCGTAAACAGCGTTACTCGTGATGCAGTTTCTAACGGTAAAGTTGTTGATAGCATCGTTGAAGATCTTGCTGCAATCACAGGTCAAAAACCAGTAGTTGCTCGTGCTAAGAATTCAATTGCTGGATTTAAGCTTCGTGAAGGAATGCCACTTGGTGCTTTCGTTACTCTTCGTGGCGAAAAAATGTATGAGTTTCTTGATCGTTTGATCAACGTCTCACTACCACGTGTTCGTGACTTCCGTGGTGTATCTTCTAAGGCATTCGATGGCCGTGGAAACTACACTCTTGGTATGAAAGAACAAATTATTTTCCCAGAAATTAACTATGACAAAATTGATAAAGTTCGTGGTCTCGGTATTTCTATCGTAACTACTGCTAAATCAAATGAGGAAGGCCGCGAGCTACTAAGCTTGTTTGGCATGCCATTTAGGAAATAAGGAAAGAGGTTAGGATGCCAGCACGTATTGCAAAAATGGTTTCAAACAGTAAAAAGACAAAGCTGTCAAAAAGATACGCTGAAAAGCGTGCAGAGCTTAAGAAAAGGTTGATTGATGAAAATCTATCAGCTGATGAAAGAGCAGCAGCTATGTTCGCGCTACAACGTTTGCCTAGAAATTCATCACCGGTTCGTATTCGTAACCGTTGTTTGTTGACTGGTCGTTCACGCGGATATTATAGAGCATTTAAACTTTCACGTATCGCCTTGCGCGACTACGCCTTGCGCGGCATGCTTCCAGGTGTCACCAAGTCGAGCTGGTAATTTAGGAGATTTGAGCCATGATGACAGATCCTATTGCAGACATGCTAACTCGTATTCGTAACGCCATTAGTGCGGGTCACGATCGTGTTGAGATTCCTGCAAGCAAAATGAAAGCTGGTATTTGTAAAGTTCTTAAAGACGAAGGTTTTATCAAGTCTTTTAAGATCATTGCTAAATCTCAAGCAGATATTAAATTAAAAGTAGTCTTTAAAGAGGGCGCTATCGAGGGAATTCAGCGTGTATCAACACCTGGTCTTCGTCGCTATTCTAGCTACCAAGATACTCCAAGAGTAATGAGCGGATTGGGTACATCAATCCTTTCAACTTCAAAAGGTATCGTTTCAACTCGTGATGCTAAAAAGTTGAAAATTGGTGGCGAAGTAATTTGTAACGTTTGGTAAGCTCTTAGATTGTTGAAAACTGAGGAATGAGCTATGTCGAGAATTGGAAAAAACCCTATTGTTTTGCCTGAAAAGGTAGAAGTAAAAATCGAAGAAACTGCGGTTTCTGTAAAAGGTCCAAAAGGCCAATTGAATTTTACTTTTCCTAATAACGTAAAGTTTGAAAATAACGGCAAAGAAATAACTGTAGCACCTGTTGATGAGTCTATTAAGGCTCGTGCAATGTGGGGCACTGCCCGTACGATCGTTAGCAACATGGTTGTTGGCGTGAGCACTGGTTTTGTTAAGTCTTTGGAGTTTAACGGTGTTGGTTATAAAGCTGTAGTTTCAGGTGACATGCTCACTTTGAACCTTGGTTACTCACACCCAATTGATTTTAAGCTTCCTGACGGAATCACTGCAAAGGTAACAAAAAACGTTATCGATTTTGCTGGTTGTGATAAGGAACTTGTCGGTTATGTCGCATCTAAAGTGCGTTCATTCCGTCCACCTGAGCCATATAAAGGTAAAGGTCTTAAATACACTGATGAAACAATTATTCGTAAAGCTGGTAAGACCGGCGGTAAGAAGTAATAGGCTGTTAGCCAGACTTAGGTGAAAAAATGAGAAAGCCATTAAAAAAATTAAAAGATGAAGGTCAAGCAAAGCGTTTGCGCCGTAAACTTTCAATCCGTAAGAAGATTGAAGGAGATACTGCACGTCCACGTCTATGTGCTGTACGTTCAAATAAAAACCTTTCTGTCCAAGTTGTTGACGATGCAAAAGGTGTAACACTTTTCGCAGTATCAACTTTTGGTAAGAATGCTGTTGGCAAGGGTAGTAACAAAGAAGCTGCAAAGCTTGTTGGTGCTAAAGTTGCTGAGAAACTAAAAGCAAATAATATTGCCACCGCCGTATTTGACCGCAACGGCTTTCAATATGCGGGTGTCCTTTCAGTTTTAGCGGATAGCATTCGCGAAAACGGAATTCAGGTTTAAGGTTGGGGTTGTAAATGAGCGAAGAAACTAAAACTGAAGAAAACACTGTAGAAGAGGGAGCAAAGCAAGAGCGCGCTCCTCGTGGTGGAAAAGGCAAAAGAGATAATAATAACTCTCGCGCTAAAAAAGCTGCACCAGCTGTTGAATCTGAATTTGAAGAGCGTGTTGTTGCTGTTAACCGCGTTGCTAAAGTTGTGAAGGGTGGACGTCGTTTCTCTTTCTCAGCTCTAATGATCGTTGGTGATAAAAAAGGTCGCGTTGGTTACGGACTTGGTAAAGCCAAAGAAGTTCCTGAGGCAATTAGAAAAGCAACTCAAGCTGCACATAAAAATATGATCACTGTACCTCTTGAACATGGAACAATTCCTCACAAGATTATCGGTGAGTTTGATGCAGGAAAGCTATTATTTATGCCAGCTGCTGACGGTACTGGTGTTAAAGCTGCTGGTGCTTGTCGTTCAATTCTTGAACTTGCAGGCGTTCGTAACTGTATGACGAAATCATTACGTGGTAACAATCCACATAATATTGTTAAAGCGACTTTCCAAGCATTAACAGGCCTTCGTTCAATTGAACAAGTAGCAGCTGCTCGTGGCAAAGACCCAAAAGGTCTTCGTCTTAAGCAATAAGTTGCATAGGAAATAGAAATGACGAATAAAACAATTACAGTAAAATTGAAAAAGAGCATGAACGGATGTACAGATAAGCAAAAGAACCAAGTAAAGGGTTTAGGTTTGCGTCGTATTGGTCATGAACGTACTTTGGAGAACACTCCTTCAGTTCGCGGCATGATTAAGAAAATTATCCACATGTTGGAAATTAAAGAATAACTAAAGAAATAGTTGAGAGGATCGTATGTTAACTTTGAAGAACCTCAGTAGCCCAAAAGGCGCACATAAAAACATCAAGCGTATCGGTCGCGGACAAGGCTCTGGCCAAGGTCAGCAAGCTGGTAAAGGTCATAAAGGCCAAAAAGCACGCGCTGGTGGCGGAGTTCGTACCGGATTTATCGGTGGTGCGATGCCTCTTTATATGCGTTTGCCAAAGAAAGGTTTCAAAAACGCATTGTTTAAGACAGAATACGCTATCGTTAATTTGTCAGTTATTGCTGAAAAATTTGATGCTGGTGAAGTTACTCGTGAAGCTTTGATTGATGCTAAGGTTCTTAACGGAAACAATAAGCGTCTTCCAATCAAAATTCTTGGCGAAGGTGAACTTACAAAAGCATTAACTTTCGTTAATATCGACAAGTTTTCAAAATCAGCTTCAGAAGCAATTTCTAAAGCTGGTGGAAAAATCGAAACTAAATAATAAGACAAGGAATTCGAGGAATGTCGAGCGCTCAAGGAAAACTAGACGAGCTTAAGAAAAAGATCCTCGCCACATTCCTCCTACTGGTCGTGTACCGCCTTGCTGCGCAGGTTCCCGTACCTGGAGTGAATGCTGAGGCGATCAAAAGCTACTTCGCTGAAGGCGGCGGTGGACTTTTTGATATCATCAATACCTTTTCAGGTGGTGCTTTTAAGCGCTTCTCTGTTTTGGCTTTGGGGATCATGCCTTATATCACCACTTCCATTATCTTTTCACTTCTTGGGGAAGTTATTCCTCAAATTGCTGAACTTCAAAACGATGCTGATGGTAATAAAAAGATCCAGAAATGGACTCGTTATGCCACAGTCGTTCTGTGCTGTATCCAGGGTTACGGAATGGCGGCAGTATTTGAAGGGTTCAAGACAGGTGGTGGAATGCCAGTTATTCCTGAACCAGGAATGCTATTTAGATTAACCACAATGATCACACTTGCTGGTGGAACTATGTTCCTTCTTTGGCTTGGTGAGAGAATTACTGAATATGGCTTAGAAAATGGCGTATCTTTAATTATCTTTGCTGGTATCGCTGTTGAAGTTCCATCTGAACTTCTGCAAAAGTTAACTCTTTATAGAAGTGGTGAATTAACAGGAATGAGCATGCTTGTTTATTTCGGTGTCATCGCAGCTGCATTTTTTGTAGTAGCGTTTATCGAAAGAGCATTCAGATCAATCCCTGTTCAGTACGCAAAGAAAGTCGTCAACAACCGTGTTTATGGAGGAACTCAAACTCTTCCAATGCGTGTTGATACTGGTGGAGTTATGCCTCCAATTCTTGCTTCTTCACTTCTTGCTGCGCCGGCTACACTTGCTAGCTTTATTCCTGCAGAAAGTGCGATTAAGCCTTATTTAGATACTATTCAACAGTCTCTATACCCGGGACAATTGTTGTTTAACGTCGTGTTTGCTCTTTTGATTGTTTATATGTGCTATTTCTATGCACCTATTCAGTTTAAGACGAACAAAATTTCTGAAATGCTACAAAAGAATAACGCCTTTATTCCAGGGATTCGTCCGGGAACTAAGACGAAAGAATACCTAGACTTTATCCTTAACCGTTTAACGTTCTTTGGTGCCCTTTTCTTGGTTGTTATTTGCGTTCTTCCTGACCTTATCATTGGTGGCCACACTCGCTTAGGCGGAACCGCTCTTTTGATTTTGGTCAGTGTTTCAGTTCGTGTCATGATGAATATTCAGTCCTTCATGTTCGCCGATCGCTATGAGACCTCGTACAAGTCGAAAGGCAAGTACAGCGGCAACAACAGAAGGTTCTAGGTATGGCGTCCCAGTTAATTTTCTTAGGTGCACCGGGTTCCGGTAAGGGAACCCAAGCTGCAAGAGTTGTCTCTGAGCTTGGTTATGTGCATCTATCAACTGGTGATCTGCTTCGAAGTGAAATCAAGTCTGGCTCTGTGCTTGGCAAGAAAGTTACGGCCATCATGGATGCCGGAAAACTAGTTGATGATCAGACCATGATTGAGCTTCTAAAGGCTAATTGTGATCTATCTGATAAGAACTATATCTTTGATGGTTATCCACGCAATGGGGACCAAGCAAAGGTCTTAGACAGTGAATTTCTAAAAGGGACTTCATCTAAGGCGATCTATTTTGATATTGATCTAGATTTGTTGGCCAAAAGGCTAGTGAACCGTAGAACTTGTGGCGATTGTGGTGAGATTTATAATCTTATCAGTAAACCACCAAAGACTGCGGGTGTATGTGATAAATGCGGTGGACATAATCTACAGCAACGAAAAGACGACAACGAAGAGACAGTGAAAACTCGTCTTGGAGTGTTCCGCGAAGCTATTGAGCCAGTACTTGCTCATTATCAAGGCCAAGACCGCCTGATTCGCGTTGATGCGTCGGCATCTTCTGATGCAGTGTTTAATGAATTAAAACAAGCTATTAAGTAGCGCATTTTTAAGATTAACTGATTGAGCTTGCCATTTGGGTCTTGGCCCTTATATACAAGCTCACTATTATGGGATTTTGTGTTTAATTATGACCGATAAAGAAGTCATCGAAGTTGAGGGTGAAGTAACTGAACTATTACCCAACACGAAGTTCAGAGTAAGTCTGCCGAATGGTCATTCTATCATTGCCCACATTAGTGGGAAAATGAGAATGCACTTTATTAAGATTTTACCCGGCGACAAAGTGTTAGTTGAAATTAGTAAGTACGATCTAACGAAGGGTCGTATTACATATAGAAGTAAAGGCCGTTAAAAGAGGAAGCAGTTATGAAAGTTCGTTCTTCTGTGAAAAACATTTGTAAAGATTGCAAAGTCATCAAACGTAAAGGTGTACTTCGCGTTGTTTGCAAAAAGAATCCAAAACACAAACAAAGACAAGGTTAATTAAAAGGGGAGTGTAGCTATGGCACGTATTCTAGGCGTTGATATTCCTCGCAACAAAATCATGAGAGTAGCTTTGCGTTCTCTTTATGGTGTCGGTCCAAAGGTTGCTCAAGAAGTTCTTGAGAAAGCTAATATCGATGCACTGAAGAGCTCTAATGATTTGAGCGAAGAAGAAGTCAACACAATTCGTCTAATTTTAGAAGAGCAGTACACGGTAGAAGGTGATCTTCGTCGTGAAGTCGGCTTGAGTATTAAACGTCTCAAAGACATGGGTTGTTATCGTGGCGTACGCCACCGCAAAGGGCTACCAGTGCGCGGTCAAAGAACGCACACTAATGCTCGTACTCGTAAGGGTAAAGCGGTTGCTATCGCAGGTAAAAAATCTATCAAGTCGATGAAGTAATCGAGCGGAGTAAATCATGGTTAAAAAGACTGCTGCTAAGAAAAAAGTAAAAAAGAACATTACACATGGTATTTGCCATGTTCAGTGTTCATTTAATAATACAATCGTCACTTTCACGGACAACCAAGGTAATGCTTTGGCTTGGGCTAGTGCAGGCCAATTAGGCTTTCGTGGATCTAAAAAGTCGACTCCATTCGCTGCTCAAAGTGCTGCTTTAGAAGCTGCTAAGCGTGCAATGGAACATGGCCTTCACACTGTTGAAGTTCGCGTAAAAGGCCCTGGTGCTGGACGTGAAAATGCTGTGCGCTCTTTAGTACAAGCTGGCCTTCGCCTTACAACTGTGTCTGATCGTTCACCGATCCCACACAATGGTTGTAAAGCACCGAAGAGAAGAAGAGTTTAATCTTTTAGTCTGACTAGGAAAGGAGATCCAATGGCGATCGATAATTTTGTTTCTAAAAACTGGTCTAGTATGATTCGTCCAATCTCACTTGAGAATGACGGCGATAGCTTCAAGGCTAACTATGGTAAGTTTGTTGCTAAACCTTTAGAGCGTGGTTATGGCCAAACTCTTGGTAACAGCTTACGTCGTGTTCTATTATCTTCACTTCAAGGTGCAGGTATCGTTGCTATCCGTATCGATGGCGTAGATCACGAGTTTGGTACTATCAATAACGTTAAAGAAGAAGTTTCTGAAATCATCCTTAACCTTAAAGAAGTTCGCTTCAAACTTAAGGGTAAAGAGGATGTAACTCTTACTCTTGAGAAATCAGGGGAAGGCCCAGTTAAAGCTTCTGACATTACTGAAACTGCAAATGTTGAAGTTCTTAATGGTGATCACGTTATTTGTAACGTTTCATCTGGTGGATCGATCAAGATGGAGCTTAAATTAGCTCGCGGTAAAGGTTATGTATCTGCACTTGATAATAAAGAAGATCATGAACTTCCAGTTGGCTGGATTTATGTTGATACTTTATTCTCACCTGTTAACCGTGTTAACTACACAGTAACAAATGCCCGTGTTGGTAAGCGTACTGACTTTGACAAACTGACTCTTGAAGTTTGGACAAACGCAGGGATTGAGCCTTCTGAAGCTGTTGCTTACTCGGCAAAAATCCTACGTGACCAGTTGGCCGTATTTTTAAGCTTTGAAGATGAAGACGAAGTTGTTCGTGTTGAATCTTCAGCGAAACCAGCATCAGTTGCTGCTACTTCTTCAGCTGCTCCAGCAAACAACGCGCTTTTAAAGCCTGTTTCTGAGCTTGAGTTGTCTGTAAGATCTGCTAACTGCTTGCAAAATGCTAATATCAAATATATTTATGAGCTTGTTTCTAAGACTGAAGGTGAGATGCTTCGTACGAAAAACTTCGGACGTAAGTCTCTTAACGAAATCAAAGAAATTCTTACTCAAATGGGACTTGGCCTAGGCATGAAAGTCGACAGTTTGATGAAAGAAATTAAAGAGAAACAAGACGCCTAAGTTGAGCGCGGGAGACCGCAGGAGTAGTTATGAGGCACCAAAGACATAAACATAGAATCGGAACTTCACCGTCACATCGCACATCTTTAATGCGCAACCTTGCGACTGAAGTAATCGATCACGGAAAAATTAAAACGACTCACACTAAGTGTAAGGCCGTTCAAGGTTTCGTTGAAAAACTAATCACTCTTGCAAAAGAAGATACAGTTGCTAATCGTCGTCTAGCTTTTTCTAAGCTTGATAACAAACTAGCAGTTCAAAAGCTTTTTGCAGAAGTAGCACCTAAGTTCAAAGAGCGTAACGGTGGTTACACTCGCGTACTTAAGCTTGCTGATGGCCGTTGGGGCGACAATGCACCAATGAGTTACATCATGCTTGTTGATTAATTTTCGACTTTAGTTGAAACCTTATTAAAGTATCGCTAAATTGGACCTTCTAACGAAGGTCCTTTTTTTTATGAAAAAACAAACTCTTCCCTTTGGGATAAAATTCTTCATCTTCACTGTCATCATCGTGGCTACGGTTTCATATGGTCTGTATGAAAAAGGTAAATACGATGTTCTTAAAAGAGTCAGCAGTGAACCTATTTTAAAATCAATGCCTGATTTTCAAGTTTCACTTCTTGATCAAGATGCCATGCTTGAAGGAAAACAATGGCTAGCAGAATCTCCACGTGGTGGATTCATTCATTTTTGGGGAACCTGGTGTGCTCCATGTGAAGCTGAGTTTCCTGCTTTCTTAAAATTTGCCAAGAAGTTTGAACAACAAAATGTACGCTTTTTATTGATCGCCGTTAATGATCAACGAAAAGACGTGCTTAAGTTTTTAAAACGTTTTCCAGATATTTCATCTAACGTCACCATCGTGATCGATGAAAATAACTCCGCCATGCCTAATTTTGGAACAGTGAAAGTTCCAGAAACATATCTGTTTGCACCCAATGGAAAGAACTTGAATAAATTTGTCGGTCCGCAGGAATGGCAATTAGATTCCTATGTGACGAGAAGTCAGGCACTTTTATCGAACGCACCTGTCAATACTATAGACGTAGAAACTCATTGAAATTACAGTGATTTTGCCATAATTCACTTTCTTAGCTCTAAAGAAAGTGTTCAAGTTTTGATTATTACCTGCCGAAAAGTTGGACAGTCTCGGACATCAAGTGTCCAAATCGCGACGATCGCGGCAAGGAGCAGGGAAATGGTCAACTGGAATGATATTGGAAATCTTCACGTCATCACTAAGATGGAAGAAATTCTAAGCAATTGGTTTGGAACTGAGCTGTATTGGACAGATGTTCACGGCAAGATTCACAGTGGTCATCTGGATAAAGATTATAATTTTAAAAGTCACTTCATGAAAGTTCAGATGAAAGACATGAAGTATGGCTATGAGTATCTCTCGCAGGACATCGAGCGAGTGACTGAAGAAGTGACCGATGCCAAAGAAGGACGAGTTGTTTTTGAATCGTTCTTTAAAGGTATTTACGGTGTTTGTTCAAAAGTCGAAATTGAAGGAGAGTATGTAGGCGCGGTATTTGCGTATCCATTCCTTCAAGACGATGTAACTGAAAAAGAAATTGAGGCCATCGTCGCTCAAATGGTTGAGTGTGGGATGACACAAGCAGACGCCACAAGCGCTGTTTCTCATATGAAGAAGCTTTCAAAAGCGGACGTTGAATATCTTAAAGAGCTGGTTGATCTTTGTAGTGAAGAGATCTCGACTTATCACTTTGAGATTTCAAAACGCGAAGAGCGTATTCAAGAGCTTAATGACGAGCTTGGTGAAAAGTATCGTTACCACTCAATGATTGGTCGCTCAAAATCAATGCAAAAAGTTTATTCACTTCTTCAAAAGATTTCGTCTTCTGATGCATCGGTGATGATTCAAGGTGAAAACGGTACTGGTAAAGAACTAGTTGCTAAGGCCGTGCATTTTAACAGCCCAAGAAAAGATAATACATTCCTGGCCGTGAACTGTTCGGCCTTTAACGATAACCTACTTGATAGTGAACTTTTTGGTCACGTGAAAGGTGCCTTTACTGGTGCGGTTAAAGATAAAAAAGGTCTATTTGAAACGGCCAATGGTGGAACACTATTTTTGGATGAAATCGGGGATACTTCGCTTTCAATGCAGGTAAAACTTCTTCGTGTTCTTCAAGAAGGAACATACCTTCCAGTTGGTGCCGCTTCTCCACGTCGATGTGATGTGAGAATTATCGCTGCAACAAACAAGAACGTAAAAAAGATGATGGAAACGGGAGAGTTTAGGGAAGACCTTTACTACCGTATTAACGTTTTCAACGTCCAACTTCCACCTCTTCGTGATCGCCAAGAAGATATTCCAGTGCTTATGGATCACTTCCTGAAAAAGCGTTGTGATGAAACTGGTCAAAGTATGAAGACTTTCTCAAAGAAATGTCTTGAGAAGATGCTTGATTACCCATGGCCTGGTAACGTTCGTGAACTTGAAAACGAAGTTGAACGTCTGGTTGTTCTAACTGGTGAAGATAAGCAAATTACTCCTGATCTACTTTCTCCAAGAATTCTAGATCATGCAGGTAGTGAAGGCACTAGCTCGCCGGCAGCGAATCGTGGGATTAACACCAATGGTTCACTAAAAGCAGCACTTGAAGAGCTTGAAGCGCTCATGATCCGTGAAGGTCTTAAGCGTTGTCAGTTTAACAAATCACGCCTAGCTAAAGAGCTTGGAATTTCTCGCGCATCACTTATTATGAAAGTTGATAAGTATGAGCTAGATAAGCGTAAAAAAGCTGCTGGAGAATAATAATTACCAATAGTTGATGCGATGAGCATTAACGCAATGAAATAGCCTCCTAAATGCGCGCGAGATAATATAACGCCGTATTTATGGAGGCTTTTTTTATGACCGATCTACTGGAACAAAAACACCAGGAACTTGTCTCACTTCGTGAACAAGCATCTCTTGGTGGTGGCTCTGCAAGAATTGAAAAACAACACGCGCAGGGAAAGTATACTGCTCGCGAAAGAATAGAACGTCTCATTGATCCAGGTTCTTTTTTAGAATTTGATCGTTTCGTTAAACACAAATGCACATCGTTTGGAATGGATAAACAACATTTCCTAGGTGACGGTGTTGTTACTGGTGTGGCTGAAATCAACGGACAGAAAGTTGCTCTATACTCGCAAGATTTTACATGCTGGGGTGGGGCTCTTGGCGCCGCTCACGCGAAAAAGATTTGTAAGATTATGGACTTTGCCCTTGAAAATAGAATTCCAATTATTGGAATGAATGATTCAGGTGGAGCCAGAATTCAAGAAGGTGTTGAGGGGCTAGCAGGATATGCAGAAATTTTTTATCGTAACGTAAAATGTTCTGGCGTCATTCCACAAATCTCTTTGATCTTAGGTCCTTGTGCTGGTGGCGCTGTTTATTCTCCGGCCATTACAGACTTTATTTTCATGGTGGAAAATACTTCTTATATGTTTGTGACTGGTCCAGATGTTATTAAGACTGTGACTCATGAAGAAATTACCAAAGAAGAACTTGGTGGCGCTAAAACACATAATCAAAAATCAGGTGTGGCAAACTTTAACTGCGGCTCCGAAGACGAGTGTTTTGAAAGAGTCAGAGAACTTCTGGCTTACATTCCAGCTTCTAACTTTAGAAAACAAAAGAAAAAATACTCAGGCGATTCGGTTTACCGTGATAACGCCAAAATTAAAAAAACTGTTCCGGCCAATCCTAAAAAGCCATACGACATGAGAGAAATTATTCTTGAAGTAGTTGATGATGGACATTTCTTAGAAGTTTCAAAAGACTTCGCGATGAATATCCTGACTGGCTTTGCTTCTATTGGTGGAATCAAAATTGGTATCGTGGCCAATCAACCGGCCGTTCTTGCTGGCGTTCTCGATATCGACAGTTCATGTAAGGCCGCGCGCTTTGTGCGCTTTTGTGACGCTTTTGATATTCCAGTTGTTACCCTTGTTGATGTTCCGGGCTTTCTTCCTGGAACTGTGCAAGAGCATGGTGGGATTATTAAGCACGGCTCAAAACTGCTTTATGCCTACGCTGAAGCAACAGTTCCACTCATCACTTTAATTACACGTAAAGCCTATGGTGGAGCTTACGACGTTATGGCGTCTAAGCATATTCGCGCCGATGTGAATTTAGCTTACCCAACAGGTGAAATTGCCGTGATGGGAGCTGATGGTGCCGTGAATATTATCTTTAGAAATGAACTCGTTGGTTTAACTGGCAAAGCATATGACGATAAAAAAGCGCAGCTTGTGAAAGCTTACGAAGATCAGTTCGCTAATCCATATCGTGCCGCTGAACTTGGCTATCTTGATGCCGTGATCTTGCCTGAAGAGACACGTGTTCGTATCTACGAATATCTACAAGTCTTAAAAGATAAGAAGATTGAAAAGCCAATGAGAAAACATGGGAATATTCAATTATGATACGTTTACCAAAGGCCAAAGGTGGCAAAAGAATTTTAATCGCTAACCGCGGTGAAATCGCTGCGAGAATCGCCAAAGCTTGTCGTGAGTTAGGTCATACAGCCGTTGGTGTTTGGACTGACGCTGAACCAAATGCTTACCATCTTCACTATTGTGATGAATGGGTTCATCTTCCAGGTAAGTCTAACGGCGAAACATATCTGAATGTTCCGGCCATTCTTGAAGTTGTAAAACAACATAAGATCGATGGCGTTCACCCAGGTTATGGTTTTCTTTCGGAAAACGCTGACTTTGGACGTGCCCTTGATAAAGCTGGCGTTGTTTTTATCGCTCCTAACACAGAAGCCATTCGTGTGATGGGGGATAAGGCGACATCAAAGGCGCTAGCGCAAAAAGCTGGTGTGCCTGTTGTTCCTGGAACTTCTGAGGCGGTTCCAACTGTTGAAGGCGCTATTAAAGTTGCTAAAGAAATTGGTTACCCAATTCTTCTTAAGGCCGTCGCCGGTGGCGGTGGGCGCGGTATGCGCGCTTGTATGAACGAAGAAGATGTTAAGAAAAACTTTGAAGCAGTTGGAAGAGAAGCGAAAGCTTCATTTAATAACGGCGACCTACTAGTTGAAAAATTAGTATTAAATCCGCACCATATTGAAGTGCAAATTCTTGCTGATAAAAAAGGCAATGTTTATCACTTTTTTGAGCGTGAATGTTCAGTTCAACGACGTCACCAAAAAATTATTGAAGAAGCACCTTCTCCATTCATTGGCGATGATGAAGAGCTTAGAAAAGATATCTGTGAAACAGCGGTAAAGCTTGCAAAAGCTGTGAACTACGATTCAGCAGGAACTGTTGAATTCATTATGGGTGAAGATAGAAAGTTCTATTTCCTCGAAATGAATACTCGTATTCAGGTTGAACACCCAATTACAGAAGAAATTACGGGCATAGATTTGATCGTTTGTATGATCCAGTCTGCCTTTGGCGAAGACTTAGGCTTTCCTTCACAGGAATGGATTAAACGCTCTGGTCACGCCATTGAATGTCGTATCTGTGCGGAAGATCCTATTACAATGCTTCCAGCTCCAGGAAAAGTCACAGGCTTTGAATCCAACTTTCCTCAAGGCACTCGTTTTGATCACTGTATTTACCGTGATCTTGAAGTGACGCCTGACTTTGATCCAATGGTTGGAAAGCTGGTTGTTAAAGGTATCATTCGCGATGTTGCCGTAAGAAAAATGAGAGCCGCTCTTGAAGGGCTTCATATTGAAGGATTAAAAACCAATATCCCTCTACATAAAGTTATCTTGAGTGAACCTAAGTTTTGTGAAGGTCACTACACCACCAACTATATTGGTGAAACCAAACCTCAGGATATGATCAACCGTGAATTTGATCACTCATCGATTTATAGCAAGCTGGCAGCGATTGAAGCTCGTCAGTTAGGATTATAATTATGCGCACTTATTTAATTGATCACGAAAATAACGAAATCATTATCGATCTTACAAAAACCGTTATGCACGGACGTGAAATGGTTGAGTTTGATTTTTCCGCTCTGGAAGACGGAAAACGAACACGTGAACAAAAAGTAAAAGTTAGAAAAATTGCAGGTGACTATTTCGTCTCTTTTGATGGATTAACTTGGAAGCGAGTGGCTAGACAAGAACTTCCAAAAAGAATCGTTGCGGTTGATCGCGTTTATGATGTCTACCGCGGTTATAAACCATCGGGTTTATCAAACGGTGAAGCAGGGGATTTAGTCACACAGATGCCAGGTAAAGTTGTTAAAATTTCTGTAAAGCCAGGTGATGAAGTTAAAGAAGGCGAAACACTTCTTATTCTTGAAGCCATGAAAATGGAAAATGAGATTAAAACTTCGGTCAATGGTGTGGTGAAGGCCGTGCATGTGAAAGAGGGACAGGCCCTCGAACAGGGCGTCCTCATGATCGAGCTCGACGTTTAATAATCCTCTATTTGGCGATCTTAAGTCTCGATCGCCAATCACTTCCTTGCGGCGTACTTGAACGTACGCCTCAGTTGTTCTTGGCTTCTCTCAACTTAATCTCATCCAAATTTAGAACTATTAAAAATTATTAATCTTACGAATTAATTGTGCAGACTTCATTTAGTGTTAAACTAAAAGTATGGATATTATGACTAAATTTTTAACAATTGTCCTCGCAACGCTTTTTTTTCAAAGTTCAGCAAATGCAATTATGTCTTTAGAGTGTTTTTCAACATTTAGAATTAGTAAAAACAAACAGTATATCTATATTCGATGGATAGACGATACCAAAAATGAAAAGTTTGATAGAGAAATATATGCTGATAAAATTATAATAAAAAAAGATGAATATCCGCGTACAGGTCTATATGAAGTAAAAAACAAGAAGTTTTTATGGCGGATAGAGGATGTAGACTTAAGTCATATTGGTGATCGTTGCTTGAAGTATGGACAGCCTAGCAACGATGGATCTTTCGTTGTTGCATTTCCATATGCAGAATTATCTATGGATGATGAAGCTATAAGTATATACGAAAATGGAAACCTATTATTGAATAAAAGAGTTAACCAATTTTGTACAAAAGAACAGGCATACGATAGAGAAGGAGCTTTTGATGTAAGCCCGATAAATTGGATTAGTCATTACTATTTTGATGCTAATAAAAATGTCGTAAGCTTTATGGCTTGTTTTAAAGACATTGTTTATGATCTTGAAAAGTTGTCCTACGAAAAGTTTGGAATAACTGTTGATTTAATTATTCGATATATAAGAAAGAAGTTTATTTAGATTAATGGCGCTTAAATCAGATACCATGCTTTTTTATATAAACGCACGGAAGTTGATTCTGCTTTATTAACACTTTAAATGAAGTGCCAAATTAACATATAAAGATAAGTATCTGTATTTACAAAAGTGCAAAAAATACATACGGCCTGTCGATCCGTACTTCCTCAATTATGTTTGTTGAAACTTGAATTGGGGAATTTATGATTAAAACACTATCGCTGGTATTAGCTTTTATTAGTCTGAGCTTTGCTCCTGTTATGGCCCAAGAGGCGCCATCATCTGCACAATCAATTGTGCCTGAACAGTCTTGTCATCAAGACTACGCCAAAAGAAGAAAACAGTTAGTAATTCGTGCCTTAGTAACTCCTGTTGTTGGTGCTGCTGTAGCAACTCTTGGGATAGTTATTGGTGCTAACTTAGGAGCAGAAGGTAACGGAGGTTGGGATTCATTAGTTTATGCCTTAATCGGTGGTTATATCGGTGTCATCGCAACAGTAGTCAGTGAGCTTAGAACAATCTATGAATTAATTAAGGCCAATTCCCTCGTCAAGATTATTGAAGAAGCCCATTTAATGGCCGGTAAAAGATTAGAAGCTTTGAAAAGATATGCTACGAGAAAGCTTGATCGTGAAGTTACTCTTAATGAAGTTTCAAATGCACTAACGAAAGCTGATATGAGCGGAATTCTTTGTGACGGATCAATGAGAGGTAAGTCACCCGATTCAAGACTTAAAAAACGTCTTGCACGTAGAAAAGAAATTAATGCTTATTTGTTAAGAGCTCTTAGATAATCTATTCAAGTATCTGAGGACAAGCAGAACTTAGTCCAAGCGAGCAGGCTTTCATTGTTAAGTTGCTCGCTTGAATCATGTCACCAGATCTCGCTTCAAGTTCAGCTAAAAGAGAACAGGCAACTGCTTCATTCTTATGACAAGCAAAGTTGTTGAAAATCTTGGCCGAGAAATCATAGCCATTGGCATAACTCCACTCACCTAAAAAAGCTCCAAGTGGAACATCCATCACCTTGGCATGTTGAAGAAGAGTATACGGGCCAAAGGCCAATACAAGGGCAAGGATTGAGAGTTTTGTTTTCATAGATATAGTCTGACTCATAAATCACAGAAAATGAAGTAGGGCTAAATACCTTAAATCAATATAGCTGCTCTCAATTTATTAAAGATTAAGGTGAAACGAAATGGAGCGACTGAGGTGTACATTAATGTACACCGCAAGAAGTGACATTGAAGTTGATCCTTAAGATTTATAAATTGGGAGTAGATAAAAAAGCGGGTTTGATTCTGTACGTCCAAACCCGCTTAAAAGCGAACTTTCAATCGAGCACTCCACACACAACACACACGTGATACCCAGAACTAGGAGAGCCTCAACACACACACAGCGAGAACTACAGCAAGTACCACCAAGAGCGCTCAAGATCGAAAGTCTTATCTTTTATGAATGGGCTTATGGCCTGAGAATTTGGTCAAGAAAAGAGAGTTGGTAATATTTACACGGCTTATTTTTTTGAACGAAGAAGCTTAAAAAGCTGGTTTGCCGCCTGAAAAGGCGTTTGTTTGGAGGCTGCCACATCTGAAAGTGCCGATTGCCATTGACTTTTAAGCGATGGATCGGTGGCGAGCTCATCTTCAATCATGTTGTTTAGAAGCTCTTTAAGCCAAGATTTGGCCTGATTTTTTCTTTTGGTTTCAAGATTTTCTTTGCCCGCTGCCTTGTACCAGTTCTCGATTTCATTCCAATATCCATCAAGACCAATATTATCTCTGGCCGAACAGGTGATGACTTTAGCCTGCCAAAAATCCTTATGACTTAGAAGGCTTAGAGCATTTTGGTAATGGGACTTCGCCATCTCAGCCAATGTCTTTTGATCGCCATCAGCTTTATTAATAACTAACAGATCAGCCAATTCGATAATGCCTTTTTTAATTCCTTGCAGATCATCGCCTGCACCTGGAACCAGCATGACTGAAAAAACATCAACCATACCTGAAACAGCAACTTCAGACTGACCAACACCAACCGTTTCGATAAGGACGACATCAAAACCTGCGGCCTCACATAAAAGCATGGATTCTCTTGTCTTACGTTCGACGCCGCCAAGGGCACCAGATGTAGGACTTGGTCTAACAAAGGCATTAGGATGGCGCGAGAGACTTTCCATACGGGTTTTATCACCCATGATGGAGCCGCCTGAAATAGGAGAGCTTGGATCAACCGCCAGCACCGCAACTTTGAGATTCTTTTCACAAAGCATGAGGCCTAATTGTTCAATAAAGGTTGATTTACCTACACCCGGAACACCAGAAATTCCGATACGTTTTGATTTACCTGTATGGGGTAAGATTTCTTGTAAAAGCTTTTGAGACTCTTCTTTGTGTTCAGGCTTTTTGCTTTCAATCAGTGTGATAGCTTTTGATAATGCGCGAATATCACCTTTTAAAAGCTGATCCTTCATGATTTTCCGTGGGCCTTATTAATTTGGACGAGGACTTCTCTGGCAGCATCAGGAATAACAGTTCCTGGGCCAAAGATTCCTTTAACACCGGCTTTGGTTAAAAACTCGTAGTCTTGTTTTGGAATCACACCGCCACAAACCACGATTACGTCATCTGCACCGGCTTTTTTAAGCTCAGCGATCAAATCAGGAATAAGTGTTTTATGACCAGCGGCTTGAGAGGAAACACCCACGACGTGGACATCATTTTCAAGTGCTTGTTTTGCAACTTCTTCTGGCGTTGAAAAAAGAGGAGCTAGATCGATATCAAAGCCAACATCAGCAAATGCTGTGGCAATAACTTTAGCTCCACGATCATGTCCATCTTGTCCCATTTTCGCCACTAGCATACGTGGGCGACGGCCATGGGCGGCCACAAATGAATCGATATCTGTTTTAATTTTTTCCCAAGACATATCTCCATCATACGCTGATCCGTAGACTCCGGAAACTGTTTGTGATTGGGCGACGTATCTGCCCCATACTTTTTCAAGGGCTTCGGTGATTTCTCCCACAGTGGCGCGAACTTTAGCGGCCTTAACAGCAAGATCAAGACCGTTGCCGTTACCTGATTTTGCATATTCAGTAAGGGCCGAAAGGGCAGCATCAACGGCTTTTTGATCACGAGATTTCTTTATTTCTTCGATTCGTTTAACTTGAGAAATACGAACGGCTTGATTATCAATATCTAGGATATCTAACTTTTCTTCTTGATCCGAAGGAATACGATATTTATTCACACCAACGATGACATCTTCACCGCGATCAATACGCGCCTGCTTACCAGCGGCTGATTCCTCAATACGAAGTTTAGGCACACCTTTTTCAATCGCTTTGGCCATACCACCTAATGATTGAACTTCATTCATTAGCTCAGTGGCGCGATCAGCGATCTGTTGTGTGAGCTTTTCCATCATGAAAGAGCCACCAAATGGATCGACCACATCAGTGATACCAGTTTCTTCTTGTAAAATAATTTGAGTGTTTCTAGCGATACGAGCAGAAAAATCTGTCGGTAGAGCAACCGCTTCATCAAAAGAATTAGTGTGAAGAGATTGAGTTCCACCAAACACTGCGGCCATGGCTTCAATGGTTGTACGAACAACGTTGTTGTAAGGATCTTGCTCAGTCAAAGACCAGCCAGAAGTTTGGCAGTGAGTGCGAAGCATTTTAGATTGAATATTTTGTGGATTATAAGCACTCATGATTTTAGACCATAAAAGTCTAGCGGCACGAAGCTTGGCGATTTCCATATAGAAATTCATCCCGATACCAAAAAAGAATGAAAGTCTTGGCGCGAAGTCATCAATCTTCATACCTGAAGCAAGTGCTGTTTCTACGTACTCTTTTCCATCGGCTAACGTATAAGCAAGCTCAAGGGCAGCATCAGCGCCGGCTTCTTGCATATGATAACCAGAAATAGAAATCGAGTTGAACTTAGGCATATGTTCAGATGTATAAGCGAAAATATCAGAGATAGCGCGCATACTTGGCTTTGGTGGATAGATATAAGTATTTCTCACCATGAACTCTTTAAGAATATCATTTTGAATGGTGCCAGAGAGTTTATCTTTAGAAACACCTTGTTCTTCGGCCGCTACGATATAGTTAGCCAGGATTGGAAGAACTGCTCCGTTCATTGTCATCGAGACAGAAACTTTTTCAAGAGGAATTCCATCAAAAAGAATTTTCATATCTTCGACGGAATCAATTGCTACACCCGCTTTACCAACATCACCCTTAACACGAGGATGATCAGAGTCGTAACCACGATGAGTGGCTAAATCGAAGGCCACCGATACACCTTGGCCTCCGGCCGAAAGAGCGCGACGATAAAACGCGTTTGATTCTTCAGCTGTTGAAAAACCTGCGTACTGACGAATAGTCCAAGGACGACCAGAATACATTGTGGCTTTTGGGCCACGAACAAAAGGTTCAAATCCAGGAAGAGTATTAGCGAACTTTAAATCTTTAGTATCATCACTAGTGTAAAGAGGTTTGATCTCAATACCTTCAGGAGTTTTCTTAGCACTTGGAGCTTTGCCTTTAGCTTCTTTAGTTGCGAGTTCTTGCCAATCGAAAAGAGTTTTAACAGGTGGTTGGTATTCGTTGTTCGACAAATGGAGCTCCTTATATGTGCCTGATATTTTTAGCAAAAACGAAGAGTTATGACCATGAATCTCGGTGCGACAATGGCCCTATAGGAGCGCTAATTTCTTATAAATACTCTCTGTAAGTGTAAGAAATTATGTGTTTATGGGACCTTAGCCTAGGAAAGACTTTCCTCAAATGTCAGGATGCTGGAGTTCTACGATACAATATATGTAGTGAAACCCTCAGGAGGAAGAGAGGAAATGACCAAGGATTCAACTTCAGGCCAAGAATTAATCTTAGAAACTAGTCTTCAAACATTTTTCTTTGATGAACTCACCCAAGTCAATCAAAAGAGCTCCAGGCCTCTTCCACGAGAAACTGTTCACTACTCCAGCATCGTGCTTGATCAGTATGGTGAATCAGGAAAATATTTTGAAACAGTTGAAGGTAAAGTTCGAGATAAAGTTTTAGGTCTTAAGTTACTTGAAACTTGTCATATGAGCAGATCAAAACAAGTGCGAGCTCTTCGAGATATTGGCGACACAGCACTTTTTCTTTGTGGATTTTTTTCGGATTCACTTAATAGTAAAATCATCGATACAAGTTATTATCAGCAAGTCGGTTGTTCCGCTTATCGAAAGCTGAATCATCTAGTGCCTGAATTCTACGAAACGCCTTCATTTTATGAACAGCTTTCAAAATCATTTTCAGGTGTGACGATGCTGATGAATATTGTCGCCGAGAAAATGACAAAGCCCGATCAATTCGAGGGAATGCTTCTTTTCATCGGCGATCGAAATATCAAAGCTTCTTAGCTTTCGTATTCTCTACCAACCACAACTGTTGACCATTTCTTAGAGAAGGCCTTTTTAAGCTTCTTATTAAAATCTTCAAAATTGATGGAATCAATGGCTATAAGATTTTTATGGTACCAATCAAGATCGCGACCTTGAAGAACTGGTACTGAATAAACCCCCGCCCAATCTTCGTTGGTTTGAACATTAATTTGTGCTTGGCCTTTGATCATTTCCTTCACACGATTGAAATCATCAAAAGATAGACCTTCATCTCTTAAGCGTTCAATGATCGCGCGAATGGCAGCGATGGCCGCGGTGACTTTATCATGACCACTGGCCATATAAATTCCCCAATATCCACCCTCAAGAGCTGTGAAATGAATCGGTTGAGCCGTATAGCAAAGTCCTTGGCGATCACGAACTTCAACGAATAACTCAGATGACTGACCACCAAGATGGGCCGAAATGATTTTGAGTGCATTATGTTCAGCTTCATCCATGCCGCCGCAAGCAATAGCGGTGAAGATTTGAGTTTGTTCACGCTCAAATGGAATATAAGTGAGTTCACTTGGCTTAGGAGTATATTTTTTAGGCGTATGTTTTTTCCAAGCGCGAGCTTTAAGTGGCTTAAAGGCTTCTTGGAACTTTTCATAAACTTCTTCAAAACTTTGATCACCACAATAAGTGATGAGCATTTCTTTATTTTTAATACTCTTATTATGAAGACGTTTCATATCTTCAACCTTGAAGCTTTTAACGGTCTTTGGGTCTCCAAGAGCATTCATGCTGTAAGGGTGAGTATTAAATAAAAACTTAGAAGCCGTTTGAAAACAAACCTTAATCGGATCTTCCTTTTGATTATCTAAATGTCTGAGTGCGATTTTCTTTTCATGCGCTAAGAATTTTGGTGGAAGAGTTGGATTAAGTAGTGTTTGGCTAAAATGAGTTAAAAGAGTCGTGAAGTGCTCACTTTGTCCATGAAGAGTTAGGCCGTAAGCATTCTTGCCAGAAAAAGCTGAAAGTGAAGCGGACATATCTTCAAGCTCGTCTTTAAGATCTTCGTACTTAATGCCTTTGTAGCCTTTAGTCAGAAGACCGGCCAACATATGATAGCTGCCGTTGGTCTTTGCATTTTCTTCAGCGAGTCCACCGCGAATATAAGCATGCATGACAAAAGTTGGATTCATTGGATTTAGGCGGTGAACGAGTTTTACTCCAGGAACAAGATCAACTAAGCGAACTTGTTGGTCGTATTTTGAAGTTTTCACCCCTTTAATTTTACTAACAGTCGTAATTTTAGAAAGTTTAGAAAGCCCTTGTTGGAATTTCTCAAGTTCTTTAGTGCATTTTTTTAGATCACTACCTTTAGGAACTTGCAGTGAGAAATGTAATGGGCGAGATAAAATATCAGATAGCGCTTTATCCACTTGTGACTTAGTCACTGCTTTCATACGGCGAATAAATTCCTCTTCACTGCCGATATCACCAAATTGAGCATGTCCATGGCCTAAAGAGAAAGCATAGCTTTCAAGAGATTCCATATCGTAAACTTTAGAGGCGATATATTGATTTTTAATTTTACGAAGTTCTTTTTCATCAAAGCCTTTTGTCACCGCTTCTTGGAAAGTCTTAACCACTTTGTCACAAGCTTTAGTAATATTTTCGACAGGAAGGCTTAGGCGCATAAAGTGAACACCACCATCAGTCATAAACATGGTTGAGCAGCTACTTGAGTTGGCGTAACTTTTATCAACCACAACATTGCGATAAAGGCGTGAGCTTTCGCCGTGACCCAAGCAGTTCATGACCAGATCTTCAGCAGGAGATTTAGGATCAGCAATATTTGGGGCTTGAATTGTTACTGTAAGTGTCGCAATCCTTGTATCTTTTTCATGAACTTCAATTGTTGATTTTTTAGCCAGTTCAAATTTTGGAAAAGATGAAGCAGGACCTTCTGGAAGTTTAAATTCCTCAACAATCTTTGAGATTTTTTCTTGTCCACCGACATGATCGATATCACCAGCAATGACCAGCATGGAATTGGTAAGATTATAAAACTTCTTTCTAAAATCTTTTAACTGTTCTTGAGAAAAATTCTTAATAGTTTCTTCTTCGCCTAAAATCTGATGTGAATATCCACCTGTAAAAGAATTTTTTTGAATTTGAGAAAAGGCATATTGGTTTGGAGAATCGATTGAGCGTCTAAACTCTTCAAAGACCACGTCGCGCTCAGGCTCAAGGTCTTCTTGCTTAAACATTGGATTAGAAACCATATCCATTAAAATTTTAATGGTGTTATCTAACTTAGGATTTGGGCAGTTGATATAATAGCATGTGTAATCAAATGAAGTGAAGGCATTGATCTCACCGCCAAAACTTTCCACGTCGTGAGCAATCATCGCTCCTGGTCTTTGTGGCGTTCCTTTAAAAAACATATGTTCAAGAAAATGTGCAATACCGTGATCTTTACCTGTCTCTAAAGCACTACCGGCACGAAACCAAATTTGAGCACTAGCGCTTGTACTTCCAGGCATATTAATAAAAAGAGTTTTAAGCTTATTGTTCAGGGTCTTTAATTGATGTTGCATGCACTTCCATGGCCAAGGGGTTTTTAAGACATTATAGTCGGGATACAGGCTAGCGACAAAGTGGAAACTATGATTTCTTCACATGAAATAAAATCTCTCTATCTACATTTTCCGCATTGTCGGCATTTATGTAATTATTGTGACTTTTTTAAGTCGGTTCCGCCTGATTTTGATGAAGCGCGTGATGTGTTTCAGTTTCGTCTTGAGAATCAATGGGAACAACAAGAGCATTGGTTTGAATCACTCGGTTATCGCTTTGCTCCACTTGATACACTTTATCTTGGAGGTGGAACACCTTCTCTTTGGGGCGTTAACGGCGCCAAGTGGTTTGAGTTTTTAATTCCCTCAAAAATACAAGTTAACGAAACAACAGAATGGACCATGGAAGTTAATCCTGGCGCTTGGGAAAATGAGGGCTTAAAAGCCTGGCAGGATTTAGGGGTCAATCGCTTTTCGATGGGTGTTCAATCGTACAACGAAAAGTTTTTAAAAGTGCTCGATCGTTTTCATGATCTAAGCGATGTTGATTCGCTTCTTAATCGTT
>PCUW01000068.1 GCA_002787775.1 Bdellovibrionales bacterium CG12_big_fil_rev_8_21_14_0_65_38_15
AGATATGACGTCTTAAAAGTGGATCATCATTTTCTTCAAGCTCTTTTAGCCCAAGAACAATTGTATCTAATGGCGAGTCTTTCCAAGAAAAAGTTTCGACTAAAGGTAGTCCTAGTCTTGAATACTCTTCATCTGTAAAAATACGGGTTGGTGATTTCTCAATACGAACATCATGACCGCGTAGCTGAAGTTGCTTGGCGGCACTAGGTGTTAGTGCAACACGTTCTTCAAAAGGCTTTGTTTCATGTCTTAACCATAATGTTCTTTTTAGCATACTTAGTCCTAGCAGGGTCCTTGCGCAGGGTAAAGAATGTTGGTAAAGATTATAATCTAGGAACACTGTAAGTAAGGGGAATTACATAAAAAAAGAAGCACTTATTTATCATCCTTTCCTTGCTCCTCGCTTTAGCGAGTACGGTATTCCAGTGCCTTTAAAAATGGATCGATCACAAAAAATCTTTGCTGAGCTCAGCGAAGATTTCACTAAACTTCAAACGGTTGATTTGGAGACATTGCCCAAGCTTAGTTGGGAAGATATTAAACTTGCTCACGATTTAGATTTTATCTCAAGACTCTTCGATCAAGACTTAGCAGTTCTTGAAGTTCAGCATTGTTATGAAGTAACCCAAAAAGATTTAATAAGTGGCATAAATCAAAAACCACTTTGGAAAATGCCTGAAGATGTCTTGTTCCAATGCCGTGGTACTTATATGGCAGCGTTAAGTGCTTTAAAAAATGAGTCGAGTTTCTTTCTTGGTGGTGGCATGCACCATGCGATGAGATTCGCTGGCCGTGGTTTTTGTTTGCTAAATGATATTGTGATCGCTGCCAGAAAGTTACAGCTTGATCACGGCATTAAACGATGTCTTATTATTGATGTTGATGCCCATAAAGGTGATGGTACAACACAGATTACTCAACATGATGATTCTATTTTCACCTTAAGCCTTCATATGAAAAATGCTTGGCCGATTGATGGAAGCCTTGGCCCTGGTCCTTGGGATTTACCAAGCGATCTTGATATCGAGTTTGGAATAGGTGAGGAGAGTCTTTATCTTGAAAAATTAACTGCTGCCTTGGCCCAAGTCGATATCGCAGGTTTTGGTTTCGCCTTTATTGTTCTAGGCGCTGATGCTTGGGAACATGATGAATTAAAAAGCACTCAATCTCTTAAGTTAAACAGCGATCAAATGCTGGCAAGAGATCAATTGATTGAATCAACTTTAGCCCAGTTTAAAATCAAAAGAACTTATGTCATGGGTGGAGGCTACGGGGAGCGAGCCCACGAACCTTATGTCAATTTCTTAAAGAGCTTACTCAACTAGTTCGTGAGGTAAAACTCTCTTAGCCGGTCTGAAATAAGTTTTAGGCGAATGGGCCAATAGGTCGGAAACCTTTGCCATATAAATACAAGCATACTTTTCAACTTGATCGGCCATACGACTTTCTTCTTGTCCTGCTCGCATCAGTTCACCCCAAAAAGGGTTAAAGAACTTTTTATAGTCTTCAAGCAAGATAGATATCTCTTCGTTGATTTTTTCAATCTCAGCAAAAAGTTTATTGATTTCTTTTCTATCAACTTCTTTTTTATCTTCTTTTCGCTTAAGGTCCATATCATTAAGAGTTGTTTCAAGCTTTTCTTTTTGAGACATTAATAAATCAATTCTCTGCTGCACTTTTGTGGAAGCTTTAACTGCATCAACTTCTTCTTCTAAAGGTTCTAGGACGAGAGCTGTTCTCCAGTTAAAAGTCTTTTTAATAGAAACCACATCTCCATAGATATGATCTCCAAGATAAAGAATTTCATCACCTTCAAGATCTAGGTCGTCTTGAAGTTTTCCGGCCCAGCCTCCTTGGTAAATACCATTTTCAATTTTGCCAAAGGTGTTTGACATCAAACCAGTCTTAGCATCGATAGCTAAAAAGGCTTGCTTGCCATTAAAAAAGCGTGGCTTTGAAGCTAAAGTGATCGTGATATCAAAAAGCTCACTCCAATCTTTATGATCTTTTAAAAATGGATTAACGGCGTAATCGAGTAAGAGTTTGCAATAACTCCAATCAGAGTTGGTAATGACTAAAAGTTTTTTGCCATAATCTTTAAAGCGTTCAAGCACGCGTACAATATCTTCATCTTGAACAATAAAGCGTGCCACATCAGCTCTGACTAAGTCTTTTAATGTGCCATCAGCGTGACAAATATCAATGGCTTCGCGAATATCATTGGCCAGTGTTTCATAATCTGGAATATTTAGACCTTGTTTTTTTAATTCAACAAGCTGACCAAATAAAACACCATTTGAAATTGAAAAGGACGTGTCCAAACTTTGTATATTGCTGTCGTTGAGGTCTATGACTCTATTTCTATAAATTTTATCTTGTTCTTTAAAAGCCAGAACTTCTTCGCCGTAAACGGCATGCTTAACTTTGCCAAAGCGAGAAACTTTCAACAAATGACCTTTCTTTTTATCTATAACTAGCCCTTGAATGACTTTGTTGAAATTAAAAGGAAGGCTTGTAATTGATGTAGGGTAATTCTTATGTTTGATGAGCTTTTGAATAGCCTTTTCATGAGTGAGGCGTTCAAACTCTTCAGAATTATATCGAACCAGCGTGTAATCCATATCAAAGCCGATAGCTTTGATTTTCTTAAGGTTGAGAATACGGTTGACATAAACGCTCATGTTTATCCTTTTTTGCACACAGCAGTAATGATTTATCCTATCAACTGCTTGAAATCTAAGTCAACAAACTGGTCAGTAGAACTTGGTCAAGATATCATTAGCGCTAAATTAATTGGAGAGAAAACAATGCGCTTTTTAGCAACATTAATGATTTTTGGCCTGATTCAAGTTGGACATACAGCGACCAAGCAAAGTCCTGAAGAAAAGGGTACTAGCATTGCCAAGCAAGTCAGAGACCAAAACGACGGGTTTATTGGCGAAGAATCGAATATGAAAATGATTTTGATCACAGCCGATGGCCAGCAAGTTGTGCGCGAAATGGAGGGCAAGGTTCAAGAGGGTGGCAAGGACGGAGATAAATCCCTTATGGAATTTTCTAATCCCAAGGATGTTAAAGGTACAAAAATGTTGACGTGGTCTTACAAAAGCAAAGAAGACGATCAGTGGCTTTATATTCCGGCCTTTCGAAGAGTGAAGCGTATTAATTCAAGCTCAAAGTCTTCTTCTTTTATGGGTAGTGAATTTGCTTTTGAAGATTTGGGTAGTCAAGAAATTGATAAATTTAATTATAAGTGGCTTAGAGATGAAAAACTAAACAAGCGAGATGTCTGGGTGCTTGAACGTGTTTCAAAAGAGCCATCTGGATATAGCAAACAAATTACTTACATGGACAAGAAAATATTTAATCCAATGAAAGTTGAATATTACAATCTTCGTGGAGAATTACTGAAAGTTGCCGAGTTTGCTGGCTATAAACCATTTAAGGTTGGACAGAAAACTCTTTACCGCGCCAATAAAATTCATATGAAGAACGTTCAAACAAAAAAAGAGTCTATATTTACTTGGGACAATAGAACTCTTGGTAAAAAATTTACAGAATCTGATTTCTCACAATCTCGATTAAAGTAGAGCGCAAAATGAAGTGGATAAGTTTTCTATTTTTCCTTTATTCTTTTCAAGCACTCGCTGATTTTGGTTCGCTTGGTGAAGTGACTCTTGAATATCGTCAATTTAAAAACGATGATATTTCCTCAACCCAAGACACAGGTATCGCTGTTTTTTCTAGATTAGAGTCAAGTTACGAAGAGGGAAACTATTCTCATGTTCTTAGAGGCTTTTCACGAATTGATACTAAAGAGCCATCAAGAGATCTTATATGGATTGAAGATGCTTACGCTTCATACTTTTTAGACACAGAAAAACTTTGGAAAGTGTCTGCAGGATATAAGATCTTTAACTGGACCGCACTTGAGGCTTTCAGACCAGCAGATTCGATTAATAGTCGAAACTTAGATGCTCCACTTGAAAAGCCTGAAAAACGCGGAGAGCTAGCAGTTGAATTAGAAATTCCGTACTATGAAGGTGCGCTTACCTTGTCGTTATACCCACGAGTTGAAAATCCTCGCTATCCAGGAGCAGCGTCAAGGCTTGGAGTTGGATTTTTGCCAGCAGAGCCATTATGGGTGGATGGCACTGAAGCGAAAGACGATAAGTGGCGCCCGCAGTATTCGGCTAGACTAACTCAGCTTATATTTGGTGCAGATGTCTCGTTACACTATTTGCAACACTATGATCGACAGTTTCCTGTGGTGGGAACTTCTCAGTACACATTTATTAGTGGCAGTCCTGTTCCCATTAATGGCGTGAGTTCAATGAACGTTCCGCATTTTTTTCAAGTTACACAAATTGGTGGAACAATACAGATGCCATTTTTTGATGCTTGGCTTTTTAAAGCAGAAGCCGCTAACCGAAGCTTTGAAAAAGATCTGAGCATTCTGACTGTTACAGGCTTTCAATTACCAATCGATCATACAGAAGCCGCAATTGGTTTTGAGTACACGACTTCACATACAGATGGATCTGAGACAACATTCTTTTTTGAGTATGCAAAGATGTTAGGAGTGGAGCAAGCTCAAGCGGAGCGTTTAACTGTTTTTCAAAATGACTATTTCTTAGGATTAAGACACGCCAGAAATGATATTATGGGCACTGAATTTGTGCTTTCAGCAATTATGGATGTTGATCGAACACATGAAAAACTTTACAACTTTCAAGTTTCTAGACGACTTTCAGATGTTTGGAAAATTGGCTCAACCATTCGTGTTTTTGATGCCCCCGTACAAGGTACAACGGCTCAAGGTCTAGAAGTTCTCAACGAAGACCATCATGTTAGCTTATTTTTGACTCGGTATTTTTAATGGCCTTAGGCAAGACTCACGATGGGATCAATCTTTTTGTTGGAATGGTCTTTACTGGTCTGCTCATTGGAGTAGGAGTTGATTACTTTTGTTGGCCTTTGTTTTTATTTGGTTGGTTATTCTCCACACTCATTTTTTCACCTGACACCGACTTGATGCCTAAAAAACGCAGTGGAGTATTACAGTTCTTCCTTTATCCTTATTCTATTTTGTTTAAGCATAGGGGAGTTTCGCATGGGCTATTGTTTGGAACTCTTACAAGAGTGATCTACGGTCTTGTTCTAGGTGGGCTACTTATTTTTGTCTTATCTAAAATGGGATATTTAGAGCTAGAAGCTCAAACATACTGGCAAAGAGTTTTTGAGTTTTTTAGAGAGTATAATTATCAGTTGCCAATCTATCGAAGTGTAACTTGGCTCTATATTGGGCTAGCATTTGCTGATGCATGTCATATCCTCATTGATAAACTATCTAGCATCCTTTCAAAAATGCGAAGAAATTATTAAAAAGCTTTAAAAAGACCCTCTAAGAGTCATATGATTAGCCCACTAATATCTAGAGGAGACTGTATGACGGTCATGTTAAAGCAGGCATTTGCTCTGTTGAAATTATTAAATTCCGATACTGGTGAAAATCAATTGGCCGCGGGAATTGCCTGTGGTCTTATTTTAGGTTTTGCTCCAGCTCTTTCACTTCAAACCATCCTTGTCTTTATTTTACTTTTCTTTTTTAGAATACAAATGGGTGCTGCTTTTGCTAGCGCTTTTATGTTCGCAATTGTCGCCTATGTTTTTGATCCGATTTTTCATTCTATAGGAGCAAGTGTTTTAGAAATGGATAGTCTCAAAGGACTTTTTACCATTCTATATAATCTTCCTATTATTCCATTTACCAAGTTTTATAACTCTGTGGTCATGGGAGCTGGAGTTGTATCAGTTTTGTTATTTCCAGTTGTCTTCATCCTATCGAAAACATTAATTGTGAAGTATCGAAATACTGTTGTTAAGCGTTTCCAGCAAACTAAATTCTGGAAAGCAGTTAAAGCAACAGGTTTTTATAAATGGTATGCCAAATACGAAGAACTCTACGGATAATATATGATTGAAAAAAAGAAAGTTGGAATGATTCGAAAGGGTGCAGTTGTACCATTTCTTATTGTGACCGTCCTGATTGTCCTGTTTAACCTGCTCTTTTTAGATTCAACGATTAAAAAATCAATTGAATACTTTGGTGGCAAAGTTAATGGCGCTGAGGTCAATGTTGATAGTGTGAAGACATCTTTTAGTAGCTTAAGTGTAGAAGTTAAAAAGATTGCTTTTACTAATGCGAGTGATCCGGCTTTTAATTTGTTTGAAGTAGGCTCTCTTAAGTTTCAAATGATGTGGGATGGAGTTCTAAGAGGCAAAGTCGTTATCGATGAGTCTTCAATTAAAGATATTACCATTGCCGGAAAAAGAAAGGCTTTGGGAAAAGTCTATCCAAAGCCTTTAGAAGATCCTAAGAACCCATCAAAAGCAAAAGAGACTCTTCAAAATGCGAAAGAAGAATTCAAAGGTAATGTTTTTGGAGATATTTCGGCTCTCTTAGCCGGTGATAGCTCAAAAGATGTTCTAAATAATATTGAAAATGAGTTAGAGAGTAAAAAATTCTACGAAGCCCTTGAAAAACAAATCGATCAAAAAGAAGAAGAGCTTAAAACGATGATGAGTAATCTTCCTAAAAGCGCTGAGATCGATTCCTATGACGATCGTTTTAAAGCCATTAATTGGGATGATCTTAAAAATATCTCTAAGGCACCGAAGGTCCTTAAGGAAGCCGACTCTCTAAGAAAGGATGTCTCCAATACGATTAAACAATACAATGATGCTGTCAAAAGAGTTGAAAGTGAAATTAAGTTTGTTAAAGACTCGACTAAGCAAGTTGAAGGCTTAATTAAGCAAGATGTTGATCGTCTTGAATCTAAAATGAGTCTGCCTAATTTAGATTCAAAAGCAATTGCTGGAGTTCTCTTTGGTCCAGATTTTGTTAATTCAATGGCTAAGTACGACGAATACTTCGCGATGGCAAAAAAATACATGCCACCTAAAAAAGACAAAAAGGAAGTCGTTGAAGTGAAGCCTCCAAGAGGCGAGGGTGTGAATTATCAATTTGGTACACCAAAGTCTTACCCACTTTTTTGGTTAAAACATAGTGAGATCAGCTCTCAAAATTCGCAAGGAACAGTTAGCGGTAAGATTGAAAACGTAACAACTGATCAATCTGTTGTTAATAAGCCGACAACAGCGCAAATTGATGCTGATTTTCCTTCACAAAATCTTAGGCAACTTAAGGCCAAGGTTTCGATCGATCATCGTGGCGTTGTAAAAGACAGTGTTCAGTTATCGATTGGTGCCTTTCCGGTTAAAGAGAAAGCTTTAAGCCAGTCAGACGCCGTAAGCTTTATTATGTCATCCGCCACATCAAGTTCGGTGGTTTCTGCTGATTTAATTGATAAGAGCTTGACCATGAAGCTTGATAACACTTTTAGCGATGTGAAATATAAGACAGAAGCTAAAACAAAAGTCGTCAAAGAAATCCTAGATAGCGTAGCTTCAGATGCATCAACCGTAACACTTAATGCTAAAGCTTCTGGAAGTATCGAAAAACTTAATTTTGATATTAAGACAAATCTTGCTGATATTATAAAAACGGCCGTTGGCAGAGTGATTAGCGAAAAAATTAATGCAGCTAAGAAAAAAATAAAAGACACCATCGAGAATAAATTAGCCGGAAATAAAAAAAAGGTTGATGAAAAATTAGATCAACTGAAGTCAAAGTATCAAGGCGAAATTGATAAGCAAAAAAGTAAAATTGATGGCATAACTTCCAAAATTGATGGCAAAAAAGATAGTGCTAAGAATTCAGTCCAAGATAAAGGTAAAGACCTCCTGAAAGGTCTTAAAAAGAAATTTAAATTTTAAAGACTCAAATCTGTTCCGATAAAGAAATCAAAGCTAGATTCGTTTCGATCTAGCTTGTTATTGTTTCTAACGCCGAGGTTTAAATCTAACAATCTGAAAAATTTAGTTTCAAAAATTAGCTCTGCTCCGGCAGAGTTAAGATTGTTAGTAAAGTTAAGTAGCTCAACCTTGGTGTGATCAAAATAAGCTTTGGCAAAAATTCTTCTGAGATATACCCAGCCTGCTAAATCGAAATCAGTATTCCAAAGTGGTGTAGCGTACTCAATTGATCCTTTGGTGTAGCGATCGACATAAGTATAGTCAAAGCCTCTTGAAAAAACATATTCAGTGGCTGCGTCGTTGATTGGATTAAATCGATAATTATTAAACCCTTTTGTTTGCCTTTCTCTAAAAGCCGAAAGTTTGAAGCCATTGTTTTTAAAGAAACCTGGTAGATAGATATTTAAATTTTGATAAAGAACATCTGAGCTAAATGAGTTTACTTTCTTTGCCTGTGCTTTTTTAGCGACGGCATTATAGAGAAAACCATAGGAAGGAAAGATTTCTCTAAAGCGCTTTTCTTTTAATGAATAGATTAAAACCTCGGCGGCTTGAATCTCAAGAGAGTCATCAGATAATTCATAGCTTCTCGCTGTTATGTCTTCAGTAAACTCAATTTGCCCTAAACTTCCGGTTAGTTCAAAATGATTATAGTAAAGCCCTGATTTGAAGCTAAAGGGTAATGTTGTATTGAATTTAAGTTCAGTCTCGGCCCAGTTCGATGTTAGATTTGTTCTGGAGTCCGTATCTTCTCTTTTTCTATAGTCTGCTGAGATTGAAAAAATTGGATAGTATTTTGTGTAGTAAAGTGCCCCATAACCAAAGGGTTGTTTCTCTTCGGCACTTTGTCCAACACCTAACTGATAAGCAAAAGTGTTGAGATAATTATTTCCAGATACTGAAGCCTCAATTCCACGACCGGAAATAAATGACCAGGAATGAGGAGAAAGACCCGTTGAAGTTTCCTCATAGGGAGTCGGTGTATTCTTTTTTGATACAACGTTATTAAACGAAGTAAATTCAAGTGGCATTGTCTCTATAAAATTGTCAGATGGTGACTTACCTAAATAATTAAAATCTTCAATAGTAGAGTTTTCGATGTTTTTGCAGTTTAGCTCTCTACTCTTTAGTTGCTTTCCGTGATCAAGCTCCGTTACAAAGTATAGCTTTTTTCCACTCACAAATGGATTGTATGCAGCAATAGGTTCATCACTACAAGTGGATAAATTATAGCCAGTTTGTGTCGGCTGTAGCCTTAGGATTTGAACAGATCCATTTATATCCGCTTCGAAATAAAGCAATCCTTGATGGTTGTGAAGAGAGTAGAGGTTATTTCTTGTAGGATTGGTTAAACTTCTAGATCTTTTTGTCTGAAGATTTATCGCTTTGATAACTTTTCGTCCATCAATCATTTGCACAATGGCCATGACTGTTGAGTTATCAAACCACACTGCTTCGGAAATAATTTCGTCTTTAAAGCCAATGAACTGCTCTTCGTTTCCATTAAGATCTACGACAGTTAGACCCCACGAATTATCTTCTCTAAACTTTACAGCAAGGATTCTGTCTTTATTTGGCGAAATCTGGGGTTGATAAATCCTTGAATCTTTAATGAGATGCTTTGTCTCTTTTGTCTTAAGGTTATAACTAAAGAGATCATGATAATTTTTATAAGCAAAACGAGCGCTTGGTAAAAACTGTGTATAGACGAAAAGATCATTTTTTAAATCGACACGTGAAATTGAGGGAGAGATATCAAGCTCTTTAATTGGTTTTGATATTCCGTACTTATAAAGACCCCAAAAACTATTAAGATCTTTTTTGAGGTAATAGAGCTGACCTTGATCCACTATTGGATATTGATGCTCTACAAACTCATCATTTGTTTTTATAATGGCATCTTTTCTCCACGCAAATTTTAAGTCAGTCATTGTTTGGTTATAAAATTTTTCAAAGTCTTCGCCGGTGATACTTTCAAAGGCATTTGTTAAGGCATACGGATTAAATGAGAACCCAGTGACTGAATCCAAAACTTTTCCCCAAACTTCATCTCCGTATAGCTTGTATCCTTGGGTGACTAAAAAATAACCAAAGACGTAATGATTTGGTCTTAAAGTCCTATAGGTGCCACCAATGAACTCATCGTAAGTAGGAATTTGATCGGTAAGGACCATCGCCTTTAGTCTTGCCGCAAACCTTGGGGATCTACCTCTACCAGCATCACTAAATCGTGTTTCACTCCAAACGGCATCACCTTCTAAAAACCAAGCAGGAACTCCCATACCAATAGCAAGGGATAAACCAAAATCACCAAATAGAGCGTAAGCGAATTTGTTAGTTGATCTGTACATTGAATCAAATTGATTAATGTGACGATACTCATGGATAGCCAGGGACTGATAAAAATTAAGACCACCTAGGATAGGTGTGAAGATTGAGCTCGTGTACCATTCACTTCGCCTAGGAGCTAAAGTGACAAAGCCATTTGGAACTGCAAATTGGTTTCTAATGATAAGAGGAAATTTCTTTGGTCTAGTTATACCGTAGCTCAGTCCAGTGACAGTTGAATAATGTTCAACAAGGTTAGCGATAAAGTTGGCCTGATCTTCTAAAAAACTTGGATAGATGACTTGTACATAGTCATTGTTCATCTGCGACCAGTTATAACTCGGACTTGATTGAGAAGGATCATAAGGGGCTAGAAAACCAGCATAAGAGTTTGTGATCCAAAGAAGTAAAAAGAGGAGTTTTTTCATCATTACCAGTCGCTTAAAAGTGTATATTTCTAAGGTAAGATGTTGATCTTCTTTAGTCGAATTTATTTAGTAGACGCGGCGCAAACTGTAGAAAATCCTTGTCATTTCGGGCCCTCGACCATAATTTACTAAGGATTATTGGGGGGTATAGCTCAGTTGGGAGAGCGCTTCGCTGGCAGTGAAGAGGTCCTCGGTTCGATCCCGGGTACCTCCACCAATCAAATCAATTCATGAAATTTAAAGTAAAAAAAGCCGAACCTAAGTTCGGCTTTCGCATTTAAGTAAGCTTAAATTTATTTCAAATCAAAGCGATCAAGTTGCATGACTTTTGACCAAGCCGAAGCGAAGTCGCGAGCAAAACGATTTTTACCATCGTTGGCAGCATAGACTTCAGCAATGGCGCGAAGTTCTGAATGAGAACCAAAAACAAGATCAACTGGAGTGGCTGTCCACTTAACTTTACCAGTTTTTCTGTCCTGTCCTTCATAAATTCCTTCTTCACTGGCTTTAACCCATTTGTTCGACATATCTAAAAGATTGACGAAGAAATCATTAGTTAAAACGCCTGGACGGTTCGTGAATAGACCATGTTTTGATCCATTTGTGTTGGCATTAAGAGCGCGAAGACCACCAACTAGAACAGTCATTTCTGGTACTGTTAAATTAAGCATATTGGCGCGATCAATAAGCATTTGCAGAGGGTTCATTGTTGCTTCAGAGGTGTAGTAGTTTCTAAAGCCATCAGCTTTTGGCTCTAAGGCAGCAAATGAATCGACATCTGTTTGAGCTTGTGAAGCATCAGTTCTACCAGCTTTAAATGAAACTTTAAGATTCACCCCTGCATCTTTTGCAGCTTTTTCAACTGCGGCCGTGCCACCAAGAACAATAATATCAGCTAGTGAAACTTTAGTTCCATCAGCTTGTGATGAGTTGAAATCTTTTTGAATCTTTTCAAGCTTAGCTAGAACTTTACTTAGCTCTTTTGGATTATTCACATTCCAATCTTTTTGAGGAGCAAGACGCAGACGAGCACCATTTGCACCACCGCGCATATCTGTTCCTCTATATGAACCTGCAGCGGCCCATGCGGTTCTTACAAGCTCAGAAGTTGATAAGCCTGAAGCCAAGATTTTTTGCTTCAGAGAATTTATGTCACTTGAAGATATAAGTTTGTAGTTACGAGCTGGAACCGGATCCTGCCAAGCGAAGACTTGCTTTGGAACCAGTGGTCCTAAGTAGCGTGCACGTGGTCCCATATCTCTATGAGTTAATTTAAACCATGCTTGAGCAAAAGCGCGTTCAAATTCTTTTGGATTTTCTCTAAAACGAAGTGAGATCTCACGGTAGATTGGATCAAACTTAAGCGAAAGGTCGGTTGTGAACATAATCGGAGCGTGACGTTTTCCAGCGACGTGGGCATCTGGAACCATTTCTTTGGCACTTTCATCACTTGGAATCCACTGAGTCGCGCCGGCAGGACTTTTAGTCATGACCCATTCAAAATCAAAAAGGTTATCAAGATACTGCATTGACCACTGTGTTGGAGTGGCAGACCAAGCACCTTCAAGACCACTTGTTACAGCGTCTTCGCTATGACCTTTGCCACATTTATTTTTCCAACCCATGCCTTGCTCTTCGATACCAGTCGCGGCAGGCTCAGCTTCAAGACATTTTTCTGGTTTGTGAGCTCCGTGAGCTTTACCAAAAGTATGTCCACCAGCAATAAGGGCTACAGTTTCTTCATCGTTCATGGCCATACGACCAAATGTTTCACGAATATCTTTTGCAGCTAACAGTGGATCAGGTTTTCCATTAGGACCTTCTGGGTTGACGTAAATGAGACCCATTTGAACGGCGGCCAATGGTTTTTTAAGTTTTCTACCGCCATGATAGCGCTGATCTGCTAGCATTTTTGTTTCTGGTCCCCAATAAACAAGTTCTGCTTCCCAGTCATCACTTCTGCCACCAGCAAATCCAAGAGTCTTAAAGCCCATTGAATCCATGGCAACGTTACCGGCCAAGACCATTAGGTCTGCCCAAGAAAGACTGTTTCCATATTTTTGCTTAATCGGCCAAAGTAAACGTCTGGCCTTATCGAGGTTACCGTTATCAGGCCAACTGTTAAGTGGCTCGAAACGTTGCTGTCCACCAGCGGCGCCACCACGACCATCATTAAGTCTGTAAGTCCCAGCACTATGCCACGCCATACGAATAAAGAATGGGCCATAGTTTCCATAGTCTGAAGGCCACCAGGCTTGAGACGTGGTTAAAACTTTTTCAATATCTTTAGTAACCGCAGCTAGATTAAGTTTTTTAAATTCTTTAGCGTAATCAAATCTTGCACCAAGTGGGCTAGACTCTTTAGCGTGTTGGCGAAGAGGGGATAGATCCACTCTTTCTGGCCACCAAAACTGGTTTGATTTAGCTTCACCATCAACGACTTTATGTTGTCCGTGATGATCGTATTCGGGCGTGGATGAACATCCAGCGGCAACTAATGCTAGAAGCATTATACTTTTAAGTTTCATCGATTCTCCTTTTAAAGAATTGAAGTATTAAAAAACATTTTTGTCTTAATACGATCGATGATCTTAGTTAAAAAAGATAATAAACATAAGCTATGCAAGAATAGATAAAATCTATGTCATTATTATTTGTGATGTTTAATGCGTTAAAAAGCAAATCACTGCGAAATTGTGCATTACGTATTATGAGTAGCATTAAATTTGAGGCAGTTTTAAAGATTAATCAGCGAAATAAATAGTTAGAATCTCGATCACTATCATTTATTTGAGGCTTACGTATAATCCAACAAATGAAAAGCTTAGTGATACAAAGTATGATTCTTATTGTTTGTATCACGCTCTTCTCATGTAAAATTCAAGAAAAAATTACGCCACTAGCACAGCCGATCACATTAGCAGAGTTGCAACGTGAGCAGTTAGAGCAAGAGCTTCTCGTTCAAGGAAAATCAAATGCCTCAAGTTCAACCATTGAAAGTATCGAGTTTGGAGAAAAGGGCGTTTATTATTTAAAAGTCACCTATAATATTGATGAAGTCGATATTTTTGAAATCGCCGATATACCAAATCAATTTGAAAAACTTGCCAATTCATTTCTTGGAACACTGACTCGAATCGTTCTTGGTTTAACAGGTTCGCAGGATGTTGATCTTTCTGAATATGTAATAGATTTAGCTGACCTGCAATTTGATTCAGATATTGTGCGATCTATACGCATTCATAAAATCTTTTTAAAATACTCAGACGAAGTTGAACGCCAAAGTGACTTTACGGCTGATTTTAATTTTGTCGACAATCTTGAACTTGCCCAGCCGATTGATCTTCCTGGAATAGGAAAAGGGGAGAAGCTTCTTTTTAGTTATCGAAGACGAAATAATCGCTGTCTTTATAAATGTCTTGAGTTTGAAGTGCATGAACAAAATCTTCTAACTTTAATTGAAGACCAACAAAAATTAACGTTAAGGCCTTTGCTTTCAATCAGAGCTCTGCCAAAAGTAACAGATTTAAAAATTCAAGGACAAGTGGAATTACAAATTGGAATCAAATTACCGTTTTAGAAATAGAGGCGAAACTCTAAATCAGCTCTTTCGTACTTAGGTGTATTTTTTCCTGCAAAAACACTTTGAATGAAGAGATTGATATTTATAGGTGCGGCAAAACGTTTTTTCTTAAAGAGATTTAGCGTTGAAAAGCTAACGCCCACTCGCGCCGTGTGAGCTCTGACTTGAGTATTATTAGCATTAATCTGATCAGCAATCGCTGAGCTACTTTTATAATCGTCACCGTCTTTATATTCGAAAAGATAATTAAGTGAAGTCGACCATTCATCATCAAGCCGATAATTGCCTTGCGTACCAAGTAAAAGTTTATCTCCAAGATCAATTCTACTTTGACCTTTGCTTGCCGTAATTGGAAATTCCGCTGAGTCAGGTAATCTTGTTATTTTTGAAAAAGGATGTTGAATCGTATATCGAGACCACAGATCGATTCCAAAATCGTCACTTAATTGATAATCACCACCAAGCTCAACAAAATTATCCCACTGGCCATCACCAAAACTTATATCTTGTAAGATATCAGGATTATCTTCACGTCCGGTTGGAGCCACTCCACCAAAATTTAATAAAGCTCCACCTTTATTGAAGGTATAAAAATTCCAAAGAACCCCAAACTCCAGATCGCCAAACCCTGTGGCTTCCCATTTTCCAAGAGGTTGGTACTTATAATAATTCACGAAAAGATTTTGAATGATACGGACATCTATTTCTGGAAGTCCTTCTAAGGCAATACTTGTCCCAACATTTTTTTGGCCTTTTTGAGTGCGCACTAAATTTAAATCCACTGTGGCATTGTAGAAGGGGATAAAAGCATATCCAGTTAACTTATTAGTAAAACCATAGCCAGCACCAATGGCTTGGGCGAAGACATCTGATGTTGCCTTGCCTTCAAATGTTCCAAAATTAAACTCGTTATAATCATTGGCGGGAAGTCCTTGAAGATAAGCATCGACGGTACTATTGATTCCGATTAAAACATCGGCATTAATTTTTGTATTAATACTATAGCCTTCAGGGCGGCCAGAGGCGTTATAACTTCCTTTAATCGTATTTGTTTTGATAAGTCTAAAGGTGATATTTCGAACACCTTTAGGCAAAGTCTGGTGATATCCTGCAAGGGCAGAATTTGTGATTAAAATGAATAGAAATAGAACGTATTTCTTCATATCATCTTTGCTACACTACAAAATTCATCTTAAGTAGGGAATTATGGAATCTATAGAGAATTTTTCAATGAAATCTCCGGTTGGACGCTTAACTCTTATCGCTTCTTCTAAAGGCTTATGTGCTGTTTTGTGGGAAAATGAAAAACTTAACCGAGTTAACATCCCATTAGGACGTAAAAACTTGAACAACCCTTTTATAAAAATGGCTATTGAACAATTAACAGAATACTTCGAAGGCAAGAGAAAGAATTTTACAGTCCCACTAGATGTCATAGGTACTGATTTTCAAAAGAATGTTTGGAAGAATCTTCAAAAAGTCCCATATGCAAGGACTGTTAGTTACAAAGATATAGCGCTAAAACTTAAAAAGCCCACAGCTTCTAGGGCCGTTGGGATGGCCAATGGAAAAAATCCATTATCTATCATCGTTCCTTGTCATAGAATTATAGCCAGTAGTGGAAAACTTACTGGCTATGCCGGTGGACTTAATAATAAAAAAATCTTGCTCGATTTAGAAGCCAAATTTTCTTAGCGACCATCACTTGAGCTTGATGATTCTGATTGTGGATGACTTTCAGATTGTGGGCTACTTTCAGATCCTTCTCTTCTTCGTTGATTATCAACTCTTGAAGGAGTAACTGCACCAAAAAGGTGATATCGACTTTCAAGGTAAGATACAATTTGATCTTCTTTTGGGTTTTGACATGTTCCATCAGGTAGAACAGTTGATTCATACTTTAGCCAACCAGAAGTTTCACTTCCACTTCCCGACCACCACCATACACGTGATTTTCGAGTTCCTCGCGCTGCCTGACTTGGCGCCTTAGTATAATCATTGGTCCATTGGAAGAAACTAGAAGTACCGCCAATTTCAGCATACTCCTTAAGAGCAACCGCTACAGGGGATTGTGGGTCTTCAAGCCATTTAACTAGCTGTTTGTTGCCTTTGAGCATACAAGCTTTAGCTGGGTCTGATCCTTCGCCGTAACTCCATAAAACTCGATCAGGGTAAGGAGAGCCTGGAATGCTGTCATCAAAAGGCCAAAACTCCATCCCACCTATATACGCCGGGCCAATATTACCATAACGAGGTTTCTCTTCTTGTTGAGAGAAGGCTTGAGTTGTTGCTGATAAAACAAATAAGGCGAAGATGATTTTTTTCATAATTTCTCCAGTTTTATTGTTTATCGGAATACTCAGGAATTAACTTTATCAATATTTTTTGTCACATGATGATGGAAGTGGTTAAAATTCTGTAGGGGAATATGAAAGTAGAGAGATTTATCGTGGAGTTACCATGAAATGGCTTTCTATTTTATCTTTGGCCCTGTCTACCAGTTTGTATGCAAATCATCTTGAAACAGTCTGTAAGTCAGCACTTCAACCCTATCCAGGTCGCGCCGGATATATGGTTTCTAATCCTCCTCAATTTTCCAAAAACTTTATTGCTCGTGGTTTTTTTGAGGATTTTGAGCGTTTAAATATTATTGAAGACTTTAACGGTAATGAGATTTATCAATCAGAAAATCCAATTCGAAGCATAGTTGAGACTGAGGAGAGCCTTTGGCTTTTATTTGACTACGATGTTTTAAACCTAAGCTTCAAAGGTGATGAGATTGCTCGTTATCCGTTTGTATTTAATCCTAACCCACAAACAGCGAAAGCTATTTCAATGGCAGCGGCTAATGATCTTTTACTTATTGCTAGAGGGAGTGAAGGATTAACTGCTCTCAATATCAAGACAGGAAAAATTCAATGGCATAAAGACTTTAATACTATTGATGCTGGTAAGCCTATTGCTGTCGCTTTTGATGGAAGCAGTGCCCAGGTAGTTTTTACGAGCACTCGTGAAAATGGCTTTAATGGGATTGCTACGCTTGACCTCGATACATTAGAGATTCTTTATCAAGCTCAGTATAACCAAAGAAGAGCAGGGGTAATTTCACCCGATGCCAAGCCCCACTGGTCACAAGACAATCTAATTTTAAATAACGGTGGCTGGATTCATGTCATCACTAAAAAGCAAATCCAAGATCAAAAACCATTTAAGCCAAAATGGGTGGCGGTTGAAGTCGGAGGTAATAGAGATCTTCATTATATGATGCTTACTGGAGACTTTTTTATTGAGAATAATACGTTGATTGGTTGCGGAAAACAAAGAGAGCGAAACGGTGATCAGGTCACCCATTTCGCTCGCTTGTTCGAAGTTAAATTAGACTAAACGTTTTTCCAATTTTGCTTGCCTAGAAAATCTGCTTTTCCAAGCTTTACGCCACTCATTCTTAAAAGAGCATAAGTGGTGGTCGCATGAAAATAAAAGTTTGGAAGAGCATGGCTGACTAAAAAGTCTTGTCCTTCTAAACCTTTGCCTGGAAACCATGGGAAAGTTGCCACGATCGATTCATAACCTTTGTATTCTTCTGGTTTAGTAGATGCTAAGAACTCGATCGTCTTACCTATACGTGTTTTAAGTTCTGCAAATGTCGTTTCGTTATCTTCAAAGACAGGTGCTTTCTTGTTTGTAAGTCTAGCGACAGTACCTTTCGCGATATCAGTTGCTATCTGAACTTGCTTAGTGAAAGGCAGCATATCTGGCGCAAAACGAAGGGCAAGGTAAGAGTCAGGGTTAAATCCACGATCCTTAGCATGAGTCTCTGCTTTAGCTAGAATTGTATTCATCGCCTCTAGCGTTCTTATAAACTGTTCATCAATAACTTTGTTGAGTGAAATTTCCATTTTTTAATCCTTAATTAATAAATTGAATAACGCGATCTTTGGCAAAACGAACTTTTTTAATATCTTTGTACTTATCATCGACGTGACGGTAACCAACAGCCACTGCCGCAACCGTAGCATATTCAGTATTTTCAAGATTCAAAATCTTGTCATAAGCACTTGGATCTAGTCCTTCAAGTGGGCAAGTATCAATTCTCATTTGTGCCGCTGCATTCATGAGATTTCCCATAGCGATATAGGATTGGCGTTGTGCCCATGCTTGAGCGACTTCACTTCTTGGGCCTTCGACGATATCGCCGATAATAGCATTTCTATAGCCCTGAAGACTTTCTACAGTTGCCCCTCTTTGCTTAGCAATGTCAGCAATAAACTCATCAACATTTTCTTTAGTGACTTTTTTTAGTGTTGTAAAAACAACGTAATGAGAACAATCCACCACTTGAGATTGATTCCAAGAAACCTCTTTAAGTTTGGCCCTAAGATCCTTGTTTTGAACCACTAAAAACTTCCATGGCTGAAGGCCATATGAAGAAGGAGATAAGCGAAGAGACTCCTCTAATACTAGCCAATCCTTTTGCGCTAGCTTTTTAGTTGAATCGAACATTTTTGTGGCATAACGCCAATTTAAGTCATTGATAAAACGATCAGTATTAAAATCCATGATGTACTCCTTCCCTTGCCAATTAATTGATAGGATCGTAGCGTTCAATCACTGGAAAAGGGAGTAGGCAAAGTGCGAACAAAGATCATTTGGCTAAGTATTTTCACTGCGCTGACATTGCAAACGGCTAATGCCCGTTTAAATATTGCGAGTCGCGTTACAGTTTCTGGTATTTCTGCCGGTGGCTTTATGGCCAATCAAATGCATATTGCTCACTCAAGCCTAATTGACGGCGCAGCGATGTTAGCTTCTGGTCCATATTTTTGCTCACGAGCGAATATCATCACCGCTCTTGGTGAGTGTATGAATCGTCCGCACAATATTCCTAATGGATCTTCTTTTTTTAGTGCGGCGAAAAATTTTGAAGGTCTTGGTTTAATTGATTCGCTATCTAATTTGAAAGACGACAAAGTTTTTATTCTTAGCGGAAAATATGATCGAACGGTCATGCCAGAAGTTGTGGATGAAAATGTGAATTTTTATTTAACAGCTGGTCTTAAAAACGAGTCAATCAAGTACATCTCAAAATTTCCCGTTGGCCATGCTTTGCCAACACTTAGTTATGGAAACTCTTGTCAAACAGCAAGTCGCTCACCTTGGGTTAGTGCTTGTGATTATGATTCAGCTGGTGATCTTCTTCAGCATCTCTTTGGTGAGCTTAAAAAACCAGGTAAACTCATCCTTAAAAACTTCTTTCAGTTTGATCAGCCTAGCGCACCTTCGATGAATGATAAAGGCTATGCTTATGTTCCAAATGCTTGTCAGCGTGGCCAAAAATGCAAGCTGCATGTGTCTTTTCATGGCTGCAGGCAAACAGTTTCTCTTATCGGTGAAACCTATTTTAAAAACACTGGTCTAAATGAATGGGCCGAAGCCAATAATATCGTGGTTGTTTATCCTCAAGTTGAAGTTGATGAATGGCTTGGCAACCCAAGAGGTTGTTGGGATTGGTGGGGATACTCTGGCTTAAACTTTGCCACCAAAGATGGAGCACAAATCTCATCTGTAAAAAAAGTGATTGATCAGTTTCTTGATCAGAGCATTCAATTAGAAGAAATGGAGTAGGTCATGTCTAAAGTCGCCATCGTCACAGGTGCCACAAGTGGAATTGGCGCTGCTATCGCGAAACAACTTGTTAGTGAAGATTATAAAGTTTTTAACTTCGATTTACGCCTTCCCGAAACTGATCAATTTGGAGTGACCTCGGTTGCTTGTGATGTTTCAAATGAAGCGGCAGTTCAAGAAGCCTACGCCAAAGTTAAAGAGTTAGCCGGTCCGGCTGAAGTCTTAGTTAATAATTGTGGTCTGCAATTTATGTCTCCGATTGAGGATTTCCCTAAAGAAAAATGGGACCTTTTAATCGGCGTTCTTTTAACTGGAACCTTTCTTTGCTCAAAAGCGGTTTTCGCTGATATGAAGAAAAATGGTCATGGTCGCGTGATCAATATCAGCTCTGTTCACGGAAAGCTGGCAAGTCCTTTTAAAGCTGCTTATGTGGCCGCTAAACACGGTGTTTTGGGATTTGCTAAGGTTATGGCAATGGAAGGAGCAGAGTTTGGTATAACCGTTAATACCATCTGTCCGGGCTTTGTAGATACACCTTTGATGCGTACTCAAGTTAAAAGCCAAATGGAGCTTAATAATCTAACTGAGAAAGAAGTTTTAGATCAAGTCTTCTTAAAAGCTCAAAATATCAAAAAACTCACTGACCCTTCTCAGGTTGCTGACATGGTTTCATTTTTAGTTTCAAATAAAGCCAGCACAATCACTGGCGAAGCGTTCAATATTTCTGGTGGCTGGGGTATGGGTCTTTAGAAAGACCCAAAGAGTGTTCCTAAAATCACAACGATTGATGTTGCAAAAAATGGGAAAACCACAGCGACCATAAAAATATCTTTATAAGACTTCTTATGAGTCATACCGCAAATACCTAGTAGCGTAATGACCGCGCCATTATGCGGAAGTGTATCAAAACCACCACAAGACATTGAGGCTACTCGGTGTAGAAGCTCAGGACTTATTCCTGCACTTTGGGCCATCTGCATATAAGTATCCGCCAGAGCTTGAAGTGCAATACTAAGTCCTCCAGAGGCTGAGCCCGTGATTCCTGCAAGAGCATTAATCGCCACGGCTTCAGAGATTAAAGGCATTGTTGGAGCAATTCCTAGAACGCCATTTTTAATAAGCGCAAATGAAGCGAATGAAGCGATACAGGCACCATAACCAACTTCAGAAGCCGTATTGAAAATGGGAAGTAGACTATCCATTGTTCCTTGGTTGATCGACTTAATTGGTGAGTCTAAAAATTTTCTCATCAGCGCAATTAAAACCACGATCGCCAACGTTAAAGAAATAATCAACGACCAAAGCCCTGTTACTTTAGACGCCGAGATACCGCCCCATTTTGAATCGGCCAAAAAACTTAAATCCATCGCCGGGAAAACATGTGAAGCAAAAAGATAGTTTCCAAGAATCACAATCACTAGAGGTATTAGTGAAATATATGGATTTGGTTCTGCTTTTACACTTTTTTGATTGTTATCAAGGAGCTCCTCATATTCCACGATCTTTGCTCTACGGTTTAACCAAACAAGGCCAAGAGTAAGCATTAGCAAACCACCAATCGTTCCAAGCCCAGGGGCCGCGAAGGCCGTTGTTCCAAAGTACGGCATTGGAATAGCGTTTTGAATAGCTGGCGTTCCTGGAAGAGCAGTCATTGTGAAGGTAAATGACCCAAGGGCAATAGCGCCTGGAATAAGACGGGCCGAAACTTTTGCTTTAGCAAAAAGATTTTGAGCAATGGGGTACATACAAAAGGCTACAACAAAAAGAGAAACGCCACCGTAGGTAAGAAGAGCGCAAGCAATAACAACAGCGGTGATGGCGCGCTCAGTTCCGACTGCTTTTGCAATGAGCTGTCCAATACTTGAAGCTGCTCCTGAAGCACTCATGATTTTGCCAAAAATGGCTCCCAGTAAAAATAGCGGAAAGTATTGCAGAAGATAACTGCCCAAGGCAGGCATATAGATTTGTGTATAAGTGGCTAGTAGAGGAGTATCGCTTTGCCATAGAGCTGCAAACAACGCCATGATCGGAGCGAGAATGAGAACGTTTATACCTTTATAAGCAAAAAACATTAATCCAATAAGAGATAAGATGACGCCTAGAACTTCCACTAATAACTCCAAGGTTAGTGCCAAACTTCTCTCTTCAATGTTTCCCCGGCGTGCATAATGCCGAAACCTATGCAGATAGTCATTATCTAATTTTGTTTAAAAGGCCTCTAGCTCACTGGAAATCCGTAAAAATTTGAATATTTATACTGTGTAAATTATTCAACGCACGGCCTGCCATACTCAAATGGATTTTGTAGAACCCGCTCAACACTATTTAAACTCTAAAAGGAGTTTCCATGAAGCATTTCTTATTTGCTAGCGTTCTCGCTATGTCTGGCATCACATCACTTTACGCCAATGAAGATGGCGCTTTTCTTGATGCCCCTTATCCGAATCTTGTTAAAGCGGTTGATGATGCAGCCTCAGCTAAAGGCTTAAAAGGAAAATCAGATACCAATATGGTGATTGATTTTATGACCGATGTTCGCTCACAAGGTTCACGCGGTACATGTTCAATTTTTTCAGCGACAGCTTTGATTGAAGGTCTTTTAAATATTAAAGGTCTATCTAACACAGATGCTGATTTATCTGAAGAGTTTCTTCAGTATAATGTGAATGCAGGTTCAACATCTGATGGTTCATACGCAACGAAAAACTTTGCTTCAATTAAAAGCACAGGCATGGCGGATGAAACAGTTCTTCCTTATATCGGTGATAATTGGGCAACTTTTCAAGGTACTCTTGCAACAAAGAGATGTGGCTATTTAACTGGAACTGCAAAAGATTCATGCTTGATAGTTCACCATGACCCAAGTCAGCGCTACAGAGCAGATGCAGATCTTCTTGATGAAACAAAACCATATTTTGATCCAGACTATGTTGCAGCTAGAAAAGATGCTGCTCAATTTAAAATGGATAATTTAGCGACATCAAATTACAGCTCAATTTATAATACGTCTCAAGTGAAAGCATTATTAGATAAAGGAATTCCAGTCATTCTAGAGCAGACTTTTTATTATGGAGCTTGGAATCACCGTACAGCTGAGAGTCTTGATATCTCTCGTAATATGGATCATTGGGCAAAAGGTATTGTTGGATACCCATTCCCTGGATCAATGGATGCTGCTAAGTCACCAACAAAAAGAGCGGGTCACTCCATCGTTCTAGTTGGTTATGACGATAGTGTTGTCATTGATTTTCCAGTGAAGATGACCGATGGAACAATGAAAACTTTTAAATTAAAAGGTGTTTATTATTTCAAAAACTCATGGGGAACTGGAAGCTTTGGTGTTGATGCCATGATTGATGAAGTGAATCGTCCAGGCTACGGCACAATGACTCAGCAGTATGCTCAAGACTTTGGGTCTTTTTATTATTTCAATCTGTAATGAGTCTTAAAGCAGGAGTAGATCTTTTGATTTGCTCCTGTATTTTCAGTAAGTTCAATCGTTTTTCAAGCTTTTAAGTCAACTTTTATTCGATTATCACCGATAAACTTTGGTGAAGTCATTTATTACAATTCTTATTCTTCTCACTAGTTTTAATCTTCAGGCGATGATGGTGTGCTCTCTTTTTTACGCTAATAGATTAAAGTCCCAGGTCGAGGTGCCTTTCAGCAGCGATAAATGGAAACATTGTTCTTTATCATGCATGTTTGCAAGAAGGTGTGGGGCTGAGGATTCATTTATGCTTGGGATTATTAAGGAGCTTGTCGATATCGTAGGGCCTGGCAATGCAGAGTTCGCCGATCTTCAGGCTGATGCAGATGGCGTAACTTTGTGGCGTCTTGGTATGGGCAGGTCTGATCAAGTATGTAAGGATAATTGTAAGTTGCTTTATCCTTTTGTTGAACCGGTGAATGCATGTCAACTTCCACAAACTCCTCATTAATTGTTCGCGAACTAAGTTCCCAAGATGAAAATTCATTTTTAACTTCGCTACTAGATTGGAAACATGAAGATCGTAGTTGGATGACATTTGACTGGAAGCCAGGCATGTCACATGAAGAGCATCTTAAGATTTTATATAATTATAAGAATAATATAAATCTCCCTTCTCACTTTGTGGCATCGACAATGCTCTATGGATTTATAGAAGATCAAATTATTGGTCGTGTTCATCTTCGTCATAATCTCAATGAAAATCTTCTCTTAAGGGGAGGTCATATGGGATATGCAGTAAGTGAGAAATTTAGAAATCAAGGTTTTGGTTTAGCGTTAGCAAAAGCAGGATACCAGCACTTATCAAATCAGCTTCAAGTCGAAAAAGTCCTTATTACTTGCGCTACAACCAATACTGGCTCAGTTCATATTATCGAGAGTCTGGGTGGAAAGCTTGAAAATATCGTCAAAGATGAAAACGGTATTGATACTTGTAGGTATTGGGTCTAAGAAAACAACTCATCTAGAAAAAAAGCGGCAAGCTCTTTTCGGCCAATCAAACCACTTTTACGATAGATAGTGGCGGCCTGTTGCCTAACTGTGCCTTCACTGGTGCTTCTTGTTTGAGAAATCTCTTTCATTCCCATGCCTTTGATTAAAAGTAGGGCAATATCTTTTTCAACCGGAGTTAGGCCCCAAGTCGTAAATTGTTGATCTAAAACCTGAGTGAAATCATTTTTAACTTTCGCAAAATGCTGCTTAAAAGCGGCTTTTTCTGTTTCGAGATCTTTAATTTGTGAAGCAAAACTTGTAATTTCTTGGTCACGCTTAAAAATAAGTAACATTTGATAGATTGCTGCCACTAATGAAAGTGAGAGTAGTCCAAGCTCATGAATAAAGTGCTTAAGTGGAAGGTTCTCTTGAATATCACCATAGAGGTCAATACTTATAGAAATGACAATAATACTAAATAAACTGACCAATATGATGCGTTCTTTTGAAGCAACTTTTAATCTAACATTTGTCATGTTTTTAACTCTAACTCTCTGTTTTAATTAAGGGTATCACTTATGTTCGATAGATTATACCTCAAAAAAAGCAGATGATAGACGAGAGGAAATTATGAAAACAACAAAAAATCATCTCAATGTCTTAATCATCGGTGGAGGCTTAGCTGGTCTAAGCTGTGCTATCAAACTTAGTCAGATGGGACATAGGGTAAAACTCTGGGAAAAGGATTCAACTATTAAACGTAAAGTGTGTGGGGAATATCTAAGTCCGCTTGGGGTCGAATGTGCTAAAGCCTTAGGACATGAAGAGCTATTTAGTGGCTTTGAGCCAATTTATGGCATGAACCTTACCGCTCCAAATAATTGCCTAATAGAAACAGATTTTCCTAAAAGTTATGGATTAAGCCTTAATCGTCAAGAGTTTGAAAACCGACTGATGGCCAAGGCGCTATCGATGAATATTGAAATCATCAGAGGCGAAATCATTAAAGAAATCAATCCCGAAGGAAATGGCTGGATAATCAATGGCCATCACGGCGACTTATTAATTGGTGCTGATGGCAGACAATCACTTGTTGCAAAAACTCTTAAATTACAAAAGAAGAGCTCGCAAAAAAAAGTCGCCCTTCATATCTATATTAAAAGACAAAGTGACTTCCAACGTCGCGGCGAGATGATCATCCTAGGAAGGGCTGGCTATATCGGCATTAATCCTATAAGTGAAAACGAAGATAATCTAAGTTGGGTGGGTGATCAGGAAGTCTTTAAGACTTGGAAAAACAAAGATGATCTGATTAAGGAAATGTTAAAACATCCAAGACTTAAAAAATTATATGGATCAAATCCACAATATGGCGAAATCACTTCTGTCGCCAAAGTCAGTCAGCATGTATCTGGTATGGTGACCCATAACGCCGCTTTAATTGGTGACGCTGCTGGCTTTATTGATCCTCTAACAGGCGAGGGGATGACAAGAGCGTTTGAATCAACTCTTTTATTATCGCATGCCCTGGAAAATCATCAAAACTTAGCTCTTTCATTAAAAGCTTATCAAAGAGAAAAGAAAAAAGTTACTAATGATAAAAATCGTTTAAATACAATCTTTCAATTTATTATCAAAAATACAGCAATCTCAAATTTTGTAGGCTTCTTTTTGGCTGAAAATCGTCGTCGTGCAGATATTTTCATTGGCATTATTGGAAATGTTTATACGCCGCTCATTGGCCTTAAAAAGATGTTTCTCGATACAACTCCAAGGAGCTCACTATGAGTGCCATTTTAAGTGCTAACACTGTCATGCCTACTAATGTATACTCTCAGTATGAAATTTCTGAAGTTCTAAGTGACGTTTGGGGAGAGCATGCTAAAGCAGCAAAAAGGTTTCACGATCATTCCAAAGTCGAAACTAGAAACTTAGCTTTAAAGTTAGAGCAATATAAGTCGCTTGGAGATTTTGGCTCAAGAAATGACTTATGGATCAAGCATGCTGTACCACTGGCCACAAAAGCGGTCACCAATGCACTGGCACAAAGTACTCTTCAAGCAAAAGATATTGACTTAATTATCTCGACATCAATCACCGGAATAGCGGTTCCAAGTCTTGAAGCAAGACTGATGAATCTTATGAACTTTAAAGATGATACCAAAAGAATGCCATTATTTGGCTTAGGATGTTTAGGTGGAGCCGCATGTGTCGCAAGAGCTCATGATTACTTAACGGCATATCCAACACACGCCGTCTTAATTACGGCGACAGAATTATGCTCTTTAACATTTCAGCTTGATGATCAAAGTATTGCCAATATGGTAGCGACGGGATTGTTTGCTGATGGTTCAGCTGCGGTAGTTATGGTTGGAAAAGAACACGCAAAATATCAAGACGCGAAGTTGACAGTGATTGATTCAATGAGCGCTTTTTATCCTGAAACAGAAAGAATTATGGGTTGGGATATTAACCAAAATGGTTTTAAGATTGTTCTTTCAGGTGATGTACCAGCTCTTGTACAAGATAAAGTTCCAAATGGTGTGAAGAAATTTCTAGATCGTCATCAATATCACCTTTCGGATATTGGAGAGGTGATTGCTCATCCAGGTGGACCAAAAGTTCTTGATGCATTAGCTAAGGCTTTAGATGTCGATAGTTCTTGGCTTCGCCATAGTTGGGAGAGTCTTGCTAAGAACGGAAATATGTCTTCAGTTTCAGTGTTGGATATTTTGAGTCGAACCCTCAAAACATCAATTGATAGTGAAAAACTTGGAATACTTATGGCCATGGGCCCAGCTTTTTGTAGCGAGATGGTATTAACCAAGAGAGTTCCATGAATGATCTGTTTAAGATTTTCATCTTCTTTTGGATCTATTTTGTTATTGGTAGACTTTATGAGTTGTACCTGACAAAAGCTCATGCCAAAGTTTGGGTCGATGAACTCGGATCGAAAGAAGTAGGAATTAACTCAAGAATGATGATGATTCTTCTTCACTCAAGTTGGTTTATCGCTCTTGTTGTCGAAGCCTATTATAGAGCAGAATTGACGTCAAATTTAAATGTTGGATTTTGTTTCGTCCTATTAATGATTGCTCAATCTTTAAGATTTCATAGTATGAAAATCTTAGGTCCACTTTGGAGCACAAGGATCTATTATAACTCACATCCGCCGCTAACGAGAGAGGGGCTCTACCGCTGGGTTAGACACCCAAACTATTTTGCTGTTGTGCTTGAGTTTGTCGCTTTTCCTCTTATGTTTGGCTTGTGGCGCACGATGATTATTTTTAGTTTGTTAAATCTTGTCATGTTATATTTTAGAACTAAACTTGAAGAGGAAGTCCTTGATGAGCAGCAGGCTGCTTGGAGGATTATTCCTAAAGTCTTTTGAGGTTGTATGAATTATTTAACACTATTTATTTTATTCATCTCATCTTCAGCATTTGGATTTGAACAAAATATCACTTGTCCAAGCTTTGATGAATGCTCCTTTGAAAATAATGCTAATGCAATTAGCTTTGAGTCTGAAAGTACCAAGCTTGGCATTTTAACAACCTCATTTGGTGGGCGCGCACTTTCTTTTAAAATCCAAGGTAAAGTTAACCAAGTTGAAACCAAAGAGGTGATTGTTACTATACCGGTGGGTGGTTTATCTACTGATTTAAGTGGTAGAGACGACAAAATGTGGAATGAGATATTAAATAAAGAAAAGTTTCCTGAAATTAAGTTATTTTTTCCTACAATTGAACATGAATTTTCTGGTATCAAAACCGTGAAAATTTCCATTCTAGGACAAGACCATGACTTGTCTGTTGAATTAACGAGTACGTTTAATGATGGTAAAGTCTTAGTTACTGGTAACGGTTCGTTTTCTCTAAAAGAGCTAAAAATTCCAGACCCATCGATTGCGATTGCATCAGTTAGAGATCGTTTCGATTTTAAATTTAAAGCCTTGATTCAATGAAGCGAATAGAGCATTTTTGGGTCATTTTACTTCTTTGTTTGACCATTGGCTGTTTGGCCTTTACTGATAATCTTGATCAAGACAATAGAGAAGAACTTTTTTTATCATCGCAGTTTGATAAGTCTTTAAGTGCTGATCGAATACAAAATCCTAGTTACGATGCTTTTGTCTTTTCAACAAAGTTTACTGATCAAAAGATATGGGATGACTTTCATCAATTTCTTGAAACGCTTGAAAGTGAATTTGATGATTTATATTGGATGTCACCTCAGTCAATTTCTTCATTGTCTTCAATAGGCGATATCAATATTTTCTTTGAAAAGTCACAACGACTAAAGTTAATGGATGATGGTAACGCGTTATTCTTTATACACTTCGATCAACAAACACCAAAAAAGAGAGCTCGTTTAGTTGAGTTGATAAACCAAGAAGGTAAGAGATTAAATCTTGATATTGCATGGGCTGGCATGCCGTATTTGAATACTGAGCTTGGGCTAATGTCCATTGAGATTAAAAAGTTTGTCATGCCAGCATTATTTCTAAGTGTTTTTATTTTATTATGGTTTTTTCTAAGATCTTTTTCACTAACGTTGATTACTTTTTTACCTTCACTTTTTGGTGTTGGTATATCACTTGTATTGATTAAAGCTTTTTGGGGCTTTAGTACGATGATTACAACTCTTGTCCCAATCTTGGTTTTTTTAGTTTTGCAGTCTATTACTTTACACCTAACTTGTGGTGCCCTTTACTATCAAAATTTTAGTGAAGCCTGGCGTGAAAAAAAGAAAGCAATTTATCTAGCTTTATTAACAACGGTCCTAGGTCTATTAACATTAGTCTTTAGTGATATCCCCGCCATTAGGCAATTTTCAATAACTTCATCCAGTAGTTTAGTCTTAAGTGCCATTGTCGCTATAGTTTTTCTACATCAATTTGATTTCTCACACTATAAGTCATCGATTAAGAATTTTGACTTTCTTCATCACAGTTTTGTATCGACGAAAAAACTTCAAGTTTTCATTCTTTTGATGATTTGTCTTTTTGGCACTTGGTCATGGAAACATATTCTATTTCAAGCAGAAGCTTTATATTTCTTTCCAAAAGATAGCTCTATTGTACAAAACTGGAGATCGACAGAGACTAGGCTTGGTGGTTTACCTCTTCTCGATATTCATCTTAAAAAAGACAATCTGCACACAGTGAACGATTTAGTGAACATTAGTTTTATTGAAGAGAAATTAATGAAAGGTCTCCCTGATAACTATTCTTTAGTTTCACCTAATCAAATTGTTCAAGAGGCTAATCTGCAATATAGTGGTTCGCCTAAACTGCCTTCAAGTCTTATTGCTTACGATGCACTTTTATCTAGAGTTCCAAAATACTTCAGACCAGGTCTACAAGATGATCTTTATACGTTGAGTATTTTAGGGCCGACACTTCCTACACAGGAGTATCTTTTATGGTTAGAGCAAATTGATAACCTTTTGAAAGAGAATAATCTGGATATTACTTTTGGAGGCCTTTATTATTGGCTTATGCGCTCTCAAGACCATCTGATTCGTTCCATGGCAAAAAGTTTTATTTTTGGTATTTCTTTGGTGACTTGTTTTGTCTTTTTTATGCTTCGCTCTTTTCGAAGTTCATGCTTATTTTTCTTGGTTAATATTATTCCGGCCCTTTCAACTTTAAGTGTTTTTTACCTTTTAGGAAAAACTCTTAATGTTGCATCAATCACGACATTTAGTATTTCGTTTGGGCTTATTGTTGATAGTACGTTGCACTTGATGATTCATTATAAGAAACACGGTCATGCTCGAACGCAGTTTATTGAAAAAACAATATTTTCTCCAATGTGGATCGTGACTATTGTGATGGTTTTTGGTTTTAGTTTACTTTCACTTCATAGGTTTGCACCTGTGGGGGACTTTGGTCTGGCCATGGGCTTAACACTCTTTTTTGGTTTCTTGCTCGACTATATTGTTCTTCCATCCTTTGAAGAAAAAAAAGACCCCCTATCAATCTAGAGATAGGGGATTAAGGTTAATTGAGTTTTCCACCAAAAAACTGCGTGATTTCAATTTCTTCACCATCTGGACCTTCGATATAGGCTGATTTTGATTCAGGCCAATCAACAACTCCGCCGTAGTGAATTTTGACTTTGTTTTTTCTTAAGAGCTCTATCATTTCTTGGAAATTATCGACGTTGATTCCAAAGTGGTTGAATCCATTTTGTTTTACATTATCTGTGTTTTCATAAAGGCAGAGATAAAATTTCTCTGGATGACCGATGATTTTATATTTATTTCCTGATGCATTGGATGTTCCGGACTCTTTTTCTTCAAGCCCAAAAATTTTTTTATAAAACTCAACGCTTTGATTCAGGTTGCTTACATTAAAATTTATATGATCAATTTTCATTGTTTTCTCCTTGTTTTGTTGAACAAAGAGTAAATTTTATTTCTTCTTAAATCTAATCGATTCTTCTTATCGTACGATAGGCAGGTCATTCCAGCTTGTTGTATAGCGCGGAGAGAGCATTCGCTGTTTCATGGCCCATGCTTGATTGTCGGTGCCGCAGGCAAGGGATCTGACCATACGAGGGCCCTCTTTATAATTAATGATATCCATCGTTTTCATGAGACTTTCTTGTCTTGGGTCTTCTAGCGGAGCAAAAAGATCGACCTCATATTCGTCTTCATCTTGAAGATCACTGACAAAAACACCAGCTTTTTGAATAGCGTAGCCTTCTTGCCATACCTCATCTAATAATTCCAAAACGGTCGCTATGAAAATAAATGTATTTGATGTTGGAGTGAAGAGATTGGCACTTAGTGAAGCATTGTACTGTGGAAGATTCTCTTGAAATGGATTTGATCTGATCATGATAGTAATTTTCTTACAAACTGAACCTTGCATTCGAAGTTCCTCTGCCACATCACTGGCATGAGTAGCAAGTGCTTGTGACACGACATACTTATCATAGCTCATCCTTGCAAATGTTCTAGTCGACATAATTGATTTTTTCTTTTCGGTTCTCTCTCCAAAAGCAAAACATTGGATACCACATAATTCGTCTTGAATTTGTTCTCCAAGTTTTGTCATATTCCTTCTTAGCAAATGTCGATTCTGATAATTTCTAAGATCAAGTGCCGTTTTGATATTCATACTTTGAAGGCGCACTTGTCTGCCGTAACCAATTCCCCAAACGTCACTTACAGGCATTGATTTTAAACGTTGAATAATATCTTGTGTTGTCTCTAAACAGACAACGCCATCTTTTTCATTTTTTTTTGCCATCTCAACGGCCATTTTACAAAGGGTTTTAGTTGGAGCAATACCAATTGATACGGGAATGCCAACTCGGCGTTCAACTTCTGCTTTAATTCGTTGTCCTTCTTGATACAGATTTGAAATACCTGAAAGATCTAAAAAGGCTTCATCAACAGAATAGACTTCAACTTTTGGTGCAATTTCTCTTAAAACATTCATCACACGTGTTGATAGGTTGGTGTAGAGTGAAAAGTTCGCCGAAAAAACACTTATTTTATTTTCCTTACATAATTTTTGAATATGGTGGTAGGGCGCACCCATAGGAATATTAAATTTTTTTGCTTCGGGTGTTCTTGAGATGACACAGCCATCATTATTTGAGAGGACAACAACCGGAATATTTTTAAGATCAGGGCGAAAGAGTCTTTCGCAGTTACAATAAAAGGCATTGCAATCGACTACGGCCAACATTTTTAACGCTCTCTTAATGTTGCAGTAATGGTTCCGAAAACTTCGGCATCCTCGAGCTCACAAGGCCAGCGTTTACACAGCCTTTCTCCATCATGATAAAGAATAACAAAGTCACCTTGTTTGGGTTTTCTCGAGCGATCGACGATGAGAATATCGTTTTGAAGGATCTCAGGTCTTAGGCTATCGTTGCTGGCCCTAAAGAAGTAGGTCGACTCAGGATGCTTAATAAGCTTGTTATCAAGTGAGAGAAAGTCCTCACTAAAGTCTTCACTAACACCAAATAGGCCAGGCTTTCTAGGCTTCATCATCCTTTTAACTTACGCTTAACTTACGCATAAAACAAGACGGCAAAAGTTAGACCCTTTCCTTTTTACCGTTTCCCCTAGCTTTTTTGGAAAATTTTGTACGATGCAGCAAATAAGGAGTTTATATGAAGCTAACTATTCTATTTTGCATGCTTTTAACGATTCCCTCGCTCTTTGCAAGTGAGACGATTGTCCTAGTTCCAACTGATGGGACGGATCAAGCCATCGTTATTGAGCAGGCTGATCTAACCCAGTCGAGTTCAAAAGGTGAGGACACTGACCTATTAGAAGGGGATTTTTCATTAAGACAAGAAGATCTCGTTGTCCTAAATCTTGAAGGCAGAGTTTCTGCCTTTCCAATGGTTATTCGTGGTGGAGTTGCCGCTGGCTTAGGCTTTTTTAGCAACCGAGTTGAAGTTGGTGTTGATGCCAACTCAACCTTAGTTTTGGCAGGAGAGGACGGTGAACTTTTTGGAGAAGTTGGTGTCTACGCAAAAATTCGTATGAAGAAAGTGGGCGATACTTTTTACTTTAGAGGTCGTGCGTTTAAAGTTTTTAATTTAGATGATCAAAATGGCGATGGTATCGAAGTTGGCTTTGGTCGCGAGTTTAACGACAGTGTAAGTGGTGGTGGATTTGTGGAACTAACGTTTCAACATGTCACTAAAGATGATGGTAGCACTTTTGTGATTCCTTATATTTCAATGGGAATGCGTTTTGGAAAACCTATCGTCACTAGAAATGTGAGATATCTAGATTAAAAAAAGGGGAAATCCTCTCCCCATAAAATGCTTCCATGCTCTTATAGTGTAACAGACTGAAATCAAATGTCGACGCTTTGCAACTGGTCCTATCAGAAACATTCATATGACAGATAGGACCAATTAAATGTATTTTTAAATGAAGCACCCGTAGCTCAGTTGGATAGAGCGTCAGTTTCCGGAGCTGAAGGCCGTGCGTTCGATCCGCGCCGGGTGCGCCATTTTATTTTTTTTTAAAAAATTTTTTGATAATTTTTGGCATCTTGATAGGACTTAAATTGTGGAAAACTTTTTTTAGGTTTTGCCATTTTTTTCGAAGTAAAATCCAAGTGGCTGCAGGAACTTCTTCTCTTGCAGCTTTGATTCCTTCTTTAATTAATAATTCAGCCTGATCATTTCTAAAGCGACCGTATTTAGATAAATCCATTGAGATAACAATGTCGGCGTCTTCAAGTTGCTCTCTGGTTTGATGATCAATTGAAATATCAAGTGAGTTCGCTAAAATATCTAAAATACCTTTAGGCTTTGGATAGCTCTCATTACCATTGAGATTAACCGCAATTTTAATGTGTGCCCCTAGATTATCTAGTGCTGATACAGGAACGTTTTCAGTCAGACCTCCGTCGACGAGAAGGCGATCATCTCTTTCAACTGGAATATAAACACCTGGTACACAGCAACTGGCTAGTACAGCTGTTAAAAGAGAACCTTGAGTCATTAAATAGGACTGTCCACTAATGACATCTGTCGCTTTAATTGCCAGCGGAATATGGGCCTGTTGGATTTGGCAATCTTGTCCAAGCTTTCTTTTAAAGAGATCTATAACGCCAGTATTTTCAATTAAGCCAAGCTTTGGAATCCTGAGAGCTGAAAGTTCCATTGGCTTAAGTTTTGAAATTTCGTCTTCAATTTCATTGAGAGGGACTTTAAAAGCGTAGAGGGCTGCAATGATAGCACCGGCACTTGTTCCTGCTAGAATGTCTGGCTTAAGTCCAATTTCTTCAAGATGCTTTAGAACTCCAAGATGGGCAATGCCACGAGCACCACCACCACCTAAGGCAAGGCCAATTTTTCTAAGTTTTAACATAAAATAAAGGTAAGCCTACTGAATAAGAAAATCAACTCGACGACTCATATCTAAAGCAAGTCTTGGGTCTTCAGACAGAATTGGAAAGCTTTGACCATAACCGATTGCCTTTGTAAGCTTTGGATCTAGACCATGATGAATCAACTCTTTACGCACGGCCTTGGCCCTTCGGTAGGAGAGATCTTTATTATAATCTGCTTCACCAATACGATTGGCATGACCTTGTATAACGAGTTTTCCTGCTAATTTGTTTTCAAGAATAAGAGAGGCAATTTGCTCAATCGCTTTTTTATCTTGTTCATCTAAATAATCAGAATCATGATCAAAACGAACCTCTAAATTTAACTCACTTATTAGTTCGTAAGTTTGTTCTTGTTTTGACGTTAAATGGGACTGTGAATGTGGAATCATTTTTATTCCACCTGAAATAGCGGGTTGCCATTTTAGACCAACGATAAAGCGCCAATCGTTACCTGTAATTCCATCAACACCACCAAAACCAAGTCCTGTTGTGACTGAAAGAGAATCACTTCTTAAATATTGAATACCTGCAACAACTTCACTTGGACTTTGCTCACGAGTCTTTGAAAGCATTGTGTAGGCTTCTGCACTCCAATGCCAACGATCATTAATTGGAACATGAACACCAAGCGCGGCCAAGAATCTATTTCTAAAATCTATCTCTTGATATTGAGCGTTTTGGTTACGTAATACACCCATATTGCCATTGATTCGAAAGCGTTTAAACTCACGCTCAATCGCCATCTTTAATCCAAGGCCAACACCACCGTCACCTAAAAAAAGGTTTTGATCCCCTGTAGGAAGAGTGAAAGTAGGGATAAGGGCGATCGACGTTGGATCATTATTAGCAGTGACTCTGTATTTGGCGATAACACTTGTATCTCCAACACCTTTTTCTTTGGTTTGAGAATCAACGAAACTGACTTGTGAAAATGGGGCAGCAATACCAATTAAAAAACGAGACGATGTCTGCCAACCAGCTCCAATTTGTACTGTGGTGATGCCATCAATAATAGTTCTTGTTCTCGTTGTGCCATCAGCATTTGTTGCCACTAATGGATCATTGAGATGATGATAATTTGCGGAGAGAATAAGTTTTTGATTAATAAGTGAATCTTTTGAAAGCGTATCTTCTGTCACAAGGTAGTGAGGACTATGGGAATGATTTATCAACTGCAAATTCAAAGCAAAGCTAAACGGACTAAATAGCATTAAGGCCACACAAAGAATTTTATTCATAAATAATTACCAACTTTGGAGATTGAACAAAAGTGTCATCAGTTAAAGTAAACCAAAAGCTTTTCTCATCTCTTAGAAGTCCAAGTAGATCACTTTCATTAAGATCAAAAAGTTGTTTTAAAGAAAAATCTTTAATGCCGGTCAGACGAGTATTGTTATTTATTGATCCAGATTTTCTAATTTCTTTTTGAAAGAAATCATTCCTTACAACGTCTTCATATCCAGCTGCCCAATAAGTTGGGTTCCACCATTTCTTTTTAACGTATTTTTGAAGTCCTAAAAGCGGAATCTTTTTAATTCCGTTACCTGAACAAGTTCCAATATTATTTAAACACAATAGCTCTGTATCAAAAGATTTTCCGTAGACGACGTAATTGGCTTGAATTCTGATGTCATGAATTTTTGATATTTTTCCAATGGTCGGAATATCGAACGCAAAGAGAACTTGGCGGTTTCTAACACAATTATCTTTACCGAAGATTCGACACATTAAATTCGTTTGGCTTGTACCATATGGAATTGTTTTTACTTTCTTTGTTTTATAAGGAAGTTCTATCGAAAGTTTTTCTCCGCTAGTCGGATCATAATCCCTAGGTCCTAATTCAATATATTTAGCAGTTGGTGGAGGAGTAGGTGTCGGCGTTGGTGTTGGTGTTGGCGTAGGAGTTGTATCGACCGGATCAGTACCGCCAATTTCACCGGCGATAGTGTCAATCAAATGTGGATTTTTTCCACAACTTGATACGAGTAATAAACTACTAAATAAACATACCAAAGCAAAGTATGATGGCTTCATGTTAAGACATCCTTGTCATCAATAAATATCATTAATAGTAGGCTATCATGCCTAAGAAAAAGTGATAATTTATGGCATTAATTTCTTAACGTTTGAGCAACAGAAGGAAGGTCGTCATAGAGTTGACACTACTCTCTAGAATGAGATCGCCGCCCTGAGCTCGGGCAAAATGCCTTGCAATTGGCAAACCTAAGCCTAATCCAGGGATAATACCATTTCCGTAATCACTTGAACGAAAGTAACGTTCAAAAATTCTAGAGCGATCTTGTTGGGATATCTCTTTACCGGAGTTTGTCACTCTAATATTAATAAATTCAGCTTTACGATGGTCAATTTTAATATCAATAGTGGAGTCAGGATTTCCATAATTGATCGCATTTGTAAGAAGATTAAGAATGATTTGCTTCACTTTGTTTTCATCGGCTAAAACTTTTTCAATTCGCTCATAAAAAACCTGAATGATGATATTTTTCTTTGAAGCAATTAATCGAGTCTCTTTTATAGCGTCATGAATGAGATTATTTAAGATAAACTCTTTGGGATAAACTTTTAAAATTCCAGATTCAATTGAAATTTGATCAACGACGTCTTTAACTAAATGAGTAAGCTGATCACATGCTGTCTTAATATACTGACAAGACTCTCTGGTTTTTTCATCACCCGAAGTTATTGCATCGTCCTCAATCAGTTCTATATAACCATTAAGAATATTGAGTGGAGTTCTCATTTCATGATTTATGCTACTAAGAAAACGAAGTTTACTTGAAACTTCTTCTGCAAAATTATTCTTGGCTTGTCGAAGTTCAAATAGTGCAACGACTTGCCTGGCAAGAAGTTTTAGTGATTCAATTTGATTTTGTGTTAACGACCTTGCTTGATGGTCAATCACACAAAGTGTTCCAAGCGCATTATTCTTTTTTGTAATGAGGGGGATGCCTGCGTAAAAAATAACATTAGGATTATTGGTGGCAAGGGGATTGTCTTTAAATCTTGTGTCTAATCTAGAATCTTCCACGATAAAGATATCATCTTGTAAAATAGCATGAGAGCAAAAAGCTATTTCCCTTGGTGTATGTCTGGCCTCAAGACCAAAATGGCTTTTAAACCATTGTCTTTCTGTATCAATTAAACTGACAAGTGAAATTGGAGTTTGGCAAATACTTGCAGCAAGTTGAGTAATGGCGTCGAAATCAAATTCTTCAACCGTATCGAGAATCTTGAGTTCATTAAGTTCTTTTAATCGTTCGAGTTCATTTGCACATACTGGAGCAATTTCCATTCCATCCTTTAATTAGCTTTTGCTTTTAGTTCGTCAATTTCAACAAAGGTAATGCCATTTTTCTCAATCACTTCATCGCCAATAAAAATATGATAAAGACTTAATATATCTCTTAGCTCAATTTTGGAGTAATCCGCATAAAGCTTTTTCTTTGCTATCACAATGGCTTCAGCATAAGTTGCATCAACAGGGACTTCTGGAAATAGCTCCCAATCAATGGTTGCTAGTTCTTGCTCTATGAGAGTTTCGATCATCTTCTCTCTTAGCTGGACTTCATTATTATTCATAATGACCTCACTGTTGGTACTCACTATACATGAATACCTTATTGGTATTTTATGATCTTAATCAGACTCCTAGGGTGACAATCTATTGACTAAACAAGACAGAAGTTAGGCGAAAACGTTGTAAATTGGACTGTTTGGCTTAGGTTTTGAGCTGTCCACAAGCTGCCATAATGTTGTCGCCTTTTGTTTTTCTAATAGTTGTTCTTATACCAAATTCAACTAGTTGTGACTTAAACGCCTCAATTTTTTGGTCATTTGGACGTTTCCACGGCGAACCAGGATAAGGGTTAAACGGGATTAAGTTAGCCATATGTGGACGATTCTTAAGCAGCTTGGATAAGGCTAGAGCGTCTTCCTTGCTATCATTAAAATCTTCAGCAAGCATAATTTCGTACAGGATGACTTGTTTTCGGCCAAGCTTGATTTGATCGATCTCTTTCATTAGTGATTCTATAGGCCAGTTCTTAGATATCGGAATGAGCTCTCTTCTTTTTTCCTCAATGGCGCTATGAAGAGAGATAGCAAGATTTACTCCACCAAGCTCACTAAATCTTTTTAGCCCTGGCAGATAACCAGCGGTTGAAACTGTAATCATACGATGAGAAAGATCGAGTCCTCTTGGATCCGTTATGAGATCGATCGATTCTTTTAATTGATCAAAGTTATGTAGTGGTTCACCTTGTCCCATAAAAACAATATTGGGAGCTTTAGTTCCATTCATTCTTTTATGATACGCCCAGTCCCATGCTGCTAAGTATTGCCCAACGATTTCTGAAGTTGTCAGGCTCCTTGATAAGCCCTGCGTACCTGTATGACAAAAACGACATCCCATAGCGCAGCCTACTTGACTTGAAAGACAGACCGTATCTTTTCTGTAGAAGGGAATAAGAACCGTTTCAACACTACGATGATCTTTAAGACCGAACAGAAACTTTATGGTGTCATCGCTGGATTGATGTGTTTGAAGAATTGTTGGGCGTTTCCAATCCAGTTGCTCTAGAAAAGATAAAAGTTTAGGAGACATTCGGCCATCTTCCCAGCCTTTAAAAGTTGGTCTTCGATAAGCCTTTTTAAAAATAAGTTCGGCAAATGATTTTGAAAAACCATTTTTTGAAAGTTGTTCTTCAAGTTTATTATAAGTAAGTCCTAAGCCTTGATCAGACATACATCACTTTAAAAAATACGGGCTAAACTTATCCCATAATAAAGGAACGACCTCGATCGCAATTAATATAATAATGATTGCTTCCATCAATTGATTTCTTTTCTCATTTGTTTCGGCTTGGAAAAGACTTGAGACATCAGCAAGGTTTTTAAGTTTTTGGTCAACTGAAGCTTGCCAGTCTTTGACTCTAAAACGCTCACTGGCAGCTCTAAAGATCTTGGCATAGTAAAAATCCCCAATCACTTTGAGGGTATTTTCTATTTTCTCAATCACCTCACTTATTTCAATATAAATCAACGCAGCGTCGTGAGCATGATGTGAATAGCTATTAGAAAAAATAGAAGGTTTACTTCCTTGAATGGATTTATAAAGATTGCCTAGTTTTTTATCAAGCATTTCGTCGTAGTAGCGCATTTCTAAAACCTGGCAAAGTGCAAATTCAGCAACATCGGCCATGTCTTGAGCATCAGCAGCTGTAGCGCATATATAAGCGGCGTTCCAATCAATAACAACATAATCGTCTTTTGAATATTGAAAGAAGTTTGCTCTAATAGCGTCTTTCATTTGATTCGATAATTGGACTTCTGTTTCAGTTAAAAGAAGCTGAAAGAAATGGTCCGATTCTAAAAGTTCTTGAGGTGTTTGCGCGCCCTTAGGGTCTCGCATGTAGATGATATAATCTTCAAATTGATTCCAGATACCAGGTTGCTTAATCGCCGCAGACATATCAGCAATCACTTGCTGAGCTTTTTCAACAGCAATAATGCTAATTTCATCTTCATTTTCAAGATAGTTGGCCAATGCCTTGATCTGATCAATTGGTGTTTCTTCATCAATCGAAATTTTAAAAGTTAATGAAAAAGCACCAAAGACCCAAAGTTTTCCAAGTGTCTGGATACTTAATACTTTACCAAGATGTTCGTGCTCCCAATCACCTAGTGAAATAGATAGGGGAGCTTCGTCGATAATAATATTTCTAGAACTTCTTCGAAGTTTAAATTGCTCGGCAAGTCCATTGGCAGACAAAAGAGAAGCGGCTTTAGCCAAGTCGATTTCTGCACCTATATCGAAGATGCGTTGGAGAAGAATATGTCCTTTAAATGTATTCATAGACTTATCTTATCCAGTTTTCAGCTATTTGGCACTAAAAGTTCAGCTTTTCGATAAAATACCGATAAATAGTTGATGATTAGAAACCTAATAAAAATAACGACCTGCCTAACATTAATAAGCTATTTAATGAGCTCGGCCATTAGTGCAGATAACAGCGATATTTATGTACTGGAAAAATCAATAGACGTTCTTACTGTTGCTAAGAACTTTCGTTCGGACAAGGTTGTACCTGCTTCAAGAAATGGCAACTTAACCGTTATTCGAAGAGTCGAAAATCAAGATCCTAGATGGTGGCCTCAAGGGGTTGCGATTCAAGTCCTATCAGTTAATGGAAGGGAAGAGCGTCCTGTCAAAACTGTATACGTGGCAAAAAAATGGTTTAACCGTGGTGCAAGTGAAGGGGATGTAGCAAGACTCGTTAATCCTCAAGATATCCAAAATCAAGTTATTTCGTCTTTGACACCTGTAGTACCTGAATGCCAAGTTGAAGTGACTGAAACAATCATTCCTCAGCTACCTAGTGAACCGAATCGTCCTAGCAATAGAGATTCTTATACTACACTTGCCAGTCTTGTTACTCGTACATCAAGTCAGAGAAGCTGCGCTAACGCTCTTAGAAATTGGTATCGTGATAACTCTATGTGGAAAGATATAAGCCGAAAGGATCGAGCAAAGATTATTGTTAATAAGGCACAAGTCATTTCAAATAAAATCCGACTTGATGGACTCGTTGATTCATGCGCAAGAGCCTCAGGCAAAGATGCTCTAATTATTCGATCTTTTATGGAGCAACAGTTAAATGATGATGAAGTCTCTAGAATTGATTACTCAAATTATGAAACGAACTGTCGAAAATTTTTAGACCAAAATGGTGGTGGAAATTTAGATAGTGCTTACTTTAGAAAAAGAGTGAACGATCCTAAAAGTATTCACCCTCAATTTGATGCAAGCTTAGCGGTTTGTATTATTAAAAGAGAAACATCTTCAACAAATTTTGATCCTCATAGTTTAAATTATTCTTTTTGTCAGGTCAGTGGTCGACAAGGTCGTCCTAGATCGACGGCACATGGCTTAGGTCAATTTACCCGAACAACTTTTCTAAGCCTTAGAGATTCAGGACAGCTTCCATTGTCATCTGTGCCAGCAAGCGGGAATCGTACTCAAAATACAAGAATCTTTAAAGAGATGAGTACTGATCCAGACATGCAAGTTGAATCAATATTCTATTATATAAATTATCTTTTAAAGGCACCGTCATCAGCACGTATTCGTCGTATGCATGATCAAGTTTACAACGATAGAATGGAAGACTGGGAAAAAGCGGTTATTTCATACGATCAAGATCGTGCTTCGGCCTATATCCAAGGTGTGCACTCCTGTAGACGTTGTTATCAGGCTGCAGGAAATGATGTTGAAGCACAGGCTAAATGTCTAACTGAATAAAATGATGAAAAACTTAATATACCTTTTACTATTTATCTTAAATGTCGCTTCGGCTGAAGACTTTAGAGTCGGAAGTGTCGATGAAAACGTATTAATTGAAACATCTCAAAAGGATTTTTTAACAACTGTAAAAGTCGTTAAGAACAAAAAGAATCTTTTAAGCTATCAAGCGGATCTTGTGACACAAAAACTTTTAAAGTCTGGTTTAGTAAAGTTTAAAAATAAAGATCAGCCTTTTTTAGTAACCGTGTGGACGGGGGGAGCTCATGGTCAAGAACTTATAGTTTTTGATCTGGCTAAGTATAATAAAAGTGATAAAGAAGCTGCCATTGCTTATGTCTATGGCTCCGCTTGGACAATAGATATGGATATTAATCAAGAGCGTATCGTCATTAAAGGTAACAAAGAAGTTGATGAGAAAACTAATCTTCCAGTTAAAGAAGAGTTGACCTTTAAGCCTTAAGTTTGCATTCTTAATTTCATGAAAATATTCAATCAACTTCCTAAATCATGGTCTAATGAACTCCAGGATTTTCTTAAGTCTAAGAGGCGAGATGAACTAGAACTTTTTCTAAGCAAAGAATATAAAAATAAAACTATTTACCCATTACAAACAGATGTTTTTAAAGCCTTAGAATACTGCTCTCCAAATAACGTTAAAGTTGTTATCCTGGGACAAGATCCTTATCACGGAGAAGGTCAGGCTCACGGACTTAGTTTCTCTGTTCAAGAGGGAGTTAAAATTCCACCATCTTTAAAAAATATTTATAAAGAACTCGAATCTGATTTAGCTCTACAAATTCCAAAAGATGGTGATCTTTCTTCTTGGGCTTCACAAGGAGTTCTACTTTTAAATAATGTCTTAACTGTTGAAAAATCTAAAGCTGGTTCTCATCAGAAAAAAGGGTGGGAAGAGTTTACGACGGAAATTATTAAAAAGTTGAATCTAAAGAAAAATATTGTCTTCTTACTTTGGGGCAGTCCTGCTCAAAAGAAAGCCAGTCAAGTCTGTGAAGAAAAACATTTTGTTCTAAAGTCTGTGCATCCTTCACCATTATCGAGTTATCGTGGTTTTTTTGGATGTCAGCATTTTTCAAAGACGAATGAATACTTGATTCAACATGATATTGAGCCAATAAATTGGAACTCAATTAATCGTTGAGTAATTGCCAGCTGTAGTTTGTTCTTTCTTCTAAAAGTGAAGGCATTTTTTCACTATTAAAAGTTTGAACAATTTTCCAACCTAGTGACGTTAAGAGCTGAAGAGTTTTAAATATTAATTTCATTGTTTCCTCTTGCACTTATTATCGTCCTTTAGGTCTCAAAAGGGTCGTTAAGCTTTAGTTAAGATTGTGTGGTGAAAGCATTATAAACGTATAGGTTTTGTCTAAGAATATTTGTAGTACAGTGCTAGATGGCACTCTCATGCTTATCTATTATGATACCTCACTACAAAGGTTCAATATGGTTTCATTAGTTTTAATTTGGCTTTTCTTTACGGGTTTTTTCGTGGTGGCTTATTTCAAAAAAGACATAAGTTTCATCGATGTAGGCTGGGGACCGGCCTTTAGCTGGCTGTTTTTTAGCTTCGCTTTAACTTCATTTAATCAACTAGGTTGGCTTCAATATTTAGTCGCAGCTTTGGTATTTGCTTGGAGTCTTAGACTCGCTATTTATCTGCACGGTAGAAATAAGAAAAAAGGTGTTGATCCTCGCTACCAAGAGCTTTCAAAAGACTGGAAGGGTCATTATTGGATCAATGCTTATTTTAGAGTCTATATGGTCCAAATGCTGCTTTGTCTTATCGTTGCTGCTCCTATCATCGTCGTAATGCTCTCTTCTGAATCTGCAATTGATTTGATTTCGATCATTGGTGGAATTATTGCCATTTCTGGTCTGGTTACTGAAAGTGTGGCCGATAGCCAGATGGCTACTTTTCAAAAGATGACTCCAAAGCCTGGTAAGTTTTGTCGCATTGGGTTATGGAAATACTCAAGACACCCTAACTACTTCGGTGAAATCGTCTTTTGGTTCGGCGTTGCTATTGTTGCTCTTAGCGCACAGCATGGCTATTTAGGACTCATCGGGCCAGTCTTTTTGACATTCCTTTTACTCAAAGTATCCGGTGTCCCTATGTTAGAAAATAAGTACAAAAATCATCCCGAATGGCCTGCGTATGAGTCCCAGACTCGTGTTCTCGTGCCATTTCCTAGATAAGGATTTAGATCATGATTGATAGTCTTCTCGCTAAAGGAATTTTACCTGACGCCATCATTAGAGCTGGTATTAAAAATCTTATTGGCCAGCGCCTAAAAGATGAGATCGCACCAACAGTAGAGTTAGCTGAAAAAAAGCGTTTGGCCTTAGTTGATGAATTAAAAAATAGTCCGATAGCGATTGAAACCGATAAAGCCAATGATCAGCATTACCAAGTGCCGACAGATTTCTTTTTATTAAGTCTTGGTAAGAATTTAAAATATTCTTGCTGCCATTGGGATAAAGCAAAAAATCTTGATGAAGCAGAAGATGAAATGCTGGCTTTAACTGTCGAGCGCGCGCAGATTAAAGACGGACAAGATATTTTAGAATTAGGCTGTGGCTGGGGAAGTATTTCTTTTGCACTAGCTAAAGCCAATCCAAGCGGCACTGTAACTGTCGTGTCAAATTCAAAAACTCAAAAAGAATTCATCGATTCAAAAGCAGCACGACTTGGTATCAAAAATATTGAGGTCATCACTTGTGATGTGAATGCTTTAAAACTTGATAAAAAATTTGATCGTGTCGTATCAGTTGAAATGTTCGAGCACGTTAGAAATTATTCTAAATTATTAGAAAATATTTCATCTTGGTTAAAAGATGATGGAAAGCTTTTTGTCCATATTTTTACCCATAGAACAACCGCCTATAAATTCGAAGTCAAAGATTCAACAGATTGGATGAGTAAGTACTTCTTTAGCGGCGGCATCATGCCAAGTGAACATCTGTTTTATTATTTTCAAGATCATCTCAAGGTGCAAAGACATTGGGTTGAAAATGGCGTTCATTACGCTAAAACAGCTCGCGGTTGGCTGGATAAGATGGATGAAAACAAGGAACAAATCCTTGACGTTTTTAAAGGGCACTACGGTCCGGCTGAAGCGGTTAAGTGGTTCCATTATTGGAGAGTCTTCTACATGGCCTGTGAGGAATTGTGGGCCTATAGAGGAGGTAATGAGTGGACAGTGACTCATTATCTTTGGAGTAAATAGATGAAGCAAAAAATGGCCATCATAGGTACTGGTGTTGCTGGAATGGGGATCGCTCATTTTATGCAAGATAAATATGATCTAACCATTTACGAAAAGAATGAATATATTGGTGGTCACACTAATACTATTTTTCTTTCACCTGAAGAAACTGGTGAAAAGGAAATGATTAAGCTTGATACAGGTTTTATGGTTTTTAATGAAGTGACTTATCCAAACCTATTAAAACTTTTTAGCGCCATTGATCAAGAATATGTTGATACAGATATGGGCTTTTCTGTTGCGATCCCTCAAATCAATCTTGAATATAATGGATCTTCTTTAAACGGATTATTTGCTCAAAGAAAAAATATCTTTAATCCTAAGTTTATCAAAATGCTTTTACAGATCAAAAGATTTTTTGATGTAGGTCTTGAAGTCCTAACCGATGAACAATTTGATAAGATGTCAGTTTCTGATTATTTGAAATATCGTAAATTTCATCCAGATATGATGAAACAATTCTTAACTCCTATGGCGTCTGCTGTATGGTCAACGCCACCTGATTTAATGGGAGCCTTTCCTGTAAAGTCTCTTGTTCGTTTTATGCAAAATCATGGACTGATGGGAGTGAACTCGCAGTACCAATGGAAGACTCCAAAGGATCGCTCTTGGTCATATAGAGATAAACTGATTGCACCATTTAAAGACAATATTCGCGTTGCTGATCCAGTAGAATCTGTGGCTAAAATGGGCGAGAAGGTTAGGATAAGAAGTCGCAGCGGTGAGGCAGAGTATGACTTCGTCGTTTTTGCCAGCCATGCTGATGAAACTCGAAAGATGTTAAAAGATCCAACCCCACTTCAAAAAGAATTACTTTCTCCGTTTGAATATCAAAAAAATATCGCGACAGTTCATACTGACACCTCAGTGATGCCTAAGCTTAAGAGAAACTGGAG
>PCUW01000053.1:0-8810 GCA_002787775.1 Bdellovibrionales bacterium CG12_big_fil_rev_8_21_14_0_65_38_15
ATACGAGGACGACCTGCTTCGTAAGCAGCATAGAATAATTGACAGGCACCGTGATTGATATTTGGATCTTCTTTGCAAACCCAATCAAACATTCCTTTAACAATTCCGAGTTGGGCCACTAAAGTCATGTCATCTTTTTTAAGATTGATTAATCCACCCATCGCTTGCGCAAAAAAAGCGACGGCCTCATGAGTTCTTTTGTCACTTGATAGTTTCTTTGAGAGTAAACCTTCAACGCCACCTTCTTCTCGAGGAGATTTTACAAGTTGATCCCAAGTAATTCCCTGTTCGACAAAGTACTCTAGTCCGTACTCAATAGCGCGCGAATAGAAATGCTGTGCCTTTGAAAGTGAAATTGATTTTGATTTATCACTGTACTGATCTGCGAGTGCTTCTGTCTCATGAATAGCAAACGCATAAGCCGTGTAACCTTTTACGAGCGCAACTAAAAGATCATCATCTTCAGGAGATAAAGAATAAAGTCCTTCGACCACTTTAAGATTTGGCCCTACACTTTCTTTTAAATGATCCCAATCTGGCTCAGTTTCCATCTCATAAGCAGCATCAAAAAGGAGTCCGGCAGTAGTACCGACAGCCATTTTTTGAATACCACCGCAGCTTGTAAGCGATAAAATGAGTGTCAGTGCCAACACAAATGGGGCAAATGTCATGAACAAACTCCATTAAAAAATCGAGGGTTTATCGTTGATTACGATTTAGAATGCCCTCAATTTCAACTAGTTACAATTGTGCACCATGTAGGGAAAACCATCCACTTTTACCTAGTATGGAAATATTTTCGGGTCGTGTTATTATTGCAATTAACCGGGTATTGTCCCGCTAAGGTCGACTAATCTTCTAGCCGAAGAGAGTTGGTACTTTTTAGTCCCCTAAAAGGAGACGCTATTGGCCGCTTTGTCATACGAGTAAGGCGCCTTCCCAAAATGAGTCTATTTCTATAGGCTCTACTCCCGGAAGGTTAAGCTTGAAAGAATTCAAAGTTTAACTTTGGGAGTCATCATGAAGACTTTAGAAAAAAAGTCCATTCAATTGGACACAGTAACTTTTGAGGGTATACCAACCCTTCAAGTTAAACCTATGTCACTGAAGAAGCTTAGCCTTCGTCCACGCAAGTCATTTACACGTGTTAAAAGCCTTCGTCCTTTAAAGGCAGCTGGTAATAAAAGTGTAGATTTGACTGAAATGGCGAACGACTAATCTAAGTAGCGAGCGAAATTAGTTTGCAAGCGCTTAATGGCTTCGTCTCTGACTTTTCCTAATTCATCAAGTTGCTTTTCTTGCAACCATAAGACGTATTTTCTTCTAGCTTCATAAATCGCGTTTATATAATTCACTTGAAGATTTTTCATCTCTCTAAAACAAACTTTTCTCTCGTCTTTAGATAGTTTACGGCCTTCGTCAGCCGTCTTACCTAACTCGCCTACATCGCCTAAAACCATGGTTGAGTATTCACCGTTACAAACTTTCTTTTTATTATCAAAGTAGCGATCAAGAAGAGCTCTTAAACTTTCAACGTTTTGTGAAAATTGATCTGGCTTAAGATCTTGAAGTTCTTTGATCTTGCTTTGAATAGCAGAACTTTCAGCATTTCCATCATCAGGAACCTGCGTTTGAGCAAATACCAATGAAGTGAAAAATGTTAAAAATACTAAGGATTTAATCATTTAGAAAATTCTCGATAGTTAATCTTTTCTCTTTATCATCATGACTTTCATGAAACGAGATGGCAAAGCGTTTTAATTTTGATTTTGGTCCGGATTCAAGGGTTATCTTGGATTTTGCTATTTTAAAATAGTGACTTAAGGCTTCTATAACCGCTTTATTGGCCTCACCATCAACTGGTTTTGCGCGAATTTTAACAACAATTATACCTTGCTCATCTTTCTCAATAGATTCACTTCGACTGGCAGGCTTAACCTTGACCTGAAAAGTTAATTTATTTGATAAATCTTTCACGCCAATTCTTTGACTCATCACCTATAAATTTCTTTAAGTGAGTTACTACATCGGACAAAGGAAAACCTACCACGGCCGAGTAAGATCCTTTAATGCTTGAAATGAAAGTTAAGCTCGGCCCTTGAATACCGTAGGCTCCAGCTTTATCTAGAGAGTCACCTGTCTTAAGATAGCTTTCCAAAATTTCAGGTGCAATGATATCAAAAGTCACTTCGGTCGCAACAATGAAACTATACGGTTCCATATCTGGACAAGTGTAGGCAACTGCCGTTCTAACGATATGAGTTTTTCCAGAAAGAGTTTGAAGAATTCTTCGGGCATCATCAACATCATTTGGTTTATTAAAAATTTCATCTCCAAGACAAACAATAGTGTCAGAGGAAATGACTAAAGGTGTTGCAACAATATCATTTTTCAAACATTGAGTTAGAACTGCCTGACCTTTTTGAATAGCTAAATCTCTAACAACATCATCAGGTAAGCTATGAGTTGAAACTTCATCTAAGTCTGCAGTTACGATAGTAAACGGTATATCAAGATGAGTGAGAAGTTCTTTTCTTCTTGGACTTTGACTTCCAAGAATGAGCTTAAAAGTTTTTTCTGGCATTCATAATCTTCCATAAAGGTTTTGTTGTACTGTTTAGTATCTCGCCTTCATTAGATTCTGTTTTAGTTGATACTGGAGCAAGGGCGTAAGCATCAATAGCTTTTAAGTAGAAAGCATCACTCCACTTCTCAGAAGGAATTTTTTCTCCCTTTGCTGTCATAATGCGATTAAATTTATCTGTTTCGATCAGTTGAGTTGTCTCTGAACGTCTTGAATATTCAAGCATGAATTTTGCTCTACTTTCAATCTCTCCAGACTCTAAGTCTCCTGACCATAACCTGTAACCATTTTCAGCCGCCAATTGAAGTCTCGTTTTCTCTTGGTAAATAAACTGACTACGCTGAGCTAACATTAATTCTCTTGCGACATAGATTGTCGGTATACGAAGAGTTATATATTCGGCCATAGCAAATTGAAGTTCATCTTCCGCTTTTGAAAATTCACGACCTCGTTGATCAAAACGATACCAAGTTCCCGTATCCATATTCTCAGAGCTAGTATTATCAAAACCACGCATATAAGCTGTCGCCGACGTTTCTCTATCGTCTTTAAGTCCAATTTCCTTCATCGTTCTGTTTTTGACAAAACTTTCATTTCCACTTAGTGAAATAGCTTCTAAAATAGGATTTTTCGAAACAACAGTTCCATTTTGCATCACTAAGAACAAAACTGTTTCTTTACCTTTATGCCATTGATTATTTTCTTCAATTAATTTATTGAGTCTTTCATATTGCATTTGAATAATAGGCGTACGCTCAACATCAACATAGAATTTTGCATCATTCACTTTTGGAACTTCTGAAAACAAATTCGCTTCAAAATAATTTAACGGCAAAAAAAGTGGATCCGTTTCTTTTAAATTATTTGGCTCAAACGTTTGAGTTTGTCTTGATATCCAAAGCGCATGACCATAATTCAACCTGGCATGATGAAAAACAACTTTGGCAGAGATATTAATTTCTTTAAACGAAATCGATGTATTGGGTGAAACCCTAAGCATGGTTCCATCCATAAGAAATATCCAAGCGTACGAATCTTTAGCTGTAACGATTTCATCGCCTTCATTAATTCCTGATCTAAATCTTAAAAGTGAAGAACCACTTCCGCGGAAAACTTGGCAATCACCAACACACTCAAGACCAAGTCCAACTTGCTCAACAAGACCACGTTCTCTGAGGTTTCTTCGCCATCTTGGTTCACGATCTTTAAGCGCACTATCATCTTTCCATTCATCAAAATCGAGCCATTGCACAGTGTCCAATTTCTCCCAATCGATCAACGAATAGGACTGACCTGAGTAAAAATCCTGACGAGACAGAATCTTCTCTTTGGTTTCAATTTCTTCATCTTGTGCCATAAGCCCAAATGAAATTAGGTAAATAATTGATATCGCAATGAATTTCATGTCTTTTTATCGGATAAATCAGCCTTTTGTTTTGAGGCTTTGAGGTAAATGACCTAGCGGGGAAAGAATTTCCTTAAAATGCATCAGAAACAGGCCAAAATGCGGCTAACCTGTTAGAATCCCTTGGTCCAACATTGGCTTGAGTATGGCCCTCTGGGAGTAGTGAAGTGAGCGAGAATACAGAATCAGGTTTTTCATTTGTTGAAACTGAACATGAAGTTTTAAAGCTGTGGCGTGAAAAGGACATTTTCAAAAAGTCACTCGAGCAAACTAAAACCAAACAGCCCTATATTTTTTATGATGGCCCTCCATTTGCCACAGGCCTTCCTCACCACGGTCACCTTTTAGCTTCAACTCTTAAAGATATTATTCCTCGTTATTTTACGATGAAAGGTCGTTATGTTTCACGTCGCTTTGGTTGGGACTGTCATGGTCTTCCAGTTGAACATGAGATTGATAAGAAACTTGGCATGTCGGCGCAAGACGCGGTTAAAAAATTAGGCGTAAAAGGTTACAACGACGAATGTCGCTCCATCGTTGATCGTTATGTTAACGAATGGGAAAAAACTGTTACTCGTATCGGCCGTTGGGTTGATTTTAAAAATGATTACAAAACGATGGACGTCACGTTCATGGAATCTGTTTGGTGGGTTTTCAAACAGCTTTGGGAAAAGAATTTAGTTTATCAAGGGACTCGTGTTGTTCCTTTTTCGACCGCTCTTGGAACAGTTCTATCGAACTTTGAGGCCGGACAAAATTATCAAGACGTTCAAGATCCTGCTGTCACTGTTAAATTCAAACTTAAAGATGAAGATAAATATGTCCTAGCTTGGACAACAACTCCTTGGACACTTCCATCGAACTTAGCTCTTTGTGCTGGTGCTGATATTGATTACGTTCTGGTTGAAGAAGCTGGTGAAAAGCTCATTCTCGCTAAAGATCGTCTTGAGTCATATAGCAAAAAACGCGAGATGAAAGTTTTAGAGGAATTCAAAGGCAGCACGCTTAAAGGCAAACGCTACGAGCCCTTGTTCCCATTCTTTGCCAATGAAGCCGACAATGGCTGTTTCGTAATTTTAAATGATAACTACGTCAGTACTGATGCAGGTACTGGTATCGTTCACACAGCACCTGGTTTTGGTGAAGACGATAATCGAATTATGAAAGAAGCTGGAATCACGTCAATTGTTTGTCCAGTTGATGATGCTGGTAAATTCACAAAAGAAGTTCCACCTTATCAGGGTATTCAAGTTAAAGAAGCTGATAAGCAGATCATGAAAGATCTTAAAGAAGCTGGTAAAATGTTTGAGCAAGGTGTGCTCGTTCACAGCTATCCTTTTTGTTATCGTTCAGACACTCCACTTATCTATAAAGCCATTCCATCTTGGTATGTGAGTGTTGAAAAAATTAAAGATCGCTTGCTCGCTTCCAATAAACAGATCAACTGGGTTCCAGATCATCTTCAAAACGGACGTTTTGGTAAATGGTTAGAAGGTGCTCGCGACTGGTCTATTTCTAGAAACCGCGTTTGGGGAACCCCACTTCCAATTTGGCACAACGAAGAGTCTGGAAACTTTAAATGCGTTGGCTCGATTGAAGAGCTAGATAAACTCTCCGGTGTTAAAGTCAGTGATCTTCACCGAGAGCACGTTGATAATATCGAATTTAAAGTCGACGGCGAAGCTGGAACTTATAAACGCATTACAGAAGTTCTGGATTGTTGGTTTGAAAGTGGTTCGATGCCATACGCTCAACTTCACTACCCTTTTGAAAACAAAGAACTCTTTGATCAAGGCTTTCCAGCTGAGTTTATTGCTGAAGGACTCGATCAAACTCGTGGTTGGTTCTACACACTAACTATTTTATCGACAGCGCTTTTTGATAAGCCTGCGTTTAAAAACGTCATCGTTAACGGTATCGTGATGGCCGAAGACGGCAAAAAAATGAGTAAGCGTCTTAAGAACTACACAGCTCCAGATGAGCTGATGGAAACTTATGGTGCCGATGCTCTACGCCTTTATCTTATCAACTCAGGACTTGTTAAAGCTGAAGAACAGCGTTTTTCTGATGCTGGTGTGAAAGAGATGGTACGTAAGGCACTACTGCCTTGGATGAACTCATTTAAGTTTCTTCATACATATGCCGGTGTTGATAACTGGAATGCTAAAGATCATTTTATTTTAAGTGATAACATTACTGACCAATGGCTTTTATCAAATCTTCAAACGCTTAAGAAGAATATCGCTAAAGAGATGGAAGCTTATCATCTCTACAATGTTGTGCCGGCGCTGTTTAACTTCATCGAAGATTTAACTAATTGGTATATTCGCCTTAATAGAAATCGTTTCTGGGGTGAAGGTTTAACTGACGATAAGAAAAAAGCGTTCTCAACTTTATATACTGCTGTTCGTGAACTCTCGATTGCCATGGCACCCTTTGCACCATTTCTTTCAGAGCATGTTTATCAGCAGCTTTCAGCTTTTGCAGGTCACTCTCAACCAGAATCAGTTCATCTTTGTGACTACCCTGTCGCCAATGAAGAACTCATTAAGCCTTCACTTGAAGATGCCGTTGGTAGAATGCAGCAGCTTATTCTTCTTGGCCGTCAAAAGCGCGTTCAAGAAAATATCAAAGTGAAGACACCTCTTCGCCGCTTAAGTGTAATCCATAAAGACAAAGCACTTCTTGATGAAATCAGAAAGCTTGAAGAATACATCAAAGGCGAACTGAACGTTAAAGAGATCGTCTACGAAACGGACGAAGCTAAGTTCATTAATCTTTATGCGAAACCAAATCTTCCTGTCTTAGGTAAACGTCTTGGTAAAGAGATGGGTCGTTATATGAAAGCGATTCAAGGCCTAGGAGCTTCTGATCTGGAAAAGCTAGAGCAAAATGGTGAGCTTGAAATCCAAGGACAAAAATTTGTCAGTGATGACTTCTTAATTTTTAGAGAAGCAAAACCTGGAACATCAGCTCTATCAAATCGTCTGATCTCCATTGATCTTGATTGTAAGCTTGATGATTCGCTCATTCGTGAGGGCTTAGCTCGTGAAGTTGTGAATCGTATTCAAAAAACAAGAAAGGATATCGGGCTAAAAGTTGATGATCGTGTAAGCGTTCAATATGAGTGCGATGGCGAGCTTGAAAAGGCCATCAGCGAGCATAAAGACTATATTTGTGGTGAAACGCTAGCTAGCGAGCTTATAGCTGGCAAGGCCGCTGAAAGCCACCAAATCGAACAGTGGCAACTAGGGTTGTCAGTTTCAAAGATAAACTAAACAAAAAGGGGCTTAGGCCCCTTTCTGTTTTTTCAGTACTTTATCAATTTAATCTATCCCTTCTCCTCAACAATTTTGACCATCTTGCCGACAGGGTTACTGTTAAAGAACTCTTCACAATTCTTTGGGGGCTAACGTGGCGAAAAAACAACGCTGTGAAATTGAACTGCATCATAACGGAAAACCCCAAGCCATTAGTTTTAGTGCGGCCATTTCAGATCCACATTTATGTGATCTTCTAATGAGTGAGTTCGCTCCTCTAGGTCTTGCAAGTCATGAAAAACGTGAGCTATCTCGACGTGACCGCGAACAATTATGTCGCTTTAGAAACCTTGAAAGTCATGATGTGAAAAAACATGCCACAAAATTTTTAAAAGCTGTTTCAAAGATTCGTGCTGGATCAGAAGTTGTTATTTCTGCTAGTGACGTTGGCGCCTATGTTTGTTTAGCCGCTATCTATTCTGGCAATCTTCCAGACCATATTACTCTTTCATTTAAGCTTAAAGATATTCCAGTCAAACTCTTTCCAAAAGAGCTTGTTCATACTGATATGCCTCATAACGTAGATATTAATGTCTACTCTGAAGAAGACTCTTGGATTAATCGTTTTCAGACGATCTGTGAGCTTCCAGCGCATATGGAAGCTAAGTCTCGTCGTCGCGTCCGCGCTGCTGCCTAAAACGTTCCTCGTCTTGCCTGCCTAAGCTACTAGTGGCAGCATAAAGGGATGAAATTCGCTTTCATTTTGTTTTTTATTCCAGCCTTAGTTTTGGCCCAGCCAAAACACCCGCTCATGCCTAAAGATAAGGTCTCTTATCATTTCAATACTCTTGATAGCCGTATTCCAAGTGATAGCTTTCGCCGCTATGTTGTTCCACAGCTAAGGAGTATGGCCAACGAGTATTACCTTCTCATTAAAAAAGTCGAACCACTTTCAAGTGATATGATCGAAGTCAAAAAAACCTACGAGAAACTCTCCATCAGATGGGATAATTGGAAATCAAAATGTCTTGTCGGCGGCGAAGGCTGCTCTAAAGATCTAAGAACTATTTATCAAGAATTCGTGGGAGTTGAAGAAAACGTTGGATCTCTTCGTGGTTCATTATCAAACCTTGATATGACTCGCCCAGCGACTGTAGATACAGTACTAGCCATGTATGCCGATATCAGCGAGCTTTCTGTTCTTGATACCAAGCTAACTCACGCTCTAGAAGAAATGCTTATTACAATTGATACGCCTTACTGGGCTCCAGGTGCACTTGGGCACGACATTGACCAAGCCCTTCATCGAGCGACTCTTATTACTGGAATTACCTTTACAAGACTTCTTCCAGATGAAATCGCTAGCGACTTTGAATTCGTATGGCAGTCTTTTATCGGTCCGATTGAAAAACGCGTGCTTCGAACCAATGATGATGCTTTTTTAATGAAGCGCCTTGAAGCTTACAATAATAATTGGAACTCATTTCATATGAAGATTGCAAAATCCAATAAAGACGTTGATCGCGGCGTGATTCAAATTGTCGAGACGATGCATAATCGT
>PCUW01000053.1:8839-11230 GCA_002787775.1 Bdellovibrionales bacterium CG12_big_fil_rev_8_21_14_0_65_38_15
TAAAAGTTATTATGAAAAGATGGTAACTATTCTTTTGAGTCTGATAAAATTTTAAAATTACGAAGTTTTCTTGGCTTATCTAATCCCTTAATTTCTATATTTGATTCTATTTTATCTTTTTCGACTTGATATTTAACAATTGGCTGCCATTCAAAGTTCTTTAATTTAAATTTCGAAAACTCACGACACTCTTTTGCGAAAGGAATCACGACTCCATCTCTTTTTTTAATGGGTTGGGCAGCCGTAATAACTCTAACCCTGAATTCACATACAGAAGGTTTTGCACCATCAAGTATCGATAAAGACATTTTATGACCCAAGTTATCCTCTACAACCTTTATCTTAGCGAAAAAATTTTTCTCTTTATATTCGAACTCAAAATCGCCGGTAAGACCTATAGCTTTTGCATGGACCGAAGTAACCCAAAAAAAAGACAGATAATATATTATGATTTTAAATAAGACTGATTACTCCTTGCAGACCAAAGCGCTATTGGATCCGCAGTGAACTTCCCCTTTAGTGATATGATATTCAATATCCTGAACTTGAGTTGTTTTTACACCAAATGAATCAAGCTGATCCTTTAAATAATTATCAAAGGGTCCATAAAATGTAGACGGAGTCAAAAATGATGAACCTGATCCATCATTCTTACCATTTATTGTTACGCCATTAACTTGATCTGGCAGAATAAAATCTCCACCGTCAACCATAGCAGGCACTTCTAGAATAGGTGGTGACTGACAGCCACTAGCCTCCCTTACCTTATCTAAAATCCTTTCTCTATTCATATACTGCCTAGATGAAAAAGGAGTTAGCTCACTTCCGCCAAAATTTTGATTCTTAAGATTTTCATTTAAAAGGACTTCAGAGGCAGTGAAACCACTTAAACCAAAACATTTAAATTCATTTACTTTTGCATTAATTGAATCCATAGGGACATTTTCTCTAGAGATTTGATCGTAAATTTTAGTATGAGTTAAATCTTTACAATCCTGGACGCTTTCCAATAGATCATAAATGCGTTGATTAGCAGAATCCATATTCTTTGTAATCTCAATGGGAGCTGCAGCCCCAGCTGATGATGCAGATGCAGACTCTGTCGCCATTTCTCCAGATCCGACACCTGAACCAGGAGCTTTGTCAGATGTTGAATGGCCTTCCTGAGCGCTCAACGACTCTCTCGTCAATATCTCTTTTGCTTTAGATGGAGATGCTTCTAAGATTAAGAAGTTGCACTCTTTTGGCAAGCCACGTCTTATTCTTTCTTCTTCACTAATCTTTACTGAATTATAAAGCTCATCTGCATGACCTACGGTTAAAAAATTAGTATCGATTTTAACATAATCTTGACCTGATTTTTTTGAAATGCTTTCAATGATTTCTTTTTGCATTGGATCGAACTCAACAACTCCACTGTCATCATTGTAAGCCCCTCCGGTTAAAATCACCCCTCCAGGTAATACTTCTAAATTACCTCCAGCTCTAAGACCCCCTATCGCTTGAGGGTTATCTTCTAGGACTGATTTATCAAAACTAGAAATAGGCTCCTGCACTATAGGCAGGTCACATGCTTTAGCAATTTGGCAAGCAATCGTCTTATCTAAACTTCTTCCTTCTTCGTCCTCTTGTGACATTTGAAGTATTCCTACTTTTTTATCCATAGTGGTGAATTGCATTGAATCTTGCATCCACTTGATAGCTCCTTTTCTTACTCCTTTAACCGGAATAATTTTTACTCCACCTTTATCTATCAAGTTCTTTAATTTTTCATTTTTTTCGTACATGGAATGGAAATATTCAAGCTCTCCTGATGCTACAACAATATTGACGGTCGCTCCTTCAGTGGAGGCTGATTCTGTTAATTGTTGAATAAAATCTCCGGATTTCATGCCAACATAATACCCAAAAAATATGCCACCTGTAGGATAGCGATTATCTAATAACTGCTCTTCTTGATCACCGCATTTAGGAACTTTAACTCCACTACTTTCCAGCATCGCAGTCGAGGCAATACAAGATGTATTCGCAGCAAAGTTATTAGAAATAAAATTTCTAAGTGTTGTGTCTTTGATACTACAAGGGTTGAAAATATCTCCATCATCTTCACAAGTGTTCTCATTTGCAAAAGAGCCACTGCAAAGACCTATCATTAAGAACAGCGATAATATTTTATTAATCATGGTCCTAGTTTATCGGATATTAAATATTCAAACTAAACAAAAAGTTAACCATTCTAAATGACAAGGGAGTTGGATAAAGCGTGTGACTCAAATCGTTGGCAGTTTTTGGATTTTGTGACAAAAAAAAGCCCGACTTTCGCCGGGCTTTGGAATACTTTTTTAAAATTCGTCTTAGATTTTTGAACCACGATTAAATTTAACTGCAGTT
>PCUW01000064.1:0-1557 GCA_002787775.1 Bdellovibrionales bacterium CG12_big_fil_rev_8_21_14_0_65_38_15
CTGGAGTTAATTTTCCAAGACAGCTGATCTTAAAAAAATTCATAGAAAAAAATGCACTTTTAGAGAGATATGATTTTATTATTCTCGATTGTCCTCCAACTCTTGGACTTTTAGTGGTCAATGGTCTTTGTGCTTCAAGCGGAGTAATCGTTCCATTTAGACCTGATGAATTTTCTAGAAAGGGCCTTGCTCATTTGAATGAAGTTCTATCGGATATCGACGATATGGGTGTTGTCGCCGCACCCAAAGTGCTGGCCCACGTTCCAAATCTTGTTGATATAAGACGCAAACAAGAAGAAGAAGATCTTGCACTTATCGCTAGCGATGTTGGTGCAAAAACTGTGATGGAGCCGTTTTTTAATCGTGCACAATTAGTAAAAACTCAAGCAGCTAGGAAATCAGTATTTGATTATAATGCGAAAGAGTTTGTCGGACTGCAAAAGCAGTTTAACGATATGGCCGCTTTAATTGATAATTGGGAAGTACAGTGAAAAAAAATAAGAACCCACTTTATGTAGTAACGAATGACGGTAAAGATGTGTTGGAAGCGAGCGGACTTTTTGATGCCATGTTAAAAAAGCTTGGACTCGAGCCGATGCTAGAACAATTGGATATGTTACTAAAGATGGTACTTGGGATGGTTTCTTCGTACGCCGTCTTTAGTGTGGTTAAAGAGTGGCTCGATCAATTTGTCGCAGCGATGGAAGGACTGATCAAAAAAATTGATCCTGTCTTAGCTTTTTCTCTTTTTAATTAATTTTAACGAGATCTTTTTTTGGCAGGTTGAAAGACCGGAGCCTGTGAATCTCTGATATCCCACGGGTTAGGCAGAGTCTCTTCAACTTTCTTGATTTCTTGTTTTTGCACTGCAGCCTGGCCTGTGGAAATGCTGTCTTCCATAAACGCCATCTCTTCAGCATTAACTTCACTTTTTTCAACTGGTGGAGTCAGGCTTTGAATTAACCATTCCTGCTCACTGGCGATTCTTGATCCCCAATCTAAAGCTTGAGCTTGCCACACTGTGGCAAAAAGCGGTATTAAAACAAAAAGTTTTCTCATAATCATAGATAAGATGATGACACACACGAAACTAGATTTAAAGCTTGAAGCTTATCAATATGAACTTCCACCCGAGTTAATTGCCTCGAGACCCATTTCGGGTCGTGATGGCTCACGTTTACTCGTTTATGATGAGCAAACTGACAAAATTACCCATTCAACGTTTAAAGACATCGTTAATTTTTTACCAAAAAACAGTACAGTTGTTTTTAACCGCTCCAAAGTTTTTCCTTGTCGAATTAAGGCCAAAAAGAAAACTGGTGGAAGTGTAGAAGTTTTCTTTCTTGAATTTCAAAGTGAGACAAATCATTTTCATGTTTTAATTAAAAGTAGCTCTAAAAAAGCTGTTGGGCTTGAGATCGTCATGCCTGATGAATCCATCGCCGTCATCACGGACACAAGAGCTGATGGAACTTTCACGATCGCGCTTCAAAGTAATTTTGAACAACTTCTTAATCAGCACGGAAAGATTCCAATTCCTCCTTATATTCGAGGAGG
>PCUW01000064.1:1570-8092 GCA_002787775.1 Bdellovibrionales bacterium CG12_big_fil_rev_8_21_14_0_65_38_15
CAAGACCTTGTTGATTATCAAACGGTTTATGCCAAAGAAGTAGGAAGTGTTGCTGCTCCAACTGCAGGTCTGCACTTCACGCAAGATATCTTTAATCAATTTGAGCAAAATGGGATTCAAAGAGCTGAGTTAGCTCTTCATGTTGGCATGGGAACTTTTGCACCAGTTAAAAGCGAAACCATAACTGATCATCAGATGCACTCGGAGCGTTTTTGTATTTCAAATCAAGATCGTAACTTGATTAATAATGCTTCAAAAATAATTGCCGTTGGAACAACTTCTCTTCGTGCCCTTGAAAGCGCTTGGGACAACAACCAATTCTCACTAGAGGCCGAAAAGTGGCATCAAACCAATATCTTTTTACACCCAGGCAAAGAGGTTAAAAGTATTGATGGATTATTAACAAACTTCCATCTTCCAGGATCAAGCCTTATCATGCTTGTGTCGGCGATTATCGGAAGAGAAAAAACATTAAGTCTTTATAAAGAAGCGGTCGAAAACAAATATCGCTTCTTTTCCTATGGCGATGCCATGTTGATTTTAAGAAAGGGTAGAGCGTGAGTTTTTTTAAATTAGAAGCAACTAGTGGCAAAGCTCGAGCTGGCACAATTCATACAGCTCATGGAGTGATTGAAACTCCGATCTTTATGCCAGTTGGAACCCGCGCTTCAGTTAAAACTTTATGGCAAGAAGAACTGCGTGAAATGAATGCTCAGATTATTCTTGGAAACACCTATCATCTCTATTTGCGTCCAGGTCACGAGTTAGTGGAGCGCTTAGGTGGTCTTCACAAGTTTATGGCCTGGGATCGTCCAATTCTTACTGACTCTGGCGGATTTCAAGTCTTCTCACTTGCGGCCATGAATAAGCTGACGGAAGAAGGTGTTCGTTTTAAATCTCATATCGATGGCAGCTCGCATATGATCTCGCCTGAAGTGTCGATGCAAATTCAGCGCGCCCTTGGCTCCGATATCGTTATGGCCTTTGATGAGTGTCCAGCTCTTCCGGCTACCAAGGATCAACTTAGAACAAGTATGGAATTAACTCTTCGTTGGGCCAAGCGCTGTCAAAGTGTGGAGCTTAAAGATCATCAACATCTTTTTGGTATTGTTCAAGGCGGCCTTCACCAAGACCTACGTCTTGAGTGTATGGAAAAGCTCGAAGAAATGAACTTTCCTGGCTTAGCTATTGGTGGTTTATCCGTTGGCGAAAAAAATGAAGAGATGAGATCTTTTCTAGAGGACTTCGTTTTAAAGATGCCGGCAAATAAGCCTCGCTACCTAATGGGAGTGGGCAAGCCGCTTGATGTCCTACACGGTATAAAGGAAGGACTTGATATGTTCGACTGCGTTTTACCAACCAGAAACGCAAGAAATGGTCAGTTCTTAACCAAAAAAGGCCCTCTCAATATTAAAAAAGAGCGTTTTAGAGAAGATCAACTGCCACCTGATCCTGATTGTCAGTGCAAAGTCTGCGCAACCTATACCAGAGCTTATGTTCACCATTTATTTAGAGTGGGAGAGTATTTGGCGGGACAAATGATTAGTTATCATAACTTACATTTTTATCTGCAAATGACGCAAGGTGCTCGAGCTGCCATTAAGTCTGATTCGTTTGACGAGTTTTATGGCAAGTTCTATAACGATTACATCTCAGAAGAGTACAAATAGAACTTTTTTTATCCGAGGAATTTATGGATTTTTTCTTTTCAAGTGCCTTTGCTCAAGAAGCTGCTAGTCCTGCTGCTGCGCAAAACCCGATTATGTCATTCGTTCCTTTTATCGTCATTTTCGGTATTTTTTATTTTCTAGTGATTCGTCCACAAAAAGGAAAAATCGAAGAAGAGCAAAAGATGCTTCAAACACTTTCTAAAGGCGATGAAATCTACACAAAAGCCGGCATCATCGGAACAATTCATGGCATGACTGATAAAGTTGTGACTCTTGAAGTCGAAAATGGTGTAAAGTTTAAGATCTTAAGAACTCAAATTGGTGGTCTTGCTAAAACTATTTTTGAACAAGCTGAGCCAAAGAAAGCATAAGAAGGACAAAGTATGTTTGGATTGGGCACTGGTGAGCTATTATTAATTTTATTTATTGCTTTGGTCTTTATCGGCCCAAAGAAGCTGCCAGAGCTTGCTCGCGGACTTGGTAAGGGTATTCGCGAATTCCAAAAAGCTAAAGATGACTTCATGGATCAGGTTAATACGCCTGATCCTATTCCACCTGAAAATAAAAACCTGCCTAAAGGCGTCAACGATTCAAACGTTGCAGCACAAGATGATCACGCTCATTCTAGTGAAGAAATCAAAAAGAATTCCTAAAGCTAAGCTTGCAAGTTATCTATTCCAGACCCTATAATTCAAGGGCTTACGATTTCTTATCTTATTGAATCAGTTTAGGAGACCCCATGAAAAGAAGCTGGTGGACCCGCTTTACGTTTTTATTAATTGTGACTGTTGTTTCAGTCATGATGATCATGCCTACTTTTGTAAAATTTGCAGAAGACTCAGGCTATCCAGTCAAATCTAAAATCAATTTAGGCCTTGATCTTCAAGGTGGTCTCTATATGATTTTAGGTATCGACTTTAAAAAGGTTTATAAAGACGAAGTCGCAAATTACGCACGTAAAATTGAATTCGTTTTAAAAGATCAAGGTATCACCGCCAAAATGGGTGATTCTAATATTGAAGATCCAGATGATCCTTCACATTCAATTGTTCTTGCTGACGATACAACTATCGACAAGGCTAAAGAAACGATTCGTGAATATTTCCCAAGTATTCTTCGCTTAACAAATGAAAATGGTCCTGTTCTAACTTACGCTTTAACTAAAGTTGAGCGTTCAAAAATTGAAGAACAATCTGTTAGTAAATCGATCGAAGTTATTCGTAACCGTATTGATGAATTCGGTGTAACTGAGCCAGAAATCGTCTCTCAAGGAACTGATCGTATTGTTGTTCAGCTTCCAGGTGTACGTGATATTGATCGTGCTAAAGAGCTTATTGGTAAAACAGCTAAGCTTGAATTTAAATTAGTAAACAACGAAGTGCCTTTTTCAAATCTTTCAGCTTGGCTTGAAAAAGCAAAAGCAGAGGGGATCGTTTTCAAAAAAGGTGAGCGCTTTTCGACTTACTTAGAAAATTTAAATACGTTTCTTAAAAAAGATCTTCCAGATGGAAGCATCCTTGCTTTTGAACGTAAAATTAATCCACAAACGAATGAAGTTATTTCTGAAGTTCCATATGTGGTTGACGCCGCTGCGAGAATTAACGGTGATAACCTTCAAGATGCTCGTGTTTTAATTGATCAACAAAAAAATGAGCCATACGTCTCACTTGAGTTTAAACCTCAAGGCGCTAAGCTTTTTGAAGACCTAACTGGCGAGAACGTTGGAAGGAACCTAGCGATCATTCTTGATGGTAACGTTTATTCTGCTCCAACCATTCAAACTCGTATTGGTGGTGGTCGTGCTCAAATTACATTAGGCCAAGGTGGCTTTAATAAGATCATGCAAGAAGCTCGCGATCTTGCACTTGTTCTTCGTGCAGGTGCTCTTCCAGTTCAACTTGATTTCTTAGAACAAAGAACAGTTGGTGCTTCACTTGGTGCTGACTCGATTAAGCGCGCTGAGATTGCAGGTATCATTGGCTCAGCCATTGTTTTCTTATTCATGTTTATCTACTACAGAATTTCAGGTGGTATTGCTGTCTTAACTCTTATCGTCAACGTTCTTATTATTCTTGCTTGTCTGGTTGGGCTTGAAGCAACGTTAACGCTTCCTGGAATTGCAGGTATTGCTCTAACTGTCGGTATGGCGGTGGATGGTAACATCATTATTTACGAGCGAATTCGAGAAGAGATGAAAAAAGGCGTCGGTTTTTACAAGTCAGTTGAAAACGGTTTTTCTACTGCTTTTTGGACGATCATTGATGCCAACATCACAACTGCTCTTGCTGGTTTATGTCTACTAAACTTTGGAACAGGTCCAATTAGAGGTTTCGCTGTGACTCTTCTTATCGGAATTGCGGCCACTGTTTATACGTCTTACTTTGTAGGCAAGATGCTGTTTGAACTCTATATGAATAAAACTGAAGGCCAAGACCTAAGTATTTAAGGAAAAACTATGTTTTTTGAAATTATTAAAAATCCAAAATTTAACTTCTCTGGCTGCTTTAAAATTACGTCGGCCATTTCGTTTATTTTAGTTGTTGTCTCTATTTGGTTAGCAGCAACTAAAATGCAATACGGCGTTGATTTTAGAGGTGGAGCGGAACTTCAAATCAAGTTTGCTGAAACAATGAAGCTTGAAGATCTAAGATCAACTCTTAATCGTGGTGGCTTCGGCAACGCTGTTGTTCAATCTTATGGCGATGAAGCCGATAATATGTACTTGGTAAAAGTTGCAGGAGATGAATCGAATCTAAATCAAGTCTCTGATGAAGTTTCATTAGCGTTAACGACGGCATACTCAGCTGATAAAATGGAAATTGTTAAAGTTGATATCGTAGGTCCTAAAGCTGGTGCACAGCTTCGTTTGTCAGGCTTTCAAGCCATGTTCTGGGCGCTTTTGGCCATTATGATCTACGTTGCTCTTCGTTTTGAATTCAAATATGCACCAGGCGCTATTGTGGCCGTTTTTCATGACGTCGCTATCGTTCTTGGCATTTATGCCATCACTGGAACTGAGTTCACGCTTCAAACTGTTGCTGCGATTCTTGCCGTAATCGGTTACTCAGTGAACGATACGGTTGTTATCTATGACCGTGTTCGTGAATATGAGAATATGGATGAAAGATCATTAGCTCAGATTATCAATCTTGCTCTTAATGATACGCTTTCAAGAACATTACTAACTTCAGCAACGACTCTTTTTGTTGCTCTTACAATGTTCTATTCAGGTGGACCAGCCGTTCATGATTTCTTCTTAGCCATGACTGTTGGAGTTGTTGTGGGAAGTTATTCATCATTATTTGTGGCCGCTCCAGTAGCGCTGCTTTTTGATAGAACGGGTAGTGCTGCTGCCGCAAAACGTGTTCAAGCTTAGTTTAAAATTTTTTCTATTTCTTTTCATTTTTGCCAGTACACAACTTGTACTGGCAGATGAAACTGAAGCGCTCATGAAGCAAATGGAGCGTGATAGGATTGAGTTAGAAAAAGCGACTCAGGATGCACAGGAAAAATTATTAAATCTTGCTGATCCTACAAGCTCTGATAGCACCACTCAAAAAACTATTGTCTTTAATATCGATGAAATCCTTGCTCCATATCGTAGTGAATCTCCTGAGACGACTAAAGAGCACCTTAGAAAAAAACTTGATGGCAAGCCCATTGTGAGTACTCCAAAGTTTATTGATTTTCTAGATGATCTTATGCGCGACGAACAAGCCTTGCAAAAAGCCGCCAATATTATCAATGATAAAAAGAAGCTTGCAGCTTTTTTTGTCTTCAATCTTCTTCTTTTCTTTATTGGGTTTATCTTTAAAAAGCTTCATCGTGCAAAGAATTTAGAGTCAGGCGCCATGATGAGGATGGTTCGATTCTTTTGGCGCTTGTCTTTTATGAGTGCTATTCGAGTTGGTGTCATTATCTATTTCTTTGGAGCAAATCTTTCTCCAACTTGGGACATCGTCAAAAAGAATTTTTTCTAATTAAGAGCAGGAATACAACCTAGACGTTTATCAGATGGCGATATCGTTGTCGGTATTTGGTTTGATCCAGCATTGTTAAGATCGTTAGCGCCACGAATGGTGAAAATACGCTGATAATCTTTTTTGGTATATGGGTCTTGTGTATCTGCAGGCCAGTAGAAGTGAATTGTTTTTTGACCAGCAGTGACTTCATTTGGAATCAGAATCTGATTATTTTCATTATAGAACCAAATTTGTTTTAGAAGATTTTCTCTAATAAAGAGAAACGATGATGGTGCTTCAGTGGTAGAGCCATCAGGTAGAGTTAGAAGCTCAGGCTGTTTAAGCGCGATATAAAGACCTTCGGTATCAACGCCAACATAATCCTTAATGACTTTGAATACTGGGTTCGTGCCATTGTAATCAGCCTGTTTTGGGCAGAAACCACGACCGGTAGTTGGACTAATCCAAGGAACCATAAAAAATCCGCCAGGTGTTGAGGCTGGGATTTGTGCATTCCCAGTGTTTGGTCTTGTATTTAAGCTGATAATATTAAAGACCTGTGTAGCAAAGCTAACATTATATTCTGTTTGTAATCGATCAATAATCGTTTGGTTAATATCTGACTTGCCATCAGTTGGGTTAATGTCAGCAAAACGTGTATCTGAAAAATCCCATAAGCTAAAATGCTGTGGAATAAGCTCAAGCCTTGGAAACAATGGTCCATCACTTAATCCATAGAGCTGAACATCGTGACAGTATGTACTGACTTGGTTTCCACCACTGTTAGCATTAAGAATTGGAATCGGTTCTTGATTTGATGGGAAGTTAAAATAGAGTTTAACCATGGCATCGTATGAAATATTTGTACCAATAATATTTCCGGCCCAGTT
>PCUW01000010.1:0-126043 GCA_002787775.1 Bdellovibrionales bacterium CG12_big_fil_rev_8_21_14_0_65_38_15
GTTAACGTAGTTCACAAAAAGATTTTCCCAATTTGTTTTTCTTTTTAAGAATTTATTAAGAGCTTTATGGATTTGTTTAAACGTTTTTGTGTGTGGGTTGTTTGTCCAGGCTTCTAGAAAATGTGCCACACCCATAAAGACTGAAGGGTTAAAGCCAAGACCAAGAGTTGCGATCTGGCTGGCAGCATCCATCATAAATTGCGTTTGACCATCCTGCCCCTCAATCGCCATATAAGGCCCTTCACTTTTTTCAAGATTGGTGAGGTAGGCTTTTTTCTCTGCCGGGATAAGGTTTTGACCATAAAAATGGGCCAAACGATCATTGGCATGCTTTTCAGCTTGAGAGTTAATGAGATCTAATTTCATAAGTTCCTCGCATGGTGCGCGATTAAGTATTCTAAAAAAGTTTTATAGTTGTGGCCGTTTTGTTTCATCATCATTGGAAACATGGAAATCTTTGTATGGCCTGGAAATGTATTGGGTTCATTAAGATAAATTTTTCCGTCATCTGTATAAAAGAAATCTATACGAGCTAGGTCTTTTAGTTTTAATCCTCTGAAAGCCTTCATCGCGTAGTATTTAATTTGTTCAACTACTTTAGCATCTAGGTTCTCTGCCAAGGGAAGAGTTAAGGTCTTGCTATTGTCAGAATATTTTTCTTCATAAGAATAGAATTTAGACGGACAAATAATTTCTCCAGGGGCACTACATTGAAGCTCTCCTTCGTATTCATAAACAGCAACTTCAAGCTCTCTACCAATAACAGTTTGTTCAATCAAAACGTAAGCAGAGTAGTTAAAGGCTTCTTCAAGGTACTTTTTAATATCGGCTTCACTCGTGACGTGATAGCAGCCAACACTGCTTCCTTGGCTAGCTGCTTTGATGAAAATATCGCCAGAAGTTTTTTTGAAAAACGCGGTAGTCTTTTCGATGGCTTCATCACTAAGCTCAGATAAAAACAAATACGGCGTGTTTGGCACTTCAAGTGCATCAAGCCATAGCTTGGTTGAAACTTTATTAAAGCACAGTCGACTTGATTCTGGGTTGGCTCCTAAGTAGGGGAGACCCATCATTTCAAAAACACCTTGGATATCGCCGGTCTCTCCTGGAGGTCCGTGAATACAAGGAATAGCATAATGAAGATCAACTTTAGTTTCATCTTCAGGCCAGACGATCTCACCAGCTTTTCTTAATTCGCATTTCTTACCATTGATGTCGCGTCTGGTTCCGTCTTTGGTAATCTCGACGTAATAGGGAGTAACACCAGCAATGGTTTTTAGATGTTCCAAAATGAATTTTGCCGAAATTAGAGAAATCTCGTGCTCAGTACCACCGCCACCACAAATCAGAAGAACATTTTTGTTTTCATTGGGCATAGAGATCCTTCGCTATACCCCAAAGTTTATCGTAGCTCTTTGGGGACTCGCTCCTGGTTGAGTTCTGTAAATAGCTTCTTAACATCTGCGTTAGTTAAGGTTTCGCTATCTCTTGAGCCGTAAGCTCTAAGAGAGACTGATTGTGTTTCAATCTCGCGATCTCCAATCACAATCATATAAGGCACTTTTGATTTTTGAATTTGACGAGTTTTATATCCCATTGTCTCGTTTCTATTATCAACGCGAATTCTCAGACCTAGGCTTCTAAGTTCGCCCGCAAGTACAGAAGCTGCTGCTTCATGAGTTTCGTTATTAACAGGAACAATGATGGCTTGCTCAGGTGCAATCCAAAATGGGAAGGCGGCGCCAACGTGTTCAATATAAACACCGATGAATCTCTCAAGGGATCCAAGTAGTGCTCTATGGATAACAACCGGGCGCTCTTCTTTTCCATCTTGATTAGTGAAAGTTAAGTCAAAGCGATCAGGAAGTTGGAAATCAAGTTGGATAGTTCCAAGTTGGAAATATCGTCCAAGAGCATCGGCGATTTCAACGTCAATTTTTGGGCCATAGAAGGCGCCGTCGCCTTCTTTAATATGATAGGCGTGGCCAGAAGCATCGAGTGCATCTTTTAATGCACCTTCAGCAATATCCCAAGTGGCATCGTCACCAGCTTTGTCTTCTGGGCGAGTCGAAAGATTAACTTTAATGCCAGTGAAGCCAAAGTGTTCATAGCAAATAAAGAACATACGCATGAGATCTTGAATTTCGCCTTGAATTTTATCCATTGGGATAAAGATATGGGCATCGTCTTGGCAAAAAGTTCTTACACGAGTTAGACCAGCGACTGCACCAGCTTTTTCATAGCGGTGAAGGCGACCAAAGTCAGCGTAGCGAAGAGGAAGATCGCGGTAGCTGTACTTGTAATGTTTGAACATCAACATATGACAAGGGCAGTTCATCGGCTTAACCGCGTATTCTCTGTCGTCAATATTAGAGAAGTACATATTCTCTTTGTAGTGAGCATAGTGACCAGAAGTATGCCAAAGATCAGAATCTAGAATCTGAGGAGTGATAACTTCTGAATAGCCAAACTGGTCATAGATTCTTCTCATGAAAGAGACAAGTTCATTATAAATGAAAGCACCTTTTGGCATAAAGAAAGGTGAGGCAGGTGCCACTGGCTCAAAGTGAAAGAGCTCAAGTTCTTTACCAAGTTTTCTGTGGTCGCGGCGCTTGGCTTCTTCAAGCATCTTAAGATGATCTTGAAGTTCTTCTTTAGAAGAAAAACAAACCGCGTATACACGTTGAAGCATTTGGTTTTTTTCACTGCCACGCCAGTAGGCGCCAGCAACGTGAGTTAGCTTAAAGCTAAACGGAAGATTGTTGGTGTTTTCTACGTGAGGGCCACGACATAGATCAATGAAGTCTCCCTGAGTGAAGAAAGAAATTTCTTCGTCTGCTGGAATATCGCTAATCAACTCAACTTTTAATTTTTGATTGATATCTTCAAAGTGCTTAATCGCTTCATCACGCTTCATGACTTTACGTTCGATAGGGAGTTTCTTTTTAATTAACTCCTTCATCTTTTTTTCAATGTTTTTTAGATCAGCTTCATTTAAGCGATGATCCATTTCAACATCATAATAAAAGCCATGATCAATTACTGGACCAACCCCGAACTCAATATGTTCATTTGGAAATTGGTGCGTAATCGCCTGGGCCATGAGATGGGCCATGGAGTGTCTAATAGTATCAATTTTGTATTCTTGTGATTGTGCCACGTGCAACTACCTAAAAAAGTGCTCTAACTACCTAAAATAGCAACGTTTATGTCAATGAACAGTACCAAGGGGCTAACTATAAATCAATGAGTTAAAGGTGAATTTTTACACGGTTTCTGACACCTGTTTTGACCAATCGCCATGCACCGTGATAAGACAAAGCGTAAACCTACGATACCCTGTAAAGGGTCTAGTTGGTAATGCAACCTTTTGCAGGGAAATGCACGTGATAAATGAAGAAATGGCAGGCTTACAAAGTACCGGAACTGTTACTCTAAAGCCTAACAACATTGAAAATTCCTTGGCTTTTCTTGAGCGTAGTGAAGACACCTTACAAATTGGTGCCGATGCTACTAATCAAGCCGCTCTTGGAAGATCCTTTTACCAACTCGGAAAGCTTCATTATGACAAAGCTGACCTTATTAAGGCAGAAGAAAACTTCATTCTTTCGCTTAAATGCGGTGAAAGACCACGCGACATCTTCTCAATGCTTAAAGTTTACGGATTTTTGATTCGTATTGCTTCTGAAAGACTCGAAAATACTAAAGCTGGTCTCTATATAACTGAAGCTGAGACTTTAGTTGATGAAATGACGGCCAATCTTGCAAGTCTTAGTGCTGAATACTTCTATAATGTTGGTATTGTTAAAAACTACAGCTCTAAATTTGATGAAGCTAAGCAAAATTTTGAACTTGCTTACAAGCGTTCAAAAGAAGAAAACGAGCCCGAACTTCTAGCGAAATGCCTTCTTGCACTTGCAATGAATGCGACAAATCGTCAGGATAATACAGCCGCTCGCGATTACCTCACTCAACTTAATCAATTATTAACAATCATTACTAAAAACTATCTTTTAGGTGCTATGTATCATCACCTTGCTAAGGTTGAATTGGCTGATGAGAATTACGATTTGGCCCTAGAAAACCTAGATAAAGCTAATCGTATCCTGAATGAAAAGAAGTGTTGGAACCTTTATGGTTACGTTCTTCTTGCAAAAGGTATGGCCCATAAATTCTCAGGTAAGTATGAACTTGCTCTTGAGTACTTTGGTCTTGCTCTAGATACAGTCGATAAGCGCGTCTTTAAGCGTTTAACAGATATGCTGCAAAAAGAAGTTGATGATGTTAACGATTCAAGCGTTGATATCTTCCTTGATAGAGTTAACCGCAAGGTTAAAGAAAGAAGTCTTGGAACAATCGACTTTAAGCACCGTTTTGTTCTTCTAGAAATCCTATTCTTGTTAGCCAAAAATCCTGGTAGTTATTACGATAAAGACCAGCTTGCTAGCATGATTTGGAAAGATGAATACAACCCACTTATTCACGATAAGCTGATCTATACAAGTGTTTCCAGGCTTAGAAAGTTGATTGAACCTAAGGGTGATAAAAACGATAAGTCGGATAAGCGTAAGTATATTATTCGTGGAAAAGATGGTTATACCTTCAATCCTCATGTGAATATTCGCTTCCACAACGAATCTCGCGGCCAAAACGCTGCGGCGATTGGTAACGTTGAACTTAGTTCTCCTGTTTAAGTTGTGATAGGGCGCTTCGCTCTCATTTTTCTCCTCTCATTTTCTTGTTTTTCACAAGAAAAACTCCTGGTTAAAGACAGAGCTCTTTTTCGCATAGAAAAACAGGTTTTCTTTAAAGAAGCTTTCTCGGTTTGGCTCAAAGATTGGAGCCAGCTTAAATGTCTCGGTCGAAGCTCTTTTTTACTTCGAAGTATGGGAATTAGCAGTAAAGACTTTCAGCTTATGAATGAAACGTTAGACGTTGCTGAGTCTAGAAACTTAACTGAATCAGAGAAAAACTCCATTGAACGAGGAATTACCCTCGTGAAGTTTATCCTCTACGGACAAACTCAAAACATTCAAGCTGATACAAAACTTCCTTCATCGTTTAGCTGCCTTGAAAACAAGAAATCTCCACCTATTGAGTTAGTCGTTAGAGCTGAAGTTTTACTGAGAAACAAGTTTAAAAGTGATGCTACTAAGCGCGATAAAGAAGATCAAAAACGTGCGAAGGCATTTATTGAATCTATAAATAAAGCTAAAAATCACGAAGTTTATCTCTAAATGACATTTCAAACTTGGCATAATTTCAACTCTCAATATGTTGACCTAAATTCTTCGACAGTGAATTGGTGTTTTGAATTAGAAAAAGAGCATTTCCCATGGCCTTGGCAACAATCTGATTGGCAAAACTTTACTAAAAATAATCGTAAGTACTTACTCGTGAGTGATGAAAAAAGGGCTTTTGCACTTTGGGAACTTGATAATCACCCACATGCTTATTTGTTAAAAATAATCACGAAACCTGATAAGAGAGAGTCGGGGATTGCAAGCAAGTTGATGACGTTAAGCGTTGATATTCTACGAGATTTAGGCTTTAAAGACTCGAGCTTAGAAGTTCAAGTCGACAATAAAGCTGCCATATCCTTTTATTTAAAGCACTCCTGGCAACAGGAGCGACGCATAAAAGGTTTTTATGCAAATGGTCAAGATGCTTTTACCATGGTGTTAAAGATTTAGATTCCCCCGTAAAATAGCCTAATTTCAAGCTTTAAGTTGTCATGATGCTGCGCTTTTGGTAAACAATGGCGTCTATAAGTTTTTATGTTTTTTGGTTTGGGTGGACGAAAATTTTTTTTCCACCCTTTTTTTTTATATTGGATGGAAACTTCGCAATGGCGAACGCCCTAGAAACGCAACTCAATTCAACCGAGCAAAAGTTTTTTGAACTTTGCCAAAAAGTCGTCGCTGAAAGCGGACTTGAGCTCTATGATTTTAGTTTCAATCCGGCCAGCGGCCTTCTTCAGGTTTTTATTGTTAACAATGAAACTGGAACGGCGGTGATCGAAGATTGTATTAAGGTTGACCATGGATTTGATCCCTACATGGAAGAAGATTGGTTACCGGCCAATCTTACGTTAGAAGTTTCTTCACCGGGTGTTTACCGTAATCTTGTGACGCTAAAACATTTCGAATCCGCTTTAAATCAGTCAGTTTCATTATTTTTAAAGAAACGATTTGAAGAAATTGTTGGAGAAGAAAAATGTCCTAAGAAGTTTAAAGGACAAAAAAAGATAAAAGTAAGACTGATGACTCTTGAAGAAAGTGGAATAACTGTCAGATTTGATAAAGTGAATTACACCCTTCCATTTGAGTCGATAAAAAAAGCAAATCTAGATAGAGACTAGTGTTATTTAAAGGACGTTTTTATGAATTTTTCTGAGATTGGTAGAGTTATTGAAGCGCTTGGTAAAGATCGCGGAATTGAAAGAGCTATCGTTGTAAAAGCGATTGAGCAAGCTTTCTTGGTAACTGCTCGTAAAAAATTTGGGATTCAAGGCGAATACGAAACTCGTTATAACCCAGATGATGGTGATATCGAGATTTTCCAATATAAAAACGTTGTTGAAGATGTTCGCGATCCTATCGTTGAAATTAAATTAGATGCAGCAAAAGAACTCGATGAAGACGTCGAAGTTGGTGACCAGCTTGGTATCAAAATCGAGAACCCTAACTTTACACGCGTAGATGTTCAAACAGCTCGCCAAATCATCTTTCAAAAAGTTCGCGATGCTGAACGTGAAATCCTTTTCGCAGAATTTAAACACCGTGAAGGTGAGTTGATCACTGGTATTGCTCGCCGTTATGAGCGTGGCAATATTATTGTCGATCTTGGAAAAGCTGACGCGATTCTTTCACGTCGTGAGATTATCCCTGGCGAACAATTCAAAACAGGTGACCGTATTCAGGCTTATTTGTCTGAGGTTGTTATGACTAACCGTGGTCCAGAAATTCGTCTATCAAGAACATCTCCAATGTTCCTTGTTAAACTTTTTGAAATTGAAGTACCAGAAATTCAAGATGGCCAAATCGTTATTAAATCAGCTGCTCGTGAGCCAGGCTTTAGAGCTAAAATCGCAGTTCAATCTGTTGATAAAGATATCGATCCAGTTGGTGCTTGTGTTGGTATGAAAGGTTCACGCGTTCAAAACGTTGTGAACGAACTTCAAGGTGAAAAAATTGATATCGTGAAGTGGAATGATGATATTGAGACATTCTCTAGATCAGCATTGGCCCCAGCAGAAATTACAAATATCATGATGGATCATGAAGACCAAAACATGGACGTGGTTGTTGAGGAAGATCAACTTTCACTGGCTATCGGTCGTCGTGGTCAAAACGTTCGTCTAGCAGCAATGCTTACGGGTTATAAAATTAACATTATCTCTAAAGTTAAACTTCAAGAGAAAATTTCTCGCTCTGTTCAAAACCTTCTTCAGGTTCCTGGTATCAGTGAAACTCAAGCTCAGGTTCTTGTTCAACACGATATTGTTGCTGTTGGTGACTTAACAGTCATGAGTGCAACAGAGCTAGCTGGTATTTTAAGTGTTTCTGAAGATGATGCACAAAAGCTGATCAATGATACGCTTGCAGCTGTAGATTCTGGAACGATTGATCTTCAACCTGAAGAGGAAGAAGAGTTGATCTCAGCTTCTGCTGTACCAACATACCGTGGCCTTATTGATAAGAAAGACGGCGATGATGATGATCAAAGTGATAAATTCTCGGAAGCTGAACGTCGCTTAAGAGAAGAGCTTGCTGCCTTTAAATTAAAGTAATGGATTTTGTTTTTAGTTTTTTAAGTTAGTTATACTGGAGCTTTTAATGCCGATGAAGATTTTTGACCTTGCTAAAGAACTTGATATGGGGGCAATTGACCTCGTAGAAGCGCTTAAAGCGAAAGGTTTTCCTGTACGTAACCACATGAGTGCACTTACAGATGAAGAAGTGGCTCAAGTCATGGCTGAGTATCGTAAGAGCGAGCCTACGCCAAAAACAGCGAAGAAAAAAACTGCTAAGAAAAAAGCAGGAGCAAAGAAAAAAGTCGTTAAGAAAAAAGTTGTTAAAAAATCTGGTGACGCTGAGGAAACTCTTGCTGCTGATGCTCCTGAGGCTCAAAAGTTTGAGGAACCAACAGCTGTTGAAGCTAAGACTAGCGAAGCAAAAGCTGAAGATGATTCATCTAATGAGGATAAAAAGAAAACCGTTACAAAAAAGAAAAAAACAATTGTTCTTAGAAAAGGTGGAGAGCCTGAAGATGATGAACCTACCGCTGGTGGTTCATCTGCCAAGGGGGGATTAAGAGTTGTTTCAATGCCTAAGAAAGTTGAAGCTCCTGTGGCTAAAGCAGCATCGAAAGCTGAAGTTAGCGAAGAGACAACAACAGAAAAGCCTAAGAAGAATGAGCTTTATAAAGAAAAAGTTCACCGTTTCACTCCTGTTTTTATTCCTGAAAAGGACGAAGCAGCAGCTGATGATGACGGTGAAGTTAAAATTAAGTCTAAAGGTAAAGAAGATGAGGATGACGATGATAAAGGCAAGCGCCGTTTAGGTGGCTTAGCTTCTATGATGTCTGGTAAAAAACCAGTTACCAGCAAATCTGAACTTCTAAATACTACTCGTGCTGATAGTGAGCTTAAAAGTTATGCAGCCCTTTCAGGTAGTGGTATGCCAATTTACGTTCAACCAAAACGTAAAAAAGTTTACAGCGGTCCAACCAAGAAAACTGAAGTGACAGAAGTTAAAGATGCAAAGAGAGTTATCACTCTTCATGACGGTGGATATATTGTTGATGTTGCAAAAAAATTATCTGTAAAATTTAAAGAACTTGCTGATAAATGTTTGGATCTTAATCTCTTGATTAAACCAGATGATTATATCGGTATTGATCTTGCTTCTCAGATTGCAAATCTTTATGGCTTTAGAGTTGAAAATAGAGCGTTCGATGAAGATGCTGTTCTTGGAATTAATGAAGATGTTGATACTTCTAAATGGCCTCTTCGTAACCCAATCATCACGATTATGGGGCACGTTGACCATGGCAAGACAACTCTTCTTGATTATATTCGTAATGAAAAAGTTGCTGCCGGTGAAGCTGGTGGTATTACTCAACATATCGGTGCTTACAGTGTTGAAGTAAAAGGTAAGCAGTTAACGTTCTTAGATACTCCTGGTCACGCCGCTTTCGCTGCCATGCGCCAACGTGGTGCAGACGTTACAGATATTGTAGTTCTAGTTGTTGCAGCTGATGATGGTGTTATGCCTCAAACTGTTGAATCAATTAAGTTCTGTCAAAATGCTAAGAAGAACGTCATCGTTGCTGTTAATAAAATGGATAAAGAGGGTGCAAACCCAGATCGTATTAAAACAGCACTATCAGAATACGGAATTACGCCTGAAGATTGGGGTGGTGAAACTCAATTTGCTCATATTTCAGCACTAAAAGGTGATGGAGTGGATGAGCTTCTTGAAGGCATCGCTCTTCAAGCTGAGATCATGGAACTTCGCGCTGATCCAAAAGGTTCAGCTCAAGGTGTTGTTATTGAATCAAAAATTGAACCAGGTCGCGGTCCTGTCGCTACAATTCTTATCCAAACTGGAACTCTAAATAAAGGTGACACTATTGTTGCTGGAGAGACTTTTGGTCGAGCTAGAAGTCTTGTTAACAGTCGTGGCGATCAACTCAAGGAAGCTGGTCCATCAACTCCTGTTCAAATTTTAGGTCTAGCTGATGCTCCAAGTCCTGGCGATCTTATGAATGTTGCCAAAAATGAAAGAGAAGCTAAAAAAGTTGCTGAAAATAGAGCAGAAGAGCGCAGAAAACTTACGACTGGACCTGCGAAGAAGAAAGTTTCACTTGAAGACTTCTTTGCTGCCGCAGCTGGTGATAACGATGAAGCAAAACAGCTTAATCTTATTATCCGTTCAGATGTTCAGGGATCTTATGAAGCCATTCGCCAATCTGTTGAGCCTCTATCTTCAAAAGAAGTTGAAGTTCGTGTGATTAGTGGTGGCGTTGGCCCAATTACGGATTCTGATATTCAGCTTGCTGATAGCTCAGGCGCCTTCGTCTTTGGATTCAATATGCGTCCACTTACGACTGCCAGAAAGCTTTCAGAACAACTTGGAATTGACGTTAAAACTTATACGATTATTTATGAACTCATTAATGACGTTAAGCTAGCTATTGAAGGCATGCTTGAGCCAGAATTTAATGAAGAATATATCGGTCGCGCCGAAGTTAAAGAAACATTTACTGTTCCAAAAGCTGGAACTATTGCTGGTTGTGTTGTCGTTGATGGCAAAATCGCAGTTGGTTGTAATGTTCGTCTTCTTCGTAACGGTCAAATCATGCATGATGGTAAAATGTCTTCTCTTAAGCGTTTCAAAGATGATGCTAAGGAAGTTAAGGTTGGACTTGAGTGTGGTATTGGACTTGAAAATTTCAACGACGTTAAAAACGGCGATACTTTCGAGTGTTATATTATGCAAGAGCGCAAACGTACTTATGATGACCTGGCTAAAGCGGAAGCGCAGAGTGGCAATAACCAGCCAACTCTGTAATAGGTAATCATGGCCAAAGCTAAAAGTTTTAAAAAAACAAAATTTGAAGAGCGTCTATTGCATGAAATGAATGGCATGCTTAGACGCGAAATCTCTGATCCAAGAGCAGCTTTCTTAAGTTTTACAAAAGTGGAATTATCTCATGATTATTCTGTCGCCAATGTTTATTGGGATACTTTTGATGTTGAAAAAAAAGGTGATTGCTCTGAGGCCGTTAAAGGTCTTGCCGGTAAATTTCGCTCTCTTTTAGCTAATGTTTTACAAGTTCGTCATACGCCTCAATTAAAATTTGCTTACGATAATCAGTTTGAAGCGCAAGCTGAGATTGATCGATTATTAAAAAATGACCTTACTTCAGGTGAGGAAGATCTATAAAATGAAACCTGCACCGGCGCCATCGCCTGCAATGGTTTTTGCTCTTCATAAACCTGCAGGACCAACTTCTTTTGATGTTGTTCATCAGGCCAAAAGAATCCTCGGAAAATCTGCTAGAAAAATTGGTCACTTTGGAACCCTTGATCCTTTCGCCGAAGGACTGATTCTAGTGGGAACTGGCGGCGCCACAAAACTAGCTGATCGTTTTCATAAAGACTTTCCAAAAACCTATGTTGCGACAGGAAAGCTTGGTGTTCAAATGGATACCGGCGATAATACCGGCGACATTTTAAAATCTTCTGCCATAAATCCTACGAGTTTAGAAAGATGGCAAGAAATTGCTACTTCAATGGTTGGAGAGTATTGGCAAGCACCACCTGCATTTTCTGCCACTAAACATGAAGGCAAAGCACTTTATGAATATGCCAGACGTGGGATAGTGATTGAAAAAGAGCCGGTCAAACGTGAAATCTATAAATTAAAAGTTTTGAGTATTGAGAATGAGTTTGTTCATTTTGAGGCTCAAGTTTCAAGTGGCACCTATATCAGAACTTTGTTTGAGGATATGGCCAAAGCCTGTGACAATATCGGCCATTTAATTAAGCTGAAACGTACTCAAATTGGCGATCTGGTCTGTCCAGATGCTCATGGAGAGCTCAAAGCGTGGAATCATGAGACCTTAGAAAGCCATTGGATGCCATTTGACGAGCTGCTTCAACTAGGTATCATTACTTTAGAAGGTCGTGATCTAGAACTTTTTAGTAATGGTCAATGCCTTACCAGAGATCAGTTTGCTGGCCTTGAAGGCGAGGTTTGGGTGGTTAAAGCAGACGGCGAGATGATGGCCATGGGGATGATTGAGAATAATGTTCTAAAAAGCTCGATCATGTTTCCTGGTGGAGCTCCAAGTAGGCTGTTAGACAAGAATCTAAAATTGAAGTTATCTCTGTGATATTCTTGGCTAAATGGCGAGTTAGCGTTAATATTATACAAAATTAGATCTAAGTTTTTTTGAGATTTTAGGAGCATTCGTGAATACCTCATTAATTGCCGGCGGCATCGCACTTTTACTAGCAATTGGATTAGTCATTGGGCTTGGGGTTCTAAGTTTACTTTCAGGTGCCTTTCACTTCTTATTTGCTAGTCCTAAATTAACAATTCTTAAAACTCTTCATGGTGCTAACGGATTTGCTTTTGCGTTTACTTGGAATAGTGCTCGTGAGCCGGCCAAGTTTGATATGATTCGTTTTCGCTTATTCAACCCATTTGGATCAGTCACTCAAGTTGATGTCTCAAAACAATTTGATGTTAAGGACGACAATTTTGCTCTCGATCTTGAGCTTGGTGATTCTTATGGAGCATTTTTAAAAGCAGATAACTTTGATAAGGCTCTTGTTCAAATTGAACTTGTATCTAACAAAGATAACGTCACTCACCAGTTTGAAATGAAGGGTGCTCAGTTCATCAAAAAAATGAATGATGCAAAACTTTCAGCTGGTGAATTTGAAAATGGCACTTCGAAAACTAGTGCAAAACCTTTATACCAAACAGTTGAGAGAACTTTTATTGCCGACCCTCTTCCAACAACAAACAAAGTTTTAAAAGTTGCTACTAATCCACAGTTCGCCGAGTTCTTTGGTGGTTCAGGTGGAGGAGCGGCCAAGAGTGATGCTCCAACAGAGAATTTTTCAATTGCTAAAGTTTGGATTGAGCCAGGTTGTATTGTTTGTAATGCTTGTGAGGACATTTATCCTGAAGTCTTTGAAGTAACAGCAGATACATGTCTTATCCGTCCAGGCGCTCCACTTAACGATGGACTTAAGATCCAAGAGGCTGCAGAAGCTTGTCCTGTGGAAGTTATTAAGTTCACAGCCTAGTTTTCTGGTCAATTTTTAGTCTGCATTGATATGTATTTCTAGGCATTTATGTCTTTCATTGATCTTAATAGAACTTTGATAAACAATGGCTTATGAAAAATTCTTCAAGCAAAATTATTCTGTTACTTTCAGGCTTTCTCATCCTTGACCCATTTTTAAGAATCTTATCTTTTAAGATTTCAACGGGAATGGATTGGGCATTAATTTGGGACAATATTGTTGAAAATGGAAATGTAAGTGCCTTTCGTTTCATGGAATTTTGGATTTTCACGCCCCTAGCTGGTCTTTTTCTTTTAACGCTCTCTAGATTTGCCAATATCATTTACTCAATTCTAACTCTTTATAAGTTTTACTCCTTAGTCACATATACTCCATACGATTGGCCTTACTTCGCGGCAAGACCACATTTTGGAGCCTTCTGTATCATTACAGTGAACTTGGTTTTTGTTGGTATCTTGATGTGGCCTCTCATGAAGAAATATATCTTCAGTTATCACTTCAAAGATGTTTGGGATGCTAGAGGTCGTTATCATGCTAATTTTAAAGCGACTTTATATCTCAACGGCCGCGAAGGTTTTTCTTGTGGAAGAATTAAGAATATCTCCTCTGGTGGCGCCCTTATAAATATAACTGACATTAAGATCCCTATGGCGAAGCCAAAAGACGAAGGTATTTTAATCATTGAAACCGACAATAAAGAGCATCTCTACTTTGATATTGAGCTTGTTAATACGACGATTGCACCTAAAGGTGATTTGATCGGTATGGAGTTTGTGAATATGGGGCCTAAAATCTCATTAGCACTTCTTAATATGTTAATTGATTTGAGAGCGAGTGATGCAGAAAAAGAAAAAAGGACCCCTTCAGAGGTCCTTTAGTTGATTACTGTCTGATATGCGTTGGTAATAAATCTAAATTCGTTCTGTATAAGCTATTCTTACCTTCAAGTTTTCCAGTTAGGAAGTCACGAAGGATGCTTAAATCTGATTCATAAGCTGCTTTTACATCATCACTTGCATCAGCCGGTGCTTTTCCAAGTGTTGCTACGATAGCTTCAACTTCTCTTAGACCTTCAGCTCCAAGTGTTGAAGCTTGGAAAGTTTGTTTACCAAGGTCTTCTCCTAGCATCTCAACAAGTTGTGCCTCAGTGAATGTTGCTCCTTGAGCTAACAAGCCAGCCAATTGATCGAGAAGACCATCTGGAAGAGTTGCTGCGGCAACTTGTTCAACGCTAAAGTCAGCTGGTAGAGCAGGGTTAGAGCGATCTTGGAAGATCTCTAAAACCTTGGCTTGACCTAGACGATTAAGAGTTGGGCCAGCAAGAACAGAATCAATCATCACTGTCGCAATTTGATTAACTTCACCTGCACTAAAGAGTTTTTCACCAACTCTAAGTGTTTTTAAGTAGCGATTGTTGAACGTATCAGCAATATCGTTCTTTCTTACAGTGAAGGCATTTACTAGTTCACGACTTTGCTCTGACATTAAATCGTCAGTTGTAGTTCCCCATTCCTTTGCAACACCTAAAAGAGAAGTCGTTAAGATGCCTTTACCGTCACGTGGAAGGTTAGTGAAACTTCTAATCCATCCAAGACCGTTTAGAGGTCCTTCAACGATATAAGAACGATCAATACTGTAATTCTCTTCGTACTCAGCTCCGTTTTCCATTTTAAATGGAATCTTTTCAACGAGATCAGTACCCATCACAAGGTGTTGAATGAAGTTGAACACTTTTGGAGTCAGGTAAGTATTCTCTGCAAGTGAAGCAAAGTTGTCATCAGTTGTTGGACGACCAGTCTCTCTTTGAAAGAGTGATTTCATCGCCATGACTTTATCAATCCATACACCAAGAACAAAACGATCTGATGAATAGATATGTTGAGGGTTATTGTCTTTAAACCCATTCAAGAATTTCCCAGCTTCACCGCGTACAACTTTTGGTGCTGGTTGGTTCGCGTCGTCTGTGTCCTCGGCTAAAGCCGCTTTAACAGCAGGGTCAAAACAAGTTAGTGGTACATAGTTGATGTTATACTTAATACCATCATAAATTTTTGATAGAGGGCGAAGCTCAACTGTTTTACTTGCATCAGTTGCGTCTGCTAGAGCACAAACATGATCAGGTGTTTTAAGCACTTTTAGCATGAAGTCACCAGCGATCTTTACAGACTCAACTCTGTCATTGATCATTTTACAAATAGGGAACTGAGCCGTTTGTTGTGGACTACAGCCTTGTTGCATAACCTCACCAAAGATACCTTCAAAGAATTCCCATTCTTCGATGATGTCACGGATACGATTAAATTCATGGTAACGAGCAACCATATAACCTGGAAGACTATAAGCTGAGAAACTGTCACGATCATCACGAAAGTTTCTATACTTATATGAGCGCTCATAGTTATCGATATAATGATTTACCACTTCAACCAAAGTCGAACCTTCATCAAATCGATTACAGCTTGCTGACAAACGAGTGTTTTCATCGGTACAGAACTGGTACGATTTAAGTTCGGCACCACTTTGTTCAAGCTCATGTAGTGATGTTTCAATTTTCGCTATTGATCCGTCTGCAAGTTCAACTTCACGGGCATAACCAAAACGAAGGGCAGCAACATCGTACTTACCAAATTGTGGAAGCTCGTTAAGTTCACTATAACCATAGTCCATGATTGAACTGTAAGCTGGACGATTGTGCATTCCAAGCTCATGAGCTTCTTCTTCAGTGTAGAAGTTTTCTGAGTCAAATGAACCAATGAAATTGTGGCGAAGACCAAGAGCATGACCAAATTCATGCACAAGTGTCGTTGTATATGCGTGAGGAATCATAATGTCTTCAGCTGATTTTCTTTGAGCTTGAGACAATTCTTTCCAACGCTTAAGTGTTCCGTCTGCATTTAGAACACCAGCAATCTCTTTAATTCCTGGATAAAGTGCTTTAACTGTACCAGCGATAGGGAAGAACTCTTTACCGTAAGCATTGTTTTGTGCCCAACGATCAAGACGAGCCATGTGCTTATTGGCCTTAGCTTCAAGGCTGTCAGCATCTGCATCAACACGTTTCGTTTGGTGCTTAAGTTTAAGTCTTAAAGCTACTTGCTCTTGTGCATCATGAGAGTGTCTAGAAATCTTATCACTTAGGTTTGATAGATTACTTGCAGCTCTTAGTTTTGCCTGAGTTGCCATTGATGGCTCAAAGTCAGCAAGTTTCTTCGCACGCTCTAGACTTTCTTCATCTATTGGAGCTGGTGCTGGAGTCGGAGTCGCAGCTACTGGAGCTGGAGCGGCAGCATCACGTTGCTCGATCGTAAGATCAACCATTTGTTCCCAAATACGACGTGATAGTGTTTTTAGTACGCCAGAATACATATTGATATGAGACTGGATAATTTGACCCGTTAATGGGTTCGTTACTGTTGGAGCGTAACCTAGAAGGCCATTCGCTAGAGGATCAGTAATGAGTTGGATAACGTTATTTCTAAGATCTCCACTGTTTTTACCAGCTGGCTCTTTAATGATAATTTTAAAGTTAGCGTTAGCTCTTTTTAAAGAACCATTAATCGTATCTACTGCATTGTAAGTCGCCTGCTTAATAAGTTCTTGTCCTGGCTCATTAAATGTATCAGATAAGAAGTAGACAACTTTTGTCTTCTCTTCTTTATCTTCTACATGCCAACGATGTAGGAAATGCTTAGTATCCAAACGACTTGGATCGAACTGGGCATCAAGATCATTTTGAGCATTGGTAAAGAAACCAAATGTTCCATGATCTGGAATAGGGTAGTTAATTGTTTTGTAATCAGCTGCTGCAACATCATCAAGACGAACTAATGAATAAGTAAACTTTGTCTTGAAAGCAGAAGTCGATAGACCTGTGAAGTCATCAGTATCTTCATAGTAATCGTCGATAATACATTCAATATTTCCAGCAGATTTTTTATAAGTCTTTTCAACTTCTACAAAAATCACCCCTTTTTTAACTTCATGAGAAGTGACCACTTTGCCTGTTTCTTGAACACATGGATTTCCACCAACGTTCCAAAGATCAAGAGGGTTAACTTCAGTCAGTTTTAGAGAATCAAGTTCTGGGATAAAGAAGCGTTTTTGTTCCCAAGTTTTAGAATCATCTTCTTCATCACCAGTGAGACACTCATTATTGTCGTCTTCTGAACACTTGTAATCAACGTGTTTGCCTGGAATCGTCATGACTGGGTATTGGTTAAGTTGATTAAATTGAAAGCGTGCATCGCGCTCAACTTCCACAACTTCTAAGCCTTCTTTAGCAAAACGAAGTTTAACGAGTTTTTCTTTACCTTGGTAGAATGGATCTGCTTCAGTTACTCCACGTGGAGTTGAACCTGTCATTGGAACATAAAGGTAAACAGCATCTGTATCATAATGATCAGATTTACTTGTAAAGACTTTGTCGGCGAAGCTAATATCTTTGCCAATTCTATAACGATTCACTTGTGAATTGAGGTTGATTTCGATCATCTTAGCTTGACGATGATCTACGTCGCTATCGAGATCAACAGTAGCAATTGGCATATTGTTGTCTGTTTTACGCTTAAGTTTTACACCTTTAGCTTCAAGGGTGAAGATTGGACGAAGAACGCAATCGTCTTTTTCAATTTCAGCTCTGGCACTAATGGCTTCGTCACATTTCATGATACGTGGATCAGCTGGCGTGCGTGTAAAGGCAGCAAGTTCAATTGGGTTAAGGTTTTTCTTCTTAACTGGGCGAAGAACATAAATTTTATCTTTATGAAACTTTAAACGAGCAGGCTTTTCAGCAGTGACTTCTGCTTCAAGCATGGCGTGGTTTTTGAAGAGGTTTTTAATTTGAGCAACTGTATAAATTTGTGAATGAAGTTTTCTCTTATCAATCACAACACTTTTTTCATCATAATCATTGGCACGAAGACCAGCATCGACTCGCTCTTCAATTGTTGGGTCAATCGTCACGTGAGTTGATTGTGAACGATCACGTCTTTTATAAGTAACGATATGAGTTTTTTCACCCAAATCGTTTTCAACCTTATCCAATACTCCATATGAGCTAACAGCAAATTGGAATAAAGGAAGTTCTGAACCTGTTAAAAGTTCTTGTTGGTGAAGAGAAAGTCTCTGACCTTGATGTTTTGCATAAGCAAGCATCACATTGTCAGTCAGTCTAAATTTAACACTAAGGCGTTGTCCGCCACCAGTTGATTCAACTTTTAAGTCTTTAAAGAAAGCTGCCAGTTCAGGTTTGCCTGAAATAACTTTTACATGTCTAAGCTTCATTTCATTTAGAGCAAAGACTCCGCCAACTTCAGCATCGTCTGATTTAACCGCCAGCGTACCTGGTTCATCAACTGTTTCAATCACGACTTCATCATCAAAGATGGCCATGGCGTGGACATTTTTTTCAATGTCTTCTGACACTTTTTCTGGCAATTCTTTCGCACATCCCACCATGAGGAGGACGGCTAGCATTGCTGGAATCGTGTAGCGTGCTGATTTTCGGTTAAACATTTGTGCTCCTAATCTCTATTACAATTAAAAAATCTATTAAAACGAAAGTGTTAACATTCCAAATACAGTTGAATCTCTTGAATCAAAAAATCTAATATCAGTTTCAATACCGTTGGCCGCTAGTGGACTACCGCCAATAATATGGCCAAGTCCAAAGTCAACATTCTCAGCGATTGGCGAGCCAACCATCTGGATAAAGCGGTAACTATCTTTAGTGTTACCTTGGTAGGTGATAAGTTTTGAGTATGTGGCATTAGCGTAAACATACATTCCGCTGCCAAATTCATAGGTTAAAGCCAGCGCATTACCAACGATGTATTGATAATTTGAAGCTCCTGTAAGAGATGTTTCATACTTATGAAAGTTAACTAAACCTGATGCTGAATATGCAGCAGTTAGGCCAAAATCACTTTTCCAAGTTAGTTTTGGAGCAAGTGAAACTCCGGTAATTTGCCTTTGGTAATCTTTTGAAGCTTCAGAAAGAGGAATAGTGAGTCTAGCTGTTCCACTTAAAGACCATTGATCATCAAATCTATAAAGAGACCTGGCTGCACCGAGATAAGCGTTATTAAGATCAAGTTGCCTTTCTCCGGTTAACGCTTTTGTCGCAGTGGCGTTTAATGAATATTTTGTTTTATTGATGGTAGCAGCAACAGTGGCATCAAAGTCAGCGCCCGTGCTCTTAACGGTTGATCCACTTTTATAAAGGTTAGAAGAATAGGTCGTACCAAATTCACCAGACCATTTAATGGCCTCTTCGCTTTTAGATTTAGTGTCTAAAGTTTTGACAGATGTCTGAGCCAATAAGGATGTCGATGACACCACTAAAAGGGTCGAAATTAGGCAAAACTTCGTAATATCAATACGTTTGAGTTTCAAAGGGCGCTCCGCTGCCAGTTGGTTTGTATGTATATAAGCAAGTACTGGGCCATATAGGTCGGATATTACCTTATGCAGAGCGTTAGATGTTTAAATATGTAAAATATATAGACAATAAGCCGTGGAAAACGCGGGAAATGATGACTAATAGCTGGAAGTTGTAGGGGGCAACTTGGGACTAGGTGACAGTTTGACCCTAGCTAATCGAGAAGGTTCGAGCGCATCAGACCTTGTAGACCGACTTCATTTTCTTTCCAGATTTCCTTAAGGCTTTTGCCTGAGCTAAGAACTGGACACTCGAAAGTTAAGACCGGACATTGATATTCTTGAACACCGTACTCGCCAAGACTGCCAGGAGTTGGATGACCTACGATATCGTCTTGCACGATTTCATAGTTATTATAACGTTCTAGGAACTGAGCAATTTCAAGACAGTCACCATTTGTATTAATAAATGGCTTCCATGAATGAAAACTCATAATGATTTTTGGTGGATACTTTTGAAAAAGCTTATCCAAATAGATATTTTCGGGCTCACTTAGAGGTTTTGTACCCGGATTATATTTAGCTTCTCTGGCTTTATCGGACCAATCTTTTGAAGGAAGGTTACGATTCAGATCAACGCCGTGGGCATTTGTTCTTGTTCCCGCTCTGTACCCATCAACATTTAGGATCGGAATGATTACTGTTGGGCGCTGGATCTCTTCTTGGTTTGACAGCCATTCTTGAAGCTGCTTAACAACATAAACACCCTCAACCTCGTCGCCGTGAACTCCGGCCATGATATAGACCCAAGAAGGTCCTTTGGTTTCACTTTTATAAGCCTTGATCTCATCGCCTTCAACGCTTTTGCCTGACTTTAGGGGAACAAAATTCATGAAAATCCTCTTAATTGATCAAGCCAAACTTTAGCACGCTGCAATCTTTGTCGCAATCTGAGCTTTATAAATTTTGCTATGCATAGGGGTATTCAAACACAACAGAGGTTTGTTAGGATTTTCCTTTAATATCAAGGGAATGAATAGTTATGGAGCAACCAAAAAAGCTCGATCCAGCTGTAGAAAAAGAAGTTCAAAGACAATTTGAAATCTTAAAATTTGGAGTTTCTGAAATTACTCCAGAAGAAGATCTCTTAACAATGCTTAGACATTCTATTTCAACTAAGACTCCACTTCGAATTAAATGTGGAATCGATCCAACCGCGACTGATGTTCACTTAGGACATACTGTGCCTTATCGAAAGATGAGACAGTTTCAAGACCTTGGTCATATTGGTGTTGTCATTATTGGTGATTATACGGCAAGTATTGGGGATCCAACCGGAAGAAACGATTCACGTCCTCCATTAACAGCGGAGCAAATTAAAATCAATGCTGCTCGCTATATGGAACAAGTTTATACCGTTGTTGATAAAGAAAAAACTGAGATTCGTTTTCAATCAGAATGGTTTAAAGATGTCACTTTAAGTGATGTTATCGGTTGGGCCGGACAAACCACAGTCGCTAAGCTTGTCTCTCATGATACTTTTGCTAAACGACTTGAAGAAGGTCATTCACTAGGTCTTCACGAATTATTTTATCCAGTACTTCAAGGTATTGACTCTGTTTATGTCAAAGCGGATGTTGAACTTGGTGGGACTGATCAAAAATTTAATGTGCTTATGGGCAGAGACTATCAAAAGCACGCTAAGCTTCGCCCTCAAACTGCAATGCTATTACCGATTATTACTGGAACTTGTGGCACACAAAAGATGTCGAAGTCTTTAGGCAATACTATTGGTATTCTTGATGAGCCATTCGATAAGTTTGGTAAAACAATGTCTATTCCTGATGCCATCATGCTTGAGTGGTGGAAGTATGTTGGCAATATCAATCAAGAGCGCTTCGATGAGATTGAAAAAGGTTTAAGCGACGGTTCACTTCATCCAAACGAATGTAAAAAGCAATTAGGCGTAGCAGTTGTTAGCTTCTTTCACGGCGAAGAAGTTGGTAAAGCGATGCGTGAGCAGTTTGAAAATGTCTTTAAAAACAAACAAATCCCAGATGATGTTCCTGACTTTTCTTTTGAGCGTGGACAAAATCTTTTAGAAACACTAGTTGCCGCTAAGCTTGTTCCTTCAAAAGCCGAAGGTCGAAGAATGATTCAGCAAAATGCCGTCTCGATTGTTGATGGAGATAAACTATCCGAGCATGATTTAGTACTAGGTGAAGATTTTGCTGGAAAAGTTTTAAAAGTTGGCAAACGTAAGTTTGCAAAGTTGGTATAGTTTTGAGTAAAGCTAAATTTCGCCAATCTCTAAATTTTTTGAAGAAAGCTTTTGAGCAAGATTCCCAAGCTTTAAAAATGTTAGAAAGCCTGAATGATTTAGGCAAATCTCTAAAGTGGGAGAGTCCTGGCTCGTCTTCAGGTGAACTTACTCTACCAAAAGAAGTCGAAGGAATTGAAAATAGCTTTGCCCTTTTTTCTGATGGAGCCTGTCGTGGCAATCCAGGGCCCGGTTCTTGGGGAATGCTTGGTCAGAATCATTTAGGTGAAATGATCTTTGAAGGTTCTGGAGTTGATAACCCAACCACTAATAATCGTATGGAGCTCGAAGGTGCCATCGTTGCGCTTGAAAGTCTCGTCGATCACTTTAAGGAAAATCCTCCTACTAGCAAACCTCATGTCTTTCTCTACAGCGACTCTAAATATGTCGTTGAAGGTGTGGAGAAATGGCTAGCAGGTTGGAAAGCTCGTGGCTGGAAGAAAGCCGATAAAAAAGAGCCTGAAAATGTCGATCTTTGGCGTCGCCTTGATGACACTCTCAAATTATTTACCAATTTAAAATTTAAATGGGTTAAAGGTCATGCTGGTCATCCTCAAAATGAACGCTGTGATCAATTGGCCAACTTCGCTTTAGATGAAGCGGGTTTCTAGGAGCTTTTGTGAAAAAAATTATTATTCTACTATTTTTAACTATGGGCTGTGCTCAAACCAGAAGCACTCAAGATCATTTAATGATGAGTACTCTTTGGATGCAACATGCAGGAGAGTTTAGAGCTCTCACTCTTCAGGCTTATAATTCAGCAAGGTCAGAACTTTATAGAGCGCTAAAGAGACAAAGAAATAAACCTGCGGCCATTATCCTTGATGTTGATGAAACAGTTTTAGATAATTCTCCTTATCAAGCCAGAATGATTACAAATAATAGACCTTATGAAGGTGCGTCTTGGGATGCTTGGGTTGATGAGCGAAATGCAGATGCAGTCGCTGGAGCTATTGAGTTTTTACAATTAGCTCGATCTAAAGGTGTCGAAATCTTTTATGTCACCAATCGTCCGGATCAAAATCAACAAGCCACTTATGATAATTTAGTGCGCCGTGGATTTCCGGTTAAAAAATCAAATGTTCAAACAAAAGGTGATGATAAGTCCAAGCAAGCAAGACGTGATGAAATTCTAAAGAAGCATGATGTCATAATGCTCGTTGGAGATAATCTTGGAGACTTTGATCTTGCCTTTTTTGATAAAGATAACGCTGCTCGTAGAAATCTCGTCGACAAAAATTTTAAAAACTGGGGCTCAAAGTTTATTGTTTTACCAAACCCGATGTACGGTGACTGGGAAAATGAATTTTATAAGGGAAAACCAAAGACTGAGCGAGCTTCTTTAAGATTAAATCATCTTAGACAGCTTCCACGTGAGCAATTATTTGATAAAGCAAAGTAGTTCATTAATAATAGTTAAGTAAATTGTAACCAAAGGATGGATCCAATGAAAAAGACATCGTTGATGCTTTTAGGACTGATCACAGTATCAGGACTTGTAGGCTGTAAAAAAGATTTTAATCACGACCCAAGCACTGAAGACGAAAAAGCTCTTTATACATATGGAGCACTTCTTGCTCAACGTGTAAACCCACAACAACTTCAGTTAACTGAAGGAGAGATGCAATCTCTTGTTCAAGGTCTTTGGGATAATTATAAAGGCAACAAAGAGCGCGTTGCTCTTGCTGACTACAGAATGAAAGTTCAAGAGGTTTTAGAAGGTCGTTTTAAAAAAGCAATCGAAGCTAACAAAGATAAAGGTGCCAACTTTATTGAAACATTCTTAAAAGAAGAAGGCGCAGTTAAAACTGAATCAGGTCTTGCTTATAAAATTATCAAAGCTGGTGAAGGTGCAAAGCCTTCAGCTGAAGACGTTGTAAAAGTTCATTATACTGGAACACTAATTGATGGAACTGTTTTTGATTCATCTCGTGAATCAGGTAAAGAGCTTGAGATTCCTCTTAACAGAGTTATTAAAGGTTGGACTGAAGGTTTACAATTGATTGGCCCAGGCGGACAAATCAAGCTTGTTATCCCTTCTGATCTTGGATACGGAGCTGCAGGTGCAGGAACGATTCCTCCAGAATCAACATTAGTCTTTGATGTTGAGCTGATCGAAGTTGTAAAAGCTGAACCAGCTGCAAAAAAGCCATCTAAGAAAAAATAGTTTTAAAATAAGCCCCGCCTTTGAGCGGGGTTTTTTTTGAACCAAAAGGAATACCAATAAAAAACGCTCTACTATTATCTCTCTTACTTATTTCTTCATGCGCAACAAACAACGAAACAGATTCAGATAAAATTGTAGGTGAGCTTAAACAAGCCGGTCAAAAGGTAGGCAATGGCCTGAAAAAAGGTGCCACTAATATAGAAGAAAGTATGTGTGATACTTTTAGTAGCGACCCTGAAAGCTGTAAAGAATAAGGCCTGACAAAAAATTCACTTCTAGATGATCTTATTGTGATCTTGTGCTTTTAGAATTTAAGAGAGCCATGGATGGAGGTCATCATGAATTCACTTATAGTTCTTGTTATTTTATTAGTGTTTAGTGCTGTGATCGCTAGCAGGATGAAAGCTGATAGAAGACAAAAACCCAAACTTAGAAAACGATTCCGTGAATACTAAAAAAAAGGGCTTCTTTCGAAGCCCTTTAAATTAACAGTCTATATAAAATTATAGAGTTGTTGGTTTGAACCAACATAGTGGACGAGTACCATCTTGGTAGCCATCAGCGCGCATACAGTAACCAGTTGAAGCATCTGATCCACTTGGATCGATTGAAGCGTCTTGGTCACAGATAGCACCTGAGAAATAAGTATCAAGGCGACACTGAGCAGCTGGGTGATTGTGGTTAGTTGTTGAAACAACCGCACGATCTGGAGTTGTGAACGCAACTGGATCAGAACCTGTTCTTAAAGAATTAAGAAGTTTTGCAAGAGCTTCACCGGCCATAGCGCCACGCTTACACATTGCGATTTCTTCTGCGTTAGCAAAAGCAGCTTCACAACGCTCAGTAACGATAGCTGGAATTTCCATTTGAGCTACAACAGCTTGGTTGTCTTCAGACTCCATAAATTTACGCATACATTTTGAAGTTGCGAAATAATCAGATTGTCCTTCGTTTGAAGCCCATGATGAACCCCAGATAGATCCTTTTCTTGGAGCGCCACCAATGTGGTGACCAAGTTCGTGACAAGCAACAGCAGCAAATGCATCAGCAGTTGCTTCAGCGTGACGAGCTAAACCACCAAACATAGTGATTTTCCAAACGTTACCAGCTTGTTGAGCATAAGCATTAACAGTGCCGTCTTCCCATTTACGGATAACGTCTAACTGCTTACCGCGAGCGGCGAAGTCTGGAGTGTAAATAGCTTCGATACGATCAAGAACACTGTTGAAGGCAGCTTCATCAATTGTTTTGTTCGCATTCTTGTCATTAACACCAATGTGCATTGAGTTTTCTTCAGCGATACCTGATGTACCGTGTTCAGAACAAGCTTGTGATTGGGGAGCGTAAGTAAGCACCATCAATAGTGCAACTAGTACTAAATTTCTCATTATTTCCTCCGTGAAAATATAATTTGAGAAGAATCCGTTTTTCTCTTTTAAAGAACTTTAAAAATATTCCTGCTAGCAAAACACGCTGTCTATTTTTTTGTGCAATAATTAAGTTTGATGTAAGTTTTTATTGGATTCTTGTTAAGATTAAAGTTTATTAATTAGATCAACTACAGGCTAAGTATGCATAAATTAACTGTTTATATCCCACTAAAATATAAGGAAGTAGTAAAGTCGGCAATGTTTAAAATGGGTGCCGGCAAAGTTGGAAATTACGATCAATGCAGTTTTGAAGTCATTGGAACAGGTCAATTTCGACCACTAAAAGGAAGTGAACCTTTCATAGGTTCAACTGATAATTTACAAAAAGTTGAAGAAGCTAGGGTTGAAATGATCGTAGAAGATTCTATGATAAAAGATGTTGTAGCAGCGATGAAGAGTGCTCATCCTTATGAGACTCCTGCTTATGATATAGTAAAGATGGTAAATCTATGAACAAAGAAGCTTGGCTAGAATTGTCTGATCCGCAAAGATTTGAGAGAACTTGGTCTTTTAAGAACTTTAAAACCCCATGGGAGTTTGTAAACCTTGTCGCGGCCCACGCTGAAAGAATCAATCATCATCCCGATATTAGTTTTGGCTGGGGTTACTTAAAGCTTGCTATTTTCTCACATGATAAAAATGCACTAACTCAAAAGGATCGAGACTTTGTCGTTGCCGTCGATAAGTTATGGGAGCAGTTTAATGCTTAAATGGATTTTACTTATTCTTTTTCCTCTAACCCTTTTGGCCCAAACACCACAACCCAAAGAGCCTAGAAAGCCTGAAACCAGACAAGAAAGGCGAGAGCGACTTAGACTTCAAATGCAAAGCCAAATGCGTGACTCCAGGCGGATTATTGAGCAATTCCTATCTGATGAGATGTTTACAGATATGCATCAGCAGTTTGAAGATATGATGAAGCAATTTGATAACGGTAATGCAGATCCTTTTGAGCAATTTTTTGATGAGAAAACTATCGAGAAACTGTTTGGTGGAGGCAGAGGCTCAAAAGCTTTTGGAATGCTGGGGACTGGTCAAAGTCGTTGGATTGAAACACCTAAAGAGCGAATCCTAATTTTAAAAATAGAATCGACTAAAGATAATCCTATCGATTTTAAAATTGAAAACTCTATGATCACCATCTCTGGTAAGATTTCAAAAGATAGCAATAGAGGGGTTTCGACACACCAGTTTAAACGCAGCTTCAGTATCCCTGAAGACTGTGATCCATCGGCGGCTAAGTATGAAAACAAAGACGGCGAGATCCTGATTAAGTTTCCAAAGATTGCCATCAAAGATGAGCTAAGGCCTGTTAAACCAGAATCTGGAGATACAACGATCTAAATAGCTGAATATCGATTATAAAAGTACTCCGCTCAAGTTCTCATATCTTTTGTCCGACTAGTTAAGGAGGACAAAGGACTCTTTTATGAAAAAAATCATTTGTTTACTATTTTTAAGTGTCATTGCGTTTACTGGAAGATCCCAGGCCGATGATCAGGTCATGAACTTAGATCATCCTTTAAGGGAGATCTCGGTGATTGCTAGTGAAACAGGATACTATCCCGATTCTCCAATTGCTTTTGTTGGCGAGAAGGTTCGTCTTTTTGTCACAACAACAACTGAAGAGAAAAGATGTCTATTAATACCTGATAAAAAGATTTTCCTAAATATGGAAAAAGGCAAGATTGATGAAGGAGAGTTCATCGCTACTGAGCCTGGAGTCTATAAATTTCATTGTCCAACCGGAAAACTTAAAGGTTCCCTTACTATATTTGCTCATCCTGTCGATAAGAGAAGAGAGCTGGCTTCAGAATCTGAAGGTCGCGTAAAAATTTGGTTTCCTAAAGATAGACCACAGGATTATTAAACTATGTCGAATGTCTTTGATGATGCAATTAAGACCTTTTTGGCCCCCATCGGGGACCTGCTTGCGGACGAAAGCATCTCAGAAGTCATGATCAATGGTCCATCTGAAATCTTCGTCGAACAAAAAGGTTTAGTTCATAAAGTTGAAAATGTTTTTCACAATGAAGAAGCGTTGACCGCGGCCATGCGTGCTGTTGCTCAATCAGTTGGTAGAACTATCGATGCCGATAATCCAAGACTAGATGCAAGACTTCCAGATGGTTCGCGTATTGCCGTGGTGATCCCACCTATGGCCAAAAATGGAACGACTGTTGCGATTAGAAAGTTCTCAAAAGAGAAGCTCGGTCTTAAAGACTTAATTGAATTTGGATCAGTCTCGCAAACGGCAGCAAGATTTTTAGACTGTTGTATGTATTTAGGTAAAAACACTCTTGTTTCTGGTGGTACAGGCTCTGGTAAAACAACCATGCTTAATATCTTAGGCTCACGTATGCCTAAAACTCAGCGTCTTCTCATTATTGAAGATTCAGCCGAACTACAAATTAAAGCCGAACACGTTGTGCAATTTGAAACACGTAAGGCCAATCCTAAAATGGGGATTACAGAAGTTTCTATTCGTGATCTTGTTGAATCGGCTCTACGTCTTCGCCCTGATAGAATTATTGTCGGGGAAGTTCGTGGTATGGAAGCGCTTGATCTACTTAATGCCATGGGTACTGGTCACGAAGGTTCAATGGGTACGGTTCACGCCAATACACCGATTGATGCTTGTACTCGTCTTGAAACATTATGCTTAATGGGTGAAACGAGAATTCCGCCTGATGCTATTAGAAAAATGGTTGGTTCAGCACTTCAGTTGATTGTTCAGTGTAACCGTTATCATGACGGTGGTCGTAGAACATCACATATCTCAGAAGTTCTTGGCGTTGATGCCAATGGAAATTATATTGTTAAAGATATCTTTCGTTGGGTGCAAACAGGTAAAGATCCTGATACAGGTAAGTATATTGGTGAGATGGTTCCTTGTAACTATGTGCCAACATTCTTTGAAGAATTTGTTGCTAATAAACTTCCATTTCCTAAAAGCAACTTTGCTTCACCTGATTGGTATAAGAAGCTTAAGCTTGCGGCTTAATTCATAAGATAATTATAAACTCTAGTATCAGTGAAATAATCACTTCCATTTGATAAATCAAGTGTCCATGCCATATCGCGAACATCTCTTTGTCTGAATTTCTTCAGCCCATCTTGCAAACGTGTTAATTTAATATGATTAGAGAGGCGATTATAGGCTTCAGTTGAACGGTACTCATAACGCTCCACTTGCATAAGTGAAGTATCGGCAAGGGCAATCTTTTTTGCTTCAAATTTCATGACCCAAGCAATAAGTGAACTAGCTTCGGCTATAAGGTCATTTTGAGTTGGAAGTGCAGCTAAGGCAGAGTCATACACGGCTTGCTCAAAAGTGATCTCACCTTTTTCAAATGCAGCAGCTGCTTCGATCGCATTGTTAAGATTTGCTGCTAATAAAGACTTAAGATTTACTGAATCATCAAGGATCGCGGCAAGTTTATATATTCTTCCGATCATATATTCATTAAAATCTCCTGATTCCATAAAGCGATCAAGTGAGGCTTTTGCAAGAGATAAAAGTTCCTCAGAACTGGAGTACTTAGTTTTCATTTGACTAGCTAAATCGATATATTTTAATAGCCCTGCTTCACCTTTAGATCTAAGAGAAGACAGTAGACTATTTCTAGCATTTGTAATTTTTTGTTTTGTTAGATCATTAGACTCAAGTTCAGTTAATTTTGACTGAAGAAGAGAAAGTCTTTTGATGTCTTTCACCATAACTAGTAAATCTGGGTGTTTCTTTGAAAGCTCATCTAATTCATTTTGAGATAGGTTTTTACCATCTAAGTTTTCAGAGATAAGTTTTTGAGATTTCTCATTCAAGTTCCAAATATCAGTTGGACTTGCATCAATTCTTCCATTGTTTTGTTTTACCGCCATGGCGATTTCGTATTCTTTAACTTCTTCCATCTGCATCTCAACTTTTAGACGCGCCTTTAAAGCATCGAACCATCTAAAGTAGGTATCAGTTGGATTTTCATTGGCTGCATGAGGGTAGTCTTGCTCTTGAAGCCATTGTCCAAACTGAGCTCTAGATTTTACAATACCAAGCCTTTGGTCAAGAAGATGTTTTAAAACGCGAGACTCTTCAGCCTCCACCTTTGAATACCACGCATTCTCGGTAGCATTAAAGAATCGACGAGCTTCACCACGACGATGGTCTCTAAGATAATGCTTTTTAAGAATTTCGAAATAAGCCATTTGTTTTAGACCTAAGTCAAATTTTTCTTGTGCCCACTCTTTTTCAAGTTGTTTATATCCGCTAAAGTCTCTTTCAGCTTTAACGAAAAGCTGTTTCTTCATAGCATCTGTTAATTTTGAAGCGACGACATAATCGATGACATCACCATTCGTTTTCATGACATTGCCACCTCTTAAAGCGACGAAGGCCACAAGCTGACGCTGACTTTGAGCGCTTGCTTTAAACGAGATGAAAGACCAAAGAAGAATTGTCGAAATGAAGAAAAGGTTTTTCATTCTTATTCTTCTCCATCGAATAGATATTCTTCATTTGTTTGGCGACGGTTAGATCCAAATGTATATGTCATTGAAACACCGAAAGTAAGCTCTTGTTGATCAGTATCTAAATGATCAATCCAACGAACTTCTGCTCCAGCAGATAGATTTCTTGTTAATGCTGTAGTTAAGCCAAGGCCAACTTCTCTGACTTCATTTTTGATACTGTTATATTCAATAACAACATCACTTGTTTCACTAATTCTAATCATGCCTCCAACAGTGAAGGCAAAATTACTATTTTGATGACGAGGATTATTTGAAAAGAAAACAGCTTCTGCCCAACCAACCAAATATCCATCAGTACTTTCACCAATGAGACCAATACTTGTGCGAGTCTCACGTCCGTTATTTGTACCTGTGTGGCCTACACTTGCGTGTGAAGCAGTAAGCATCCACTGGTCAGTTAGCATTTTTGACAATCGAACTGATAAAGAATCAATTTTTCCGATTTCAAGATCACCTGCACCTGACTCAAAGGCAGAAATTTCGACTTGATCAAAAAGACCAAATAGTCCTTCTTGTAAATCAACGGTAAAACCATAAACTTGATCTATTCTTTGTAGATCATCCATTGGATTATCTCTAAACAGAGGCATGGCCTGAATTCTTTGACCAAAAGCAATTGGTTGCTTACCGATAACTAGCGCTATGGGTTTTCCACCTACATCACGAATTTCAATATAGGCTTCGTGTATGAACTCGCCTAATTTAAATTGCTCATTAAGAGTAAGAGATGAATCTTCAAAAATTCTGTCGAGTCTCGCTGTAACGACGGCTCTGACTTTATCTTTAAATCCTGCTGATAGTGATACATAAGAACCACTTAGGTAAGCATCTGCCTGGCCTTGAGTAGAGGCTCTTCCAAAAGCATTGATTTCACCCTCAATTCCAAGACTAAAATCGTTTCCCAAAAGACCTGTATCTTGAGAATAAACCAGAGGGGAGGTCATCATTAGGGTTAGTGTTATGGCAGAAAGAATGCTTTTCACGTTGGCTCCTAGAATATCAATTTTCAATGATTGTAGCGCATTGCGTTAATATATCGAGCGAGTGTGTAAGACTTACATATTGTAAGGATTGACATACACGTTAAGAGCTTGAAATGATGTACCAAACAATTTTTCTCGGAGTATCTATGTTATTGAAATCTATAAGCTTTGTGCTGTCATTGTCGCTATTTAGCTCTCTTTTTGCAGCTTCTTTAAACATCGAAGCACCATATATGGTCCGTGTAGAGCGTGAAATGCAAGCTCGTGCTTTTTACACAGACGATAATGGAACTAGAACGGATGTAACTGAACAGGCTCGTTTTTCTTCTTCTGAAAGCTATCCTCAATATGGCCAAGGTCGTTTTCTTGTTCGTCTTCCAACTTTTGGTTACGGCACGACTCATTCTTTTACTGTTTATGCTAATTTTACTGCCGAAGACGGAACAAGTGTTAGTGCCCAAGCTAGAGTTCAAGCGGACTTGACTCCTGATTATATCAATATCTCAGGCCCAAGTTATGTGGCTTCAAGATCATCAGCGATGTTTAGAGCAACTGGTTATTATAATGGTCGCTCAACTGACCTTACAAACCGTGGTTCATGGTTTGCTAACTATGGAAATATGAGCGGTAGCGGATTTTACTGGGCACCACAAGTTGTTCCAGGTCGTGGAACTCTTTACGACAGTATTCGTTTTAACTTTGCTGGTCGTATGAGCACGTACTCTGTTTACGTTCAGTAAGCTTGGGATTTTTTAGTTTCTTAAAAGGTTTTTCTTTTTTTGCGCCTTCTTATCAGGCTTATTTAAAGCTTGGTTATAAGGCGCGAATCTATAATGGTGATTTTATTTTCACTCGAGAATATGAACAATGTATTGTTCATATTCATCAGAGTGTAGAGCCCCATAATAAAAAATTTTCGAACCTCATTGATTTTGAAATTGATGATGCCTGTGTAATCTTTGAATTCAATTCAGATCTGCAGGATCACCGAAAATTGATTGATACGATTAGAGAGAAGTTTGATTTTAGTTATGAAAGAGACAATTTTCTTTTTTCGATGAATAAAAATATGGATTTTAATGATCCATTACTCGAATCGACTATCTGCGCATTACATATAGATATTTTGAATAGTTCGTTAAAGTAATTCTTTATAGCGTTGCAGCAATTTTTTATATTCAGATAAAAGCTGAGATATGTCAGATAAATCTGTTGCAAATTCTAATTTCTCACCAACTTTTCCTAATTCTTCTAGACCATAGCTTCCAGCGTTACCTGCTAGTTTGTGACCAATTTTATTAATTTCTGATAAATTACGGTCACTTACAAAACCATACAGTGTTTCAATTTCCTTCTCTCTATTTTCTAAATAGCCTGGAATTAAATCTTTTATTTCGATCGGTAGATTTTGAAAACTCATGACGAAGTCCTAAAATATATAATTTTTTTTTGATATTTATACTTGGTCATTGCTGAGTTTTCTAGGAAAGATTACAATTTAACTTGTTGATAATTTGGGAGTTTTTAGTGTCCTTAGCCACGGTCTTACTTGTTGATGACGATCCAGAGATTCATGCATTATTGAAGGCGATACTTTTAACTCAGTATGCTCTTTTTAGTGTCGAGACTTTAAAAGGTGCAAGAGATTTTTTAGAGCGTAGTACTCCGGACTTAATCTTACTTGATGACGAGCTACCAGATGGTCGCGGAATAGAACTCTTTGATTTTCTAAAAAATAATAGCAAGACCATTTCAACTCCAACTTTAATGCTGACTAAAAAACATGAAGTTTCTAATAAGGTTGTCGCCTTTGATCTTGGAGCAGATGACTATATTACAAAACCGTTTGAGCCTTTAGAAGTCCTCGCTCGAATTCAACTTCGATTAAAAAATAAGAACACTGAAAATGCTGGCTCCGTTAGTACTCGTCATGACGATCTAGAACTCGATATTCCAATGGGCAAAGCCTATATCCACAAAAATGATGCTAAAGAAGAAATAGATATGACTCCAATTGAGTTTAAGATTCTTTATCTTTTAGCTAATGAAAAAGGTGGAGTCCTTACCCGTAAACAAATCCTCGAAGAAGTTTGGGGAGATCAGCAACATGTGATTGAAAGAACTGTCGATCAACACGTAAGTAAAATCAGAAAGAAACTCGAATATTGCTCCTATACTGTTCGCTCGGCCCACGGTCGCGGATATGCCTTTGTTAAGAATCTTAAATGACTAGAAAAGCACTTTTTTTAACTGACAATAATATTCTTGGTGATGTGTACAAAGCTAATCTCTTAGCCTTTGTTGACGTTGAAACAGAACTTGTTTCAACAATGGATGTCTTTTTAAAAAAGTTTTCAAAAGATATCGACTTGGTCATCAGTCTCTCTTTAATTGGAGAAGATGATGTCGCCAAGAGCATTCATCAACACATTCAATCTGGTGAGCATAAGCCATCATTGATTGTTGTTGGCCAAAAAAGTGAAGTTTCTGGTCACCAAAGCCTAACAACACTTCCTGGAAATTTAGATACAAAAAACCTCATTAAATCGGTTGCTGGTCTTTTTAACATAACAGCAAAAGATATGATGAAGGTTGAAGTGAAGGATTATTTTCCTATTCCGATAAAGCTCTTTAGCTATCTGGAAACAGCTCCATGTGACGTGTTTATTCAAGTCAGTAAGCCTGGAAAATCTCTAGAGTACGCTAAAGTTTGGGACTCCAGTGCCATCCGCAGACATGTGATTACTGAGTATATTGAACGTGGTATTCAAATTCTTTTTGTTCCGTCAGATATGCGCTTGAAGGTGATCAACTTGGTTAGTTCTCATGTGATCGCAGAGCTTGATAATCCTAACTTATCAAAAGAGCAAAAACTAGACGTCCTTGAGCAAGGTTTTGAAGTCGTTGCGACTAAACTGACTAGTGATCCAAAGGTGAATGCTGAAGTCGTTTCTATTTCAAAAAAATGTATCGAAAATGTAACTGAAGTCATACAGCAATTCCCTCAGTTAAAATCATTACTTATTGGTCTGGCTGCTAATAAATCACGCTATCTTTATTTTCACTCTATTCTTGCAACCTATATTTGCAACCATGTTGTTAAGCATATTTCATGGGGAGGGGAAGGGCACGCGGATAAGATTTCTTTTGTGCTTTACTTTCACGACATTTTTTTAGTGCCCATTTATAATAAGTATCCGGAATTTCAATTTGAAGAAGAACTTGTTTTCAATAATCTTCTCAGCGATAAAGAAAAAGAAGTTGTTATCAATCACGCACGTATGGCGGGAGAGTTAGTTAAAACTTTTCCTCGTGTCCCTCTAGGTGCTGATGCCATTGTGACTCAGCATCATGGTGTTACAACTGGCGCTGGCTTTACACTTGATTTTAGAGATGATGTTTCACCTCTCGCTAAAGTTATTATTGTGGCAGAAGCTTTTGTAGATGAACTGATCCAAGCCCGTGATAGTGGTGAGGCAGCTGATAAAACTAATATTTTAGCCTTGCTTAGAACAAAGTTTCCACGTCATACCTATAAAAAAATCATTGATACGTTAGAAAATATTTCGATCTAGAGCTTAAAAGCTTTTATCAAGTACATCATTGGGTCTTTAAAGTTACCAACGTTAAATGGGGCTTTCATTTCATTGATAATTCTAGAAACTGAACTTGCGTTAATTTTACTTGCAGAGAGTTGATTAACAAAATAATGAGCAATAATAAAGACACAACTGACTGTGGTGATTCTTGAAGAGTTTAATCCTGAAGGAAAGCCGCTACCATCTGGAAGCTCATGGTGTTGCTCAATGATAAACTCTGTATCTGAGTAGCCTGAGAAAAAATTAGCGACCTTAGCAGCTTTCGCTGGATGTTCCCTATATTTAAGCTGTTCTTCTTCAGAATACAGTTCCATATCTGGGTGGTCAAAACTTGTAAGTCTTAGCATCTCTTCTTGTTCTAAATGAGCATCGTGAACAAGAGAAGCAAGTCCTAGTTTTTTTCTTGAAAGATCAGAACTCCAGCCAAGTCCTTTACACATAGCCTCACAAAGATAAATTGTAATTATACTTCTTTCTGCTAAATCTCTATGGACAAAGGGAAAGTTTAAAATGAGGTCGGTTATATTTGCTTTTTCCATGAAGTTTTCATGAACGGTTGAAATGATATTATCGGCAAGTTCGATAACTTGTTCATTCACGCCAATTTCTTTTACAAATTGTTGGAGCACAAGTGCTCCACTGATTTGGCTTTCAATCATTTTTTGAGATGGAAGGTCTCTGCCTAGATTACTTAATACTTTTTTTATTGAACTTTCTAAAAACTTTAAATGCTCGTCTTTTTTAAGATATAAAAGTTTAATATTCCTTCGAGCAAGATCTTGAATGGCACTTTGAGAATAGTTGACATCCTTACCAATGGCCTTAATAAATTTTGTACGAGTTAATTCAATATAACAATCGAAAGGTATTTGCTCAAAAAGATAGAGGTTTCTAATCTTGATTGGCATGAAATCATTTCTTTCGACTTCGATAAGAGCCTGCTCAAATTCTTCATTTTTGACCCAGTTCATTGATTTATCTACAGTCTCTTTAAAACGAACGATATCAAAGGGCTTTTCGAAGATATCCATGACTTCACTTTCTAAATACGCATCACCCTTAATTCTAGTTTTAAGAGTATTTTCGTCTCCAACAAAGATGATTGGTCGCTCGCCGCAGTTATCAATAATATTTTCTGCAAGCTCTAGCGGTTCTTCGTTCTTGATGGCCGCATCAATAAAAATCAATCCAAAAGGTCCTTCGTAGGAAATAAAATCAAGCGCATCAGTTCCTGAGGAAACACACATCAACTCAATTTTAGAAAAATGGCTTTTGAAGATCTTTTGAACAAGTTCCCATTCTTCTTTGTCATTACTGATATAGAGTGATTTCAAAAATTCTCCTAACTAATACTTAAGACTTCAATAGTATAAACCATGATGAAAAGCATGCTCAAATACTTCGAGTTAGGCAGATTGTTTTGTTTAGGCGCTGCTAGAGCGTGGTAGCCAGTCTCTCCATTCTTTCGGGTCATCCCTTCGTATTTTAAGGCATAACTGAGGAGACCATGATGGTTGTTTAGGAGTCTTGAGTAATCTCATGCCAACTTGTTCAGGCGATTTATTAGCTTTCTTCAGATTACATGGATGGCAGCAAGCGACGACATTCTCCCAAGATGTTTTACCACCTTTGCTCTGTGGAACAACATGATCAAAGGTTAACTTAAGAAGTGGGAATTTTTCATAGCAGTATTGGCACTGAAAATTATCTCTTAAGAATAAATTAAATCTTGTAAACTTCACGTGTTGATTATTTTTATGACGAGCGAAAAGTTTAATAATCTTTGGAAGATTATAACTTTGAGTGACTGTTCTAACTTTTTGATCATTGTATTCTTCAACGATCTCTGCACGATTCGTAAGGATGAGAATCATCGCTTTTTGCCAGCTTACTATTCGAACCGGAAAATACGTATTATCAAGCAGCAGTGCCCTCATGAGCTTACTCCTTTCTTATCAGTACCACCTTCCCTGGAGTACTCTCTTTAATAATATCACATTGAGTGAAAGCAGAATCATTTCTTCTGCTTAATAGGCAAAGCTTGATTGATATAGTTGCTAACTCTTTGAATTTAAATATGCTTGAAGAACGTCGATAGGCAGTCTTTCAGGCTTATAGGTCGCATGAAAGGGCGGAAAAAGGGGAGTTTTTAACTCAAGATATTGAACATTCTGTCTTTTTGCCCAATCTAGGGTTTGCTTTGTATTTAAGATTTCGTCGTATCGATGCATGAGCAAAAGTGTTTCTTTGGCAGAAACTGACTTTGGTACAACTAATTGATTGAAAACCTCACGATATAAATCTGACTGAATCCAAGAGGCACAACGATCTGATTTAGAGTTAAAACTTGGAACATAAAAATTAAATTTAATTGTATTAAGAAATTTTTTAGTCAAAGTACTATAACGTGGAAAAAATGCTGGAGAAATTAAGATAAGCTTATTGATTTTAATATTAGTTTCATTAAGCGCATTTAAAATAAGTGGCGCAGAAATAGAATAGGCCAAAACGTCAGTTTCAATATTAAAGCTCTTAACCCATTGGATCGTTTCATTTTGCCATCTATCCCATTGCCCAATCCCCGATAGATTTAAACTTTTATTAGCATGATCACTTAATGAGTGAATGACAGCAGATCTATTTAGAGCTTTTGAAAGATCGTCAAGTTTTGACGGCTTTAGGTTTAAGCCATGTGATAGATGCAATTGCTTCATTGTTTTACTGGATCGAGTGATAATTCTGAAATAACACCCCATAAATTTCCATCATTCGAGGCGCTTAGGCGAAGGGCAACTGGAAAATCTTGATTAAGAGACTCATAAAGAGCTTTATTAAAGGGATCACTATCATCTTTTTGAATGATAAAACTAAATTCTCCAGGCTCAATTGAAGCATCAAGATAGGGTTTTATGCGTTTGAATAATGTCGTTCTTCTTCCAAAGCTATGTCTTTTCTCAATATGCCAATGCAAGTACTTTGCTTGTTTTTCAAGCTTAAAGCTAATCAATAAACTTTGATCCTCTTGTCTTGAGATTGAAGCCTCTGCAAGGTTCATGTCTGGATCAAAATCTTGTGATGGTGCTGGAATATCAAAGTCGATTGTTCTTCTTATAATACGAGTTAAATCATCGCCTGGAAATTCTCCAACCGACTGCCTTATACGGCCAAAAGATTCAGGGGCGGATAGATCAACTAGAGTCGGAACGCTATCGAGTGAGTTTGTTGACATGACAACAAGGCGAGTGACTTCACGATTATAATGACGTTGTTTAAACAAGCGTCCAAGTCTTTTTGCTAAGCGCTGAGCATTTTTGTTGGTGAGATTTTTAGCCGCAAGCTTCCAATGTCTTCTTGTCCTTAAAGCAGACCATAGTTTTCCACCAGACTTAATATGCATATCGGCTAAGACAAGAGGTGCGTTTCCTATTGTTAGAATCAATCTTTCAACCGTCCACCAGAATCGATCTGACTTCATACTCCATTGACCTAATGGCACCGAGTAAGCTGATTCTAATAGAGGCCAATAATCGCTTTTAGGAACTTTTAAAAAGTGATCTAGGCTCTGCCCTGGTAAGTCGATCTTTACGAGTGCGTTGACAGGACCGTACCAAGCAGTGGAATTCGATTTGGCGCTACAGCGTCTACAAGGAACTCGAGCTGGAAAAGTTGGAAGTTTTAGATCAATACCTGAAAGTTCTTCTACCTCAGAAACAACTGAGTTAAGCTCCTTGCCACTCATATCGCTATCTTTTGAGTTCATACTGATTTCAAGAACATTATTTTTAGAAATCCAACTTCCATCTTCATCTAATGATGCTGCAATCTCGTAGCGTTTTTCTTCTCTCGCTCCCCAAAGACTGTCAAAGCCACGAACATTTACATTTTTTGATTGGTAGATTGTATGTTTAGAATCAGGGGTCGTAATTTCAGCTTGAGTTAAAGTCCAAGACTCAACACTTTGTTTTTGAAAAATTAAACTTAACTTCATTTTAGAATTTTGTAAGCGACGTTGAGTACGTGAGTCTCTACTAATAATATATTCAACACCACTTTCTTTTATTTTAGAAAGTTTATGAGACTCTTCTAAGCGCCCTTGAGTAGCTAGGTAGTATGCTCGCTTAGATTCTTCTTTGGTCAGATCGTAATCATAAACAACATCAAATCCACGAGCACTCTCATAGCTTGTCTGAAAACTAAAGGGTATAACTGATTCTTGTATATCTAGAACAGTATTGCCAAAGACCATAAAGCCTTCAAATAAAGTATATTCCATTCTTGATTGGCCAATCCCGACGGAGAGTCCATGTTTTCTCTCCCTCGCTATTTTTAATCTCATTTTAGTTGAATTTAATTTCAATGCTGACACTTTAAATGTTCCGGCTAAGTAAGTTGTAAATCCGGAGTTGATCTCAATGAAGTCTGCACCAAGAATTCCAAGATTGCCCCAACCGAATGATCCATCAAGCCTAAGTGTACCGCCCAATTGCCAAGAGCTAATTTCACCTTCTTGCATTTTCTCGATGCTTTTATCGGTTAGAGGTAATCTAAGTGGTATCGCTAAAGCATTCCACCATTTACCATAACGTGCGCGTCTTAAATTTTTGATCCTATTTTCTAAGTCTTGCTCAGGTAATTCTAAAGATTGAAAGTCTTTGCTTTTGACTTGGCGAATATTCAGCCCTTGAAAATACATTTCAATTCCAGCACCAATACTTAAGGTTGCTCCAGGAAAAGGAATATCTTGATCACTCCATAGATTAATTTTAAGAGGTAATTTAAAAGTATCAGCAACAGTATAGCTCTCAAAAAGATCTCTATTATCAAACACCTGTCTTCGAATTTTTGGGGCAATTTCAACAGAGTTAGTTGAAACTGAAAAAAGTTCAAAATTAGCTAACTCATCAAAAAGAGAAATTGATAATCGAGTCGTTTGATCGACCCAATCATCTGACAAATCTTGTGAAATACGGCTAAAGAGATTGCTTGGCCAACTTATAGGCGTAGGAGATTGTCCTTGAGCATAAAGACTTGGGCACAGGCCCAAAAGAAATAATATTAAAAATAAATATCTATTCACATAGTGTTTTTAGCCTGATTTCAAAAGGTTGGCTACGTTAGTGAAACACTTATAGGGTTTTAAAATCTTTAGAAGATGCCGATAAGTTGGTTAGAGAGAGGTTAAGCTTGCGTCTTTTATTTTCAATAACTTGGCTAGTTTGTTGTGGAGTACTATTTACTCTACCTAGCTTATTTGATGATTCAGGTCGAAATCCATCGGGCACATTTCCTTTAGATGGAACCAATAATAATGCCATTCGCTATCAATATCTGGTTTACCCTAAAATTCATCACACTGAGTATGAGCAAGTACGCCGTGAGCTTCCTGTGATAGCGAAGTCGATTGAAAAATATGCGGTCAATGAAACTGAACTAGTAAAGCTTAAAGATTCACTAATAGATTTTGGAAATCCTATTGAGTACACTGTTCTTCCTCCTCGAGCTAATCCTTGCTCCGAAATAGTGTCTCGCTATGAGGCTCATGCTGCTGCTCTTAAAAGAGCGTTACGTCCGTACTGGAGTGGAAATGGCTCTACAATTTGTAACGAAATCATTGTTACTGTGGTTGATAGTGATAGCGATCAGCATCTAGATTTTAAAGCAGTAAAAAGAGAAACGGGTAGAGTTCTAATTTTGAATGATAATGGTGGTGCTCTTGCTCAAATTATTCTTTGGCGTGATGATAAAACAAAACTAAAAAGTGCCTTCGTTCAACCACTAGATCCAATTATTGATATTGGTTCTGGTTTTTCAATTATGCCTCTAGATTGGCCAAGACTTATTGCCCATCGGCAAGATATTAAGAGTGTCGAAGAGTTTAGAATTCCATCTGACTCTTTTGTTAGAAACAATTTAAAATCCAAAGGTCAACTTCATACCCGTTGTAACTCTCAACAACTTTCTCTGAAGTTTAGAGATTCGTGGGGAAGAACAGCTTCAGCGCAGTGGTGTTATGGCGATAGTTTTCCAAAAACACTAGAAAATGAGCACTATTTTGCTTTTAGGGTGGAGGAGTGATGCTTAAATACTCAATCACCATTTTATTAGTGGTCTTCAGTTTTAGCTCCAAAGCCCAATCTTGGTTGGATGTATTTAATCGTTACCGTGTCGCGCAGGCAGCGGACTGGTTAGCTCCAACTAAAATTCCAAGAAGTGATCTTCGCCCTTTTGTGACCTTGGCCCGTCGTCAACAGGCTTGTTCTGATTGCCGAGTCGACACTCTTGGAGATGCAGGTCGTTTTGCTTTAGCCATGCAAGGACAAGGAACAAGAAAGTCGATTGAGGGAATTAAAAACAACAAGGGTGAAACTTTACTCACTGCTAGAGATATGGATTTTTTAAGAGCTCATGCTTGGGATGGTGCGGGTAAAGTTTTTATAGGTTCCACGCTAACTTCACCAATTGTTCAGCCGCAATCTCTTGTTATGGCTTTAGTTTCTCAAATTGGAGTTAGAGGGCACCCTCTCGTTGTGGGTTTTAAAGGAGATGAATCTGACACACTTATTTGGGGCTATAGGTTGCTGCCAATCTCTCCAAGCGATGTAAAAGATGCAAGTGTTCGAGATGGAGTTATGTACTATCCAGTCGTCTTAAGATTTAATATCTACATTTATGAGCCTGTGGATGATCCTAGCTTTTCTCTTTATGATTTTAATGCAGGAAGAGATAATACATATGCACAAAAAACGCGCGTAGGACAAAATACTAGTGCCATAACTATAAAGGCGGAGTTTACTTTTGATCAGCCTGTCCACGTTTCACAAAATGGATATCAGGCTCAGGGAAATGGAAGACTTGTCGATTCAGGACGATGGGTTGATGATAATAAAATCGATCATCTTTGGGTCGCTTCTCCATATGGATCTACATCCTCAGAGCATCCAGCTCTTAGTCCTAAAGCTCTCAATTTGATTGAAGAAGGAAAGTGGAATTCCCCTGACTTAACCAAACGCTTAACGACAATGGTAAAATTAAAGAATTCTCATATCGTCTTTCCGTGGCTTGATTCGATTGATTTTAAAAACTATCCAGAGTCAAAAGATGGAATCAAAAAACTTATTTCTAAAAAAATAGAACATGCTTTTTATCGAAAGAAAATTCCTATTAAAGTTTGGAGCGAATCAATTTATATTCCAGATAACAATGAAGATCCAATGATTTTGCGTATGACTTTTTACGGTAACTATGATCAGGCGAAAGTGATAACTCTATTGGAAGCAATGAATTTCAAAATACATTTCAATGAAGCTTATTGAATCTTAACATCTAGCTCACAAGAAAATCGTGATTTCTTTTTAAGACAGCTCATTGTGTTAATCTCTGCCTTTTCATGTCCATCAAGTCCATCAATTAATGGAGAGTAGAGCCTAGCAAGTGCAGCTTTTTGAATATCAGTCGTTTTATCCATTTGAATGATATATTGATTTTTACCTTTCTTTTTATAAGGTAAGTTAGCGACTTCTATCTGTGTACTTCCTTCATATGGAATGGGAGAAATTAATACAACCTGTCCATCTTTAAGGATAAGTTCACCGAGGTTTGTTCTTAAGGTTTTAAGTTGTTTTTTTGGTTTATTGGTCTCGACAAGCTCATCTTTTATTTTATCGTATACACCCCAAATTGACTTTGATCTTTTATAGGCAGATGCAATTCGATAATTTTTAGGATCTGATTTTTTTTCTACTCTTTGGTCTATAATGGTCGTTTTATTTTCTTTTACGGTCGCTATAGCTCGCTCATGGCTCATATCAAGCCAAGAATCAAAAGAGACCTTGGCAAAACTGACACCGCAAAGTCCGGCTGAAAGTAGAAAGATAATAATAAGTGGCGTTTTATTCACAAGTAGCTCCCTATCCATTACTTAAGCAAGATAGGTGCCCATTTGGGAACGTAATTGAAGGGAGTTGGGCCGTCTATTATTTTGACAGACGTCATAGTTACTATGAAATAAGCTGTATCACGGTTACAATATTAAGCATGCCTAGTGATCAAATATTGGCCAAAGAAGCCTCTGAACTAAGTTTAGAAGACTTAAAAAACGTTAAACGGATGCTTGATGAGCGCTCAAGCGCCCACTGTTTGGCTAAATGGTATCAAGTCACTTTAAATCTCCATAATGGCCGTTCGGCGAGTTGTTGCTTACAACCCTCAAAACCACTTAATCTAAAGGCAATTCGTCAAGATATAGCTGAAATCCATAATGGTGAAGCTCATGTTTTAGAGCGTGTTGCTTTAAGGCAAGGTCAAAAAATTGATGAATGCTCGGCCTGTTGGAACGTTGAAAAAGAGGGGCGCTATTCAGAGAGGCATTTTAAATCAGCTGACTCATGGGCAATTGGAAAAATGGCTGAGTCTCAAGAAGATCCAAGAAATATTAGCCCTACATATGTAGAAGTAAGTTTTTCCAGCCAATGCCAACTGAGATGCAGCTACTGTAACCCTGAGACTAGCTCATCAATTGCAAAAGAAATTGAACAAAGCGGAGCTTATCCTGATCGATTTACTCAGATGGGAATAATGGAAAGATCTAAGCGAGGAGTCCTTCCTGTCAGTGAACAGAGTGAGGCCACAAATCCCTATGTTGATGCTTTTTGGCATTGGATTCCAACTGTCTATAAAGATTTAAAAGTTTTAAGGGTTACAGGTGGTGAACCTTTTTTAAGTGAAGATACTTTTAAATTTATAGATTACGTCAAAAATAATCCCAATCCCTTAATGGCGATTGAATTTAACTCAAATTTATCTTTTCCAAGTGCCGTATTTCAACGATTTGAAAATGCATTTTCACAGATACCTAGAGACAACTATAAATCAACGACGCTCTATGTTTCACTAGATTGTTGGGGAGAAAGGGCAGAATATATAAGATTTGGAATGCGCATTAAGGAAATTGAAAAAAACATAGAACGTCTTCTGTCTAAGTTTCCACAAATGAGATTAACCATTACATCTACAATAAGTGTTCTTGGGATTCAAACATTTGATGAATTATTATCAAAAGTTATCGAATTAAAAAAGAAGTGGGGACATAGCAGAATTTCATTAACAGCGTATCCTTTAGTTTTTCCTCCTTTTCAAGCGGTAAGCATCGCGAGTGAACCGCTCAAAGCTGAACTCCAACGTGTTGAGGCAAAAACTATTGAATCTGAGGATTTTAGTGTTCGCGAAAAGGAAATGATAAGCGCAATATCATCAAGTTCAAGACAAGTGATAGAAGAAGATTTAGAAAGAAAGTTGAAGATAGATTTTTATCGTTTCTTTGAAACTTATGATAGAAGAAAGAAAACATCCTTAATAAAAATTTTCCCTGAACATATAAACCTTTTCGAAAAAGGAAAAGAGCTCTCTTCGATTGAAAAAAAGATTTGGCTTAAGGCTGTTCATAGTACAAATAGTCAACAAGCAGTTGAGGCCATTGAAAGTTTAGTCAGCTCTTTTCCAAACGATAAAGAAATCTCATTTGAGTTATTATCTCGCTTAGTTGCTAAAGATGATCTTTCTCTAAAATATCTTTTAAATCTTGATTCATTTAGTGAAGAATCAATTCAACTTATCGTAAAGGGTCTGTCTCTACCAAATCGAGCTACTGATTTGATAAAACTATTATTCAAAAACGCAACTTTAAATAAGAATTTTAAAGATCATTTTAATCGCATTGATATAAATAACTCTGGTTTTAATTGTGAACAATTTTATATTTGGAACAAATCAGTCATTGATTTTAATATTGATGTTGAATTATGGTCACCGATACTGACATCTTTATATGAAAAATGTCATTCATTAAAATTAAAAAACAGCCTAATCCTTTCGACAAAATACTTACAAAAAAAATATACAGATTCAATAGGAGAGTTAGATTATACAATTAACACAGCCTTCTTTCAAAGACGGCCATTAAACGATGTCTTACTTTTAGAGAATTTGTTTACAAATGAAAATAGAGAGCTAACTGACTTTTTACCATCCTATCTTGCTTCAATACCTCTAGATATTAATTTGGCAAATTCTTTGATCACAATTGCAAAGCAAAAAAAAGATTATGCAGGACAAATTGCAAATGGCTTGGCCGTCTGGCGTGGTAAATTAAATCAATGCTTACAACTATTATTTGAAGGGGATGCCTACATAAATGCTCTTATCGCTAAGAACATAGGCCTAGATCTGCAAATTGCACAGACGTTACTAAATCTTGATGAAATTAAAATAGCTGATACCTTAGGTGAATGGTTAGAAGCGGGTCTTAATGTAGAGCCAAGTCTGTTATCTTCTATTATTTTCGATAGATCAATCAGTGGTAATATTCCGTTTAAATGGATTCCGCTAGCAATAAAAATGTCACAAGAAAAAGATCTTGCAACATCTTTCATTAATGAGTTTATTGGTTCATTTAAGCAAATCAACACAAAGCAAACGGGATACTTTTTTGATGCTTTAAAAGTATTTTCTGTTTTGCCAAACCATTCTACCTTAATTTCATTTTTCAAACTTGCTGATAAATCAACCTTTTATAATTATATAGAATACTCAAAACGCTTACATGTAATAGATATTCTCATTGAGGAATACCTTTCAAGAATAGAGCTTGAAGACGAAAAAGGTGAACTTCCATATTTTTATAATATGCTCACAAAAGAATCAGTGGCAATTGATTTAGACCTGCATTTGAGAAAGATTTTTATTTCGCCAAAAGAACATTGGGGTCTTTGGGAATTAATTGTTATAAATTTTGAGCCAAATAGACTTTTGGAGCTTATTCTTAAGTTTTTTAAAGAAGATCCTAAGATTTTTCAATCGGTAGAAAGAAGTTATTTTAAATATTTTTTTAATGAATATGGAAGTAAAATAGAATTTACTAAATTTGAATCGCAGATTTTACCATTTTGGTGGACATTATTTTTAGATGAAGCTGGTGTCTTAACAAATAAATTGGTGTGGTCTGCACTTCTTTCAGTCAATAGTGATTTGGAATATTGGTCAATGAGAGATTATATTGCCAAAGCTTCATCATTTGATTTTGATTTAAAATCAATAAACCATATTTCACTAAGCGATGAAGCTAAGTATGATCTAGCTTGTCTTTTACTCGATAAAAATGTGATTGATGAGTCAATTGTTATGTCATATCAATCGATTTTATCTAGTCTTTCTCATAAATATATTTGGAGTTTATTGGATATTATTTTACAAAAAGACATATGCGCAATCAATTTTGGTTACTTTACTCAAGCTGCTGTTTTTTCCAATTTAAGTAATGAGTCATTTTATTCAACACTTCTTCAACTTTTCGAAAAGATGGATGATAAAGTTAAATACAAATCTAATTATTGCTCTAGCTGGATTCGTTATGATTCAACACTTCAATTAATGATTTATTTTTGTAATGCCCAAATGTTTCTTGATGCACTAAGAGATCTTAATCCCGTTAAAAGAATTTGGTATCTAAATCAATATTTAAGCTTCCCTAAATTTCTTAAGGATCAATGGGGGATTCATCTGCTTAAAGAATTAGATGAAATTGATCCTCAACTTCTCTTTATCTTTAACGAAGAAGTTAATCTGTCAAAAGAAGGATTTTTTGACGACCTTTTATCGCTTTTGCCTCTTTCATCAATATTAACAGCAAGACTTCTACCAACTGATGACTTTGTTTTAAAACTCAATTGTCTTAAACAGGAAGAAGGTTTTTTCTGTTTACAGCTTCGTAATGATGGGCCTTTTGATAAAGACTGGTCGACTGAGCAAGTTAAGGAGATGCTGACTGAATACCAGGATGAATTTTTCAAAATTGCAAAAGATAAATTTCCGACTGAATTTTGGATTGAAATTGCACAGACTTCTGTAGAGCCGACTAAAATAGCAGCACTTTTACTTCCTACAAATGAATTTTTACCACGAATTGATAACGACAATGAATATCATTTTCACCTTATTGAACTCCACGCTGAAAATTTGAGCAAAGCTTCTATTAATAATGATCTTTTGACCTTTTTTAGATATGTTGAAAAAGATAAGATATTTTGTTTTTTAAAAAATGTTCAACATGATGAAGAACTCTTTAATCTTTATGCTTTTTCAAATAACGATGTTTCTGATATATTTGAACAAGTCTTTCAAGAAAAGAGTGAATTACCCCATTCTCTACTCAGTGACATTCTATTACGTTTTATTCATTTTTATGAAGCAGAAAGGATTATCGCTAGAATTAAAGAGTTTAATTTTCGTGATATTCATTTATTTTCTTTTGATACGAAGACAGAACTTGATTTAGTAACAAAGAAACTTGTTCTAAGAACATGTAAAATTCTAGTTGAACTTGGTGCTGAATCTTATGCGTTAGATCTCGCATTAAAGTCTTCTGTTCAGGTTGATGAAAAACTAGATGTTATGTTGGCTCCTCTATACTTTTTATGTGAAAATAATGTCTTGAAAAATTTAGATTGGGGCCCGAAATTTATATCGACTTTAGCAATAATGCCTGAGCATTCACCGTTTTGTTGGAATTTAGTTGATATTATTATCGATCATAAACTTGATAGGTCACTTGGTTATAGGCACTTTGCTTCAAGCCCTTTAGTTAGTCGTGTTAAAAATGAGCGACCATTTTTTAAACTTCTCGCCTATTTTAAGGGAATTGTTAACACCAGTGCTGATATGTAGTTAAAGCTCAATGAGAACTTTTGCTAAATCTTGGCCAATTAGATTGTCTACAAAGCCTAGTCGAGATACGTCAAAATGGATTTTCTCCCACCTGTCTTTTGTATCGAACTCATCGCAGTCATATATTTCTAATGAGTGATGTGCAGATATCAATAAAGATTCTTCTGCCGATTTATTTGTTTCAATTTCCCCAGCGCAGATTGAACCGTTCGAAAGAAGTCTATGTTCAAGCTCACTGCATGATCTTATATATTTAATTTTTTTAGAAATATAAAATTTGGAATTCAGGGAATAATCTTGAGAAATTAAAAGATCGTTGTCTTCAAAGTGCTGGTTATTGTTCATCACTTTTAATAGTTCTCGAATATGCTCAAAGGGGCGAGTTTTTTCATGAGGTATGATCTGATTCACAGGATTCAAAAGATGAACAGATATATTCTCTTCAATTGGTGTTCTTTTTTTAAATTCAGAAAACTCAAGGGCGAGTTCACTCGCTGTATTTAAACCACTATCACAAACACCAATAAAAATATTTTTTGAATTTTTTCTTATAGATTTGTTATGATGTTTCACTGAATAGAGCATGACATTATCTGCCCATATTTGTGGAACCCATGACTTTAATTCTTCAGAGATAAGGATCACTGTTTTTAGTGAATTTCCTGGTCTTGCAAATCGTATGAAAAAATCAACAAGTGGTATCACTCCATCTACACTTGTGATCCATCTATGTTTTGAAAGTGTTTCATAGGTTCTAATTGTTGAAAGTGATAAAAAATTAGCATGATGTTCAAACGGTTTTGATAGGAATTCAAATAATGAAATTGTTGAAGCACCTTCATTAAACGTTTCAGCTCTTATTCGTGCTTGATCGTGCATGATGGCAATAGGGTCGAAGTTTCTTTCATTAAAAGCTGATTGAAGTTTATGAAGTGTAGGCACTGTAGCACTCCGTATAAATTTTTTTATTTGTATTATTTTTGTCTGCGAACGGTTTTGATGGATTTTCTCTAAAGCATCTCGTAAATTCCCAAAATAAACGATTGAACCCAATAAATTGTTCAATGTTTTTATTGGTGATTATTTTGTCGATTTCTTTTGAAATAATATCCATTGAAAACTGCTCATTTATCGTTTTTGATTGAGTTGTTTTGTCTTGAATCGACGGTTTAGGTTGTTCAAGTATACTGTTAATGACTTGTTGGTCATTAAATTGAAAATGATGATTTGAGCTTAGGACATCGATTTTTCTTGAATGAGGTGCTTGTCTAATGAAGTCATTATAGCCTCCCCATCCTGTTAAAATAAGTGGTAAACCGGTTGATGCTGCTTCAATCGGTGCCATCCCAAAGTCTTCATCATGAAATGTACTTAAGCTGATAAAACAATCGCTGGCATTATAGGCTACTGCTAATTCCTCAGAACTTAGACTTCCAATCCATTTAATATTTGGGCCAAGGCTATTTTCAAGTTGTAGCTGAGTTGTTCCAGCTGCTAAATAATTTCCATGAAAAGGTGAGCCTTGGTCATCAATTTCACCCGCGATAATTAAGTTTGCCGATGGTAGTTTTGTTAGAACTTGATGTTTAAATATATTTGCAAGTTGAATAATATTTTTTTGATTTGTTATTCTTCCAGCGTATATAAAATTTATCATAAGTGGATCAATATCGTAAAAAGTATGAAATTGAGTAATGTCTTTTTCCGAATGATTAAAAGTTTTGTGATCAACTGCAAAGGACACTTTCTTTACTTGATCAGAGCTTTTGTTCAAAAATTGAGTCACAAATTTTAATTGAGATTGAGAAGCCGTAATGAACTGGACTTTAAAATTCTTTAGCAGAGCTTCTTGTTCAAGCCAATCATTACAATAAACAGAAAAGTCACCATACAAGTGAATAATAAGAGGGACATCAATATTACGTTTTAATAGTCTTTCTAGTAATTGTTTAGGTGTTGGTCTGTGGTCGATAAAGATTATTCGATCTGGCTCAAAAGTTTTTAGCTGATCAGCAAGTGTTTCTAGGTGAAGTTCACCTTTTAAATGATCGTAATCAAAATATTGAATATCATGCTTAAGCAAAGAATAAGATGATTTGATATTATCAGTAATACTGATACAACTTTTCCATTCAGAGCTTCTAAATGCATAGAGCAAGGCTAATTTCATCGATAATACTGCCTACATTAAGTTTAAATTATTGTAGGAGATATGCATCTTTATTACTAGGTTTGATTATGACCGAGTAATAACGTATGATTTGTGGGGTAACGGTCCAGAGAAATCTTTTGGGATCGTAAGGTGAGTGGTTTCTTTGACTTCCATCGTTTCTAATAACTCTTGATCAAACTTAAATTTCTTTTTATTGGTAGAAAAATACAATGTTCCTTTAGGAGCCAATTTATCATAAGCGGCTGCAATTAATCCGATATGATCATCTTGAATATCAAAGCTATCTTGCATTTTTTTAGAGTTTGAAAATGATGGAGGATCTAAGAAAATAATATCGAATTTTTCTTTATCATTAACCATATAATCAAGAGCGTCGGCCCTAAGCAGTGCATGCTTACTGGTGCTAACCCCGTTTAATGCATAATTTCTAGATGCCCATTCAAGGTAGGTATTAGACATATCAACGCTTAAACTTGTTTTCGCTCCACCTAAAACTGCTTGAACACTGACACTGGCGGTATAACAAAATAGATTCAAAACCTTTTTACCATTAGACTCTTTAAACATTTTTTTCCTAAGAGGTCTGTGATCGAGAAAGAGTCCAGTATCTAAGAAATCTGACAAATTAACTTGAAGTAGGGCTTGGCCCTCTTTTACTTCCATCAATTTTGAAACGTGATCTAGTCTTTGGTATTGAGAGTCTCCTTTTTGACGAAATCTCTCTTTGAGGTAAATATCTTTTTCTTTTATTCCAAGTTCTGAAAGACCTAAACGTATTTCAGAAAGTTGTCTCTCAATTTTCTCATCGCTATCAAGCCCTTCAACGGCGCCAATATGGATGACGGCACAAGGTCCATAAAGATCGATACTAAACGGATATTCAGGGATATCACGATGAATAAGGCGAAAAGCATCTGTCTCTTCTTGCTTAGACCATTTTTTTAGTATTTTAAATTTTTTATGCATTCTGTTTTTTAGGGGTGTATCAGTCATCATTTTTCCAATTAAGTATCCACTGATGAAGTTGGTGAGCAAGAATTGCTTGTGCACTTACTTTATAACCCATCACAGTTAGTTTTATTCCATCATAAAATATATGAGCTTGCTCTTTTTCGAGGTGTGTTATCACTGTTTGTCCAAATTTTTTCTTTGTTTGGACAAGCTCCTTTTTAAATTCGAACTTTACAGAAAAAAGCCATGGAAAAAAGCCATGGCCTATCAGCAAAAGTGCATTACTATTAAATGTTGGGATTAGTTTCATCGATAGTCTGAATTTCTAAAGAATTCTACTTCAGGATTCTTTTCCATCACAAGTTTTAAATCCCACTCAGACCTAACAGAGAAGCAGGCGCGGTCTTTGCCGTCGTAGCAAATATTATTAGCATTTTCTCTAATAAATTTGTCTTTTGCGATATCATTTTTAAAACGCAACCAACGAATACCGACAAAAGGGTAGTTTTCATACTCAGCGTTTACGTTATATTCATCTTCAAGACGATACTTCACTACTTCAAATTGCAGCATACCTACGGCACCCAGGATCTTGTCGTTCATGGTATGGCGTATGAAAAGCTGAACTGTCCCTTCTTCTGCTAATTGTCTTAGGCCTTTATCGAGCTGTTTACCTTTAAGCGGATCTTTAAGCAGAACCTTATTAAAGATTTCTGGCGCAAAACTTGGAATACCTGTGAATTGTATTTTTTCACCTTCACTAAAGGTATCACCAATTTGATATTTTCCAGTATCGTGAAGGCCGATAATATCTCCCGGAAGAGCAATCTCGGCAATTTCTCTATCTTGGGCCTGAAAGATCATTGGTGTGGCAATTTTAATATCTTTTTCAGTTCTGACATGGAAAAGCTTTGCTCCACGTTCAAATCGGCCGCTACAAACTCGCATAAAAGCGACTCTGTCTCTATGGCGTTTATCCATATTGGCCTGAATCTTAAAGATAAAGCCACTAAACTTATCTTCAGATGGTTCTATCGTTCTCGTCTGAGCATTTTCATCGTAAGGTGCTAGTTTGACTTCACGCTTGGCTGGGCCTGGAGACATTTCACTAATGGCATCAAGTGTTTCCTTTACGCCGAAGTTTGATAGGGCCGAACCAAAAAAGACGGGAGTTTGGATTCCGGCCAAATACTCTTTGCTATCAAGAGGAGAGATAAGCTCTTCGATCATTTCTAGATCATTTTTAAGTTTTTCTAGTAAATGTGCAGGTACAAGTTTTTTTACAATATCAGATTCAAGATCACTTGCATCAACCACAACTGGATTCATGGGATCTTTTGATTCTTTGAAGTTTTGAATTTGTTTTGTTCTAAGATCATAGACGCCTTTAAAGTCGACGCCATCACCAATCGGCCAAGTCATTGGCACACATTGAATATTGAGAATTTTTTCAAGGTTATCTAAGAGTTCAAACGGATCCATTGCATCACGATCGAACTTATTCATAAACGTAATAATTGGCGTGTCTCTTAGTCGACAAACTTCCATCAGTTTAATAGTTTGAGCTTCAACACCTTTGGCCGAGTCAATCATCATCAAAACGGATTCAACAGCGGTTAACGTTCTGTAGGTATCTTCAGAGAAGTCTTTGTGACCTGGAGTATCGAGAAGATGCATAAGGCGATTACGATAAGGAAAACTCATGACGGAAGAGCTGACAGAGATTCCACGCTCTTTTTCTAGTTCCATCCAGTCTGACTTGGCATAATTTCCTGATTTAGACTTAACCATACCTGTATCTCGAATAACTTGGCCGAACCACAACAGCTTTTCTGTCATTGTGGTTTTACCCGCATCCGGGTGAGAAATAATAGCGAAGGTACAGCGCGATGCATTAGTCATTGAAATAAGCCTCAATCTTTTTTACATGCTTTCTAACAGGGCCTGTCAATTCAGGCCAGATGTATTACAAGTCAGTCAAACAAAGGGTTCAAATTATGCGTTTTTTCTCTGCCATAGTGGTTACGTTACTGCTTTTGTGCGCTTTCGGCGTCAAAGCGGATGAGTTGTTACAAATTCTCCACACGAATGATTTGCACTCTTATTTTGAGCACTCACATCAAGAGCCAAATCGTGGTGGTTACGGCCGTATTAAAACGTTATTAGATCGTCTTAAAAAAGAAGCTGCCGACAAAGGCATAAAGACACTTGTTCTTGACGGCGGAGACTTTACTGAAGGAAGTCTGTTCTACATGGCCGATGAAAGTGTACGTTCATTTGAGATGTATGACCTATTAGGAATTGATGTTGCCGTTGCTGGTAATCACGATTATCTGATGGGTACTGATAAGTATGATGATGCTATTGCTAGATCAAATCAAAATGTTCGTTATGTCGGTGCTAACCTATTAGTTGAAAATCGTTTTGTGCATTTGAAAGAAAAGCTCGAAGACGCAGCTGTTTTTGATTACAACGGCTTTAAACTGGCGATCTTAGGATTAACAACTAATGAAGCTGTTTATCGTTGGCGTCTTTATGATGGAAAGATTTCTGATCCTATAAACTCGGCGATGTGGCATGAACAAAAATTGAAGCTTGCTGGCGTTGATGGAATCGTTGCTCTTACTCACATTGGCGTTGATAAGGATAGAAAGTTGGTTGATAAGACCCGCTTCATCGACCTAGTTGTTGGCGGACACTCACATACAGCATTGTTTAAACCTGAGTGGGCAACAAATAATAAAAAGCGATTAGTACCTATCGTTCAAACTGGAGAACATGGTCGTTTTGTAGGCAAAGTCATCGTCAAACTGAAAAAGGGTGAGGGCGTTAGACTCTTATCTTCTGAACTTATACCTGTTGAAAATTTGGAAAAAGATGCAATTGTTGAAGAGCAAATTGCAAAAGCAAATGACGACCTTGACAACCTCTACGGTAAAACTTGGCTTAATACTATTGTTGGTCAAAGTGAGCTTGAGCCATTAAAAGAATCTAATGAAAGTCTTTGGGCGTTGTTTGTTACAGATGCCATGAGAGATGCAGCAAGAACTGAAATCGCCATTCACACTTCATCAATGACAGGCCCAAATTATCCAACTAAAGGTTCGATTAATCGCCGTGATTTGTTAGAAGCTCATCCTCGTTTTTTTGATTTCAATGATTCCAAGGGTTGGTATGTTTACAGAGCAAAAATTTATGGATTTCTAGTTAAAGAAGTTATTAAGGTCGTTGTAAAAAATAATCTTGGTCTTTCATTCTCGGGTATTACTTTTAGAATTGAGAAAGACATTAAGGGTGATATCGATATTAGAGATATGCGTATTGGTGGCAAAAAAGTAAAAGCTTTTGAAGTTTATAGTATGGCAATGCCAGAAGGTGTCGCACGTGGTGGGGCTCATATTACCTCTCTTGCTACATATGTCTTTAAATCAATGCATAGAACTCCATACACAGTGATCAATGCAATGGAGAGACGTTTTCAACTTCATCCAACATTAAGTGAAAACTATCTGATTCAAGCAAGAGAAGAAGATCCCGCTCTTAAAGCAAAAGGCATGAGTCTTCCAACAAGAACAATTGTTGATCCAAAAACATTGCAAACAACTCTCTATTAGGTCAAATTTATACGTTCAAATTTCCTCCCTTAAGCTAGGCTTAAGGGACATGTTACTTAAGCTCTAATTTATCTTTGGAGCTCTTTCATGAAATTGGTTTTTTCCTTTTTAATTCTTCTTTTATCAACTCAAAGCTTCGCCATTAGCATTTGGCCAACAATTGCTTTTGTTAAAGGCGCAGATCTTTGTCAGTACCAAGATGCCTATGGACGCTCTCGAAGTGAGATGGCACAAGAGATGGTTGATCAGGCAAGCCAGCTCATGAGTTCTGGTGCCAGCGGTTCAGAAGCTCTCAAGATGCTTGTCGCCATTGATGGACTGATTGATAAAAACAGACGATTAGCAGTGCAGGGTTATGGACTTGATGTCACCTTAGAAGCCACGCTAAAGTCTTATGTTGATAAGCTTTATCAAGATCTTCGCCCAAGAAACAAAAATATTAATTTTAATCATGCTATGCCAATCGTTGATGTCGTTCGTGCTGTTAGAAATGGTCAGCGCCCTGGGTACTTAGACGATAACTTAATGTCAAAGCTAGATGCTATCGCTTATGGAACATATGCCTATGCTCCTGATTGTCGTGGAAATATATTAGTCACAATTCATGTGATGAAAAAAGATGGATCAACCCTTAATTTCCAAGCGCAAGGTAAGCCTCAGTATGTCATGAGCGATATTGCTGCCAGAATGTTTGAGATGTTTCAACGTGCTCAGTTCCCATCAACTGTAAGAATGGGGAGTCGCACACTTCAATTGATTGGAGCACCAGGAACTCCTGTTGATAGCGCACCTTCGCCTGATCTTGCAGAACAATCATGTGAAATGATCGATGCAAGATTGCCGACTAGAAATGAGTACGAGTATTTATCAATGCTAGGTGACTGGAATGGAGGGATTGGTCTTGGTCATAAAGTTTGGGCGCTTAAAGATGGCTATGTCCTTGCTCCGGACCTTAGAAATCCAACACCGGTCAGACAGGTTTGGGAAGTTAATGCACGTGAATTTATGTATTACTGTGTTCGTTAAATAAATAAGGAATAATAATGAAAAATTTTATCTTTTTAATGCTAATCGCTTCCAATGTCTTTGGCGCAGACAATTCTCAAATCGTTAAAGTCTTTGATGGTACAGCAGCTAAATGCGTAACCAAACAAGATGCTAATCAACATAAAATGGGTGTTTATTCATTAGAGCTTATCAACACAAAAGTCACTGAAGATAACGTTTATGTTACGGTGAAAATGAAGAATTTCCAGTGCAAGAGAACCTTTACAGGTTATCGATTTGTGCCAGTCTCTGCATATCAAACTTTGGAGTATTTTGATTTTAACCAAGACCTGATTAAAGCCAAACCCCTAAGAGTAAGCTTTAGATCTTATGTTGATGGTCAATATGATCTTCTTACTGATCGTCTAGCAGCAGATAAAATGGAGCAGGTATTTAGATTGAAATATAATCGCAGCGATGTCGATTTTGGCGCAAAAACTATTGATATCGACTTTTGGATTAACAAAAATGTCGCCTTCTCAAGAAATGACGTCCATCTTTTTAATGACTCCGTCGCCTTTGGCTCTTACCGATTAAAAATTAAGAAATAAAAAAGAAGCCCTCGAAAGAGGGCTTCTTGTTAGTGAATTTTTTTAGCTTGATGAGCTTCTATGATTTGCTTGATGATGTCGTTAACAGGCATCTTACCAAGCGCTCCGGGTTCCACTCTATTTTTTAAGATCAATGGAAGCTTTGATAGATCGCCACTTAAAACAAGATTCTTGTTTGCACCAACTTCATCTACTTTACTGATTGGAGTGAAGTGAGGGGCAGTCGCCAAGACCTCTGGGTTTTCTCTAACTAAAACATAGATGGCCCTGACAACCTCAATAAATCGGTCTAATTCATCTTTAGTGAAGCTCTCTGTTGGTTCAATCATGAGTCCATACTGTTCAGGAAAGGCAACAGTTGGAGCATGAAGACCAAAGTCTAAGAACAACTTTCCAACTTTAGCGATAACCGAAGCTTTAGGTACACCTGCTTTTTCACAGCGATCAAAAGTTTCTTTTGAAAGTGTTAAAATGAATTCGTGCATACGAGGCTCATCATGGGCACCGACCGGAAGCGTTGGGAAATCATTTTTAAGTTTAGCGTAGAGATACTTAGCCGAAAGTACCGCAACAGCACTCATCTTTTGAACACCAACTGGACCTAGTGCTTTGATATAAGCATAGGCACGAACTTTATGGGCGAAGTTTCCAAAGTGGCGATGGAAGTTTCCAATACTTTTTTCAGGAGTTTTAGTACTATAAATACCCGATCCATTCTTAACAACTTGTATGCCTGGCATAAAGTCAGCTACGCGAGAGCTGACAGCAACAATCGCATCACCAGGGCCGCCGCCGCCGTGAGGAATAGTCCAAGTCTTATGGAGATTGTTATGAACAGCATCGACACCCATGGCATCGAGATTCACATAACCAGCGATGGCATTCATATTGGCGCCATCCATATAAACTAAGCCGCCAGCTCCGTGAATAAGATCGGCCATTTCTTTGAAACGAGTTTCAAACAATCCTGCTGTATTTGGGTTCGTCACCATAATACCAGCGATACGTTGACCATGTTTTTGAACTAATGATTGTAAATGATCAAAATCGATTTGGCCTTTCTCATTAGCGCTGACAGGAATAATTCCATACTCAGTATCGCCAACTTTTTTAGTTTCAAAACCGGCCATCGTTGCAGTTGCTGGATTTGTTCCATGGGCAGAGGCTGGGATTAATATAATGTCTCGACGAGATTCTTCCCCGCGAGCACGGTGATAAGCTTGGAACATTTTAATTCCAACTAATTCACCTTGAGCACCAGCCACTGGTTGAGTTGTTACAGCGGGAAGACCCGTGATGGCTTTGAAAGCTTCTTGGATTTCATAAAGAACTTTAAGACAGCCTTGGGCATCTTCAAGTGGGGCTTGTGGGTGGATATCAGTAAAGCCAGCAAGACCTGCCGCCCAGTCATTAATATGTGGGTTGTACTTCATCGTACAAGAGCCAAGTGGATAAATCGCATCATCTGGTGAAACGTTTTGTGCTGCTAGTGAGATATAAAAGTCTTTAACAACTTGAAGATCATACTGAGGCAGACCAACGCTTCCATTTCTTAAAAATTTAGCGTCAAGATTAAGAGTCTTAGCTTCAACTGTTTCATTAAAGTGTTTATCTAAAAACTTGTTGAGTAATGCCATATGTTCATCAGAGTGAACGTCAGTGGTTGTCAGCTGAATCCACGTGTCTTTACCACCGCGGTCATTTAAAGCCACACCAAGATGTAATCCTTCTTTGGCTGCAAGACTAATCAGCTCCTGAGCGTTTCTGCCAAAATCTAAAGTGATTTGATTAAAGTTATTGGCATTAGAAAAGGCTAGGTTGATACCTTTTCTCTCTAGTAGTTTTGAAGTGACACGATTAAAATAATCTCTAGCCACTTCAAGTTGTTTAGCCGTTCCTTTTTCTCCGCGAGCAAGAAGGGCGGCGCCGGCCATAGTGGCTACAAAGCTTTGATTCGAGCAGATATTAGAAGTGGCTTTTTCTCTACGAATATGTTGTTCGCGAGTTGATAAAACCATCGCCAGACATTCGTTGCCTTCTTCATCAACTGTCTTACCGATGAAACGTCCAGCTGTTGATCTGATATCGTTTTTCTTTTCTGAGTTAAAACGGATACCAAAAATACCAAGACCCGGGCCGCCGAAGTTTGGACCAATGGCAAGGTGCTGACCTTCGCCAACGATCATGTCACAGCCCTGAGAGTTCGATCCGAATTCGCTTGGCGCTTTTAATCCACCAGTTGCTAATAAGAATGGATCAATAATAGCTATCGCTGAAACAGAGAACTTATTCGCCATATCTGTAAGAGCGTCAACATTTTCAAGATTACCAAAATGGTTTGTCTGAGTGAAAACAAGAGCTGAAACTTTTGCTCCGTACTTGTTTATCTCAGATTCAATAGTAGTAAGATCTGCTTGACCATCTTTTAAAGGAATAAAGACCAAGTTTAAATTTGTCTCTTCGGCTTGTGTTAATAGAACCGACTTATCACCGGGATAAATTCCATCAGCGATAATGATGGTGTCACTTCCACGCTTAAGACGAGTTGATGTGTTGCAAGCCTCAAATAAACAAGTCGATCTATCATAGAAGCTGGCATTGATTGCTTCAAAGCCAGTTAGTTTTGAAACCATCGATGAGTAGACCCAAAGAGTCCAAAGAGTACCCTGGCTTCTTTCTGGCTGGTATGGCGTATAGGCCGTGGTCAAACCGCGAAGGTTTGCCACAAAAGGAGCGATCTCATGCACACTAGCATTAAGTAGGCCGTCACCAATAAAACCTGGTTTTGGTTTATTCATGGCCGCGATACTTGCTAGATGATCGGCAAGATCTTGATAAGCTAAATTTTCAGTAACGTTTGGTGGTGCTGAAAATAAAAGCTCGCTTGGAATATGAGAAAATAAATCTCTATCAGATTTAGCCCCAATCGTTTCGTACATTTCTTTAAGTTCGCTATCAGTCGCGCTGATATAAAAAGGAGCGAGCTCGCGCTTTAAGCTTGATGGATCGTAAGGTAGGGTTACTTTGTTGATCATCGGATCATTTCCTTGTGTGTGTTTTCACCCTATTTTTATCACGCACACGGCGAGTGCTCCACCGAAAAACAATGGACAAGCCCTCTATTTAATTGGATTAATGTTACGCATGAGTGATTTAAGATTACATAACTCAAAAAGCCTGCCTACGGAGCTGATTTTCCCTTTTTCATGGGTCGAAAGCAGCGAAGAGCCCAAAACAGGGGAGTTAGGCTTTTTTGAAGGCGCTTTAAAAGCTTTTGACGGTGAGCGTTGGATTGCTTTTGACTTAGCTGACACTCTTAAAGGTATTCGGCCAAGCCCTAAGGGCTTCGCCTCTGAGCCTCTGGTCAAGGCCCTTGGTATGATTAAACACAAGCCGGCCAGAGTGATCGACGCAACTTGTGGCACTGGTAAAGACTCTCTTCAGATTTGGGGTTATGGCAATAAGATCTTGGCCTTTGAGCGCCATCCAATGGTTTACGCTTTGTTATGGGATGCTCTAAGAAGAGTAGCGATTCCCAATTTTGAACTTCGAAATGCTGACGCTTCTTGTGAGTTATTTAATAGCGATGATGTGGTTTATTTTGATCCTATGTTCGAACATGTGGAGAAGAAAAAATCACTGGCACGTAAAGAAATGCAGCTCTTTAAAAATGCCGTTGGAGCAGATACTGATCAATCTGAGGTGCTTGAGCGATTACTTAAAAGTGGCTGTGGACGCGTCGTCGTCAAACGTCCGATTAAGCTTGAATCTCATCCTAAGCCAAATCATTCGATCGAGGGAAAAACCGTCAAATACGACGTGTATTTACCACTTTTAGGCTAGTTTAGCCCTTTCGTTTTTTCATACCTTATGCCCTTAAGGAGTAACTCTGCTAAGTTGCTTCTATGTTAAAAAGCCTTAGTTTAGCTCTATTACTACTGGTTCAGTCTCAGGCTTTTGCCAGTTCAAAAGTGCTATTCAATATCGCCAAGCAATCCCTTGAAGCCAATATCATTGAACTTTCTGACGGGGGAGTTCTAAGGGCCGGATCCCACCAGTTTGCAAGTCTTTGGACTAGGGATTTCTGCTTTGCCTCACGCGGTCTTCGCGCTATCGGGCGTGACGATGTGATTGCGAATCACTTATCTCGATTATTAAATGTGGTTCGTGAGGACGGGTTAGTGCCTCGAGTTTTGGATTCAAAAGCCTCATGGTTAAGAGTCGCTCGCTACTCATTTGTACCTTTTCGTCCAACTTCACCTGACGTTAAGGATGAGCTTAAAGCCGAATACAAAGGTGAACATGGGACAATAGCCATTGATTCAAATGCTTTGGTTTTGATCACGGCCTATGAATATCTTCAAAGCACAGGCGATCACACTTGGTTTAATCAGCATCAGGATAGCCTTAAAAAAGTCCTCGATTTTTATCGCCCTTATTTTGCTGAAGGCCTGGTCAAACAGGATAAATATTCTGACTGGCAAGATAGCGTTAAAAGAAATACTGCAACTTTCTTCACTAATTTTTTAGTCTGGAAAATGCTTAATCATTATAAGCAATTCTCGGCTTTTAGGATTGAACAAAAAACAATTGATTTATTTAGATCCAATCTCGATAAAATATTCTTTGATCGAGAAAAGGGTCTTTATAAATCATTGGATCACGGCGAATGGGTTTCTCTTGAAGGAATTCTCTACGCTCTTGAAGATGAAGATTTTTTAAGTCATGGGCAGAAAAAATCGCTTTATACAGCACTGACTAAACATCCTCTTTGGGGAGCAGTTCCTGGACGTGCGACCTATCCTCAGTACCCAAAAAAGCAAATTAGCTACACCACAAAAGGTGTGGGTCTTGGTCGTTATCATGATGGCCTGGTTTGGCCATGGCTGACGGCTTTTTCAGGCAAGATCGCTACACAGATGGGTGATGAACTATCAGCTCGAAGAATTACAATGCTACTAAGTGATTGGGCCAAACGTGATAATGCTATTAACGAAGTGATGGATCCCAAAAAGAAAATGCGCCCAGTTAGGCGCATGTTCTATACTTCTGAAGCACCGTTTAGTTGGGGTGCCGGTTTTGTTTTAGATATGCTTAATCAAAAAGTAGATTAAGAACTTCCGCTGAAGTCACTGGCGCTTTTGTGTCATCCAATTCTGCAACAGTTAAAATCCCTTTGATATTAACCTCATTTGAATACTCAACTTCAAGATCTAGCGATTTCATCATTGTATCGAGCATTTCGCGCTGATCGATATAAGTCGCTTCAGGATATGCACCTTCACGCTTTGAGATGCACCCAGAGGTTTTTCTAAATGGGTAGTGGGCAGAAGTAGGATCGCCATTAATTCTTCCTGTACCATGAATTCTTAAAAGATCACGACCGACGTCACGAGCCACATTGGCCTGACGCCAAAAAGGAAGATCATGAACCGATTCATGAAGTAATGCCTTGGTGATCGATTCATTTTCAGATGGAGCCACAAAATTTAAAATGATTCTTCTAAATTTACCAAACGAAGTTTGCGCATTAGCCTCAGGCATAACTGAATTAATTAAGTGAACACCAGCTGGAGTATTACCATTTGTAATATTATAAGGAATGCCTCGTGAAGAAGCCGCCATTGCTGGCTGAGTCCAAGGCTTGCCATTAACTTCGACAGGCATACCCCATTTATCTTTCATCACCATCATACATGGGAAGTTTCTATCGCTGCGACAGAACATGAAAAGTCGAATGCCGTCGGCGTACTTTCCGTCATAAACAGTCGTCGCGTCTGGAGCATTCCAAAACATCGCGCGAGCTTGCTCTTTGCTCATATTTTTTGTGGTTTTAGCCTTGTTATAGTCTGCAAGATCAAAGCGTCCAGCTTCTTCTAAAATGCCATAGATCGCTTGGCCGTAATGTTTTTCAAGATCGTCTTTATGGTTAAGTAGAAGGTACTGAGCACGACGTGAGAGCATGCCACTATTTAAGGCTAACGTTAGATTCGCCACGACTTCATTAAATCTTGGAAGAGGGCGTCCATACCATGCCTCAATGGCATGAGTTCTGATCATCTCTTCAAGATCAAAATTAGCTTTTGTAGAGAGTTGATTAAGATCAAGATTGACGCCATCTTCAGTAATCAGGTCCCAAGCCGCATCCATTAATTCTTTTTGCGAAAAGTTTTCTAGACCTTTATCAAACGATTTTTGAAGAAGATAATCCTTAGCTTGCATATCACGAGCTTCCTTTACCCATTCAAGCTTTTGACCAGCTTGTGCAATATTGAGAGAAAATAAAAATACGATGGCTATACGAAGCATGATCACTCCAAAAGTCATTATTTAATAAAAAACTAATGAAATGCTAACAAGGAGAGTGCACAGTGGCAAAGTTTTGAATGGCGGGAAGCGTTAAGGGCTTGTATTGCGATTCCTGAATCTTCTAAATTCCCCATTTATAATGCTTAGAAACGAACTTTATGGCGAAAGCTTCCTCATCATCAAATTCAGGATGAATGGCCCAAGCCGAAAGAACCACTCTCTTTTCGGATGATCTGTTCCAAGCACTATGGATGAAGCTATCGTCAAAAGCGAAGATGGAATTCACCTTGTGAACGGTCTTGATCCCACTAACTTCAATAGCACAATGATCCGGTACAATGATTCCACACTGCCAATTAGCAAAAAAAGAAAAGCCATCTGAATGGTAATTAAGTTGTTGGCCTGGATTTAAAATTAAAAAATCCAAAGTAATTAAACGATTATTTGTGGCAGCTAGCTCGGCAAATTTTTTAGTCATAGGAAATTTAAGGCTATTAGCTTGGTTAATCTCACCATTAGAGAAAATCGACCACCGACTCCATTTCGGTTGCTTCGTTATCGGATCTAATCCGTATAGCTCAAATGGATAAGCTATAACTTTATTGTCAATAAATTGCTTGGCCTCCTGTTGAATGGAGTCGATATGATCACTCATCAAATCAGTTAACGCGATCTGCTTATGATCGATAAAGGGAGTATGGATAAAGTTCGGTATTGTTGCAAACGCAAGCTGAGAATTCTGGTAGTTTACTTGTTCACGGTTTACTAACTGATGAAGAATGCTCTCAACCCTTCGAGGCAATTTTTTGTTAAATGTCTTTAAAAACAAGAGCGAAATTAACGATGTATCATCTTGAAAATGAATATCCTCTTTGTTTCTTAGTATTTTCCAAAAACGAGCATTACCACTTAGTTTGCACTTTCCTTGAATAACCAGTTCAAAGAGGTCTGCGCCATTATCAAACTCACTTAACTTGTCATTACAAAGATCAAAGCATAGATCGTGATATTTATTGGACGAATTTTCAAAGATGAAATCATTTTTAATGAATTTAATCTTTAGATTATACTTATTTATTATTGTTGCATTGAAAACTTGGTTTAAAAAAAGATCGATTGCTTTTTTCATCTTACCTAGTTTGAGTGATTACTGTGAAGTCATTTGTAATACAGAACTTCACAGTAATAGGATTGCAATTTGAGTGTCTTATTTCTTTGACGTTTTTTTCTTGGCAGGAGCTTTTTTCTTTACCGGTGCCTTTTTAGCAACTTTCTTTTCGACTTTTTTAGCTACTTTTTTTGCGACCTTTTTTTCAGTCTTTTTTGCTACCTTTTTAGCAACTTTCTTTTCGACTTTCTTTTCAGTTTTCTTTTCTGGTTTAGCTGCAACTTTCTTTGTCGCTTTTTTAACTGCTTTACCAGCATCACTTGCCGATTTAGCTACGGCACTAGCAACTTTCTTTGTTGTTCCAGAAGTCTTCTTTGCCATCTCATGCGCTTTGACTTCAACAGTTTTTAAAACTTTTTGTGCTTCGCCGCCAAGATCAAATTTCAGACGTTGTAATTCATCTTTAAGATGCGCGTAAAAACCTAAAAGCTTGTTTCTTTGCACATTCACAGAGCTATAACCCTTATGAAACTCTTTTGAGAGCTCATTATACTTATCTTCATTGATTGTTTTGATCTGTTCTAAAAGAGCTAAGCACTTAGCGCGAAAATCGCCTTTTTCTTTGGCTTTCTTGCCTTTTTTATTTTTTTCGTCGCGGTCTTTTAAAAATGATGGCAATGCCATGGTTAACTCCCTTTGGTTCAAACAATAAAACTATATTACATGGAAGTTTGATCTTTTTCACCGTTTTTTCGCCACTTTATCGACTTTCTAACCATATTTGGACTATTATGAGGCGCCCCTAACAAGGATAAAATTTTGGCGCAGTATGACGTATATGGTGTTGGCAATGCTCTTGTCGATATGGAATTTGAAGTAACTCCAGACTTTTTAAAAGAAATGAAAGTTCAAAAAGGTTTGATGACATTAGTTGATGAGGCAAGACAAGCTGAATTGATTAATAATCTTCATGGTGTTCAACATAAACGTTCTTGTGGTGGTTCTGCCGCTAATACATTGATTGCCGTTGCCCAGATGGGTGGTAAAGGCTTCTATTCATGTAAAGTTGCTGGCGATGAAACAGGGGACTTTTATACAAAGGACCTTTTAGCTTCTGGACTTGATTCAAATATTAAAGACTCGGCCCCTGACGGAATCACTGGTCGTTGTATGGTGATGATTACACCTGATGCTGACCGCACCATGAATACTTATCTTGGTATTACTGAAACTTTTTCAGAAGCCGAGCTTAATACAGAAGCTATTAAAAATTCTAAATACCTTTATATGGAAGGTTACCTTGTAACTTCTCCCACAGGTAAGGCCGCCGCTATTAAAGCGCGTGACCTTGCTAAGAGTGCGGGAGTTAAAGTTGCATTAACTTTTTCAGATCCAGGCATTGTAGGTTTCTTTAAAGACGGATTTACTGAAATGATCGGCGAAGGCGTTGATCTTATTTTCTGTAACGAAGACGAAGCTAGATCATTCACCGGCAAGGAAAATTTAGGTGAAGCTTTTGAAGCCCTTAAAAAAGTGGCTAAGTCGTTTGCTATTACTACTGGTGCTGCTGGTGCCATTCTTTGGGATGGCAATAAAGAAATTCAAGTCGTCACCGCTCCAGTCGATGCCATTGATACTAATGGTGCAGGGGATTTGTTTGCAGGATCATTCCTTTATGCTCTTACTCAAGGTAAGACTTTTGGTGAAGCTGGAAAGCTTGCATGTGCTGCTTCTGGAAAACTGGTTCAACAATTTGGACCACGTCTTAAAAAAGAGCAAGCTCAAGAAATTAAAAAACGTATCTTTGGTTAATTTTTAGGAGAGTAGTGCATGTCTTCACGCACCCCAATTAGAAGTATCTTTGAAAATAAAACTCTTGGTGAGAACTTTACCGTTAAGGGCTGGATTAGATCCGTTCGTAAAAGTAAGAAGTTCTCTTTTATCGTGATCAACGATGGAACTTGCCAGTGGAATCTTCAAGCTATTGTTGACATGGATCTTGCAAATTACGATCAAGTTTCAACTCTTCTTATTGGTTCTGCGATTAGCATGACAGGAACGTTGGTTGAGTCTCGTGGTAAACAACCCGTTGAGATGCAAGCTAAGTCGGTAGAGATTATTTCAGCTACAGATGATAATTACCCACTTCAAAAGAAAGCGACCTCTCTAGAGTTTCTTCGTGAACAAGCTCACCTTCGTCCACGTACGCAAACTTTTGGAGCGGTTTTTCGTGTGCGCCACGCTCTTGCGATGGCAACTCATAAGTTTTTTGGCGATCGTGGTTTTTTCTATTTAAACTCACCAATTATCTCGGCGGTTGACGGCGAAGGTGCTGGAGAGATGTTTAAAGTCTCGACGATGGATCTAGCGAAAGTTCCAGTCAAAAACGGAAAAGCTGATCACACTGATGATTATTTTGGAAAAGAAGTTTCACTTTGTGTGACTGGGCAACTTGAAGGTGAGTGCTACGCTATGGCACTTGGATCAATCTATACCTTTGGCCCAACTTTTAGAGCTGAAAACTCAAACACTACTCGTCACTTATCTGAGTTTTGGATGATTGAGCCTGAAGTCGCATTCGCTGATCTTGAAGAGATCGCTGATATCGCTGCTGATTATATTAAATACCTTATTGATTACGCTCTTAAAGAATGTCCTCATGAACTTGAATTCTTAGCCACCCGTGAAGGTGCGCCTGAAGGTCTTGTTGAAATGCTAACTCATGTTCGTGATAGCAAATTCATTCGTATCACTTACACAGAAGCGGTTGATATTTTAACTAAGTCAGGAAAGAAATTTGAATTCCCATGCACTTGGGGTAATGAGCTTCAAACTGAGCATGAAAGATACTTAACTGAAGAGCATTTCAAGCTTCCAGTAACAGTCACTGATTATCCAAAAGACTTTAAAGCTTTTTATATGAAGCAAAACGATGACGGCAAAACTGTTCGTGCCATGGACGTGCTCGTCCCTGGAATTGGCGAAATCATCGGTGGCTCACAAAGAGAAGATAATCTTGAAAAACTAGAAGCTAGAATGGATCACGATAAAATGGATAAGTCTGGATACTGGTGGTATCTTGATCTTCGACGTTTTGGCTCAGTTCCACATGCTGGCTTTGGTCTCGGGTTTGAGCGAGCGGTGATGTATATTACGGGGATGAGTAACATCCGTGATGTCATCCCTTTCCCACGCACTCCAAAGAATTGTGATTTTTAAGTAGTCGAACGTTGATCAAGGCTTCTTTAAAGAAAAGCAATGATACTAATGCCCGCGATGCTGATGGCGAGTGGGAGTATGATCTGTCTTACTAGGCCAGGAATTTTTGAGCGCCAGACTAAGAATAGCTTGCTAAGAACACTGCCAAGGCTGACTAAAATATAGAGAAAATAGATATTGCTTTGGTGATCTTTTAAAAGGATCGTTACGAAGATGATCTTGAGTTATTTGCACGAAAACAGTTGTGCTTGAAGCAAAGCCACCGAGAAATCCTTGCAGGAACAAACCATTTTTTTTATCAACAAATTGATAGGCTAGAAAACTAATCATTTCAAGTGATGCTACAAGCGCTACAACTTTTAGAATGATCGCTACTGGAACTTTGTAGATGTGATCTGGCAAAAAAAATACTGCTGACCACATAACCAACAACAATAAGCTATCCCACCAAAAATCTGAGTTTTTCCATATTGATGATAGATTTGTACTGTTAGCGTCTTCGTTCACCCATTTGTTATACACATGGATACGAAGAACTTTGTGATAGTTTGATGAATAAACTCGAGTATTGAGGTATATTTACAGCTGAGGTATGAGTCATTTTGATTGAAGTAGAGGTTAAAACGGTCTGTAGCTAGTATAGAACGTTCATATTTAGTTAATATATTCTTTCATTTATCTAGCTGAAAATTGTAATATTAGCTTGTTAAAGTGATTAAATAACTAAGGCAGAAAGTGAAGAAAGTCCTTCCGATTAATATCGCATCTCAGCCAGATGATACGACCTGTGGGCCGACCAGTCTTCATGCCATCTATGACTACTATGGCGATGCCATTAAATTAGAAAAAGTGATTAAAGACATCAATCAGCACGCTGAAGGTGGTGGCACTTTTGCCGTTGTTTTAGGTCAGCACGCTCTAAAGCGTGGATTTAAAGCAACTCTTTATAGTTATAATATCAATATCTTTGATCCTTCATGGTTTAAGCTTGAAAAAAAAGAATTGATTTCAAAACTTAAAGAGCGAAGTTCAAAAAGAAAAGGCATAAAGCTTAAAGCAGCGATTGCGGAGTACGTAAAATACTTGGAAGATGGTGGGACGATCGCTTTTGAAAGCTTATCTAAAGATTTAATAGAAACTATTCTTAATAGTGACACTCCTATTTTGACTGGCTTAAGTTCCACCTGGCTTTATCAAAGTAAGAGAGAAAACAGTATTTCCAATAAAGTTGATGATATTGCAGGTGATCCGGCCGGCCACTTTGTCATCATTAATGGATTAAATGGTAATACAGTTTCTATTGCCGATCCCTATATTAAAAATCCAATCAATAATGACCATTTTTATAAGATTGATCTTGATCGTCTTATAAATGCCATTCTGCTTGGCATAACATCTTACGACGGAAACTTACTCGTCATTCAAAGGAAATAAAATGGGCAGGAGCCTAGTTGTCGTTGATGATAAATTTCATCATCTTTTTGCTGAATCAACAGTACAAACTATCTCACCGATAAAATATATTTTAGAAAACGTTAAAGATGAAAAAAAGAGAGCCGTTTATAACCTTTCTTCTTCATATGGTTATCAAGACCTTGGCTATTACGTGTCTTTGTTAGCTAGTGCTAGAAACGATAAGGTCTATCCATCACCTAGAACTATCCAAGATCTTAAAGACAAAAAGATTCAACAACTTCTGTCTGAAGACCTCTTTGAGCTTATTCAAAGTAAACTCTCAAAACTTCAATCGGATAAGTTTGAGTTGAGTATCTATTTTGGTGAAAATATATCAACTAATTATAAAAAATTGGCTTGGGAGTTATATCGTATTATTCAAGCCCCTATGTTTAGGGTCTATCTCGAAAAAGAAAAAGAGTGGAGTGTTAAGCGAATTAAAATTTTAACATTTCCAGAGCTCGCACCTGCTCATTTAGAGTTTGCAGCTTCAACTGCTATTGAATATCTAAGTCAAAATAAGGTCATTAAATCAACTAATAAAAAAATGATTTATGATTTGGCTATTCTTTATAATGAAGATGAAGTTTCGCCGCCAAGTGACAAGGTTGCACTTGAGATGTTTGTTGATGCTTTTAGAGAAGCCGGTTTTTATACCAAAATGATTCAACAAAAAGAGCGTCCTAATATTTCTGAATACGATGCCCTATTCATTAGAGAAACCACCAACGTTACTCATCATACTTATAGAATGGCCCGTAATGCCGAAAAAGAAGGGCTTGTCGTTATCGATGACCCTTTATCAATTGTTAAGTGTACGAATAAGGTTTTCTTAGAGCAATTAATGGAGCGATTAAACTTAGATCGGCCAAAGACTTTTATTTACGACAAAAAACTTTTCCAAAGTCATTTTAAACAGATCTCACTTCCCTGTGTTTTGAAAAAACCAGACAGCGCTTTTTCACAAGGTGTTCATAAAGCGCGAAATGAAGACGAATTAATTGATCTCGCCAATACGTTATTCCAATCGACGGAACTTATTCTTATTCAAGAATTCTTGCCGACAGATTTTGATTGGAGAATAGGGATTTTGGGTGGAGAAGTGATCTATGCTTGTAAGTACTATATGGCAAAAGATCACTGGCAAATCATTAATAATGCCGATGGTGCAGCAGAAGGTGGATCAGATTGTATCGATCCTAAAGATGTTGATCCAAAGGTTCTTAAAACTTCACTAAAGCTTGCTAAAGCTATTGGTAACGGTTTGTATGGCATTGATCTCAAACAAAAAGGTGACAAGATTTATCTTATTGAGATCAATGATAACCCGAGCATTGAACATGGTGTTGAAGATAAGCTTTTAGGTAAGGCACTTTATCAAAAGATCGCTCAATATTTTTTAAAGCAATGTCACGAGCAACGAGGAATTCATGCCTAAGAAATTTTCCCTTTTTAGTGTGTACGGTATTGAAGCCGAATATATGGTTGTTAACCAAACTTCGTTAAAGGTTCAAGCAATAGCCGATAAGATTCTCTATGAACTTAATGATGGTGAATATACAAATGAAGTTGAACTAGGTCCGATTTCTTGGTCTAATGAACTCGTCAATCACGTTCTTGAAGCAAAATGTACTGTCCCGGTTGAAAGCCTGACCGATCTAGATGAGTTGTTTCATCAATCGATCCATAAAATTAATAAAATTCTTGAAAAGTATGATTGCGTCTTGATGCCTTCATCAATGCATCCTTGGTTTAAACCACTTGAAGAGACCATGCTTTGGCCACATGATCAGCGTGAAATTTATAATCTATATAATGAAATCTTTGATTGTCGAGGTCATGGTTGGTCGAACCTGCAATCTGTTCATATCAATCTTCCTTATAAAGACGAAGCAGAGTTTAAAAGACTGCATACCTCTATTAGAGCTGTTCTTCCTCTAATACCTATCTTTGCCGCAAGCTCACCATTTTTTGATAACAAGCAAGGTGAGTTCGCTGATAATAGACTCGCTTTTTATGAGAAGAATCAAGCAAGAATCCCATCAATCATTGGTAATATAATTCCTGAGAATGTCGAAAACACTGCCGAGTACAAAAAAATACTTAAAGGTATTTATCAGGATATTTCGGGCTTTGAAAATGCTAAGACATTACAAAATCCATGGCTAAACTCTAGAGCAGCTATCCCTAAATTTGATGTTGGAGCAATTGAAATTCGACTTATGGATATTCAGGAATGTCCCTATATGGATAATTGTCTGATACATTTCTTTGTTCAAATGATTAGGGATATTGCTGAGAGCGAGAAGCTCTTTTCAGTTGCCAATAAACTTTCTGATTCACAGTTACGTTTAGTATATGATGAGGCTAAGAAGTATGAACCAAGCTTCACTGATTCAGCATTCTTTGAATTATTTGAGCTTGGTCACTGTACGAATTCACAGGATTTCATATCAGAAGTTTTAACAAAATATTTCGAGAGGGTGCCACTGCAATATCGTAAAGGATTAAAAATCATCAACGAGGAAGGTAATCTTTCTAAAAGACTTGTTAAGCTTGGTTTAAGTCAGGATACCTATAGATTATTGATTAAATCATTAAGCAAGAATTCTCCTCTTACTATTGAAGAGTAAAAATGAATTATTACACTAATCTTGATTCTCTCGGCTCTTTAAGGATTAGGGGTTTTTTTGTAGGATGGCCTAACCCTCCTGCAAATGATGTATTTATAAAGCTTTTAAAAAGTAGTTACAGAGTCGTTATTGCAGTAGATGATCAAAAGCTCGTTGGCTTCATAACCGCAATTTCAGATGGTGTTTTAAGCGCTTATATTCCATTTCTTGAAGTTCTTCCTGAATATCAATCAAAGGGCATTGGAAAAGAACTCGTCTCAATAATGAAAGAGCAATTATCAAATTTATATATGGTCGATCTTCTTTGTGATCAAGCCTTGGTTTCATATTATGAGAAGCTTGGCATGATACCTGCATCTGGTGCTATGATAAGAAACTATAATAATCAATCTGGAGTTTAAGGTGGTAAACTTAAGTTTAACTCTCAATTATACTATATTTTATCCTGCATTATTAATGATTCTTCTGACATTTCTTGTGATGATGTACATGTTTCGTGTTCGAGTGAACTTTATGAAAGCTGGAAAGGCCTCTTTAGGAAAGTTTAGAACGAGAGCCTCAACTTCAGCAGCGACTACTGATATTGCAAGTTCATCAGATAACTTCATGAATCTTTTTGAAGTTCCAGTGCTCTTTTATTTTTTAACTATTCTCATCTTTCTAACGAATTTATCAGATCATTTATATGTTGGATTAATGTCGATATACGTCTTTTGCAGATATATTCACTCATTAGTTCAATGTACCTATAATAATGTAAACCACCGTTTTTATGCCTACGCTTCAAGCGTGATGGTTCTTCTTATTGTTTTTGTTAGATTGTTTTGGCAAATCACTTTTAAATAATTGGTATTAAAATGAATGAAGAAGATATTCTTAAATTTTGGTTTGAAGAACTTACGACAAAAGATTGGTACAAAAAAGATTCTAATTTAGATGAATTAATCAAAGGTCGATTTCTTGATACATATCAAAAAGCTTGCAAAGGCGAGTTGTGGCAGTGGCGTGAAACAGTTGAGGGGCGTCTCGCTGAAATTATTGTTCTCGATCAGTTTTCAAGAAATATGTTTCGAGATCAAGCTTGTGCTTTTAAGTTTGATTTCCTTGCAGTCGCTTTATCTCAAGAGGCATGTCGTCAGCCAAAACTTCATGAAATTGAAGTCTCTAAAAGAGCGTTTGCTTTTATGCCCCTCATGCATAGTGAGTCTGCTAAAGTTCACGAACTAGCTGTTAAAATGTTCTCTGCTAAGGGATTGGAAAAGAGTTTAGAGTTTGAGCTAAAACATAAAGCTATTATTGATAAATTTGGAAGATATCCTCACCGTAATGAAATCTTGGGCCGAAAGTCTTCTTTAGACGAGATTGAGTTTTTAAAAACTCCAGGGTCCACCTTTTAATAATATCATTTTGCCAGTTCGTTAAAAGCATCCATTTGCCTTGTCACATATTCATTCTCTTCTAAGACACCCTCGTCAATCAATTTGTGTTTCAATTGTCGACTAAATCCGCAAAACCTAAATTTAGCTTTTTTTTCTTTAATAATGTTTTTAAAATTAATTAGAATGAGGATGATTGATTCATCGGTTGTATCTGTGTTGTTAAAATCTATTAAGTATTTTTTACTTTTTTCTTTTGATAGCTTTTCTAAGATTTCAGTCATCGCACCCAAGCTTTTTACTGAAGCAATTCCATAAATAGTAAGAATGCAAATACCTCTGTATGCACCAAAAAAATACTTCAGATTTTCAATATTGGTCATTTTAGACTCAGATGAAAATAGGGGTAACCCTGGGGTATTTTAAGTAGTAAATGCTAATCTTTACTAACATTGTATCTATTGTTCTCTTTTTATTAACAATACTGTTCTATTTCTTCTGCCATTTGTTTGTTTTTTGTAAAATTATTATGCCTTAATTGTTTATAGTCTAATTGTTGTCTATACTAGTTTCAAGGATGAATTTTTCAGTGCTTTAGAGCTAACCCTTTCTTTATGGATTATTGATGTATTCAAACTTAGGTCATTTCCTTAAAAACCTTGAAAGCATTATTTATGTTGCTGAGCTTGATAATGGTTTTTGGTTTTCTGAGTGTGATGGTGCTTCCTTAGAATCTTTGACTGGATTTAATCAAGAAGACTTCCTTTGTCGAAATATTAATCTCTTCGATCTTGTTCATGATTTAGACAAAACAGTTGTTAGTTCTATATTAAATAATCTCAAACAGTTGCCTTGTGAGGTTTCTCATCAATATCGTCTTGTTCGAAAGGATCGCTCTGTTGTTTGGGTGCAAGATACAAAAATGATAGTCGTTAAAGGGAAAAAGATTATTGCCAAAGGTATTATTGTAAATATTAATGAGCAAAAAAAAATTGAAAATGAAAACAATGACCTCTATTCTACTTTGATAACAAGAAATACTGAATTGCAAGAAGCTATTAGTTCAATTTCTAATCTCAATACAATGATGAAAGCTAATTTTAAGTTATTTGAAGAGACTGTACTTCTCAAAATTTCTAGAAATTTAATTCCCAAAATAAGAGAATTGCAAAATGCACAAAATAAAAGTTTAGTTGATGATATTGTGACCTCTCTTTCTGATATATTTCAGATGAATGATGAAGAAAGCTATCTGGATGCCTTATCTAAAAGAGAAACGGAGATCGCTATTTCAGTTAAGATGGGATTAACTCATAAAGAAATTGCTGATGATTTTAATATAAGTATTGATACAGTTAAAACACACGTGAAAAATATTAAAAGAAAACTCAATATTTCCAAAGAAGAGTCGCTCTATTCAAGGTTAACCCTTAAATAGATTCTAACACTACAAAATTAAATGTCTTTTATTTCATCTTTTCTTTGTCTAGTATTTGTTGTTTTGATTTAACTCGATCAAGCCGATAATTAAGCTATGACAAATAATTTTAAGAATTTTCATAAAAAACTGTCTTAATGAGACACCACAAGATGAATTGATTTATAAATGGCTTGAATCAACCAGCAGTTACCTTGAACATATTCTCTCAAATACAATCATCTCCTTAGCTAGGATGGAAGGAATGATAGATCATGAAAATATTACAGAAGATGAATAGATTTCTTTGATTTAGAATTTTAAAGAATGTTCAATTCCACTTAACATTGTTTTATCTAAATAAATTAATGTAGTTCCAGGATTTGTATAGATATTATAATTGAATGGTATGTTTTTTGTAATTTCTTTAAGTCCTACAATCTCTCCGCTTTGAATTTCAATTCTCTGTCCTTTTCTCTTGAAGAGAGTTAAACTACCAGAAGCTATATAGTATGCGGCATAAGGAATCATTCCTTTGAAGTGGATACAGATTTCTTTTGTGAAATACTTCTCTTGTAACATAGGTCCCACTTAATGACAGGATTGATGTATTTCTTGATGATCTTGATGTTTTAAAGAAAAATGTTTAGTCGCTCTATGACCGATTGTTGTAAGTCCTATTAAGACAAGGCAGACGGCATAGATTTTTGGTCTTTTTAAGCGAAAAGGTTTAAGAATTTTTTGAATAAAACCTGGTGCAAACACCATGGCGGGAAGTGTTCCTAACCAAAAAAAGAACATTCCAATCAGTGCACTTAGGGGAGCTTGCGTTGCCATGGTCCCTAAAACAATGCCGTATAACAGGCCACATGGTAATAGAATAGAAAGCATCCCCACGATATAAGATTTCGACTTATGCTTATTGTTGAGGACAAGTTTTCTCCAAAGCTTTTGGTATGTTCGATTAAGAAGTGTAGGGTTTTTCTTATATTCAGAATGGCCTATAAAACTCTTGAAACCCCAATAGATAAAAATGAATCCTATGATAACTGATGGAAGGATAGTGAGTACCGTGCTTTGCGATTTTATGTTTAGTAATTTGCCGAGTGTTCCACCGAGGAGACCAAGAAATAGATAGCTTACAAGTCGTCCGATTTGATAAGCGAAAATATCATTTTTATTATGACAGCTAGCCGTTACTAAGCCACCACACATACCAACGCAGTGAAGACTTCCTGTTAAGCCCGCGACAAGCGCGATCCAAGGTACGAGAGTTTGTACTTCATCAATCCATAGGTCCAACAAGTGTGACCTCCTTTGTACTAACAATATTTCCTGTTCTTGTGTCTTTAAGGTTTAGTTTCACTGCTATGGTTCCAGACTTTAAAATATTTGAATTAAATTTAAAGAATATAAAAATTTTCTTCTCTGCTTTGTTAAGCATAATTGGATTTTCAGATGTTTGAATACCTATAGATTCCCTTAACTGTGGATTGCTTAATTCAATTGTTACTGGGTAGTGTTCACTTCCTTGATGTTTAATTTTCAAGGTGAATTTATTTGTTATTGTACTTTCTGAGGCTAAAAATGGTGCTCCAATTCCTCTTAGGAATATGAGCTGAGGTTTGGTGCTGGCATTTAGATAGTAAATAAAGGCTGCAACAAAGATAAATGAAATTGTAATGTAGAAGTATGGGCGAATATTTTTCTTTTTGGCTTCATTTTTTAATTCAATTTCGTTTGTATATCTAATTAATCCCGTGGGTTTTTTTAGCCTTTTCATGATGGAGTCGCAGGCATCGATACATTGTGTACAAGCAATGCATTCCATCTGGGTTCCACGTCTTATATCAATTCCTGTTGGGCAAACCTTTACGCATTGATAACAGGTAACGCAATCGCCTTGTTTTTCATTGGATACGCCTTTTCTTGGTTCGCCGCGGTTATAATCGTAGGCGACAACTTTAGAATTTTCATCCATCATTACAGATTGAATACGTCCATAGGGACAAGCAATAATGCAAAACTGTTCTCTAAACCAGCCAAAGTCTAATAAAAATATCGTACTTAGAATCATAACGGCAATGAAAACACCGTAGTGCTCCGTTGGAGCTTGAGTCGTCATTAGAAATAGCTCTCTCGGGCCTACAAAGTAGCCTACAAATGTATGCGCGATATGCAGTGATACAAGTGTGAATAGTATCCACTTGGTGACTCGTTTTAAAACTTTTGTAATACTCCAAGGAGCTTGCTCTAGTGCTAGTCTGGCTCTTGCCTTGCCTTCAATTAAGGCTTCAATTTTTAAAAAAATAGACTGAATGAAAACTGTTTGTGGACAGCCCCAACCACACCAAACCCTGCCAAAAACGCTTGTCATAAAGGCAATAAAAAATAACCCTGATATAAAAATAAGAAATATCAGAATTGGTTCAACACCATAGAGCGTTTGACCAAAAAAAGAGAATTCTCTTTTGGCAATATTAAGCATCAGAGCTGGCTTCTCGTTTATATAAATCCAAGGCAAGACAAGATAGAAGAATATCAATGCCCAATAGACCTTGGTTCTTCTATCTTTCCATTTACCTTTAACATCTTCTGGATAGATGTAGACGCGATTACCATGTTCATCGGTTGTCGCTAGTCTTTCAGGATCTAAGTCAAAACGATTTTTACTCACTTATCTTTTCTCCTTGAGGCTCTTTGCCTTCTGGATGAAAAGTATTCTTAAGTGAATTGACGTAGACTAGTGCTTGATAGATTTCTTCTGAAGATAAAACTTCTCCCCATGCAGGCATGCCATTTTCCTCACTACCGTAATAAACAACTTTATAGTTAGTTTCAGGAGTACCCTGTGAAACGAGCCAGTAATCATCTGTTAGGTTTGGCCCTACATCACCACGGCCATTTTCTGCATGACATTGTAGACAGTTATCAGTAAATACCGCCAGTGCTTGCTCCATATTTTCTGGCTTATTAAACTGCTCAAAGACTTCTGGTTTATAGGCTTCGGTCAAGAGCTTATATTCAGCCTGAGCTTGCTTTACAACTGTCATTTCTACAGCCAACTCATCTCGTAGAGTTTTTCCACCTAAAAAGGAGTAGTAGGCCCAATAGCAAATTCCAAAAATTATTCCTGCGTAGAACATTGCGTTCCACCAACTCGGCAAAGGGTGATTTAGCTCTTGGATTCCATCATAGTTATGATCAAGTAAAAGATGTTTTTCATCTTCTTCAATTTGTAATTTATTTTTGTTGTCACTGCTCATAAACTCGACTCCGAATTTTTAAGACTATCATCTAAAGGAATTAATGCTGCTTTATTGTAATAATCTTTATTACTTTTTTTATAGGTATAAAAAGCATAGGCACAAAAACAAACTGTGAAAATGATAAGACCTGTTAGAGGAAGCCAGGTTATATTAAAATTCATTAAGGCTGACTGTTTCATTCATCCTCCTCTAATGGCTCTTCGATTGAACCATAGTCAATGCCGATTCTTTGAATATATGCAATTAAAGCGATGACTTCTTTGTTTTGCATCTCTGGCGAAATGCTTCCAGTTTTAGAAAGGTCTTCAGTTATTTCCTGTGCCTGAAGTTTCGCATCTTTAATACCTGAGTCAATTTCCTCTTTAGAATAAGGGACTCCCAGCATTTTCATGACAGACATTTTTTTAGGTATTGAATTAAAGTCAATTTTGTTTTCAAAAAGCCAGCTGTATCTAGGCATGATTGAACCTGCCGTAACCTCTTGTGGTTTTGCAAAATGGCGATAATGCCAAAGGTTTGAATATTTACCTCCAACTCTTGCTAGGTCAGGTCCTGTTCTTTTAGAGCCCCATTGGAACGGGTGATCGTAGACAAATTCTGCTGCTTCTGATGCTTTCCCATAGCGTAGAACTTCATGCGCCATTGGGCGAACTGTTTGTGAGTGGCATAGGTAACAACCTTCACGAACATAAACGTCTCTACCGATCAACTCCAAAGATGAATAAGGTCTAACTTCATCCATTTTTTCTATATATTGATGTGAAAGAATTGAAGGGACGATTTCAATAGCAGAACCAATTAAAATTGCTATTAATGATAACACCGCAAATAGTGTAGGCATTCCTTCAAGCTTTCTGTGTTGACTTGCATCTTTTTCAACAGATGATTCATCTAGTGCATATGCCTCAAATGTTTCGTCTGTAACACCTTTGCCATTTTTTGCTGTTTTATAAAGGTTGTAGGCCATTAAAAGAAAAGAAAGAAAGACGAGAGTTCCCCCAATGGCGCGAACCCAATACATTGGAACAATTCTTACAACGGTTTCAATGAAATTGGGGTAGACGAGTTTACCTGTTTCGTCGATTGCTCTCCACATAAGGGATTGGGTGATACCAGCAACCCACATTGATATAATATAAAGAACTAAGCCAATGGTCGCGGCCCAGAATTGGATATTGGCAATTTTTTTAGAATAGATTTCTGCATTCCAGAGTTTTGAAACTAAATAATACAAAATCCCGGCCGTGATCATATAGTTCCAGCCAATTGTTCCTGAGTGAACGTGGCCTGGAATCCAGTCGGTAAAGTGTGCAATGGCATTAACAGATTTAATTGAAAGAAGTGGTCCTTCGAAGGTCGACATCCCATAGAATGTAAGTGCTGTCGCCATAAAGCGTAGCGTAGGTTCAGTTCTAACTTTATGCCACACACCTCTTAGAGTCATTAAGCCATTGATCATTCCACCCCAGCTTGGCATCCATAGTGCGACAGAGAAAGCCATTCCAAGCGTTTGTGCCCATTCTGGAAGTGTTGAATATAGAAGATGATGTGGTCCTGCCCAAATATAAATAAAGACAAGTGACCAAAAGTGAATAATGGATAAACGATAAGAATAAACCGGACGATTTGCAGCCTTGGGAATGAAATAATACATCAAGCCTAAAAAAGGAGTTGTGAGAAAAAAGGCAACGGCATTATGTCCATACCACCATTGTACTAAGGCATCTTGAACACCTGAATACATGGAATAAGACTTAGTTATAGAAACTGGGATAGCTAGACTGTTGACGATGTGTAGAACTGCGACAGTAACGATCGTGGCGATATAGAACCAGATTGCAACGTAAATATGACGTTCGCGACGTTTGATGATGGTTCCGAAGAAGTTGACAGCAAAAGCAACCCAAATAACTGTAATAAGAATATCAATTGGCCACTCAAGTTCAGCATATTCCTTTCCAGAGGTTAATCCTAGTGGGAGAGTAATAGCTGCTAAAACGATAATAAGTTGCCAGCCCCAAAAGTGAACTTTTGACAAGAAGTCGTTATAGAGTCTTGCTTTTAGAAGGCGTTGAGTAGAGTAGTAAATACCTGCGAAAATTGCATTTCCACAAAAAGCGAAGATGGCCGCATTTGTATGTAGTGGTCTAAGTCGACCAAATGTTGTCCAGGGTAAACCTAGGTTTAATCTATATTCTGCCATTTGAAATGCAATTGTAATACCGAGAAGCATAGCGACAGCTCCCCAAATAACAGTAGCGATAACAAAATACCTTACTATCTTGTCATCATAGGAGAAGGTTTCAAGTTTCCTTCCCAAGGGGTGAACGTTAGCGCTCATTAGTTTTCTCCTTCTTTGCTAAAGCAGCATATTTATCTTCTAAAAGCATTTTATATTTTGGTGTTTCAAGGTCATCGTATTGACCGTTATAGGTCATCCAAATAAAGCCCCCAATGAATAGGGCTCCAAGCAAAATCGCAAGTGGAATAAGAATGACTATGACTTCCATACTTGCCTCATTTCTTTAGTTCCAATTTGAGTCGAGACAAAAATCGTTAGTGAACTTAATGGCATGATGATTGCCGCTACGAGAGGGGAAATGACTCCCATAAATACACCAATGACGGATAATAAGTTGTACACTAGGGACAGTGCTAAGTTTCTTTTGATGACCTTCATTGTTTCTTTTGAAACAATAATAAGTGTTGTAATGGCCGAAATGCCTGGGATTGATAGGAAAACATCACTTGCTTTGAGTGATATATCCATAGAGCCATAAACAGCAACACCGACATCGGCATGACTTAAAGCGATGGCGTCATTTGCACCGTCGCCTACCATGATTGAATTATTTGAATTTTTAATGATTCTTGATTTTTCTTCTGGCGAAACTTGTGCATAAACATTCTGTGCATCTATTTCTAATTGTTTGGCGATATCAAATACATTTTGCTTCAAATCGCCAGATAAAATATTAATGTTGTAGCCAATTTTTTTTATATTGTTTAAAGATTCAATCGTATCATTTCTAAGGCTATCTTTAATTATATATGTAGCTATAAGATTATTGTTTTCAAAAATACCTTTTTGACTGATGGTGTATTCATTTGTGCCAATCTTTGCTTTTACTCCGATACCAGGAATTTCTAGTGGTGTAATAGAGTCTAGCTTTTTTGCTTTGTGTAACTTTGCATATTTAACAAGGGCTTTAGCAACAGGATGTTTTGACCTCTGCTCTAATGTAAAAATAATATCGAAAATTGAATTACTCGTATTTTGCAGAATTTTAAAGTCAATAATCTCGACTTCACCAAGGGTAAGCGTTCCAGTTTTATCAAAAAAGATAGTTTTTAGTTCTGAGATTTTTTGTAAGATGGAGTCATTTTTTATAAGGATGCCATTTTTTGCCAAGCGGCTTAAGGCGGTGGTGAAAGCAAGTGGAGTCGCCAGAGCTAGTGCGCATGGGCATGTGACTATCAAAAGAGTTAATGTTTGCTCAATGGCGTATTTTAAATCGTGTGAAACGAGTGTTTTAGTGAAAAGAACTAGTCCGATAAAAAAAACACCAAGGATAAAGTAGTAAGACATTTTATCTGTTATCTGAACAATGGGAGCTTTAAGGCTCCAACCAGTCTCAACCTCTTTTAATATTTCACCGATTCTGCTTTTTTCGAGACTCTTATCAACTTTAATTAATAATGGCGATGTCAGATTTTGTGTTCCTGCATGAACAATATCACCAACACGAACTGAAACAGGAAGTGACTCACCCGTTAATAATGAAGAATTAAGTGAGCTCTCTCCATCGATAATAGTCGAGTCCGCGGCTATAAATTCTCCAGCATCAATTCTAAGAATATCACCTTGTTGAATATACTTGGGATGCACTTCTTCAAAAATTTTGTGATCTTTATCTTTTGATCGCTGAACACTTGCACCAACATAAAAATAATGAAGATCATTAGTACTAAGCGCCTTATCTTGTATTTTTCTTAGAAAGTATCTTGAAATGAGCAATAAAAAGACGAGCATCGTTAGGGAATCAAAGAAGTTTTCATTAATTCCATTCATAACATTGTAGAGACCCATCGCAAGACCAATAATCAGTGCAATCGATATTGGTATATCAATAGATAAAATTCTATTTTGAATTGAATTGAATGCATTTTGATAAAAAGGGTAGGCGCTATAGGTAAGGACTGGTATTCCAAAGATGACGGTTAATATATTGAAGATAACCGCATATTGACCTTCTGCCCCTGCGTATAATGAAATGGCGTAAAGCATAATATTACTCATTCCTGCTGCCGCTACACCAATACGAAGAAGGTTTCTTCTCTCCTCTTGATTTTTCAGGTCAAAGCTTTTTTGATCACGCTTTATGGGGTGTGGTTTGTAACCCAGCTGATTTAATTCAGAGGCCACACTAGAGAATTTACCCGATTGACGGATTGATATCGTCACGATGGATTTTTCCATATCTAGTTTTGAGGTGATGATGTCTTTATTGAGAACTGATAGTTTTTCGATGAGCCATAAACAGGCTAGGCAATGAATGCCTTCAAGATAGAACTCAAGTGTTCGATCACCATAGGAATTCTTATATGAGTATTCATTGATAAAGTTAATATCGTCTAAATGTTTATATTTTCTGTTTGAAACTTCTACGGGACTTCGACGCTTGTATGACCCAGCTTTCTCTTTAATTGTATAATAGTCTTCCAGTCCTTTTAAATTTAGAATATCAAAGACAGCCTTGCAGCCATGACAGCAAAAAATATGCTGATCGTTATCATCATAAATAGCATTTAGAACGATCTCATCACAATGAGTGCATTGTGCTTTAGTTTTGAGTTGTTTTTGCTTAGCTGTTGTTATCATTTATGCCTTTCTTTCTTTTGAGAATATGGGCACAATGATTGAAATAATATGACCTAGATCAGTTTTTTAAATTAAATGCTCTTTGCACAAAATATAGTATGAGGTTTTTTTGAATATCGCTTTCCATAATTATATAGGAACACTAGGTGTTGGACTAACTTTGATAGCCTATTTCTTTTTGCAAACTGGCAAATGGACAAGTGATCAAAAGAGATTTTCACTTGCTAACGCTATCGGTTCTTCGCTTATTTTATTCTCACTATATTTTGATTTTAACTTCTCAGGTTTTCTAATCGAATCAATTTGGGTCGTACTAAGTCTTTATGGGCTTTTTAAGTCATATAAACTCAATCAGACTCGATTAAATAGCTGATTTCATAGAAAACACGTATTTGTCTCATGAAAAGAACTGTAATATTCTTTTTTTGTTTAACTACAAGAATAGGAATTTATATGTTTAATATATTAGCACTGATATTTTCGTTATTTTTAAGTAGTTTCGCATTCGCAATAAGTGAAGTTGATTACTCTAATCAATATGCTCAAAAAGTTTTACCTCTTTTAAAAAAATACAATCATGGCAAGTTTCTTGGTGAAAAGGATATAAGTATTCACTTTGCGAGTTACACTTCAAACGAAGAGAGCAAGCGCTGTATCGTGATCCTTCCTGGCCGAACGGAACCGGTAGAAAAGTACGCTGAGCTCATTTATGATCTCGATCAAAGTGAATTTAAAGGTGAGTTTACCTATTATTTAATGGATCATAGAGGTCAAGGCTCTTCAGGGCGGATGATTTCTAAAAAACCTATTGATCTTGAAAAAGGTCATATTGATCGTTTTGAAAACTATGCTAAAGACGTTAAAACCTTTATGGATTTAATTGTTGCTCGTAAAAACTGCCTTGATACAACTTTGATCGCTCATTCATTAGGTGCTGGAATTGGCACTGATTTTTTACAAAAGTATCCAGAATATTTTGATAGGGCCGTCTTAACCAGTCCGATGCTTAAGATTCAAACCAAGCCTTATAAGTACATTTTAGCTAAATCAATAGTTGTGGCCAATATCCTAATCGGAGGAGCTAAGAAATTTACCATTGGTGCTTCTGGATATAGCGGTGTTAGGGACTTTGAGGGGAATACTTTCACATCGTCACCTGAGCGTTATGAAATGGCCATGAGTATGTTTGATCTCATTCCTGAAGCCAGACTTGGAGGAGTGACCAATAACTGGGTGAACCAGGTCATGAAAGGCACGCGTAAAATGAGAAAAAATTATGACCTTATCAAGATTCCATTAACCGTGATTCATGCTGGTCTAGAGAGCTATTCTGAGGAGTCTGAAATGATTAGGCTTTGTGATGAGGCCATGGACTGCCAGCGTCTTTATTTGGAGACTTCAAAGCATGAAGTCTTAATGGATAGAGATATCAACCGTAATCAGGCCATCGATTTGATTAAATCTAGACTATTATAGTTTTGTCTAATTAGTATTTTTTTCATATTTGTTGAACTTTTAAAAACCGCAAAGTACACAGCTTCCATGAAAATTTTAATTATGGCTCTTCTATTTACTGTAAATATTGCAGCTGCTTCAAACCTTCAAGAAACAGTTTATTCTTCTGTAGAGGCAATTAGCCTCGAACAAGTTGATCAACTAATAGAACAAAAGGCTTTAAGTTGTGTTGGCGCTACATATTGTATTGATGGAAGACTTCTACGTTGTGAGACCTACGGTGTAAACTGTACCTACTTTGTTCAGCCAGCCGTGGCTGTAAGATGTACTGGTTACAACGTTTGGGGGCAGTGGGTTGATCTTATTGGTCGCTGTTTCTAGTCTTTTAGACTAACGAGATCTTCGGGTGATTGTATTTTTTTATTTGCAAAAGTTAAAAAAGACGCGAGAGTAGAGTAGTACTCATAAAGTGTTTTCCATGCCTTTATTTCTGATTCTGCCTGCTTTTCTTCACGGATATTAATCATAAATAAACTACTTTGACCGGCATCAAATTGCTTTTTTTCAGCATTGACAAGCTTCTTGGCTAGCTCAACTTCGTTTAAGTAAGTCTTGTGATTGTTTAATAATGTTTTCATCATGGCTTGATACTTTATAAAATACATCGACAACTGACTTTTGAGGTAGAGAAGTTCTTGTTTTTTTGCATTCATCTTAGAGACTGATGATTGTATCTTTCCTCGACCAAGATCTCTTTCTAAAGGGATCTTTAATTCGAGCAACACTCGATGCTCATCACCTTCTAGTGTTCTAGAACCAGCGCCTTTATCTTTTGAAAAATCATAAGTCAGATCAAGTTTAGGCTGCAGTTTATTTTCACCTATTTCTTGATTAACTTGATGATAAAGTATTTCGTTATTTAGTATTTGGATTAGTGGGCTAGTTTCAAGCATTTTATCATCAATGATATTTTCAGGGATGATGGCTAGTTCTTCATTTGGAGTCTGATTGAGATCTTCATAGTGAATCTTTTCACCTTTATCATTCCACAACCAAAGACTTAAATCTATTCGAGCATTCAGTTCGTCTAATGTTGCGCTCTCAAGTAGCGCCTTTCTCTTTAAAATATACTGATTGTTTTCTAGAAGTTTTAACTTAGAAGTATCTCCAGCTTTAAATTTCTTTGAAAACATTTCCTGACGTCTTTGTGCTAAATCGTATAGTTCTTTAGTAATCCGTTTATTTTGAATGGTGTAAAACCATTTCCAATAGGTACTTGTGGCTTTTTGTTGAGCTTCGAGTTGTTTTTGGTTGAGTTCTAAGCCTTTTATCTCCTGTTGTATTTTGCGCTGTCTTAAATTTGCTCTATTTGGATCTATCGCTCTATTTTGCATAAGGGAAAGTTTTACTCTGGCAAAGAATTCTCCATCATCTAAAGTATCATTTTTTCCTTCATATACAGGAAATGTATTTGATGATTTTCTTGCTCCTATTCCTAATTCAGAATTTAAAAATGCTAGCGGTTTAACTGCTTGAAGAGTTGTTATTTTACCGTCGTAATACCCATCAAGTCTCTCATCATGCTTAGCAGAAAGATAGGAATCAAAAGCACCTGACGCAGATTGTGTTTCTCCAATTGCAGCTTTAAATTCTTCTTGTTGTTTTAATAAAAGAGGGTAGTTTTTGTGAACGTTATTTAGAACATAGCTCCAATCTATATTGGTTTTAGCATTGAGCGTATTTGAAACAATGAAAAGAATTATTAGTATGCTTTTATTTTTCATCTTTTTTCAATTTTTGTAGTGGTTTACCAGCTGTCGCTGGAAATCCATTAAGTTTTCTCCACCACTCGTATCCAAGTGTTACTTTATTAAGTAAAACCCAACCCTTTACACGACCACCTTGTCTTAAGAACCTATAATCAGGCCACTCATCTGTTTCTAATAGCTGATCTTCGATGGCGATAATTCTAAATTTTCCATCCTCCATAACGAGAGAATCAACGTTTTGAACTTTTGCACCAAATGTACCAATAGCAGCACTTGGCCAACCGCTAAATTGTACAGCAGGCCATCCTTCAAATTGTAAGCGTACGTGTTGACCTGGTTGGATAAGTGGCAAATCGTTGGCATCAATATATAGCTCTACTGCGGGCGTCTTAATTCTAGGAACAAATGTTGCTAATGCTTCACCAGCTTTAACAAGAACATTTCCTGAACCATGATAGACTCGTAGAACATTGCCATCTTTTGGCGCTGTTACAACTTGAGTTTGTTGTCTTGCAAGCTGAACTTCAATTTTATAAAGAGAAGAGGCTGCCTCTTCTTCATCTGATATAAGCTTTTGATATTCAATCTTTGCCTTCTCGACTTCTTTCTTAGCAGCAAGGCCATCTTTAAAAAGTACAGTTTGTCTTTTGAAATTTAATAATGCCGTTTCTGCCGCAAGCTTAGAAGATTGATATTTTCGTAGAACAGAATCTCTTTGTGATTGCAATCTTGAGGCGAAATCAGGATCAATGTCTACAATTTCGACTATTGTTTCGCCGGCTTTTAAAAAATCTCCATCATTGATGTGCCATTTAAAAATTCTACCTGATACTGGAGCATTAATAGTTTGAACTCTATCATTTGGATCAAGTGCAGTGATAGATCCTGAACCAATTGATGTTTGCATCCAAGGTGTAAGCGCAATAAAAAAGATGAAGGCAATAAATAAAATGACAGCATACCTATTGGTTAGAATAATCCAATGTGGAAGTGATGAAAGCTTGTATGCATTATTTTTTCTACGATATTCATTCATAGTCTAGATCCTGTCGCGTTTTCAAGACCATTTTCATTAAGCTCTAAGACAACATCACTATATTCATCAGCTTTATGTGTTGAAATAATAATGACTGTTTTATTTTTAGATTTTAAATAATTGATAATTCTCTTTCTTCTCTCAAGTGAGAAAGAGTCAAAATAATCTGTAAAAATAAATAGATCATAATCATTAACAATTGTTCTAGCGATCTCTAATCTAGCGATTTGACTTCTCCAAAGTGGATATCCTGAAAAGGATAGTTCTGTTTCAAGTCCTTTTGGAAAAGTTTCATAGATAGCCTTTAAATCAACAAGTTCTAAAACTTCAATGAGTTTTTTAGATTCGATTTTATCGTTACCAAAAGCTAAGTTTTCTTTAATTGTACCCTCGATAAAAATAGGTTCAAGATAGATATAGGCTTTCTCTTTAAAGTAATTATCATAGATGATCCGATCACCTTTTTTATTAATAATAATGTTTCCGCGACTCGGAACAAGATATCCTTTTAACATATCTAGGAAAATCTGTTTTCCGGATAATGTCTTTGTTAAGATGTGATATGTTTGTCCGGCGCTAAAATCAAAATTAAAATTAAAAGTATTATTATTTGTTTTATGGACAATGTTATTTAAGTGAAGTGATTCAAAAGGTTCTGTTTCAATTAACTCTACTGATGCTATTTTTTGTGGAATCTGGTCTAGTTCTTTAATCTTTTCTATGGCAGCAATCATATCGTAAAAACTTTCTAAGTATTTGCTTGATCTAGAAATTCCTACGAGTATCACGGTTGCGATAAGTTCTGCGGCTACAAGCTGTCCTAGCGATAGTTCACCTAACATCACCAGATATCCTCCTAAACCCATGAGGATAGAAGCCATAAGTGCGCAGCTAATGATTAAATAAAATTTTTGCCAAACGAGATGTCTGAAATGGTATTCTCTTTTTTGGATATACTTACTGATCAAATCATCTGTTTTATTTAAGCATTGAATGGCACTACTTTGCTTTGAAAAAAAAGTAGGGACTCTTGCAACTTCTTCAAACCACTTGACCGTAGCGTACTTTGCTTTTGATTCATTAATAGCACTATTTACTGAGGGAGTTAATGAAAACTTAATAAGCGCAACGATAAGCATTATTAGCATGAGATCAAAGACAATAAAATACGGATGATAGAATGCTAAAAGTGTTAAGCCACTAATCGTTTGTAGTGCAAGAGTAAAACCTTGAGTTAAAATGATGACAACAGATTTTTGAATGGTCATAACATCAAAATATCTATTGATAAGCTCTACAATATTTTTGTCCTTAACTTGAGTCGTATCAATATTATTAAGCTTAAATCCAATTGAACTGCTAATTCTGGTATAAAAACGTTGTTGAAACTTTTCAGTGACGATTTGTTGAAGTATGTAAAAGAGGCCTGAAAAAAATAGCAAACAAAATAGTAAAACTGTTAACACCCCAAGAGGCCATTTTACGATTAAGAAAGTGACGCTATTGATAAGTGCTTGAGCTGATAAAGGTATAACTAAAGAAAGAATACCTGCAGAGATTCCAAACAGAGCGGCGTGGATATAGTATTTCTTTTCAGGAGAAAGGGTTTCTTTTAGATTTTCCCAATTTTCTCTAGTCATTCTTAACTCACTAAGTGATTGATTTATTTGAATATTTTAGCTTATTTAGCCTCAGTGATGATAAATATATTTGTTAAATTACAGTCAAAATCTAAACGCCTTAGTCGGTTATTTAAATGAGCCTTGTCTAGATTAAAGACACTCCTTCGAAATAAATCAATTTTTAGGACATAACTCACTGTTTTTACTTAGGTTGATTGGCATAATCCTTGCTTCTAAATCCATAACACTAATTTAGGATTAAAAATGAAAACTGCCTTTCTCATCTTATTTCTGGTCTTTATTTCGAGCCGTATCACTCACGCTGCTGTTGATTGCCAAACAATAAATCAACAAGATGTTCTCGGTGTAAGTCACTCCGCCACTATTAGTAATATTTTTGATGTTGCATTCGAAGCTGATTTATCAGAGAAAATACTTTTTTCAGGTGAAATTAATAAAAGTAGTGTTGATAGATTAATTAGACGTATAAATAAATATTTAGCTCAACACCCTAATCAAGATTTAAATATAACGATTACGCTGGATTCAGGTGGCGGTAATGTCAATGAAGCTTTAAGAGCAATCAGAGAAATTGATCGCTTAAATAGAAAACCAATGATTCAAATCGATACTAAAGTTGGATCACATAACTCTTGTGAATCGGCATGCACCCTTCTTTTTACGGCCGGTGAAAAACGTTATGCCTCTGAGCGAGCAAAATTTGGCTTTCATTCACCAAAGTTTGTAAGAGGTGACAGAGGAGATCGATCTCGTGCCGATATTGAAGATCTTTATAGAAGATTATGGCTAAAGCAAATACGTTCAGTAGATACGACGGCTGCACAAATGATTCAAGATCATGAGTACTTGTTAGACTATGATATGAGCTATGTACGTGCACGTGAGCTTACAACAGGGTACGTAACCGATCTGCTTTAAGCTTTGTGGATTTTAATAAAGTGTGTTCTTTCATTAATTAATGGAATTAAAAAGAATAAAAAGACTAGGCTATAAGCTATGCCCATCGATTGAGTTGCATAGCTTAATCCTTGGTTATCAATTAGACTTCCAAACAGTGGCCCAATTCCAATAAACAAAACTCTGACTCCCATTTGCATAATACTGTTGGCCGTGGCCCTAAAATCCGTCGTAACTCTCTTATTTAAAGCATCATTATATATAACCTGACCTAGACCTCGGCAAACCTGAAAGGCGAGACAAAATAAAATGCCAAGGATATGGTTAGTAAATGAAATTCCAAGATAGCCAACAATTGGTAACAACCCAATTATTATTAATGCAGCAACACTACCAATCTTCTTTTCTAACTTATGAGCCGACTTGCTTACAAATGAAACCGTAAAGTTTGTAGCCGCCCAAAGAAAACCAAAATAGGTGATATTGATTCCTAGCTCATTCCAATACTTTTGAAACATCCAAACTGCTGTTAGTGTTCCCGTAAATGAAAAGATGGCATTGATGAGTATGAAATTTAACAACTTTGATTGCTTAAATAAGCTTCTGTAAATATAGCCGATATTCTCTTTGTGAGTAGCTGTCATTTTAGTTCTAGGTGGCTCGACTAGGGTAGTGGCTACTAGCATTGGGATCCAACTGATGAAAGCTGAAATTGTGGCTAGATTATGTATATTAAAGGCAAGAAGCATTAAAACACTCGCGATCAAAGACGCCATACCTTCGCCCATGGATTGGTAATACACACTTTTTCCCAAAATTTTGATTTGTGCCTTCTTAGGATTAGTGACCTCTAATGTATCGTAAATTAAGGCAGTGTCTGTACCAGAGCTTAGAGAGACAGCAATACCCAGGATTATTTCCGCAACAATCAGAAGCTCAAGACTTTCAGCTAGAGGAAATAAAGTAAAACCCAAGGCTTTTAAACCATGGGCCACGACTAGCGTTTTTTTTCGCCCTAAAAGATCTGAGATATAGCCTGAAGGAATTTCAAAAATAAACACGGTAACAGCAAAAATTGATTGAAGAAGATAGACTCCTTTCATGTCGATATCTAGAGATAAAAAGAATGGCACAATGACTGGCATAATAACCAGAAACATGGTGAAAAATTTTAAAAGGTAGATTTTAGAGATATTTTTTTCTAACACTGAATTATCTTAGTTCGACATTAGGAAGGTTGTCACCCATATCTCCAGTGTTTGCGCCACGATCCATGGTATTACCTAAACCTAGCTGACCAAAATTGTTTTTACCCCAACATTTAAGTTCTTTATTATCTAGAACTGCACATGTTGTATCTTTGGCAAGCTTTTCAACTGTGCGTCCCGAACCTAAGTCGACTTCATTCAGGAAATCGCCCATTTCAGAGGGATTGTCGCCTAAATGAGCAGTTGATTCAGATCCTAAACCGCCTTCAGTTCCTCGGCCCCAGCATTTAAGATCATTAGAGTTAGTCACTGCACATGTTTCAGAATTATTTGTTCCTGTTACATCGAGTGCTGTTTTACCTGTTCCTAAATCGATAGCAGCGAGATTGTCTCCCATAGTACTTGCAGAGGCTCCTAGATTTGTCGAATTGCCTTGGCCCAGCTTTCCTACAGTATTTGATCCCCAACACTTAAGATTATAATTATCTAAAACGACGCAAGTTGTGTTTTGAATTGATACGCTAATTAGATTAGCAGTCCTACCTGTTCCAAGATTTACAACACCGTTGTTGTTAGGAGTCGTAGCACCGCTACCACCTCTGTTTGTTGTATCTTCAAAACCCAATTGTCCACTACTGTTTAGTCCCCAACATGTAACTGTGCTGTCATCTAAAATGACGCAAGAATGTCCAAAACCAAGATCAAAATCTATAGGGTGACGAGCTCCGAAACTTAACGGACTAGAAGGTGAGTTTTGTTGAGTTGTATTGCCAATACCAAGTTGACCGTAAGTATTATCTCCCCAGCATACGAAATCATCATTATCTAAAATGGCGCAGGCTGACTGACCGCCAGTTCCTATTTTTTTAGCAGTTCTGCCGACACCTAGATCAATATTAAGTAGGTTATCTCCCATATCACCAGAGTTAATACCTCTTGATATGGTATCACCTTGGCCTAGTTGACCAACAGAGTTATTGCCCCAACATTTTACATTTCCCGCAACCGAACGTGCACAAAAGAAGTTTCCGCCTCCAGAGATTTGTGCAGCTCTAAAATTTGTACCTAGATCAACGAAAGGTAAGTTTGCTCCCATTTCTGCAGTTTGGTCACCCTTAGATGAACTGGCATTAATTTCAAGCCCAAGTTCTCCATTTGTATTTGCACCCCAACATTTAACTTTTCCATTGTTAAAGACTGCACATTTGCTGTTTGTAGATGCTGCCAAATCAATAATTGTTCCGCCCTTAGCTGACAACGAAACTGTTGAAGACGTGGTACTTGCACCATTAAAGTAGCCAACAGATAGAGTGGAGCTATAGCTAGCGACTTGTAATGGAGTTGCTTTTAAAATAATGGTACATGTACCTGCCGCTGCGAGATTGGTTCCACATGTGCCACTACCCGTATCGTAAAATGGAGATGATAAACCGCTTAAGGCAATAGAGCTTGCGTTATATCCACCGGTGTTAGATACAGTGAACGTCGTTGTTGCTAATGGAGCTACACGATGCCATTTCGTGCCGTCATAAAGTGCGATATCAGCTACGGCAAAATTAATAGCACCGTCTCCAAAGTTAACCGCGCCCGCTGTTGTATTTGTATAATAATCACCTACAGTCCCAGTTCCGTTGATGAGAGTCGGAGTATTTGTATTAGCATTCCAAGAACCTAAGTTTGAAGTAGGTTGAGTCGGTAGAGCAGGAATAATCCCAAAATCAAAACTGGCGCCAACATCAATTGATAGTAAAGCAGGATTCGCTCCAGTACCTTGAACAGAGCGAGTCGATGTTTGTGTTGATACTCCGTTATTATAGTCAATAACAATCGTATCAGATGATAATCCTGTAACTGTAGGTGAATATTCAATATCTATGTTACAGCTGTTACCTCCAGTAAGGCTGGATGTACAAGTACCACTTGTCCCTGGAAAAACTCCACCTGTAAAATTGAACGGCGTAGCTAAACCAATTTCGCTAATACTACTGGCTGTAAATACACCAATATTTGTTACGGTAAAGATATGTGTAGATGATCCACCTGTCGCAACAGTACCAAAATCATAAGGGTTCGAATCTGATATTGTTAAGCTAGCAGGAGTAACAGCCGTACCACTAATGGCAATTGTTGAGTTCGTAACGGACGCACCATTATTGTATTGCAAATCTAATGTATCTGTAGGTGTTGAGACTCCAACAGGAGAGAAGGAGATTTCTATTGTACAGTTTCCAGCCGCCGGTATATTTACACCACATGATCCACCTGTACCTGGATATGATCCTCCCGAAAAACTAAATGGTGCAGCTAAGCCAACTTCATTCGTTCCAGTTGCAACATACCCGCCAGTATTAGTTATAGTTATGGTTTGATTTTGCTGCCCACCGACAGGTAGAACTCCAAAATCATAACTAGCACCAACATCAAAACTAAGAAAGGCAGGATTTAGCACTTCAATATTAATTGTTATACTATCTGTGCCTCCGTTATTACTGGCAGTGATAGTATAAACTTGATCAGCACTAGCGGCAGTTGGAGTACCAGAAATAGCACCTGTTGAAGTATTAAAGGAGAGCCCAGCTGGTAGTGAAGGTGAAATTGAATAACTTGTTGCAACACCAGTTGATAAAGTTGGGACGTTTGATGCAATCGTTAAACCAACAATATAGGAATCATCATTTGAAGTATAGCCTGAGAATATTGGTGCTTCATCTAAAACAGAAAGTGTTAAAACAAATGTATCTGATCCTCCTGGGCCTGTTGCGGTAATAGTATAGTTACTACTAACAGTGGAAGTTGTAGGAGTTCCTGTAATATCACCTGTGGTAGCATTTAAGGCTAAGCCTGCAGGTAAGGCCGGTGCAACTGTATATGCAGTTACTTCTCCGCCGATATTTAAAGGAGAATTAGTAGTGATAGCAGTGTTGTATGGATAGTCAGCACTACTAGAAGTGTAGCTAGAAATCGCCGGAGCAATTAGTGGAACTTCAAGGAAAATTTCAGTTTCTGAACCTGAAGAATAAAGAAGATTATTTCCACTACCATTGAATATTGATGAATCAAAATTAAAATCAATTTGATTCCCAAGACAATTAGACTGTGAATAAGTCTCAATTGTAAAATCAAATAAATCAATTGTAGATTGACCAACTGGAACGACAAAGATTGTCGAAGTACTTGATAGAGATGTTGAGGTTTCATTTAAACAGCTAGAACTCATTGATTCCGACAGACTTCCATCCGGAGAGTTTTCATTAAACTTTACTTTAAAAGAAGCAGCACTACCTTTTGTTGCAGCACCATCACAATTTTGGCCTTGAGTTTTTGAAGTTATGTCGTCACAGATAATAAATTTAAGTGGATTAAAAGAGTTCCCAGTTCTGTAAGCACCAGGAGCAAAGTTAGTATTTGTACAATCTGAATCAGTCATTGTGATACTAACGTTTGAAGCTTGACCCTGAAGAGTTGTTTCACTTACACCACATTTTACTGAGGATTCTAAAGCATTGCCTGAATACCAGCCTACGGCGTAAAAACTCCAATCCCCTTGAGCCAAATTAATATTCTTGACGACATTATCATCTGGAAAAGCTGCGGCTAATTTTTCACCATTTGGGCCAAGTCCCCAAACCATCACTCCACCAGAAAAATAACCACCACCTAAAAAACCGGCTTTCACAGACAGATTGGTGGTGACTTTCTTTTTGCCAGAACATGATGAAGTTATGACAAATATTAGGCACATTAAAAATATGGAATAAAACCTAGCGGATTGAATGATAATGCTCCTTAATACTCTACATGGCTTATCGGTATGTAAGAGTATATATTTTAAGTAATTTTTATTGATTTTATATGTTTAAGTAACTGTTTTTATTGGCTTTGTGTTTAATTACTAAAAGCTTAATTGCCTCAATAGCTTGTCACTAATTCCAAGGAGAGCATGATGTTTGGCTTATTTAAAAAGGATCCCGTAAAAGAGCTGGAAAAACGCTATGCTGAACTCATGGAGCAGGCAATGAAAAAGCAGCAAAATGGAGATATTGAAGGTTATTCAAACCTTACGTTTAAAGCCGAAGAAGTTTTAAAAGAAATTGAGAAAATAAAAAAGAATTAAATGTGGATAATGTCTTACTTATCTCAGGCAATATCTCACGAGCTATTAATAGCGGTAGTTTAGATGAAATCTATTATTTAAAAAATCCTCATAGTGATATCCAATCTCAGGCTATTGGGCATGAATTTGAGATATTAAAAAAATATCTTCCTTCAATAAAAAGAATAACTTCGATAAATATGATACCAACTCATAAAGCTGTAACCTTTTTTGGATGGAATGCTTGCGACGAAGTTGAAAGTTTAAAAGTTTTCAAAAATGCTAAAGTAGCTAAAGCGAATAGGCTATTTGAATCAGTCAACTTTGAAAAATTAAAAAACTTTACTCAATTTCGACAGATAAATGAACCTTTATTACCTTTTAGTTATGATCTTCCTTCAAATCTAATTATTGATAATGAGGTTATGGATCATCTGAATTGGTATTTTTATGAAACTCATTTAGCGAAGACTTACTTTGAAGATAGAAATGGCGTTATAGGAAAAGAGTATTCCACAAAACTATCATCTTTTTTAAGTACAGGAAGGCTGGATGTTAGATTCTTGTATAATTATATAAAAACCTATGAAGCTACTCATGGTTCAAATAAATCTACCTACTGGATTATATTTGAGCTTCTTTGGCGTGAGTTTTTCTACTGGAGCTATCAAAAACATTCAACCAAGTTCTTTTCTAAAAATGGCTTATCAGGGCCACTAGATTTTAGCCCATTTAAAAAAGATCGTGATTTTCTCGATTTGTTTAAAGATGATCCATTTATGTTGGCCGTTATATCAGAGCTACAGATGAGTGGATTTGTTTCAAATCGATTTAGACAAGTTTTCGCCAGCTCATTGATCAATAATTATAAACTAGATTGGCGTGAGGGAGCTTATTTGTTTGAGAGGTTTCTCATTGATTACGATGTTTATTCAAATTATGGCAATTGGCAGTACCTGGCAGGAGTTGGACATGATCCAAGAGGTAAGCGAATGTTTGATACATTGAAGCAAATATCTACCTATGACAAAAACTATGATTATATTAAGTTATGGACTAGGTACCAATCAACACTAGAAATTAAAAACCTTTTGGAAAAAATCTATCTCTAGAGAGTATTTGTATTTAAGTTAAAAAAATTGTTTAATTTATAGATGAAAAAAACTCATCTCTCAACTGAAGTCATCGCTGGTTTTACTACCTTTTTAACAATGAGTTATATTATTGTGGTTAACCCAGCTATCTTAGCAAGCGATGGCACCGGTATGTCTTTTTCTGGGGTCCTAACAGCAACTGTCCTTATTAGTTTTTTGAGCACTTTATTGATGGGACTTTTTGCCAAACTTCCCTTTGCCCTCGCTCCCGGAATGGGGATTAATACCTTTTTTACATTTACCATAATCCTAGGCCATAAGATTCCTTGGCAAGAAGCTCTTGGTTTAGTCTTTTGGTCTGGAGTTTTCTTTTTAATTATTTCATTAACCAGTCTTAGGCAAAAGATTGTTCAAGCAATTCCTAAACATCTTCGCCTAGGTATGTCTTGCGGTATTGGACTCTTCTTAACTTTTATTGGACTTAAAAACGCCTCTATTATTCAATCAAGCCCGGCGACTTTCGTCACACACGCACCGCTTTCATGGGAGTTGGGGCTTGCTGTGATTGGATTATTTATTTGTCTTTTCTTTCTTAGAAAGAAAAACCCAGCAAGTTTTTTGATTGGAATCGTCTCGGTCACTTTGATCTCTTTACTCGCCAACAAAGTTGCTCTTCCAATATCAATATTTTCTATGCCTGATTTTAGTACAACTTTCTTTAAACTTGATATTTGGGCCGCTCTAAAAGTCTCATCAATCCCAATAATCTTGACACTTATCATTACTGATCTTTTTGATTCGGTTTCTAGTTTTATTGGAGTTTCTACGAGTGCTAATTTACTTGATGAGAATAATGAGCCTAAAAATCTCAAACAAGCCTTATTTGTTGATGCGGTAGCGACGTTCTTTTCTTCTTTATTTGGTACATCGGCAGCGACGACATTTATTGAAAGTTCCGCAGGAGTTGAAGCGGGTGGACGAACAGGGATGACAGCGATCGTAACGAGTTTATGCTTTTTACCTTTTTTATTCTTATCTCCACTTTTAAGTATTATTCCAATTTATGCAACGGCCCCTATACTAATTATTGTTGGCTCGCTCATGTTTAAGAATATAACTCAGCTAAATTTCAATAAAATTGAAGATACGCTCCCCGTTTTTCTGACGATCGTTCTTATTCCATTAACATTTTCGATTTCACAAGGAATCATGTGGGGCTTTTTTAGCCATGTTCTTCTTTATGCTCTAAGTGGAAGAAGTAAAGAATTAAAGCCCCTCATGATTGTTCTAGGCCTTGGTGGCTTCTTGTTTATCGCTTATTCATAATCATGATTTCAATGACTTAGCATCTTTTTCATAGTTTTTCTCTATTAAGCTATAAATTCTTATGATTTCAATCTATCTGCTGCTTGCCGTAAAGTTATTTAAGAGAACAACTAACCCCACAAGGAGTAATCATGGGAACTTTAATTAATAGTCAACTTCCAGAATTTAAAGCTCAAGCTTTTCATAATGGAGATTTCAAAACATTTACTAATACAGATCTAAAAGGTAAGTGGTCAGTCTTTTTCTTTTATCCAGCTGACTTCACCTTTGTTTGCCCAACTGAGCTTGGAGACATGGCAGATCAGTACTCACAGTTTAAAGAAATGGGCGTAGAGATTTATTCAGTTAGTACTGATACACACTTCACTCATAAAGCTTGGCACGATACTTCTGATACAATTAAGAAGATTAAATACCCAATGCTAGCTGATCCAACTGGTCACCTTGCCAAATCTTTTGGTGTTTATATTGAAGAAGAAGGCCTTGCTTACAGAGGTACTTTCTTGATTAATCCAGAAGGTCAAATCAAATTGGCAGAAATTAACGACAATGGAATTGGGCGTAATGCTGATGAGCTTTTAAGAAAAGTTAAAGCTGCTCAGTATATTGCAAAAAACCCAAATGAAGTTTGTCCTGCTAAATGGAAAGAAGGCGCGGCTACTTTAAAGCCAGGCCTTGATCTTGTAGGTAAAATTTAAGTTTAAAGAAAATTGGGGATGGCCTTGCCATCCCCATCTTTAGACCAAGGACAATTTATGTTAGATCAAAATATTATTGAGCAATTAAAGTCAGTCTTTGAGAAACTTGAAACTAAAGTTATTCTCAAATTAAACAAATCAAGTCATGCAAATCAAGCTGAACTTGAAAAAATGCTAGAGCAAGTTTCAAGTACTTCTTCTTTGATTGAGCTTGTTAATAGTGACATTGAAACTGTTGTACCCGAGTTTTCAATTCAAGATAAAAATGTAAAATTTAGAGGCATTCCAAGCGGTCATGAGTTTACATCATTGATTCTTGCTATCCTCAATTCTGACGGAAAAGGAAAATTTCCCGATGAAATGATACTCAACAGAATTAAAGCATTAAAAGGTCCAATAAACCTTAAAACATATATCTCTCTTTCCTGTGAAAATTGTCCTGATGTTGTTCAGGCACTCAATATGATGGCAATTCTACATTCAGACTTCACTCACACAATGATAGACGGTGCTTATGAACAAGATGAGATTGCACGTCTTGGAATTCAAGGAGTACCATCAGTCGTTTCAAACGATAAGCTCATTAGTGCTGGCAAAATTTCTCTTGTCGATCTTCTTGCTAAATTAGAAGCAGAGTTTGGAATTAATGAATCTGAAGCTAGCTCAGTGAATAAAGATCTAGGTGAGTTTGATGTGGTTGTTATTGGAGGTGGCCCTGCCGGTGCATCTGCTGCTATTTATACTGCTAGAAAAGGCATGAAGACAGCAATTTTGGCCGAAAAAATTGGAGGTCAAGTTAAGGATACTAAAGGAATTGAAAATTTAATCTCTGTTCCTTATACAGAAGGCCCAGCACTTTCAGCACAACTTGCTAAGCATATTGCAGAATATCCGATCAAGCTCTTAGAGCATCGTCGAGTCAAAACGATTTCAAAAGATGGCGTTAAGCATATCGAACTAGAAAGTGGCGAGTTTTTAAAAGCTAAGTCAATTGTCATAACGACAGGTGCAAATTGGCGAAAACTTGGGGTAGAAGGCGAAAATGAGTATGTCGGGCGCGGCGTTGCTTATTGCCCTCACTGTGATGGGCCTTACTATAAGGGTAAGAAAGTAGCCGTCGTTGGTGGTGGTAACTCTGGTGTTGAAGCTGCTATTGATTTGGCGGGTCTCGTTCGTGAACTCATTGTCTTTGAGTTTATGGATACACTTAAAGCTGATAAAGTTTTAGTTGATAAACTTAAGTCTCTTCCAAATGTATCGATCGTAACAAATGCTAGAACCTCACAAGTGATAGGGGACGGCGCAAAAGTCACTGCCATTGAATACGTTGATCGTAAAACAGAAGAGACTGTTAAAGTTGATCTTGACGGGATTTTTGTACAAATCGGTCTTCTTCCAAATAGTGGTTTCGTAAAAGATATCGTTGAAACAACCAAATTTGGTGAAATCGTTATTGATAATAAAGGTAGAACCAACGTTAAAGGTATTTACGCTGCAGGTGATGTTACCACTGTGCCTTACAAGCAAATTATCATTGCGATGGGAGAGGGAGCGAAAGCTGGTCTCGCCGCATTTGAAGATCAGATGCTGAACTAAAAAAGGGCCTTTCGGCCCTTCTTTTATTATTAATTATTGAACTACGACTTTAAGATCTCTGTTTATTGTACACTCTAATTTACCATCCGCGTTTGGATTAACGCTAGCGAAGTTCAAGGTTATTTCAACGCTTTCACCTTCTCGTACAGTTCCCTTTGAGTCGGTTGTACTCATATAACGAATGCTTCTTGATCCAGTTTTATTAAAGTTAAGAGCGGAAAAATCCTTACTACATTTGATTTCCCAAGTAAAAAGGTCTTCATCACTTTGGTTATCGATCGTAAGCTTCGCTGTAGCACTAGTGTCAACATCAAGACTTGCCGTTAACTTTCCTGGCTGAGGACCAGTTGGAGTCGGATTATTTCCACTTGAGGCTGACATGGCCAACGTCACTGTTTGATCATCGATATGATTTTTTAAAGTAACAAGGATGGCACCAGCAGCTTGAGATGTTGAGATCGTTGTTTCATATTTTCCAATATCGCAGCCACCGACTTTAGTCATATCAGTTGGAATTTGTGTTTCTTCTAATGGAACAAGACGAGCAATATTATTATTTAAATTGATGAGGGCATCGCCTTCACCCACAGCAATATCAAAGCTTAGCGCCATTGGTGCCGATTGATAACAGCGTTGGTAAAGGGAGTCGGTTTGTCTCTTGCCCGAAGCTTCCCATGTCTGTCCAGATAAGTTGTTTTTTATAATAACTTTTTTAGAGCTATTCATTTCAGCATAAACGGAAAAACTCTTTGTACCTGTTTGAAAATTACAAATATTCTTACCAGTTGTTGATATGGATGTTTGTACTTTAGCAAAACGTGTTTTTGGCAGATATAAAGATGAGATATTTAACATCCCAACATCATTGACGTTTTGTTGTTGTAGAGTTTCTTCTTGCATATCAAGAAGATAACATTTGCTTGCAAAAGCAAAATCCATATTAGGCTCAGCTACAATTTCATTATTCTTGTAGCGAGCTATATTTGTATCAATCCAAGAAGCATGCGCTCTAAGGCTTGCGTAAACACCAGGTAGCCCTTTTTGAGCACAACCAAGGCCAAAGTTTGTTACACCAACTAGAGTCGCACTTCCATTAACCATGGCCACAAGTGGGCCGCCTGAATCACCTTGGCATGAATCAATCCCACCTTCAGGTGTTCCTGCACATTCATGTTTTGAGTGAATAGCACCAGCGTAAGCTGTGACAGCGGAGCATGTAGCGTTGTCTATATAAGGTAATTTAACTTCATAAAGATCACTTCCATAAAGTGTACCAATCGATGTCATGTTTCCGCGCCCGATGGCCAATAGGTTAGTATCGTCATTTAAAGTGATATTACCGCGATTAATAGGTGCTGGAATGACTTTGCCTTCAGCTTGAGACTGATCATAAAAAATCAAAGCAATATCATTAAAGGTGCCACTATAATCTTGATGAGAAATAACAGCGTGAACATCTAAGACGGTTAGATTTGAAACACCGTCTTGTTGGAGACCGTGGACCAGCTTAAATTTTCTTGTTTTCGAGGCAACACAGTGGGCGGCAGTTACAGCGACACCTGGAGCGATAGAGGTTGATCCACAATACGCTGATGATAAAGTTCCATCCATCGATAACTGCAAAAAGAAATCATGTCCTTTAGACTTAGTTCCACCGATAATTTTAATATCTTTGGCATAAAGATTAAGAGGATTAACAGCAGCAAATAGAGCAAGTATGGCCAGCTTCTTCATAGACGTCCTTCTAGGTGTTGATTGGGCTATATGTACCGCGAAATACGGTTTTGACAGGGGAAAAAGCTTGTATTGGTAAAGATTACAGGTGAGCTGTTAATTATAAATAATACGGATTTTAGAATCACCAAGATTTGATTTTTCGAGGTGTAGATTGACAGGAATTCGATCAGTTAGGGCCTTAACGTGGGAGATAAGGCCAATTTGTTTACCGCGGCTTTGAACGTTCGAGAGCACTTCAAGCACGTCATCAATTGAGTCCCTATCAAGTGTTCCAAAGCCTTCATCTATAAAGAAGGCATCAACTTCAGTCTGACCTCTAGTCAGCTCCGCCAAAGATAAGGCCATGGCGAGACTAACCAAGAAAGTTTCACCACCAGAAAGTGTGGAGATTTTACGTTCTCCACCGCCGCGCCAATTATCGATGACTAAGAAATCTTGTGATTGTTTCTTGTTTTCTAAAAGAGTAATTTGATAGCGACCTTCGCATAAATGTTCTAGTTCAAAGTTCGTTTGCTCAACCAATCGCTCTTCGACGAGACCTAGAGCAAAACCTCTAAATTCATCCTGACCTAGCACAGAGGAGAGTTCATCCCAGCGACGTTTTTTCTTAATCGCGATATCGAGCTCTTCTTTAAACTTTTCTAATTCTTTACGTTTTTTTGCATCAATATCAAGTGACTTCTTTAATTCAATAAGCTCTGTTTCTAATGCCTTAAAAGACTCTTTCGATTTTTTGAACTCGACCATAAAGAACTCATTAAACCAAAGTTGAATCTCATTAAAAGCAGCTTCAATTTCATGTGATTGGTTGAGAGTTTTTAGTTTGTCGAAACCTCTCGAAAAATCATTGAGGTTTTTGTATTCTTGGCGCGAGTCACGAGAGTTGATGGTAGAGAGAATCTTTTCAAGTTCTGATCTGGCTTTCTTAAGCTGTTCAGAGATAAAGCCATGTTTAGTTCGATTTGTTTCACATTTTTGTTCCAGCTCTTTAAGCTTGGCTTGCCAATGATCTTTTTGCTTATTTTTATCGTCGTCCTGTTCTTCGATTGCTTTTAAGGCCTTTGATGTCGAGCCTTCAGGAATAAGGGGGGAAAGCTTTTGTCTTAACTGTTGAATTTCTTGTAATAAAGTTGTTCGAATCGTGGCGTCTTTGGTTTTTTCAAGATTACGTTCACCAGCTTCTTTATGTCCTTGTTCAAGACGTTGTTTAAGATCATTAGCCTCTTGTTCAAGCTTTTCTCTTTGATGTCTAAATTCATGCTGTTTTTTTAAGTAGTTTCTTGCCTGTGAAAGCTCACTTGGTATTTCAGGCAATCGACTTTTTAAGTCTTGATAAGAGCGTTTAATGATTAATTCAAGGTTTGTCTTGGCCTTAAGGCATTCCTCATGAATATCATTTTGGTGGCTCCACTCATCGCGAAGTTTGAGTCTTTCTTCGTTTTTTTGTTTGAGCGCTTGCTCAATGAGTTTAGCTTCTGATGCATTATCTTCAATGTTTCGTATTTTTTTACCTAAAAGGTCGAGATTCTTTTCTAAATCAGCTTTATTAAAGGCGTTTTTATTTATTTTAAGTTCGCTGCAATATTTGATCAGATTATCATTATATCTTTTGAGTTCTATCTCAGTCGATTGGATTTCGCTCTTCATTAACTTAACTTTCTCTTCAAGACTTTCTATTCGAATTTCTTCAGCTTGGATATCCTTTTCAAGCTGATTCATGGAGTTTAAGTCTTGAGCTGAATGTGACTTGTTAAGATGAAGTTGTTTAACTTTTTCTTCATTCCAATTGTTTCCACAGATAAGGCAATCCTCACCCTCGTGATGATGGTCAATAATCGTCGAAATGGCTTGTTCAAGTTCAGCTTGTTTCTTTTTTAGTTGCAGGTTTTCAAGTCTCAGTTGATCTTTTTCAACTTTGTCTTTTCGAAGTATAAGCTGCTTTTGAAACTCTTCTTTCTCTATGCTTTTATTTTTAATCTTTCTTGAAATTTCATCACTATTTCTGATGCTTTCATCTAATGGGCCAATATAGCGATTTAAAAGGGAGTGCTCTTCTTTAAATTGATCCAGTTGATTGAACTCTTCGGGATTTACAATCAGCTTACTTTTTTTAGTTTCGAGCTGAACGAGTTCAGCGCTTAATTCACTACCACGGACTTTAGTCTTATCCATCGCAGATTTTGCATTTTCTATTTTTGATAAATTGATATTCAACTGGTTTAAAGATTCATTCCATTCGGCCATTAAAGCATCAATGGCATTTCTCGATATTTCAGATAGTAATAGATAATCTGAATCAAGTTTGAGATCTTCAATCGTCGCTGAAATTTCTTTCTGTCTTTTATTCCACTTTTCTAGATTACTTTGCCATTGATTTTCAGCTTTTTCACGCTCAACGTCTTTTTGGGCAATAGTGTTTTCTAAAATTGTTTTGGAATCTAGCTCTTTTTCAAACTGAATGGCTTTTTGAAGCTCATCTCTTCTTCTATCTCTAATCGTTTTGAAAGCATCAAAATCTTTTTGCCAGACTCTGTAGTCGTCTTTAGATTTTTGCAAGAGATCGTTACTTGTTTGAAGCTCAAGTAAGGCACCTTGCTCTTCGCCCTTATAACGATTGATATCCTTTATCCATTTTACGAGTTCGTTAAGCTGCGCTTCATCTTTTTGGAAGCATTCGACATTATGCTCTAAAGTTGGTCGCTCTTTATTAAGTACGACAACCTTTTCTCTCATCGCTTTTAGATCGTCTTCACTAAAAGGTAGGCCACCTTCGATGCGTGCTTCAAGCTCACCTTGAACTCTGGACATCTCTCTTATTTTTTCTTTTAAATTCTTATTTAAGCCAGATAGTAGTTCTGCTCCTGCTAAGTTTTCTAAAATGAGTTTACGCTCAGTGAAAGTGGCAGTTAAAAATTCAGCAAACTGACCTTGGTTAAGGATAATAGTTTTTTTAAATTGTTCAAAGTTTAGACCGACGATGGTTTCAATGTCTTGATCAGTTATTTCTCCGTTAGCGAGTAACTCTTTTGTATATTTGGGTCTAAGAATACCATTCTTGTCGATATGTTTTTTACAACGCCATAAAGCTCTATAGACCACGCCATTACTGCTAAACTCTAAGTCAATACTAGCTTCGGTTTCATCTTGGGTGACATATTCCCATTGATTTAAGGTTTTTTTATAGGTGTTGCCATACAAGGCTAATGAAATTGCTGTTAGTAACGAAGACTTGCCTGAACCTGTCGCTCCCGTAATGGCAAAGAGCTCTTCGTGTCCTAAGGCCTCACCAAAATCAATAATATGTTCACCACGAAGGGAAGTGATATTATGTAGCTTGAGCTTAATAAATCTCATGAGCGTTCAAGCTCCTCAATCAGAGATTTGAAGTCTTCAAGCAATTGTTGACTTGGTTTTTCTTGTGAAGGGTATTTCTTTTTATAATAAAGCTTAAACAGCTCTTCAAGATTTGCGCCACTTCCACCAATATTAGTGATGAGGTGAGCGTGCTCTTTTTCTGAACTTGATAGAGCGGCGCTTTGTCCTTCAATTTGAAGTGATAAGAGCTCCCATGGGTGCTCGACTTGAGAAAGAATCTCTCTGATTTCATCGGCGAGTCCTGAGACTGCGCCTGTTGCTTTTATTTTTATCTCTAATAAACCAGCGAGTTTATAGTTTTGTTTGTAATTTATAAGTTCACTGGCAAGCTTAGTTTTAATATCTTCTTGATCAAGCTTGAGTGAGATGACTGGTCTAAATTCAGGAATTTCTATAAACGATTGTTCAATGTCTTTATCGTTCCATTCTAAGATAGAAATCTTTTTTTCACGCTTTTCATTAAACCTAAAGCGAATAGGCGAGCCGGGATAGATGGCCCTTGGTTTTTCTTCTCTAAGTCGCTGGGTCTGATGAATATGGCCAATCGCTAGATCATCATAGGGTAATCCCCAAAGAGAACTAGGAAGTCCATCAAGGCCTGATATACTTACAGATTGCTCACTGCCTGCTAGTCTAAAGCCACCAAACAGGTGATGTGAGACTAGCATACGTTTCGTCTTGTCTTCGTCTGTTGAATATTCGCTTTTAATCATTCGATTCATGACATCAACAATACCAAGTTCGATTAATTGTTCTGGTTTTTCTAAAACCATCCTTGGAAACTCTGTCTCGGTGATGAGTTTTGAGCGCTGGACGTACTCTAAGACTTCATGACTTCTAAAAAATGGGAGAAGGTGGATAAACCATTGGTTTTTGCCTTCTTCTACCTTAAAAACATAATCGTTTGGATTGAATTCGTTATCGGATGGGAATCTTCCAACCACATGGATATTTTTATTTTTTAAAAAGAAATTTGGAGCTTGTAAGAAACGGCCGGAATCGTGATTGCCGGCAATGATGAAGACTTTCTTTGAATGCTTATCCATGGCTTCTAGAAACTGATAGTAGAGCTCTAGCGCATCGTGAGGTGGGTGAGGTGTATCAAAAACATCTCCGGCCATGACAAGCGCATCGATATTTTGCTCAAGCATTGCTTGCTCAAGCCAGCTTAAGAAGAGTTTTTGCTCAGGGAGGCGTGAAACTTTAAAAAGCTTCTTACCTAAGTGCCAATCTGAGGTGTGAAGAATCTTCAAATTACACCCAACCAATTCTAATTTGTTGGACCACTATCATTAGAACCGCCATTTTTATTACGGTTTCTATTTCTTCTATTGCGATTTGAGCGACGCTTTTTGGGACGTTCTTGTCCATCTTCAGTTTGAGTTGCAGAACTCGCTTGCTGAGTTGGTTTTGTCGTCTCTTCAGCACTGCTAGTATCGTCAGCATATGTTGAATCGTCTTGCTCATCATCATCTTGAAACAAGCTACTGGCCTGATTAAAGTCATCTGCAGTTTTCTGTTCAGCGACTTCAAGTCCAATCACACTTTGAGTTTCATCTTGAAAGAATGGAAGTTCTCTTGGGAATTGATAATCTTTTGGTGGTGTTATTTCAGGGTTGTACTGATTAATAGCATAACGACGTTTGCGACCTTGATCTGTAATCAATTCAAATTGCTCAATTAGAATATGAATGCGGTAAACGCGCCCGATATCACCATTGGCCGTTGTGATGATTGAACCTTCTTTAGGAAGAAGTTTTTTCTTTTCTACGTAAACGGCATCTTCAAATTTCATACAGCATTTAATTTGTCCGCAAACACCATTGATCTTTGTAGGCACTAGAGCAAGGTTTTGATTTTTTGCCATCTTAATTGAAACAGAGCCATAGTTTTTTAAAAATGATGAACAACATGTTACTAGTCCGCAAACGCCAATGGCACCAATGGCAGCTGAGCGATCTCGAACCGAGATCTGTCTAAGTTCAACACGAATTCTTAATTCGGATACTAGATCTTTAACTAGTGTTCTAAAATCGACTCTGTTTGGAGCGTTAAAATAGAACACCGCTTTTTTACCATTTTGAGTAAACTCAACATGGGTCAGCGTCATATCAAGATTATGTTTTTCAATAAGTCTTTTTGCCATAATATCGGCATCGCGCTCACGGTGAATATGTTCACGCTGAAGAATAAGATCTTCTTCGCTGGCGACACGGTTGATGGGACGAAACTTGCCCATATTTTCGTGATAGCTAATTTCATAAGGAAAAGAGTTCACGTAGCCAACGGATAGTCCACGATCGCTCATGGCAACAACTTGTTGGCCGTAAGTGTAACTTCGCTTTCCTACTAAAAATGTATGTGGTCTTGAGTTTCCAGGAAAACGCACTCTAACAAGTTGAAGTTTTTCACCAGTCGCAAATGTTTCACCATCATCATCATCGCCGTTATCGTTTTGACCGTCGTTTTCTTGATATGATGATTCTTCTTCTTGCTCAGTTGTCTCTTCGTTAGTCGTTTGCGTAATATCTGTTTCTATCTCAGTTTGACCGTCTTCAGACGGAGTATGTTGCATGACATTAAGTCCTTAATCATTTGTTCAAAAACAACCTATATTCTCGGGTTTTTACGAGAAAATGTCCATGCACAAAGCGCTTTAAAATTGCTCGAGGAATTAAGATAAAGTCGTGACTAAACTAAAAATTCTCTCATTTATCGAACTGTTAAAGGCTTTCGAGTGTTGATGGTGTTTTGATGCGTCGAGTATCTCTTCAATAGTCTTCGGGTTTTCAATATTCACTAAACTCCAATTCAATAATCCTTGAATAACTATGGCTTCATTTTCATATTTACCCTTACTAAGAAGGCTTAATTCTCCAGCTAGCTTTGGTAGCTGGTTCGAAAACTCGAGATCAGCATCGAAATTATTTGGATATTGTGCCGTCCAGCGCTGCATGAAATCAGCAAGAGATTCCTTGGGCTTGGCCGTGAGTTCTTCGACAGGTTCTGGTGGATTCAAATTGAGTTTAATCGCTCTAGACTCTACCGTTGAAAGAAGTGGTGTCGCTCCGGCGTTTAAAAAGAAAATGGTACAATGATCAGTTGGCTCTTCTAATGTTTTTAATAATTTATTAGCGTAGCTCGAACCAATCGTTTGTGGCTTTTCGACAAAGATAAACTTCCATGGAAGTTCTAAAGGCTTATGCGCCATCGCCTGAAAAAGTGGATCAAAATCTTTATTTTCAATTTTATAATGATCTTCTTCAGGAGTAAGCCATAACAGATCAGGATGACCTTGATTAAAACGGCGCTCATTTTGATTAGCATCTTTATTTTGATCAAAGAGAACACTAAGAACAAAGTCTTTAGACCACTGCTTTAAATAATCTTCAGAGGAAGAATTTAAGATATAAAAATGTCCAAGGCTTCTTTTAGAATATCTTGCAAGGAGTGCTTGGCCTAATAATTCTTTCATGCTTAATCGTCATGCTGATGGTACTGATCTTTTTTTGTCGCTAACAATTGATCTAGTCTAGCTAGAATATCAACGTTAACGGCATCAAAATCTCTCTCTCCATCAATAACAGAAATTCTATTAGGAAAAAGTTGAGCAGCTAGATCGTATCCTTCAACTAATTTTTCGTAAAAGGAATTACCCTGTCTTTCAAAATAATCTTTTGGAGCATTCCTCATTTTCTGTCTAGCGTGAGATGTTTGAACACCAATTCTAAGATAGAAGGTGAGGTGAGGCACAAGACAAAGCGGAAATGCACGGTGAAGTTCCAAAACAGTACTTGCACCTAAATCTCTAGCTAGACCTTGGTAAGCAATAGTGCTGTCGATATAGCGGTCACAAATAATAGCAGTTCCAGGAACACCGAGCTCTTTCATTACAACTTCGTGCAGCAATTGTGCTCTGGATGAAGCAAATAAATGAGCTTCGGCCAAAGGATGAAGATCATGATTAGCACCGAGTACCGCTTGACGCAGACGCTCTCCAAATGAAGTTCCACCTGGCTCTCTTACAATGAGAACACGCATACCTTTTTTCTCAAGGTAATCGATAACTGATTGAATTTGAGTTGATTTACCAGCTCCCTCGATGCCTTCAAAGCTTAAAAAATAAGAGCCAGGAAAGGCAGGTGTTCGAAAAGTGGATAAAAGTTCAGGAGATGGGATGTTTTTATTCATGCCAAACGTTAGCACAAACTTAAGCGGCGACTCAATAATTTAGTGATTAATAAGAGTCGTATTCGTTTTCGTTAACTTGGTCAAAGGACTCAGATTCGCCCATAACAGCTTTTTCTGAAGCATCAGATTCATAAATTTTAGCAAAATCATTTTCTGTTTTTTTATCTGAATTAATAAAACGATCATCTTCAAAATTAGCCTGTGACTCAGAACCTTCTTCTAATAATTCTTGTTGATAATCATCATCGGGATAAACGCTTTCTTTAGACAATTTAGAACCAATAGGATCTTGTTCTAGAGGACGATCATTTTCATAGGCAAAGTCATTATCATCGCGATTGATAGGCTTGATAATACTGTCTTTAAAGGCTTTAGATTTTCTAAACCCAGATGCCCCTGAATTATTTCTATTAACTTTATTAATAACTCGCTCTGAAAGCGAAGTTTCATTTCTTTTTACATCTTGACCTAGTCGATTGGGGGCAACTGGTGCTGATGGTGTGTTAGTACGACGTGAAGCAGTTGATCTTGCATTATCTGGAGTATTTGAAGAGCGAAGTGGCTCAACAGGTCTTGAAGCCAGCCAAGCAGCAAAAGTTAATCCTGCAGCAATTGCACAGACAGCTGCCACAACAACTTTTGGAATCGGAGCTGACTCTGATTCAACTTGAGAAGTTACTGAAGATGTTTTACCCGCTTTACCTGATTGCAAATTTTCTAAGTAAGCAAGCGAAGCGATAGCATCAGTTTCAATCGCTTTTGAATTTGAATTAAGCTGTGTTAAATCTTTTTCTACTTCATCAAAAGAGTTATTAAAAACCTGCCATTCAGGCATAAAGGGTAATTCACCTGAAGGTGTAATATTACGACGATCGAACTCTTCAATCTCGTAAACTCTTCCCCAGCTTTGGCCACCATCAGAGCTAATCTGATCACTGACTAATACTTTTCCATTTTTTAATTTATCATCGATTTCTTCAGCAGAATGAGGCCCACTCTTTTTACCTTCATGAAGTAAAAAGAATTCTTCATGTTCAATGTTGAGATCGTTTCTTGCCACCAATTGTGGCTTTCTACGTTGGAAAAATGGATGCTGTAGGATAGGAATCCATTCTTCTGCTGCAAACTGACTAACAAAGCAAGAGATTGGAAAATTAGCATCCTGAGCAACGTATGCTTTGAGGTCTTGATTATAGATTGGGCCAAGACGTGTTTCGCCAAGACGAATCTCAAAAAGCTCTTCTGCTGCAAAGGCTTTTGGATTATCGACAATAATATTTTTTAGTCCCTCAAAATTATCATTTGGGACTAAATCATCGAGTGTCGTTAATTTTTTAGCTGACTCAGACACATCATCCTCCGTTAAATACGGCGTCTACCTGTGTCCTATCGGTGAATAGAGTAAAAAGCTGAGATTATTGAGGTTATTTAGGCAAGAATTGCCAAAAAAAAGCGGACTCTTTCGAGTCCGCCGTATTAACCAATTAATTTAGTTTTAATTAAAAAGCATTTAACATGAAGTAGAATGCAAATTCTTGAGCCTTAGTCGCTTCGCTGAAGTTACTAAGAGAAAGTTTTTTACCATCATCACTTTCAAGAGTGTTAGCAGTATATACAGCTCCTAGAAGTTCTGGAGTAATTTGGTAGCCTGTTTCAAGAACGTTGTAGATGTTAGCAGACTGAACGCCACCAACTGTTCTTCCAATAAATGGCTCTTGAACAAAAGCAACATACCATTTGTCAGTGATTTGGAAGTTCTCAACAAATGAAGCATAGGCATATGTATCATTTGTATCTTGGTCAGCAGTGTTAATTCTTTGTGTTTTAGCACCGTAAAGTGTTCCAGAAAGGCTGAATAGGCTATTGAACTCATGTGAAGCTTTAACAGAAGCACGAGTCAGGCCGTATTGATTTCTAGCATTTCTATCAGTTGGAGCTGGGTATAAACGCTGCTCAAGTTTTGCTGACATGTTGATGCCGTGATCAGCTTGAGTAAGAATTTTACCTCTGTTGTATGAAAGAACCATACGATTCATGCGAGTATCTTCTTTTCCAGTTCTACGATCGAAAAGAATTCTGTTTTCAAGTTTTACAGAGTCTTTATCTGTAAGCTTGTAACCAAGGTAAAGAATAGATGTGTTTTGGAAACCATCCATACCTTTAGCTGTTGCAGTTTCAGAAAGAACGTCCATGCTTAGTGGAGACTCTTTAAGCTTTTGGTAAATGCTACCAAGAGAAGTTGTTGATGTTGAGGCCGCTTGAGCACCAAGTGATGATGTCAAGGCCAATAATGCTGCTACTTTAGTCAATTTCATATATCGCTCCTAAAAAAGATCTCACAGAATTCTTTGTCAGTTTTTTGTTAACTCCGAAGGGCAATTTGCCTTTAAAAGGGTATTATGCGCAAGATTTAATTTAGACATGGGAAAAACTTACACTGATTGTAAGGTTTTGTAAGAATGAGAGCATTAGCTTAACAAGTTGAGTTGGTTAATGAGACAATATGACTCCAAATGATAAGGATTTTTACTGCAGCGCATTATATTTTTAACTATTTTCTTCCTTCAACGGACTTTATCCTTCTTTTTTAGAGGTTTTGGTCTATTTAAACAGCGTTTAGCGTTTGAAAAGCTTAATCTTTCTGATTCGGCTTGCCGTCCATGGCAAGAAGCTGGCTCTTTATATTGGGCCTTTCATTGCTCCAGTGAAGGTGAATTCGAACAACTTAAGCCACTAATGATTAAGGCGATCGAACTTGATCAAAAAATAGAACTTATCTTCACTTCACCAAGTGTCGAGCGCAAAGTTCAGCAGTTTTATACCAAACACCCAGAGTCTATTCGTTATTTACGTATGCCGCTTTTGTTGGATTTAAGACTCTCGCGTTGGTCCAAGGCACTTGGTCTTATTATGTGTCGCTATGATTTTTTTCCGGAACTTCTCTTATTACCTACTCAAAAGAAGGTTTTAGCCTGGGCCAGTCTCAAGGGGAAAAGCCCTAGTTTCTGGCTAAAAGCAGTCTATAAAAGCTTTGATCTCGTTATTGCCAGTACCGTCGAACAAACAGCGGCCTTAAAGAATTTTACAAGTCAGATGCCAGGGATTGAAGTTGCCACCTATGACTTTAGACCACTTCAAATTCGCCATCGTCTCAAACAGTCTCAAATCCCACAAAAGTTAATAGAGTTAATAAACTCGCAAGATAAAGAGGATCAAATTATTGTCGGTAGCGCCTGGGAGAATGACTTTCATCTCTTTGATCAGTTATTGAAGGATCCTATGAATGTTCATTTGTGGCTTGCTCCTCACCAATTAAGCACTACTTCCTTAGAACAAATTAAAGCCTATTGGAAAAAACACTTCCCACATATTGAAGTTGTTTCATTAAATCTTAAACATCTTGATTCATGGCCTCTTGAAAAGCTTTTACAAAAAAAAGAGCAGACGACCATTTGGCTATTAGAGTCCCCTGGAATCTTAGTCGAGCTGTACTCACTTTTTAATTACGTCTATGTCGGTGGGGGATTTGGAAGATCTATCCACTCCGTTTTGGAGCCTGCCGTGGCCGGTTGCAAAGTCTGTTGTGGCCCTAAAATCCACCGTTCAACCGAGATTGATTTAGTAAATGAATTATCACCCGGACAAGTTAGCGTTGTGAACACGGCGAGCGAGTTTTCCACATGGTGGAATAGCGCCCATCAGACATCAAAACCCTTAGAAGATGACAAAGCTTTTAAAGCCATGGAGAATTGGATTAAGAAATCTGATGAAATTATAGGATTGACCCTTGCTCACTAAAAACGTCGATCAAGTTGTGATCGGCAAAAGTACTTTTTCTGTTCTACTTGGACTACAGTTATTGCAGTCTGGAAGTAATGTTTTATTGCTCGATGATGATCGCATGGGCTACGGCGACCTCTACGAAAAATTTATTAGTGAAACCACTCTTCAGTCTTTGCAGGCTTGGGGAGAAGAGTTAGGCGTAGAGCCACTGGTTAATATTTCTCATTTTATAAGTTTCTCAGAACATAATATCCATCTCGACTGTGAAGGTTTAACTAGGAGAGTGAAGCTTACTTCATCTCCGACTTCAAATATGATGGAGCTGGCCAGAAAGCTTGGCTATCCTGAAGATAAGCAGTTCTTCCCTGATAAAAAAGAATTTGATGAAGAAGTGATGGCTTCACTTAGCCGTTTAGGTAAGCACCTGTACCGCTTTCAAACACTGTCTCAACTTGATGCCAAAGTTTTAACCAATCAATTACCAAAAGATCTCGTTGCATGGGCAGAGCCTATCGTGTTGCCTTTTTTAGGGCGAAAACAATTAAATCTTAATCGTCCATGGGATGCTTTCTTTTATGTCGCCAGAGCGATTTATCATCAGAAGTTTTCTCTAGATTTTTCAGCAGCAGAAATTTGGCACCTTTTAATCGAAGCGATTTCTCCTCGCTACGAACTTGATGCAACTAAATTAGTATCTAGCCTGGTTGATGTTTATCAACTTCGTGGCGGTCAATTTAAAAGTACGCGAGTTAGAGAGTGGATGTTTTATAAATCTTCTCCTTGGAGCTTAGAGCTTTCAAGTTATGAAGGGATTATTCACCCAAAGAAGCTTGTCTTAATGGGCTCTCATAGCTCTGCTATCGGTTTAGAGCTCGAGCCAAGTGGTAACTCATACATCTCCGTTTCAATGAAATATGAATCAAACCAGGCCAAAGAGCTTTTTCCTATAGGAGCAAGGCATTTTATTTTTTCTCCAAAAGATGTAGGAACCGATTTTGGACTTTGGTCGATAAAACATATTGGAAGTGGTTATATCAATGTTGAAGTCGCGCTCAGAAAACGCGAGGGTATGAAAATTGAGTTTTTATCTAAGCAGCTCTACGCCAAGTCTAATGACTTATTAGATAATCATTTCCCTCTAAATAAGTTCACGCCTTTGTCTTCAAAATTAACTCAAGGACTTGAACTTTGGATTGACGAGCACTTTCATAAACCAAGAAAGCTTCGTGGTGAGATTCTTTTGCCTGCCAATATCAAGCTAAAGCAAGTTCTCTCGCCCGGTAAAACTGAAGTCGTAAAGAATGTCAGTTATTTTGGACCAGCAAAGCGTGATCGCTTAGGCCTGATTAGCTCTTTAATCGATATGAAAGATTCTTTGCCTAGGTTGCAGTGATGAGTTCTAGCCGTCAAAATAGAGTGATGGAATATCGTTATCAAAAAGGCCAAACCTCGGTTGAGTATATTTTGATGGTTGCCGCCATGATCGCAGTCATGGCCAGCGTATTTGGCGTTATTAAAGAAAGATTTGTCGGTGATGGTAGCTGTCCGACCCCACAAGAATCGTTAATGTGCCGATTAAACTCTCTTTGGAAGTCTGATAATCCGGAAGATTTTAAAGCGTATCCACTTTAAGTGATTGAATTTACATACACGTCATTGTAAAATTTACATTCAATAGCCATTTTAATGCACGAAGTCGTCAAAAATGATAAAAGTGATGCGATTTGTCTTAAGTTTTAAAAATGAACTTGTGGCCCGACACACACTCGGTTCCACAATAGAAGGAGAGTTCAATGAAAACGACATCGCAAAAGTTGCAAATCATGGCCATGCTGATTGGCTTTGGTTTAAGCACACAGGGCTTCGCTCAGACTGCAGATATCTTAGAAGATACTGACGCTGTTCTAAACTCTGACCAAATTGACATTGATGGTATGTACGAACAACCTCGTGAATCAGCCGCTCAACGTATTGAGAAAATGCGTAAGCAGCTTGAAAAGAAAAACGAGGAAATGGTTTCAAAGAAAATTGAAGACATGCGTATCAAAGAAGAACAGAAACTGGCTAAAAAGCTTCAAAAAGCTTTTAACGGTGGAAATCTTGGAAACGTTGACGAAGTTTCTACGGCCCAAGCCGCTCCAGCAAAAGTTGTTGCAGTAGCTCCAGTGGTTGAAGAAAAGAAAACTGAAATCAAACGTAATAAGATTATCCCAGTTTTTGGTGTAACAACTTTTTCTGGTGAGCAAATTGAATTTGAATCTAGCTTTAATGCTGGCCTTCAAGCAGAAAGTCTTATCACTGATAGAATTTCAATGGGTCTAGGTATTAACTATACTTCAATGAAAATCTCTGACGTAGCTAATAACTTTAATAATAACTACAATTATAATTTTGGTTATTATAATAATTATGGCACCAACGGTCGCGAAATTGATTATTCAAATATCGCGATTGAAGCGAACTCTAAATTCTTTATTACAGATATTGAATCAAAGTTTCGTCCATATATCGGTGCAGCTCTTGGTTATAATCGTCTAAGCATGAGCTACAACGATAACGGTGCAAATAACTACAATAACGGTGCACAAAACTTCGGCCAAGAAGCCCAAAGAAGCAGCAGTATCTCAGGTTCAATCCTTGGTGGTATGGAAGCTTCGTTTAGCGAAAACATCGGGATGACTCTTGATCTTCGCTATACTAGAGCGTTAACAAGTGGTTTTGCTCAGGATCAAGGAACAACAGTTCAACAAAGTCCTGACCAATTGCGTTTACAAAATATTGGTGAAGCAATCGAAGATGCTAACCAAATCTCTGTAGGTGCCGGCTTAGTTGTTAGATTTTAATAAATAGTTGAAAGAATTTTCAAAGGCCGTAGGGTTTGTCGTCCCTACGGCTTTTTTGTTTTTAACGCACACTTTTCACTCAGTTATTTTCCCTACTAGGTAAATTGTCTAACCTGTTGATTCAACTTTAACTGTGCCTTGTTTTCGATTATCCTTTCATGGTCTTTAACTCATTTAATTCTAATGATTCTCTAAACTTTGGAAGGAGAATGGCCATGGCCTCACAATTAAGCGGAGCAGTCTATATCGTAGATGCTCGAAGATCCCCCCAAGCTAAATCCGGTATGGATTTAAAAGAAGTCGCAGTACCATATTTGGGCGCCTATCTTGTTCGCAAAATGCTAGATAATTTAGGCGTACCTGACGATGCAGTTGATGAAGTGATTTTTGGTAACACAGGATCTCCTGCAAAATATCCAAACGTCGGACGAGTCATTGCGCTTGAAGCAGGTCTGCATAAACGCACAAGTGGTTATACTGTTCACAGAAACTGTGCCTCAGGCCTTGAAGCTGTTTCTCAAGCCTTCTTAAAAGTAGCAAGTGGTCGCAGTGAAATTATCGTCGCTGGTGGTGTTGAGAACATGTCTCAGATGCCACTTATTTATTCTAAAGAAATGACTGAGCTTTTTATGAATGTCATGAAAGCAAAAAGTGTTGGAGATAAGCTTAAAGCATTAGCTGCTTTTAGACCTCCTCATCTGTCTCCAATTATTGCCATTGAACAAGGTCTTACTGATCCTTTTTGTGGCCTCAATATGGGACAAACGGCTGAGAAATTAGCTCGTGAGTTTGGTATCTCAAGGTTAGAGCAAGATACATTTGCTAATCGCTCTCACCAGCTTGCTATTAAAGCGCAAGAGGAAGGACGTTTTAAAGATGAAATCGTTCCACTAGCGATCGGTGAAAGACTTGATAAAATTCTTGCCCAAGATGTTGGCCCTCGTGCTGGAAGTACAGTTGAAGGTCTTGGCAAAATGCGTCCTTATTTTGAAAAGAAATCAGGCACGGTAACTGTCGGTAACGCATGTCCAATCACAGACGGTGGTTCTGCTATCGTTTTCATGAGCGAAGATGCTGTTAAAAAATATAATGCAACTCCAATCGCACGCGTGGTTGATTATCATTTCCACGGTCTTGAACCAGAAAGAATGGGGATGGGCCCACTGCTTGCCATGGATGGAGTTTTCCGTCGCACAGGGATGACCCTAGAGCAAATGGACTTGGTTGAAGTGAATGAAGCCTTTGCCGCCCAAGCGCTTGCAGTTCAAATGGCTATGAAAGATGCCAAGCTCGCAGCACGTTTTGGAGTGGATAAAGCTTGGGGCGAAATCGTTGATGAGAAGTTTAATGTCAACGGTGGGGCCATCGCTCTAGGACACCCTGTAGGTTCAACTGGCTCTCGTCTTGTCGTTACTCTTGCTCATGAGCTTAAACGTCGTAAAGCAAAATACGGTGTCGCTTCATTATGCATTGGTGGTGGCCAAGGTGGCGCTGTCATTATTGAAAACTTAGTTAAATAATTTAAGGAAAATATATGTCTTACAAACGCATTAGTTACGAAGTAAAAGATAAAACTGCATGGGTTGGTTTTGGTTTTAATTGTGACAAGTCTATGACTGTTTTAGACGAACAATCTCTTGTTGAGCTTAGAGAAATTGTTGAGCGCCTTCATGTTGAGTCATCAAGTCTTTCAGGAGTGGTTTTCCACTCTCATAAAGATCGTTGTTTCTTGGCAGGTGCTGACATTAATCTTATTGATTCAATGAAAACCGAAAGCGAAGCAGCTGACGGAGCTGAACAAGGTCAGCAGATCTTTAACCGTATTGAAGATCTATCAATTCCTACTGTAGCAGCCGTTCACGGTGTTTGTGTTGGTGGTGGAACAGAACTCGTTCTATCTTGTAAAACAATTATTGCCTCTGACGACGACTCGACAGCGTTTGGTTTACCAGAAGTTAAGCTTGGATTGATTCCAGGCTTTGGTGGAACGTACAGAATGCCTAAGCGCATTGGTCTTCCTGGCGCTCTTGATCTTATTTTAACCGGTAAAATGGTTAAAGGTTATAAAGCTAAGAAACTTGGTTTAGCTGATGAGACCTATCCAAAAGAAAATCTCTTAAAGATGGCAGAAACATTTTTTAATAAATCAAAAAAGAAAGAATCTCTGAAAGAACAGATTGGTCATTTCGCAGCTGATAATTTTTTGAGTAAGAAAATTATTTTCCAAAAAGCTCGTGAAAATGTTTTATCTAAGACCAAAGGTTTTTACCAAGCTCCACTTAAAATTCTAGATGTGATGGAAGCTGGCATGATGAAAGGAAGAAGCTCTTACCTTTCAAGTGAATCTCAAGCTTTTGGAGAGTTATGCGTTGGCGAGCAATCTAAAAATCTTCGTCACATTTTCTTTATGACAGAAGAAGCGAAGAAATATCCTGGTCCAGCTGCAACAGATACGAAAGTACAGATGAAGCGTGGTGCAGTTCTAGGTGCTGGTACTATGGGTGGCGGTATCGCTTGGCTGATGGCCGATAACGGTATGGCGCCAATTATGAAAGATCTTAATCCAGATGGTCTTGCTCTTGGTCTTAAGCAATCGTCAAAAAATTTCGCGGAAGCGCTTAAGCGTAGAAAAATGACTCCAGAGCAATTTGAACGTAAGCAGCGCTCAATTACATGTCAGCTTGATAACTCTGGTTTTGAAAAAGTTGATCTATTGATAGAAGCCGTTGTTGAAAACATGGATGTTAAAAAGAAAGTTTTCGCTGATACTGAAAAGTACGTCCGCGCCGATACCATCTTAACATCGAATACTTCTTCTTTAAGTGTTGAAGAGATGTCAAAAGCGCTAGAAAAACCAGAGCGTTTCGCGGGATTGCACTTTTTTAATCCTGTTCACCGTATGCCTCTCGTTGAAATCATTACTCATTCAAAAGTATCACCAGATACACTTAAAGCTCTTTATGAATGGGTTTTAAAAGTTAAAAAGACGCCAGTTATCGTTAAAGATGGCCCAGGCTTTTTAGTAAACAGAATTCTTATGCCTTACCTCAATGAAGCGGGCTTTCTTCTTGAAGAAGGTGTTTCTGTTAAGGATCTCGATGATGCTTGCTTAAACTTTGGGATGCCAATGGGCCCATGTAGGCTTCTAGATGAAATCGGTATTGATGTTGGTGTTAAGGTTGCTCATATCCTTCACGATGGTTTAGGCGATCGTGCCATGGCCTCTAACTTTTCTGAGAAAATGGTAGAGAAGAAGTGGCTAGGTAAGAAAACCTCTATTGGTTTTTACAAGTATGATGAAAAAGGTAAGCCAGCAGGTGATAACGAGGAGTTAAGCTCACTTCTTCCAGCAAAATCAAAGAAAATGAGCGAAACTGATATTCAGATGCGCGTTTTCTTACCTATGATTAATGAAGCTTCAATTATTCTTGATGAAGGAATCGTTGATCGTGCAAGTACAGTTGATTTAGGTCTAATCTTTGGAATCGGCTTTCCTCCATTTAGAGGTGGTCTTCTTAAGTATGCCGATGGTGAAGGCTTAGATCGTATTCTAGAAGCGTTAAATAAGTATGCCAGTGAAGTTAACCCTCACCGTTATGCTGCTAGTGAATTTCTTAAAAAGCTTGTGGCTGATAAAAAGAAATTTTATGAGATTTAATGGGTAAGGCCTTACTTAGATTTTTCTTTCAGACGATTTTTCTATCCCGTAAGCGTCAAAAGCTTTTGCTTTTGGCCTTGGCGGGATTGTTTATTTCTAGCTTTGCTCTTTTAGTTCTTCAAAGTGCCATGGGTGGACTGCAAGGTAAGCTTATTGATCGATCAAAATCGATTGAAGGACTTTATGTTTTAGAAGGAGATGCGACCCTTCCTTCTGAAAACTTAGATCAATTGATAACAACTTTAGAATCCATGGGCGTTAATCCTGTTAAGGAATTCGAATTAGAACTTTTGTTACAGTCCGGAGCATATCTTTCTCCAACGATTGTGCATGGACTTGATTTAGCCAATCTTCCAGAGTTTTTAGCAGAAAGAGAAATTGAGCTTAACGAAGCCATTTTGCCATACGATTTAGCCTCAAAAATTGGTGCAGGACCTAGTGAGCAAATTCGATTGATTTCACCTGCTCATACTGATTTCTTTTTAACTGAGGTTCCAAGAAGTGTTACTGTTCGTGTTGAAAGACTTATTGCCACTGATGTTCCAGATATTGATGCCATTCATTTATGGGTTAAATCAACTTCTCTTTATAATTTAACGCGTGAAAAGAAAGTGAACCGTATCAGGATTTATCAGCCAATTAAATCATCTCAAATCAAACAATTAAAAGATCAATTTAACACTTGGAAATTCATCACTTGGGAAGAAAGACATGAAACACTTGTCTGGGCCTTAGGGCTTGAAACCACTGTCATGGTCTTTCTTTTTACTGTTATGTCCTTATTAGTCGCGCTTTGTATTGTATCAGGCTTATTTTTATTCTTTGATAAAATTAAATGGGATTTGGCAGGGCTCTGGATCTTAGGTGCCTCAAAGAACAGACTTAAAAATGCAAGTGCAGCTTCTTTAATGGTTATCAGTGCGGCTTCTTGCGGATTTGGTATTATTGCTGCCATTGCATTTTTAAAACTCTTTGCCACTTTTGGTATCGAGATATTACCGGCCGTCTTTATTGACCGTGAAATTCCAATTCATATAACGACTGTTGGTATGTTGACTTCATTTTTTGTTCCTTGCCTGATTGCATGGATTTTTAGTATTTGGAGTTTAAAACAATTTCATCAATCACAAGATCATCTTTCTCTTATAAGATCAGCTTCATAAATTATTCATCGCAAGGTGCATTTAGCAACTGACTTTTTGGCCCTGGTTCACTCAAACTTGCGCCATGTCATCAACTAAGTCTTTAAAAATATGTAAATTTTACTTGGCCTAAGTATTGCTAATCATTGAATAAAATCAATTTCTCTGGAGGAGTAATGAAAAAACTAATGCTGCTTGCACTGGCAAGCACACTTTTTGTCGCGTGTGATTCAATGAAAGGTGATCTACAGGTGAAAAGTGCAATTACTGTAGAAAAGAAAAGTGGATTCTTGGGTAGAAAAAGAGAGCTGATCACTATAGAAGAAGGAAGTTATGAAGCTGTCCTTAATCCAACTTCAAAAACGAATATCAATCTCGTTTTAAAAGTCGATGGTAAAAAAGCAAAGATCCCTTTTAGCGTTGCCCCTCATCAAGTTCTTCCAGAAGATGGTAAAGTTGTTATTCATGCAGCTGACTCAGGCCAGCCTTATGATCTTGAAGTTAACTCTGACACAACTTCTTCACGATCTGGAGAATACTCAAGAACTGAGTCATGCGTATTAGGTTATGAAAGTGTTTATCGCTGTCATACAACACCTGGTGAAACTGAATGTCGTGACGTCCCAAGCCCATCAAACTGTTCACGTGATGATGATGGTGTTGTGACTTGTACAGGTAATGATACTCGTCAAGTTTGTCATACACGCCCAGGATCGACAGAATGTGGTTATGAGCAAGAAGCGATTTATGGTCATCATCAGGTTTCATACGTTGATGTTACAACCTATAAAAACCTTAAAGCGTTTATCGTCGAAGGTTCAGCAAAACTTGCATCGTTTAAACATTCAAGTTCTTCAACTTCATCACATTCAGTTGGAAGCTCTGCCTGTTACTAGAAAATCTTTTTGATAGATCTTTTTGACTTGGTTATTTTCATCGAATAGCCAAGTCATTGCATATCTTCTTGGTATCTTAACTTGTCCGGCATCTGAATATGTTCCAAAAATTCGATCTAGAAATGTTGAGGTCACCCCATGATTTAGTGATGAGTTATGAAAGTGATGATAGAAGTGATGCTTTCTTAAAATGAGTCCGGCTTTTGTTTTTGGCTCACTGATATGAAATTGATAGTGCATATATTCATAAAATAAGTACATCCCGACAAAGCCAGTTGAAAAGACGAGTGCTTCAAGGCTGTTAAGCCAAAGGGTATTTATTAAAGTTAGCAGAGATAAAAAAATAATTGCAGCCCCAAGTTTTTTCAACTTTGGTGCAAAGTAGTCTTTCTTGGCGTGATGTTTCTTATGTTCATTAAAAAATATAGGGGGAAAACGAAACACATGACCACTAAAGCGGTGAAGCAGATACTCCAAAAGTGGCCAAAGAATAATCCCAATACTAAGTAGAGCTAGATACTTCATAGCTTGTATTCTAGCTCTATTAAATTTGGGCGGCATTAACCTAGATTAAGCTCTTTTTTCTATATTTTTAGGTTTTTAAGTCCTGCAAAGGCATTATTTTTCATGGCCGCTGGTGGTGGAGTCTTCACCTTTGATTGGCCTTGACCAATGCCACGCTCAGCATAAGAAGTGGCAACACCTTGTCCATCGTCCTTTTTAAGAGACAAGGAAACTCGACCTCTTTCCAGGTCAACCGCCATGACTCTTGCATTAACTTCTTGTCCGACTTTTAGAACTTCAAGAGGATTATCAACGAATTTATCGGCCATTTGAGAAATGTGGACCAAGCCATTTTCTTTTAGTCCAATATCAACGAAGGCACCAAATTGTGTAATATTTGTGACAACACCTGGATACCAATCATTTTCTTTTAGATCACCAATTTTAGAAATATCTTTTCTGAATTCAAAACTCTTAAATTCTGTTCTTGGGTCCTGGGAAGGTGCACTTAGTGATTTTAAAATATCTTTAAATGTAAATTCACCAAGCTCTCCTAAAAGAGTTTTGTCTGATTCTAGTTTTTTAATCAGATCTTTATCTTCCTTTAAGAGTTTTAAATCTGCGCCATTTTTCTTCGCCCAGTTTTCTAGGATAGGATAACTTTCTGGGTGAATAAATGTGGCATCAAGAGGATTTTCACCGTTATAAATACGAAGAAAGCCAGCTGACTGTTCATAAACTTTGGCAGAAAAACGTGAGACTTTTAAAAGCTCAGCTCTATTTTTAAATCCACCAATTTTTTCACGATGCTTAACCACGTTTTCGGCCACACTTGGCCCAATGCCTGATACGAATGAAAGAAGTGGAGCAGAGGCGGTATTTAAATCAACACCTACATAGTTCACACAACTTTCAACCACACCAGTAAGCTGCTTTTTAAGTCTAATTTGGTTAACGTCATGTTGGTACTGGCCAACACCAATTGACTTCGGGTCAATCTTAACTAGTTCTGCTAGTGGATCTTGAAAGCGTCTAGCGATCGAGATAGCGCCTCTGACTGTTGGATCTTTATCAGGGAACTCTTTTCTGGCGATTTCACTGGCAGAATAAATTGAAGCACCAGCTTCTGAGATTAACGTTGCCATAGCCTTGCCATCTTTAACTGCTTTAACATTTTTTTCAACAAAATCTAAAGTCTCTCTGCCGTAGGTTCCGTTTCCAATAGCGATATGAGTTACTTTAAATTGCTCAATGATGGCATCGATCACCATCGCCGATTTTTGTACATCTTGTTTTGGAGGGTGAGGGTAGACAACTGTATCAACAACAAATTTACCAGTATCATCGACGACAGCGACTTTAACACCCGTTCTAATTCCTGGATCAAGACCAATTACGGCCTTTGGTCCTAGGTATGGTTGAAGTAAAAGATTTTTAAGATTAATTCCGAAGACATTAATTGCAGATTCATCTGAAACTTTCTTTAGCTCGCCTTTAACTTCAAGATCAAGGGAAGGGTGAATAGCTAAGTTGTGAGCTTTTTTAATACAGTTTTCAACAAAGTCACGACAGCCGATTTTTGATAAATCAAACATCTCAGCGCTGATAGCAGGTATGGCCATCTCTTCAGGGAAAACAACATCAACTTTTAGAACTTTTTGAGTCATTCCACGGCGAAGGGCTAAAAATCTGTGACCGTGCTTACTATCTGTTAGAGCAGAAATTTTTTGTTCATACTCAAACCAGTCTTTATATTTTGTATAGTCAGCAACTTTCTCGCCATCTTTTCTTAGACTTGAAACGATCGTTGCATTTCTCCAATAATCTTGGCGAAGTTTTTCTTTAACCTCTGGATTGTGAGCAATCTTTTCCATGATGATGGACTGAGCACCATCAAGCGCTTCTTTCCATGAAGTAATTTTATGTTCTTTATTGATGAACTTGGTTTCGTTTTCTGTTTCAAGTTTCGCTAGATCAAGTTTGCCGTTCATGATCATTTCTGCAAGAGGAAGTAGCCCTGCTTCTTCGGCCATTTGTCCTTTTGTTTTCTTCTTAGACTTATAAGGCGCGTAGATATCTTCAATTTGATTAAGAGTTGTTGCTGCTTTAATGAGTTTTTCAAGTTGAGGCGTCATTTTTTCCATTTTAACAATGGTGTCTAAAACGTAAGCACGACGCTTTTCAATTTCGATACATTCTTCATAGGCTTCTTGAATTGCCTGCACTTGAGTTTCATCAAGTCCACCGGTCATCTCTTTTCTATAGCGAGTAATAAAAGGAATGGTACATTGTTCATCAATAATAAGTTTTAAAACTGATAAAACTGAATTAGCAGTGATTTTCGTTTTGCTTACAGCGTAGGCGATAGCACCTGTATCCATAGTAGTTGTAGTCATTTTATCCCTTTATCTTTAGACTAAAATTTATGAAAGAAAACGATAATCATCCCTCTTAAAGATGACAATATTGACAGGAAGATCTTTTTAAATGTCAGAAGAATTAACAGATATTATTGTTGGAAGTGGTGTCGCTGCTCATGCATTTTTATGGACATACGCTAGAAATCTACAAAATAATAATTTAGACTTACCGCGTAGAATCGTTTGGATAAAATCTCCAGTACTTCCTACTTGCAGCTTGACTTCAACATCAATTGTTTCCAAAGCAGGATTACAACGAAATACCAGTCCATTTGGCGATCAGTTGATCGATAGTTATGAACTCTTTAATAATCACTTTAAAGACTTTGATAGCGTTGAAGTTGCTGCTCAGACTCATTTACTCCATGGTGATCCCGAGCAATTTAACAAACGTTATTCAGATGCTCCTAGCACTTGTTTGATTGTTCAAAGTAAGCATTTTTTAAAAGAACTAGAAGAAGAGTTTTTACAAGTTTTTTCATCAAATATCGAAATTGTTTTCGATACGATTATTTGTGAAAAATCTCATAGTATTCAACTTCAAAGTCGCGAGATAAATTTTAGTCGCTTATTTTTGTTCTTAGGTGGAGGAAATAAACTTTATGACAAAGATCCTGGTGGCAGAGCTGTGGTTGGACAATATGCTCAAACGCATATTGATTTAGGTGATAAAGGATTTGTTCAATCCAAAGGTCCTCATAATTTAATCTATCGCTCCATTGATAAAAAATTACTTCTTGGTAGTTTAGACGACAAAGCTGATGAGCTTGGTTGGCCGGTACTAGCTCCAAGAACTCATGCCATTAAAGCCTTTCTTAAGGACTTTGATATTAAATTACCAAATGATCTTCAGTGGGAAGTTTATTCAGGCGTGAGGCATAAGGGCGTAAAACGCTTACCTTTTTGGGGCGAAGTTCGTCCAAAGGTCTACTCAGTCCATGGCCTTTACAAAAACGGTTACACGTTATCATTTTTGGCCGCACAACAATTCTTAAGATTATAAAGGAAAAAATGGTGGCTTGAGGCAGAGTTGAACTGCCGACCTACGGGTTATGAATCCGTCGCTCTCACCAACTGAGCTACCAAGCCGTGTACTTTGACAAAAGTGCGCGTATCATAAATAACGTATAGGTGTCTGTCAACGAAAGTGATGCTGTTAAAATATGAAAAGTAGCCGAAACCACAAGCTTTTATCCAGGTTAACTCACCATGTAGGAACCTTTTGGGCCAATAGCATTGGCCTTCCCAAAAGTTGTTTAGTGGCCTTATCCGGCGGTATGGACTCTACACTTTTGCTAGAAGTTTGCGCCAATTTAGGACGTGCCCATGGCTTTAATGTGCGCGCCATTCATGTCGATCATGGTACCCAAGAAAAGCAGGCCATGATCGAAGCTCATCTACAACAGCTTTGTGACGATAACCATGTTGAACTAACGATCGTTAGAACTGAATTAAGTCTTATGGCCTCCAACTTTGAAGCGACGGCGAGGACACTTCGATTAAAACTCATTGATGCTAATTCAAAGGCAGGTGAAGTGATCGCGTTTGGTCATCATATTGATGATTCTTTTGAATGGTCATTAATGCAAAAACTTCGCTCATCACAAGTTATGTCAACACTTGGAATTCCACTTGTTAATGGAAAAAAAGTTAGGCCCTTTATGTGTTTAACTCGCGCTCAAATTCAAACGATTCATAAGAAGCTTGGTCTTTGGCATTTTGAAGACAGCTCTAATAGCAATGAACGTTTTTCACGAAATCATTTAAGGCGCGTGATTAAAACTGAATTTGCTTCTCGTTATCCCAATTATTTAAAGCATTACGTTCAATCTTCTAATGATCTGGCTAAGAAGCTTAAGGTCAGTGTCTTTAAAAACGAAAGTTTTATTGTTAAAAAAGGAGAGGGGATTAGGGCGATTTTTAGTGATAACTTCATAGGTTTGGAAGAAATCATTTCAAATGAATACAAAGAACTTTCAAATATAAAAAGAAGCAGTGAGCGCGGCGAGATAAGAAAAATCTGTAAGGCCTTCATGGCAGGTAAGAAAGGCCCGCATAATCTCCCTGGAAAAGTAAAGGCATGGGGATTTAATGGACTACTTCTATTAACTAACGATTTTGGTGAAAAGAAGCTTAAATTGATTAATGACATAAGTTCGCATATTCCCGAGAGTCTTTTTATTTCTTCTGCAGACAACTCAATAATGATAGCCGTGTGGAATGCACCAAAACAGTTGGCGAAAATAGGTTTTAAAAGTCATCCGCTTGTGAAGATTAAAAAAAACTCTAACGTTACGCTTCTTCCTAGCTCAAAATGGTCGCACTTCGTCAAAACAAATGCCCATAAAAATATCAAATTACAATGGCAAGCTTTGAATTTTTAAGCGTTTTGTTGCTTCTTTGCTGGCCCCTTCGTACAATAAGAAACTAATTGTTTTCACGGTATGAAAACAATAGCTTTATGGTCAGGAGACACCCTAGTGAAACCACAACAAAAAACTCTAACATTTTGGCTCGTCGTTATTTTAATGATGGCCCTACTCGCAAAAGTTACTCGCGAAACTGGCGAAGATTATAAAAAAGTCACTTATCCAGATTTTATTACTTCAGTTGAAACTGGAAAAGTTAAAGACGTCACGTTCAAAGGTAAAAATATTATTATCGGAACTTACGTTGAACCAGTTGCTGGTAAAGAACGCTTTAAGCTCACTGGTAATACAGGTGACGTGACATTTAATCTTTTACGTAAAAATGGATTAACTCCTGAATACGAAGAAGAAGAAAAACAAACATTCTTTACATCATTGCTTCTTAACTGGGGACCAATGATTCTACTTATCGTTATTTTTTATTTCTTCTTACGCCAACTCCAAGCAGGTGGTGGAAAAGCGATGAGTTTTGGTAAGTCAAAAGCTCGTATGCTTACGCCCAATGATAAGAAAGTCACTTTTGGTGATGTCTCAGGTGTTGAAGAAGCCAAAGAAGAATTAGCAGAAGTTGTCGACTTCTTAAAAGATCCAAAAAAATACACTGCCCTTGGTGGCAAAATTCCTAAGGGTGTTATTCTCGTTGGTCCTCCTGGAACAGGTAAGACACTTCTTGCTCGCGCCGTTGCCGGTGAAGCCGATGTGCCTTTCTTTAGTATTTCAGGTTCTGACTTTGTTGAAATGTTTGTTGGTGTTGGTGCTAGCCGCGTTCGTGATTTGTTTGAACAAGGTAAAAAGCACGCTCCATGTATCATCTTCATCGATGAAATCGATGCCGTTGGTCGCCACCGCGGTGCTGGTATGGGCGGGGGACATGATGAACGTGAGCAAACTCTTAATCAACTTCTTGTCGAGATGGATGGTTTTGAAGCAAACGATGGTGTTATCCTTATCGCTGCCACTAACCGTATTGATGTTCTTGATCGCGCCCTTCTTCGCCCAGGTCGATTTGACCGTCGTGTGATGGTTGGTGCTCCTGATGTTCGTGGTCGTCTCGGAATTCTTAAAGTTCATACGAAAAAGACTCCACTAGCTGAAGGTGTAAATCTTGAAGCAATTGCAAAAGGTACTCCTGGTTTCACTGGTGCAGACCTTGCCAACCTAGTGAATGAAGCAGCCCTTAATGCTGCTCGCTTGAGTAAAAAGAAACTTGATAATAGTGACTTTGAATCAGCTAAAGACAAAGTGTTAATGGGACCAGAGCGTAAGTCGATGGTTATTTCTGATAAAGAAAAACGT
>PCUW01000010.1:126068-148067 GCA_002787775.1 Bdellovibrionales bacterium CG12_big_fil_rev_8_21_14_0_65_38_15
CTATTATGCCACGTGGTGGTGCTTTGGGTGTGACTCAAACTCTTCCAAACGAAGATATGTTGAACCTAACAAATGAGCGTGCTGAAAACTTTATTGCCTTTTTAATGGGTGGACGTTGCGCTGAAGAGCTTGTGTTTGGAGATATGACTAATGGTGCTTCAAACGATATTGAAAGAGCGACTTCGTTAGCTCGTAATATGGTTTGTAATTGGGGTATGTCTGAAAAGATGGGGCCAATTAACTATCATAAAGCTAGCACCAATCCATTTGGCACAAGTTATGCTCCAGAGGATTTCTCTGGTTACTCAGAGCGTACAGCAGAAGCGATTGATGAAGAGATTCAGCGTTTCGTGACTAAAAACCATCAACTTGCGCTTAATATTCTTAAGTCTAATCGTGATGCTCTTGATCGTGTGGCCGAAGGCCTAATGGTTTGGGAAACACTAGATCTTCCACAAATCAATGCTCTGATTGCTGGTGAAGATATTGGTGTACCTATCACTGAAAAAAAGAAAGCAGAAAATGCAAAAGCGGCCCAAGAAGCTGAAGCAAAATCTGCTAAAGTTGTAAGCGGAGATGATCCACTTCCAGCATAATGCCTAATTCAATTAAAAATAAGTTTTTATATATGGGGGTTGTTAATGCAACCCCCGATTCTTTTTCAGACGGCGGTGAACTCCAGTCAATCGATAGTCTTAATGCTAGGCTTGAGAGCTGGAGAAGTCTTAACGCCTCTTGGATCGATCTAGGAGGGGAGTCAACAGCTCCATTTAATAAGCCTGTTGGTCACCTTGAAGAATGGCAAAGAGTCTCTAAAGCTTTAGAGAGCTTTAGTGACCAAGATAAAATATCAATCGATACTTTTAGAAAAGAGACGATTCTTAAATCTGTTGAGCAAAACAAAATATCGTTATGGAATGATGTTTCAGGTAAGTGTGATGATGATCTTGTCGAGGTTTTAAAGCGCCATCCTGATCTACAGAGTGTTTTTTGTCACAACTTAGCTCCATCTAGAGCTGAGTGCCATCAGCATATGCAGTTTCTTCTAAATGAAGAAAGTATGCTGGAAGAATTAGAGTCCTATTTTGGCAAAGCACTCGAATGGTTTGATAAACAAGGCTTTAGACAACCCATGCTTGATTTGTGCTTTGGTTTTTCTAAGTCGTTTGAGCAGAATTGGTTCTTATTAAAAGAGTTTCCAAGCTTTACACAAAAATTTGAACAAAAATATGGCGCACAACAATGGATTTTAGGCATTTCGCGTAAATCCTTTTTAAAGAAATTATCTTTAGAAAAAGTTGACCAAGATATTCGTAAGCAGACAGAATATATGCAAGCATCGTACTTAACTTGGTTGGCCACTCGTTTGGATATTAAAGGCGAAGTTATTGTTCGCCTCCACGATCCGGCCCTGGCTTATGCCGTCGATATTCTAGGAGATAAACTTTGAATTTTTTTAATAAACTCATCTGTCTTTCATTGTTTTTTGTTTTAACCGGAGCCTCATGGCTCGATCTGGATAGCACTGTTGATTATTCACTTAATCAAAAAATTGATGTCATGGGTTTAGATGGTGAGCCTTTAGTCTATAAGACTGGCTCTAACTTACAATTTATTGATTCAACAAAGCTTATCCTAAATGCTTGGTTGTATCGTTTTGAGTTAAGTGATTGTAGTACTCCTGAGCGTACTTCTGATCTTGAACTTCTAACTGATATGAATTCTGATTATGAGTATGGTGTTTTGATTGAAGAAAATTGTTTAATCAATATCTTCTTAGTCACTGAAGACCTTTCAAAAGAAGCGATTGTAAGCCCAAAACAATGAAGCTTTCTAGGATCATTCTTCCAACTTCTAATCCACGTGAACTTGTAGGTTTTTTATCCGAGTTCTTGGATTTAGAAGTTGAAAAACATGATGATAAATTTTTAATGTCATTTAGCTCATTAGAAATTTTAGTTGAAGATTCGCCCAAAAAAATAAAAGGTAATACAACAACCTTAGAGTTCGTTGTCAGTACCAAAGATGAAGTTGATCAGCTTTGGCAAAAATATCAATTCACTGTCTACCGCCATGCTGAAAATCCTATTAAAGATGCCATTGCTCCCAATCATCTCGAAGGCCGCTATTTTTTTGAGGCCGTCGATATTGATTCAAGACGATGGCGCTTTGTCTATAATGAGGAAGAATGAGTATTAAATCTCTTGAAGCCGTCTGTGTCACACCTGAAAATATTCAAAGAATGCAAATTAGCTTCGATGACAGTACGGGACTCATCCTTGATGTCGGCCAACTTGGTATCCCATCGGCCAAACTTGATTATATCTACAACGACGACTGCTATTTATTTGCTGGTATGGGTGACGTTCATATTCATGCGCGTGAAGATTTAAGTGGCAAGAATACTTATAAAGAAACTTTTCAATCAGCATCAATGGCAGCATTAAACGGCGGCGTTATTCATTGTTGTGATATGCCTAATAATCCTATTGCTCCTGTTGATGATGAAAGTTATAAGGCCAAAATGATATTGGCGGCGAATGCTCCGATCAGCTTGTTTATGTATGCCGGTATTGGGCCCGAAACAAATCCGCTGTCTTTTCGAGTTCCTTATAAGGCCTATATGGGCCCATCAATTGGAGAGTTGTTTTTTAAAGATCACATGACTCTAGATATTGCACTTGAAAGGTACAAGGGACTAGATGTGAGTTTTCACTGCGAAGATCCTGACGTTCTTGAAAAAAATAAAAATGAAGATAGCCATTGTGCTAGAAGACCGGTTGAAGCCGAAGTCTTGGCAACCCATCAAGCGTTAGAACTCATTAAGCGCTATAACTTAAAAGGAAAGCTTTGCCATTACAGTAGTGGCGAGGGATTAGATGCAATTAGAGCATTTAGAAATAATGGTCATCAAGTCGAAATCGAAGTAACTCCTCAGCATCTTTATTTTAATCAATCTCAAATTGCTAAGAGTGAGAGTCATTGGTTTCAAATGAATCCGCCTATAAGAGAAAAAATGGATCAAGAAGCCATGCTTGATGCCTTTATTAAAGGGGAGATTGAATATCTCGCCACTGATCACGCCCCTCATACCATCGATGAAAAGCGAAAAGGGACTTCGGGTATGCCAGGTTTAGATACCTATGGCGTGCTAGTGGGCTGGCTTATTAATGAAATAAAGGTAGATCCCAAGATCTTGGCCAGGACCTGTTCGAGAAATCCTGGTCGCTTTGTTTCAAGGTTTCTTGAGCAGTGGAAAAGTATTGATCCGCGTTTTAATGCGCTTGGTAGTGGTTTTGGAGAATTAAAGAAAGGGTATAGTGCGTCATTTAGTGTTATTAACCTTAAAAAACCCGTAACTATAGATAATTTCAATATGAAAACTAAAGTTAAATGGAATCCATTTAACGGAATTAGTTTTTCAAGCTCTGTCGAAGCTGTCTTTCTAAATGGAAAATACGCTAATTTGTAAGAAGTTGTTAGTTGAACAATAACCTCCGACATTCTTTAATGTCATCTTTCTGTCAACTAATAAAAGGAAAACGGTCATGTACAAATTAGGGATGATTATCGCACTAGCAGCTCTAACAACTTTGAGCTTTGCTCGCGATACAAATAACAAGGTTATTTACGGTGCTGATGACCGTCTCGACCTTTACGAAGTTACAGATACAGCGATTTTAAAACTAGCTGCTGCAACTGCAGGTATGATTGATTCAAGTAAGATTTCAATTGATGGTGAAGACGCTACAATTTCTGGTCAGTCACTAAAGCAACGTGGAATGTGTGAGTCAGAGCGTTTTTCTGAGCAAATGACTGCTGCTAACTGTTCTGGCTTTCTTGTTGGTAAAAACCTTCTAGTAACTGCTGGTCACTGTATTACTTCTCAAGATGACTGCGAATCAAACAAATGGGTTTTTGATTACGCGCACTTCGATGCCAACACTGAAGCTGCAATGACTGTTAAAACAACAAGCATCTTTAAATGTACTTCAATTGTTTCTCGTTCATTAGATCGTTCATCACAAGATGATTTCGCTCTAATCAGAATCGAAAATATCTCTGATAAAGAAATCGTTCGTGATCACCTTGCAGTTCGCACAACTAGCAAAATTGAAGATAACGATCCAATCTTTGTTATTGGTCACCCAACTGGTCTTCCAACTAAAGTTGCTGGTGGAGCAAACGTACGTAACAACTCAAACAGCGTATTCTTCAATGCAAATCTTGATACATACGGCGGAAACTCTGGCTCAGCAGTTTTCAACGCAAAAACAAATACTGTTGAAGGTATCTTAGTTCGCGGCGAAAATGATTATAACTACGATTATAATCAAGGTTGTAGAGTATCAAACAAGTGTGAGAATGATTCTTGTCGCGGTGAAGACGTAACACGTATCACTAATATCCAAGCTCTTATGGATATTCTTAACACAGAAGAAGTTGCTGCTCTTTAATAGATTTCTAAAATAAAGAATGTAACAAAACGACTCCTTTATGGAGTCGTTTTTATTTTTATACCACCACCAAGATCTATTAAGCGGGTTAATTGTCCATCATCATCGTAGTTGCTAATCGTAGCGCCTCTAGAAAGCCATAATAAGTAAAAATAACTCACACTAAAGTACTTACCATCATGCCAGAGGTAGAATTCAGCATTTTCGGCGCTAGACATTAGTTCAAAATCCCATAACTGACATAATCTCATTCTATTTCCAAACTTTTGTATCAATTGTTCCATTAAAACCGGAGAATTAAATTTTTGGCCATTAATTTCTAAGTTTGGTTTCCAAAAAATTTCAACTTGAGAATAATGATCATCAAAGTTTGGCAAAGTTGTATCTGTTGTAAATGGAGCTAAAAGTAGTCTTGTATTCGATCTCTTTTGTGAATGATAATTAAAAGGTTTTATATTTGAAGGAAGATCATGATGATAAATATCTTTATGTATAAGAAAACTTGAAGTTTTATATGTTTGGGCGATGAGTTTAACTCGATCTAAACCGGTTCTTCCATCTTGAAGAAGAACTGTGTGAGAATTCAATTGTATTGAATTAAATTCCTCTGCTAAAAAAACATGGCTAAAACTATTTGGTATCGATAAAAAATAACTATAAAAATGTGGATCTATTTTTCTAAAATAAGGGTTTATATCTGGTGCTTTTGGAAACTGTGACTGGTTAAGGTGTGGTTTTCTGAGGCTCCATTCAATCCAATCCTTTGGAAGAGCAAAATAGCTCGGATCATGACCATCGGGAAGATAAGCTTTATAGGTATTAAAGTATTCATTTTGGCCTAGAACGAGAAATCCTTGTTTATTCTTTTTAAATTTTTTAAAAAATGGAGACCATGCCTCTTTTGCCTTTAGTTCTTTTAAAGAATGGGAAATTTTTTGGATGCCTAATTGATCGCACGGCAAAAGTGGTGACAGACCAAAATTATAATTTATCCATTTCGTAAAATCGACTTCTGGAAACTCATTCTCTTTATTTAAATCAAGCAGCGTAATATCACCATATTTAGTAAAATCAGCGAAGCCCCCCCAATTACTTGCAAAGACTTTTAGGCCACAACTTATAGCTTCGGCCACAGACATACCATAATCCTCATCATGATAAGTTCCGGCGACAATGGCTGAATCACTTGCCTTTAAATAGGCCATAACCTTTGATCTTTCTGGAGAAGGGATGATGTGTACCCTTTTTTTAAGTGAAGGAGGAAGTAAGCTAAAAAATTGCTCGAACTTTGCTCTAAACCAACCCATTGGCATCGAAATATTTTGAACTGGCAGAGCAATTTCATCAAACCATCCAAGGATAAGAAGATGGGTGTGTTTTGGAAGTTTGTTAAAGTTCTTGATAACTTGAATGACATTTTTTTGAAGACTTATTCTTCCGTGATAAATGATCAAATGATTTTCATCTTCAAGTTTTAATGATTTTCTAATCTCGATTCTTGTTTGAGAAGGTTGATTTAATTCATCTAAATCAACCGGAAAAGGAATGACTTTTGTTGGCGCTGATGATCCAAGATAGTCTTTGAGCAGTTTTTCGTGACGAGAAGATGCGCAAATAAATAAATTTTTTGACTGAGATGATATTAGTGCAAGTTCTTGCCAGAACTCAATTAAGTACGTGAAGTCACCGTAGACATGCCAAAAATATTCTATGTCTTTATGACTTAGATAAAACTCTCTAAATTCACCGGATTGTAACGGGTGAGGAAAATGAGGTACCCAAAATACACGCTTGATGTTTTTTTGCTCTTTAAATTGTTCTGGATAGATATAGAGTGCATTTGGAAAAGCTAATTTATAACTAGCTACTAAATTTCTTTGTATTATATTGCAACTTTGCCAGGCAGATTGGGGGGGGATGACAACAATAGTGTCGAGGCTCAAAATATTATACCTCGTCAACAAAACCTTTTTTTACAAGATCATCAATAAAAGAATTAACTTCACTGATCTGTGCCTTATCGTAAGGCTCGTATTGTTGTCCTAGTTCTTGGTGAAGATCTGAACGGCTAATTCCTTGAGATATGAGTGACCACATTGAAAGAGCAATTCCACGAAGCTTATATAAACCTTCATCTCCTGAATCAGCTCCAACTCGAGTTATTACAACCAGCTCTTCAATTTCATTATTTGCAAAGACAACTTCGTTATTAACTTTAATCATAGCTTAGTAGCCACCACCACGTCCATCAAGGGCGTAGACGTTAGGTATCTCTTCAAGCTCAACAGGCTCTAAAGTTGGAGTTTCATATGGCTTTCGAACCTTTGTTGGTTTGTCAGAACCATTATTTTGACCACTCATGCTGTCCCCTTAAGCTAATAGCTTAAATTTGTAGAAGAAATATCTATAATAAGTTTACACCATAACTTTTTGTAATCCAACGATAAATATTGTAGAGATGTCTCCTTATTCTTCAATGATTCCCGTTGTTTATGAGCATTTTTAGTTAGTCGAATGATCTCTTTATCAGGCAGTAAATCCAAAAAATGGGAGCTTTCCACTGCCAATTTTTCAAGGTCTTTCGTAATAAAAACACTATTTTCAGCGATAAAGTCTTTTACTCGAGACATTCTATCGAGAGGGTAATTGGGAGAATGTCCCTTTAAAAGTGCTATTGCAGTTAATTGCGTCCAGTATCTCGAGTATAGGGATTTATTACCATTTAGAATATGAAAACCATCGATGACAGTTGAGCTGCATCTAGAAATAAGAGACTCAGAGATACTAGGAGTGGCACATGCAGGAAGATTTCCCCATAAAGCGACTGCTCCATCAGCTAACCACGATAGTGCATAGAAGTGATCATTCCGCGCTTGAAGTAGGTCAGTAATATTTTCTTTTGGAATAAATTCTAAGGAGTGGGCAGGATTAGGAGCAACAGACTTCCATTTTCCATGTAATTTAAGTAATCGTTCTTGAACTTTATTTTTTGAAATACCAGCCTTTAGAATAACTCCAAGATCCCAGTCCGAATCATCTCGGTGATGTCCGCTGGCGCGACTTCCATATAAAAAACCACATTCACTAATATCTTCAAAATGAGACTTTAAAAGATTGGTGGCAGGATTGAGTTCCTCTAAATCCATAGCTTGGCTCGAATTAATTTATCTAAGAGTTCTTGGTCTATTGTGGGATCAGAGTTTAATATCTTTGACCTAAGTTGCATTGTGTTTTGTTGTTTTAAAACGCCGCTAGGGCCATCAGCAAAATAATAATGAAGGTTATTATCAAAATTTGCCATCGTAAAATAAGTCAGCGGTCGAAATCCCTTTTTAGGACTTTGAGCAAAAATGTCTGCCTCTGTAATTTTGAAAAATTGGTAATCTTTTAATATATTACACTTAAATTCAAACCAATCTTTGATTAACTTTTTATCAATAAAGTCATCCTCAAATAATAAAATGATGTCGCTATCAGCTTTTGTGTCTAAATCTTTAGCTGTTAAAAAATGCAAACCATAGGTAAGGTGAACACTGTTTTGATCTTCAGTTTTAGCTTGATGTTTTATGCCAGCAGGTATGAAAAGAACATCGCCTGCTTTAAGTTTGATCCATTCTTTATTTTCTATTTTCCAAAATTTTTCGCCCTCAATCTGAGCAACAAAAATAGGATATAAATCACTGTGAGCAGGAAGTGCAGTCGTATTTGGTGGCGATATATAGGCATTGACCTGGCATAGTAGATCTATTGTTTTAAAAAACTGATAGCATGACTCAGCAAAATATGAACTTCTGGTTTGTAGGGACTTAAAAATAAGCGTTTTTTTTGTTTGATATTGTTCTAGATACCACTTGGGAGAAGTTGAAAGCGGGATATGGTTTTCATTGTTTTGAGTCTGAATTAATGGAGGAGAGGTTGCAATGCCATTAATAACAGTTAATTTATTTGAGTAAAGACTATCTGAATAGTTAAGGTGATGAATTAAGTTAGATAAGACTTCACTACGTATTGAATGACTTATATGTGATGTCTGTAACATCGTCGTTTTTTGTCTTAGGATTTGAACTAGATCCAAATCTTTCACATCAATCATAAGAACCTATTGCCAATCTTTCACAGAACCAATGTTAGGAGTAATGATACCATCAAAACCCTGTCGTTTAACTTTATGATATTGCTCTTTAGTATCTACTCCATAGGCCCAGATTCGAATCCCATGAAAATGGAAAACGTTGAGAAGTGGAAAAGGCCATAGATTGGGATAAAGGGAAGACATATTATGATCGAAGCTAAAATCAGAGTATTTCAAGCAGCTGGTTGGCAATGCCCCAATAAATGAAAGGATGCCCCAGGTTTTCAAGTCTTTTAAGCAGGCTGCTTGTTGCCAGTTATTTGTCGTAAAATGACCAAAATGAGGCAATTTATCTTTGAGTATATTAAAGGTTATTTCTGAACCCCAAAAGAGATATTTATCCAGAACTTTTTCATCTACTTTGGATAAGTCTCGTAATAGAGCATTGGTCATTTCAGTTGTCTTATCTTTTGGATTTAGGTGCAAGGGTTTTGATGGTAATAACTTTAAGACTTGCGGCAATGTTGTGATTTTTCCAAGACCAAGGCCTCTTAATGGAAAACTCTTACCATTATCAAAGCTGATATTATAATAAAGATCAGCCTGCTTGAGTTGCTCAAGGGTATAGTCTCTCACTAGCCCTTTAAGCTGTGTTTTACAATCTAGGCTTTCATCGTGAAAAATGATGATTTGGTTATCTTTTGTAAGTCGTAAATCGATTTCAACTAAATCTGCACCAGAGTCAAAAGCTCCAATGATTGAGTCCATCGAATTTTCGCTAAATTGATGACCATCATTAATCAGAGATAGGCTTGGACAGTTACCCTGTTGAGTAGGGTAGCGGTTGTGTAACCCTTTATGGGCGCTTATTAAAATGTCCTCAGATTTTTTTAAAGAACAGCTACTTATAAAGAGTGTCGTAATAAGGAAAATAAGAACTTTCATGATATTATAATAATGCTTGATATGTTTATTGGTCAATTAATGGTGGGAGAGTTCCCTTGTTTAATGTCATCGTCTTTGGCAAATGTAATTTAGCTTGTGACTATTGCTTTGCAGAAGACTATATGGGTATTAAAGAATCAATTAATGACCCTAAAACGATGAGTCATGAATCCTATAATGATATTGTTAATTTTTTATCTTTATCTAAAACCGATCATATTTCACTTCTTGGTGGAGAGCCTACGCTGCACCCGAACTTTAATGATTTTCTAAAGACAGCTCAAAAAAAAGACATCCTTATTAGCGTAAAAACGAATGCACTTTTTAATCGACCACTAGAGGTTCTATTTGATGGAGTTAACCAAGAGCGGATTTTTTTACATATAAATCTCAATAATCCTTCTTCAATGTCTAAAGAAAAATGGGAGAAGACCTTACAGAATATAAAAAAATTAAAACAATCAAGTATGATGGTTGATTTTCAGATCAATATAGCTGACATCAATTTCAAATATGATTATCTTTGGCCTGTCTTAGAAGACTTTCCCAAAAGTAATCTATATTGGACCTTAACAGTTCCTATTGCTGCAACTGGATCAAGTAACAAAGCAATTGATCCTTTTACCGTAAAAAGTAAACTCATGCCGAGAGTCTTAGAACTACTTGATCAAGCAAAAAAGCAAGGTCATAAGACCCTTGGAGTTCATGGGATTACTCCTTGTCTTTTTCCAAAGGGTTTTTTAGAAGATAATAAAGATCATCATACGCTAGCTTCTGAATGTGTTCCTGTTTTTGATTTCTACCCAGATGATTCTGTTCACTATTGTTTTCCACTTGAAGGAGTTGAGTCATTTCCTAGTTATAAAAGCTTTAAAAATTTGCAAGAGATCCAGTATAAGTTTTTATGGCAAGCAGCGAGGGCGAGGCCATTTTTATTTCCTTGGGATAAATGTGATGGCTGTGTTCATGCTTTAAGTGGTGACTGCCATGGTGGTTGTATGGCGAACAAGCCTTGGCTTAAAGAAGCAATGTGGAGCGGGCAAGAGCAATTTTGGCAGTTAATTCCAAAATTAACGAAAGATTTAAATTTAGTTATAAAAGCATTTCCTAAAACTGCTTGGGATAAAAATTTAAAAAGTAAATTCTTTTCAAGCGCACCAGAGCTTTGGTCGAAAGTCGCATCTAGTATTGATGGTAAAAGGTCTTGGCAGGAGATATTAAATTTACTTGCTCAAAAGAGTGAATTACCAAATGATGATTTAAAACTGTGGCTTGAATTTTCAAGTTATAATTTACTAGGATCACAAAATGCCGTGCTTCTACCCACGAGACATCGTCATCAAAGAAATCTGGACTAAGACGTCTAAGTTATTTTTTATAACCTTTCTTTTATACTCCCAAGCATTTAGTCGCTCTTGATAATCTTGTTGGCTCAATGTTTGGATCAGTTCAATTTTAAGTGAAGACACTATCTGATCAAATCGTTTTAAAATATCTGATTTGATTAATTTTTCTATGGCACGATTTCTTGCTAAAATATAATCTTCTTTTTGCTCGAAAATTTTAAATGGTGAAAAAGCAGTGGAAAAAAGAACTAGGCTTTCATTGGCACTTGCTGGTAGAGCACGCAACAGTACATCATTGAGCAGAGGGGCAAACTTTCCGGTGGCACTGTCATAAAGAATGGATAAATTATCATCAAGTGTTGGATGAACACTGCCAAAGACCATAGCGCAAACTTGCCAAGAGGCCCACGTCTCTAAATTAAGATAATCATTTATTTGATATTGATTATTACCTTCTAGAACGTTTAAAAATTGTGAAAATCGATGATAGAGTTTTGGATCATCGTTGCCACTAGATTCAATATAGATATTAGGCTTAAGTCTGATAGGATTAAAAACGTGCTGATTCTCTCTAAAACCATACTTAATGGCACTTGCATCACCACCAAAGATGACCTTTGCTAACCATATATTTCTCGCCCTATAGCTAGCGCTCCAAGAATCTCCATCACGATCCCAAGTCAGAGCATTTGGGCTTTCTTTTAAAAGATAAAGGCCTTGATAACGTTGATTAATTTCTAAGTGAACAAACTCAACTTTTGCTGAACTTAGACCCAAAATCTTTGCAAGATTTAGTGCCAAAGGTTCTATCTCGTAATATCTATCCTGTGCTTTAATAAGATCAAATCTTCTCATTCCACGCCAAGATTGTTTCTTATCAAGTTTTACTCTTAAAGATTTAGCGGCTTCACTCCAGTGAGTATCAAGATCACCTCTTAAAGAAAAATCGGAGCCAAAACATTCATTATCGTAACAAAAATCACCATTGGCATGCTCTTTTGCTTCTTGATCTAAATATCCTTCAATTCGAGCGTGATGAGAGGAGAGTTGTAATGTTTTTAAGTTTGAAGGTGAAAGGCGAATTGAAACCATCCTAAATTCTGAAGTTTTAGGAGGTAAAACATTTGGTGTAAAATCATTAATAACTAAAGATTGGTTTGTGTGGGGAAGAAACAATAACGCTGTATTGAGAAATAACAGAGCGACTATTAGAGCCAAATTTCTCATACTTCTCCCAAGGTAATAGGAGATTGGACATGACCTCTTGTAAGTGAATACGCCACCGCAAACTTGCTAATGGCCTGGGGTGAGTATCCATAAAGATTTAGAATTTGATAGGCCCTAGAATTTATATCTTTTGCCTTTATTTCAATAATCGCCATATCTTGCCACCATGGGCAGTAATCATGATTATTTCGAGCAAAGTAAAAATTTTGATCTAAAGTGAGTCGTATTGAATTGTTTGCCCAAGATTGTCGATGATATTTAATAAAAACAGATTCTCTCCATGGAGAGTTAATAGCGGGGAGTCCATAGTTTGATGCATTTAAATGATCATAAGATTCACGCCAATCATTTGAAGAACAGGCAAATCGTATTTTTCGTCCAACATTATCTTCTTTTTGCTTTATTTCAAGCCACGATTCTTTTGGATTTCCATAATCTCTAAGTCTTAGTTTTGTTTTGTTTGCATCCCCTCCTATTTTACCAAAAAAACAAGGGTCTCCAGGTAGATCAAAGTAGAGTGTGGATACTTCTCCAGATTCAAGTGCCGTTGTGTTGAGATGAGCACTTAGTAGAGCAACAATATTATGGACTTTATTTTTTGGTATTAAAAACTTTAATTCTTGTCTCCAAGGCGTAATAATGATGTTGTTCATTCTTGCACCAACGTTGGAGAGCTAAAATAATTTTTTTTAATATAACTTTCTATCTTTGCATTTATATTTTTAGTTTTCAGGTAAGAGCTATCTTTTAGTGCAATGTCGATATTATTATGAATCCCTGTAGCATTTTCTAAATAACCATTAGAGTTTTCACCAACACTAAATCCTTTATCTAAATTATTTTCGAAAAGAACATTTTTCACATTAAATTGTGTGTGCGAGATATCTAGGCCATCACCTTTGTTTTTTCTAAAAAACGTATTGTTTAAATTGAGCTGGCAGTAATCGCAGTCAAACCCATCACTGCTATTATCACTAAATTCGACGTTTTCAATATTAACTTCACTTTTCTTAATGTTGAGCGCGTCTTCCGCCTTTGAATTATTAAATGATGAATTTTCGATTGAAACATTATTATGATAAAAACAAAAGGAGCAACTTAAGGGGATTCCATTGATATGCGATTGAGTTCCTCCACTGACATTGACAAATTTTAAAGTGCTTTTACTTTTAGCATTTAAAATTGCAAATGGTGCTCTATCGTTCCCCTCAATGATAATAGGTTTGTTCTTTTTTCCTATAGCTTCAAGTGTTGCATAACTGAGTAGACTTACGTTAGCCGAAAAAGTCAGCTTTGCTCCTGCAGCGACGATAAGTTTTTTAAAACTTCCTGGTATGAAAATATCTTCATTGATAAAATGATGAGAATTTGAGATATAGATTGAGTCTCTAATAATCTTAAAACTCTTTGGTACTTTTAATTCACTTAATACGTTCTCTTGATAAAGTAGTGGCGATATATTGTTAAAGTATTGCTTAATTTCTTTTCCACTTTGATTTGTGATAACTACTTGATCGATGGATATATTTTCTAAATTTATTTCAACATCATTAAAGCACATTCTTGATGATGATTTTTCAAAAGGTTTTAGAATGTTCAATTCGAGTTTTGATATTATATTAACTTGATTATTGCTCCATTTTATATCGATGCGCTTGTTATCCATTTCAATAAATGAATGTTCTTTTGGATGGATTCCGTTAAATAAAATAGATCTTAGAAAGACTTGGATCTGTGAATCAGCAACGATATCGATACATAATGTAGTTTTATCTATTATTATAGGTGTAACAAAAGTTCTAGATAGCTTTTCTTGAGTGCGATCGAGTCGATAATTTTTTTTAGTGACAAAACCTAGTTTCGACCAATCTAAGCTAGCTATATTAATAAGCGTTAGTGCTAATAAGCTCAAAATGAGAGCATGCCATTTCATTGCGTAATACTGTCCATGAGATGGGCTTTAGTAATTCCAGAAAATTTTAGTATTTGCTCTAAAACCAAAACTTGGCTAGCGTCACTTTTTAGTCGTGCTAAGCAATCGATATTCTCTCCATTAACTTGGATAGAGATTAATCTTTCTATGCCAGAGATTTTTTCTAGTGCTTCAAGTTTTCCTGTTATTGAATCTGTGCTCCATATCGCATTTAATTGGAGAAGCTTATCTTCTCCATCAGGGCGATGGCGTTTACTGACCAAAGCGACGATGACAGCAATGACGGCAATAACGATACTACCGATAGTTGCAATCCACCAATTCCCAGTACCGCAACCTAATCCAATCGCGACGGCCCAAAGAAGATACATCATATCCCATGCACTTTTGATGGCCGTTCTAAAGCGTACAATAGATAGCGCGCCTACCATACCTACGGATAAAGCCAAATTACTTCCAATAAAAAGCATAATGAGTGCAATCAATGGTGCTAATAAAACTAAGTGTCCTGCCCCAATTGTCCCTGGACGATGAGATCGCGTCCACATACTGACAGCGGCAGCAATGAGGCCTAGTCCTGAGGCACAACCAAGGGCTACCATCATTGATACTGGTTCAAGTGGCAATTGCTGGACGCTTGCGCTCAAGATTTGTGGTGTCATTTTGAGTTATCTCCAATTGACTGAAAGCACGTAATTATTCTTTTAGTATACGGAAATCACGTAGCTAATCAAATCTTTTAGTCGGAGTCAGAGTGACACTTATATTTATTGTTACAGGCATTTTAAGCCTGTTAGTCGTGGCATGAGACTTGAAGAGTTAGAATACACAAAAGACCCTAATCCAAGGAAGGAACATGGTCACACGCTTTATTCTTATTATATTACTTTTACCTTTTACAGCTTTTTCAGCTGGACCTAATAAAAGGTTAATCGTCACTTTTAAAAAAGATGCGAACTTCGTTCAAGCTTCTCGCTCTGTTCAAGGCGGAGCACCCGAAAATGAGCGAATGATTGTTGAACTTAAAGAAGGTGAGTCAGTTCAAGAAGCGATGAAGCAGTGGCAAGACGTTGCTCATGTTGAAGAAGATAAAATTCTTTCTCACTTTGGAATGACGAATCCTTCTGTTAATGATCCACGTGCCGATGATCAATGGCATTTCTTTGATGATTTTTCTGGCATTGATCTCAATACTGTTTGGAGCGAAAGTGCTGGTGAAGAGATTGTTGTTGCTGTCGTTGATACAGGTATCAGGCCTCATCGTGATCTTGAAGGAAGAATTCTTCAGGGTGCTGATATGATTAGTGACACTTCTGTCTCTAATGATGGGGATGGACGAGATCGTGATGCAACTGATCCGGGTGATTGGGTTGCTCCAGGAGATCCTTGCTATCAAGGGCAATCACATAATAGTTCATGGCATGGCACTCACGTAGCGGGAACGATCTTAGCAGAAAATGATAATGGTAAAGATGTTGCTGGTATTAATCCTCATGCCAAACTTCTACCTGTTCGAGTTCTTGGAAAATGTGGAGGTTATACTTCAGACATTGCTGATGGGATTCGTTGGGCAGCTGGCGGGCCGGGTGGTATTGTGGCCGGTCTTAGACCAAATCCAAATCCTGCTAAGGTTATTAACTTAAGTCTTGGTGGATCTGGTGCTTGTGACTTCACGATGCAATCAGCGATTGATTATGCCGTTACTCAAGGAGCAGTTGTTGTAGTTGCTGCTGGAAACAGCTCTCTTGATATGGATCAAAATCCTGTAACACCTGCCACATGTAATAATGTAGTCACAGTTGGAGCTTCAAATAAATCAAGACAACTTTCTTGGTTTTCAAATCATGGCCGTGCTGTTGATATCGTAGCTCCGGGTGGCCAATCTCCAAGTGGAGTTATCTCTCTTGGAAATTCTGGTAGAACGACTCCAGGAAGTGACTCCGTAACTGAAATGAGTGGAACTTCGATGGCTTCACCGCATATCGCAGGAATTGTCTCATTGATGAAAAGTGTGAATCCTGATATTGCAGCACATCAGGTTGAAAGTATTCTTCGCGCCAGCGGAAGCGTCATGTCTGGCATGTGTGCTGTGCCAGGTCGATGTGGTGGTGGTTTTGTTTTTGCCGTTTCCGCCGTTGCTGAAGCATCAAGAACTATTGCTGAAGATCCTGTCTTAAGTGGCTCAGATAGTATTAATCCAGCTCCTACAGTCCCTTTAATCACTCGTTCTGATGATGAAGGAAGCGGTGGTGCTTGTGGTAGTGTTGATATGTCTGGTGGCCCAGGCAGTTTTGGCGGTGGAATGTTCATTGGTATATTGTTGATCTTTATGCTCGGGAATATTGGTAAAGTTCGTCGCTACGCTTAATTAAAAAAACCTCAAAATGACAGCAAAAGAAAGAATGTTGGACGGGACAGTTCAACATTTGGGCGTTTTAATAAAAGCCTTCTTTTATTGTAATTAAACGTGGCTATGACACGGAGGTTCGTTAATGAAAAAGTTATTAGCTATTTTGGCCTTGGCCTCTTTTACTGCCCATGGTGCAACCATCGCAGTTATTGATTCTGGAACTGATCTACTTCACAAAGAGCTTTATGATAAAGCTTGGATTAATGAAGGTGAGATCGAAGCAAATGATCGTGATGATGATTATAATGGTTATCAAGACGATATCAATGGTTGGAACTTTGCTGAATCAAACAATCAAGTTATCGACTATTCATACATGGGTACACTGACTCATGATATTCGTCGCTTCTTTGAAATTCAGACAAAAAGTTTTTATGGCACAGCAACCGCCGAAGATCGCGCTTGGGTTGCAGAAATTCGTAAGAATGAAGAATTCATTAAGCAAATCGGCATTTATGGAAACTTCATGCACGGTACTCACGTAGCTGGTATCACTGCTAAAGATTCTGATCTTGCAAAAATTATGGCCGTTAAAATTATTCCAACTGAAGTTAAACTTCCTTTTAAAGCTCAAAAAGCTGGTCCAGGACTTTTCCTTCTTAAGCAAGGTCTAAAGCTTTTAGCTTCTCAGCAAATGGTTATGCTTACAAATGTAGCTCGTTATATCGATGGTCATAAAGTTGATGTTGCTAACGGTTCATTTGGTACTGGTTACCCACAAGCAAAAATGATTGTTGAAATGCTTGCTGGTACGATCATGAGAAAAGAGCCACCTACTGAAGAGCAAATTCATGAACTAACAGTTGAGTTCTTGAACACACTTATCAAAGAAGGCGACCATATGGTTCAAGCCGCTGAGAATACTCTTTTTGTATTCGCTGCTGGTAACGACGGCTTAAACAATGATGAGTTCCCAACTTCTCCAACAAACATCCAAGCTGATAACGTTATCTCTGTTGCTGCTGCTCTTGAGTTTAATAAGCTTGCTAGCTTTTCAAACTATGGTGCTTCAATGGTAGACGTTGCTGCTCCAGGTGTTGGTATTGAATCAACTGTTCCAGGTAACAAATATCTTCAAGTCAGTGGTACTTCTCAAGCTTCACCATATGTTGCGAACATTGCTGGTCAAGTTAAAGATGCAAACCCTAGCTTAGCTCCACGTGATATCAAGAAAATCATTCTTGGTACTGTTGATATTCGTGAATGGTTAGTCGGAAAAGTAAAGACTTCAGGAACTGTAAACACTGCACGTGCTGTTCGCGCTGCTGAGCTTTCACGTTCAATGAATGTTGATCTTGCTATTCGTAATTCAATTACAGATGTTCAAGACATTCCTTCTACTGATACTAAGTCAAACATGAAGAGCGAAGGCGTAGTACTTCCACTTCCTTCAATGTTCAAACTTTAATTAATAAATTAATTCTAAGTTAATGAAGCCCGCTTAAAGCGGGCTTTTTTAATGAACACTCATAATCTGATGTGTTTCTTTTCGCTTAATATCGGGTAAATGAACCGGTTGCTTGGCATGTCCAGTTACAATGATCATATAAGGCTTATAGCTCTTATCAAAACCGAGTAATGAGTTTAAGAAATTCATTGGCTTTGGTGTATGAGTTAATGTCGCCAAGCCAGATTGATGTAATGAAGCGAGTAATAGGCCAACCGCGATACCAGTTGATTCGAGCGGATAATAGGTTTTTTGAAGTAAACCATTCATATCTTCAGTATGGGTTCTCGAGAAGACGACAACCAAGGCACTTGCTTCTGTCAGATAAGCTTTGCTGGCAGTGGTTGAAAAAGGTTTTAAATCTTCAAGCCACTGTTTAGGGGCTCGTCTATCATAAAAATCTCTTTCAATTTCCTCAGCTGCTTTTCTGATTTGTTGTTTTGTATCTTGGCTCTGAACCAGAGCAAAATGCCAAGGCTGTTTGTTGGCACCACTTGGTGCCGTGCCCGCTGTTTTAATAGCATTAATCAGAATAGATTCTTCAATTTTATGACTAGAAAACTCTCGAATTGATCTTCGAAGAGACATTTCTTGATAAAAATTAAAGCTTTTTTCAATTTGTTTATTCATCATCATCTCATAAAAAAAAATGAAACATTAACCAAGAAACATCACTTGTTATTTTTCTTGTTGTTCTGTCGTTTCTTTTTTGAAACTCAAATTGGAATTCAAAATGAGCCAGAGGGAACCATTGAACTCCAATTCCAGCGAGATCAGTTCTCGTGTTATGTTTTTTTAGGTCACGCTGTAAAAACTCTGTGACAAGATATGGTAAGAACCCTTTAAATCCTTGATATCCAAATGTATTTGTAGTTGCAATGAGATTTGTTTTAGTATCACCTGAAAAATTTTGTTGATAATCAATCTCACCTTTAAAATAAAAGTCATTTGGTAATTTCTGTATTGAATATAGTCCAAAAAGATTTCTTCTCGTTGTACCACTCTCTCCATATAGGTAATTAAAACCTAGTTTCGATTTTCCTTCGATATAGCGAGCATAATTAAAAAGGAATGATTTTTCTGTTGTGGTTGCTTTAGGTTTATTGATATCTCCAAAGTCTGTCGCAATAAATAATTCATCAGTTTCACTAAATTTTGAAAACTCAAGTTGATATGTTTCACTATTTGATCCAAAACCTAAAGGGGATTTTGTTAATCTGGTATGAGTTGGATCATTGAGTCCATAATTTCTTCTAAATTTGCCGCCCCTAAGTTTGATTTCATCATTTACATCCCAAGAGATATAATGACGTTCTGATAGGAAATTATTTTTTGTGGGAGTTTCAGAAGGTCCACCTTGAACACCGGCTGTGGCCACGACCCAAAGGTCCATATACCTTGCTGCAATTTCAATATTCTGTTGCATCACAAAGGCTTTACCTTGAGAAATATTATCGTTTTTAAGATGAGTTTGAATTGATCTAAAATTTCCACCCAGCTTTAGAGATTCTGTGTTGGATACAAGTCCTAGGACAGGCTTTTCAATTCCATCCCATCCTTTCCAGGTACTCATGAGTTCTTTTGATAAAGATCGTCCGTAATCGGATAATACTCCGCCACCACTTTGAGAGATATGACAGGCCATGCAGTTAACATAACCATGAGTGACATTCTCTACGTAGGCATGAGAAAGATTAGGTAGCAACAGTAGAAGGAGAATCAATCTTTTCATTAATATCCTATTTAACGGTACCTTGAACCATTATTCTTACTTCTTTTGCGACGGTGATACCTTGAAAACTCGGTATCTCAATTCCAAAGTCGGCCAGGTTTATTTTAAAATCGGCGTTAAGCATATTTTCATCGTTCAAGAGCGCAGTGCCACTCACATCTTTTTCATGCCCATGTAGCGTAAGTTTTGCCTTAAAGTTAACTTCGTTATTTTTTTCAATTTTTATATTTTGAAATGTTAGTTTAGCCTTAGGAAATTTTTCAACTTCAAGGTACTTGTTTTTGAGATGGTCATCTCGAAGTTCAATACCTGTATCTAGGCTTGCCAGTTCTAGATCAAATTCACCATCAAATTGATTTTTTTCACCTTTTAGAGTTCCACTTAGTAAAGTAGATCTTCCATCAATACTTATTAAAGCTGGTTTACCTTTCGCTTTAAACTCCACTTTGCCTTGGCTAAGTGTTAGAGTCGCGGCGTGAGCATTTGTAATCAAAAATAATGTCACGATATATATCTTTTTCATCTTAACTCCTAAGGTAAACCTTTTTCGATCCATTCAATAATGACTTCAATTTCTTCTGTTTTTAATAGTTCCAGATTTGACCAAACTGGTGGCATCGGCTCATCTGGATCAGTGATGACAGTAATAAGATAACTTTCATCTGGGTGCTCAAAATTGAGGAGAGTTTCTCCACCAAAATCACGATTTCTTTGTTCAAAGAATGCTTGTCTTGTCGACAAATCTAAAAATTTTGCTTGTCCTTGAGGATTGTGACAAACCAAGCATTTTGGATAAAAGACCTTGCTTGATAATGAAACCCAAGTCGCCTCTAGTTTGTCATTGGCAGGTGGAGGTGTTGTTGTAGAGCCTCCTTGAGGAGCGCCCGCAGCTACCCATGCGGCCAATAACTCTTTTTTAGCTGCACTAAGAGGTGATGCATTCTTTGGCATTCTGTTGGATGTAACAGCATTTAGAATATTGCTGGCTTCGTTCTTTACCCCAGCATATGTGGCATATTGTTGATGACAACTAAGACAATGTGGTTGAATGATGGCTTCGTTTATTGTTTTAAAATCAATTGGAGTATTTAAGTTTCTACTAAAGGTATCTTCAAGCACACCTTTTGTTTCAGTGTAATTACCACAGGAAGTAAAAATAAAGAATAGTGCTAAAATTTTCATTTTTTCTCCTGTGGTTAAATTATTATAGTCTTGGTAGCTCACCTGATATTTGTTTCCAAAACTTATCAGCTCTTTGCTCATGATCTTCTATAGCACGATCAAAATTTCGTTTCGCTCTTGCAGCGACAAAAAGGTGAAGTCTATTACCGTGAACAGTGAAAAGTTCTGGCTGGATATCAACCTTAGATCCTGATGCCATTGCATAAGCGCACCATCCACCATAAGTTGGCTCATACTTTTCTGGTGCCGTTAAAAACTGATCTTGGTTGCTCTGACTGGTAAATAGATAAGTCACACCTTTGTAATCAAGCGCGAATTCTTGATTACCAAGTTGTGGCACTGATCCACCCTCCGGAAAATACGACACAGGATCATAGCCCTTAAGAGATACTGAACTTTCTAGATTATATTGGTCCGTATTTCTAAAATCATTCGCACTTGCTGTAAAATTAATAAGTCCCAAAAAAGCGACTAATAAGCTTGTTTTTAAGACTTTACTCCATTGATTCTTCATTTTTATTCCTCCACGTTACTTGTTGATTTATTTTTAACGATTATTGAAGCTAATGTATTGATTAGTGTTGCTTAATTGATGGTTTAGTTTTACTAATTAAACTAAGGAGTGCTTATGTCACGAGACTTAAATGTTGATCAAATTAAGAAATTATGGATTTTAGACTTGGTTTTGACTCATAAAAGCCTAAAGCATGCAGCTTTACAGGCAAAAGTCACTCCTAGCGCCATATCACAGACTTTGACATCACTTGAGCAATCTTTTGGTCGTCCACTTTTGATTAGAGAAAAAGGTAGTGTGATTGCAACTCCAGATGCCTTAGCAATTCTTAAGATTGTTAAACCTGCCTTTGAGGCCTTTGAGAGATTAAAAGATATTAATGGGGAACCTGTCCCCGAACTGAGTTGGATTAATTTTGGCACCTACGAAAGTATCGCCATCAATATTTTGCCGGGACTGATTAGCTCCTTTAAACAAAAACTTCCCAACTTAAGATTAGGTTTAAAAATAAGTAGAACATCAAGCTTATTAACAATGCTTAGAAAGGGAGAACTTTGTTCAGCACTAATTACGGAAAATGATAATATTGATCGTTTTTATTGTATTGATGTTGCAGAAGATAGATTAGGTTTATATATCTCAAAGAACCTTACGCCTTCAAAACAAATTATTGATAGTCTTGGCTACGGATCTCTTGAACCTGGAAGAGACGGACTCCCCATATATTTTTCAAA
>PCUW01000023.1 GCA_002787775.1 Bdellovibrionales bacterium CG12_big_fil_rev_8_21_14_0_65_38_15
CCGAACGATCAACTTTTGATGGGTCTTTACCAGAGAATGCACCACCACCGTGAGCACCATGTCCGCCGTATGTATCAACGATAATTTTACGACCAGTTAAACCACAGTCTCCCATTGGCCCACCGATAACAAAGTTACCAGTTGGATTGATGAAGAATTTTGTTTTGTTATCAATAAGGTGAGAAGGAACGATCTTGTTAATCACTTCTTCTCTAACGCCTTCTTGAACTTGCTTTAGAGTCATTTCAGCAGCGTGCTGAGTTGAAACGACGATAGCATCTAGGCGAGAAATTTTTCCGTCAACGTATTGAGCAGAAACTTGTGTTTTACCATCGGCGCGAAGAAGTGGAAGTGTTCCATTCTTTCTTACTTCAGATAAACGGTGAGCAAGTTTATGAGATAGATCAATTGTTAGTGGCATATAGCTGTCAGTTTCATTGACGGCATAGCCAAACATTAAGCCTTGATCACCAGCACCTTGTTCTTTATCAGTGCCTTCACCTTCGTTAACACCCATGGCGATATCTGGAGACTGCTTATCAAGCGCAACCATCACAGAACAAGTATTACAATCAAACCCTTTGTCAGAGTGATCATAACCAATATCTTTAATTTTGCTTCTTACGATATCTTGAAAATCAACTTGTGCTTTTGTAGTGATTTCACCAGCAAGTACAACCAAACCAGTTGTAATCATAGTCTCACAAGCTACACGAGATTTTGGATCTTGCTCCAACATCGCATCAAGAACAGCATCAGAGATACCATCGGCCATTTTATCTGGGTGACCTTCGGTCACTGATTCTGAAGTAAAAGTATAATCTTTCAACATGCGTAGGCTCCCTATAAACTAAACAAATATTACGCTAAGAACGCATGACTATAACATTGGTACGACCGATCAGACAACGGGAACTCTAAGGCTTTTTTGGGCTATGACTAAGCTTTGTTACAGGTGCAAAATACTTAAAGTAATGAGGACTTCTGTAAGTATAAAAGGTTTTGTTTTTGGCCAAATAAACCATTTTTGTCTTACCAATCTGATAAACAAGATAATTATCGCCTTCAGGAGACATAAAGTCGTAAAGGAAGGTTAGCTTTCCATCTTTTAAAAATCCGGTATAGCGTTCATGATTTCTAACAACTTTTATACCAGGACGCTCTGCAATAGCTTGGTAATCGCCCCAAAGTTTATCCATACTAATTCTTCCAAGCATCGATGCTCTTGAGAAATAGCGTAAAGCATTAAAGTTGTGGTTAGGCTCGCTTAGAAGATCTAAGGCCAAAGAAACGTTTTCTCTGATTAAGCTTTTACCGATACGTGTTTGTTCTGGACAAAAAATACGAACCGAGCCAGTGATAAAAAAGTAGGTAAAGGAAAACTCACCTTCTTTTAACATTACGTTAAGCCAAGGGTATTCAGCTTGATGCTTTTTAAAGTGAGTACTTAGATAACTATATAAAGAGTCGCGCTCAACAAGTTCATTATATCGATCTTCAAAGGTTCGATTAATGACAACTTGAGCGACATCTTTACGCTCAAGTGCATCACTGCCATCGAAACGACCAACCTCATTAAAGAGAATTGTTTCCATTGAAAACAAGGCGCGATTAAGTGGTGATTGTCTTGCCCAATATTCATAAACTTCTTTTTGTTTAGTTAAAACATATTCTTTAAGAAGATATCTCGCTTTTTCTTTCCTGGATAAAATATCCATACTGGTTTCAAAATGATCACCTGCTTGGACTTTGTCATTTTTTAAAGCGATATAAAAATCTAATTCTCGCTTAGTTCTGTCACTCCATTCCTCAAGCCGTTTAATAATTTTGACCTTTCCATAACGGGAAATATGACCTTCAACTGAATCTATCGCCCATGATAAATCATGTCTTAGATTTTCAGAGAGTATTGAGGACTGATTTTCGAGTTCCAAAGCAAGAGTATCAAGGGCAGCTCGAAGGAAACTATCACTTCCTGAGTTTTCTGGATTTTGCGCTCCATCTTGAACAATTTTCCTGAAGAAATAAACTTCGTTTTTGCGTTGAATTTCTTTAACGTCTTCAGAGTACTTAACGTCATCATAATTTTCTCTTAATTGAAAATGATCAACAGGAAACTTATAACTCAAAAGAAAAGGGATCTGATCCGTTAGATTTTTATAAGCTCCTTTTAGAGCAATCATGGCATACTTACTTTCAGTTAATGCTAAAGCTTTTTCTTTATCATCCTTAGCGAATATAATTTTTTCCTTTAATTTTAGAGCTTCATCAAGTCTTTGTTCTAATTTTTTTAAAGCTGGTTTAATAAGGTCAAAATCTTTACGTTTAGAAAGCTTCGATTTTTCTTCATTAATCCACTGGATCTTGCTTTCAATCTCAGTGACAAATCGACTCACTGTTAAGCGATCTAATTTGCCGTCTTTTAAAACTGGAAGATAATGTCCATCACCTCTAAATTCTCTATAGAGTTCCCAATATTTTTCCTCGGCACCGGCTCGACAGACTTGTTTATTAAATTGAGAATGAATTTTTAAATATTCTTGTAGGTGCCTTTTCTTATCTTTTATAAGTTTAGAAACAGCAATTTCTCTCTTATCATCAGCGAATAAGCTCTGGCATAAAATCGTAAAGATAAATAAACTATGACTTAAGAGCTTGAACAAAGTCCGACTCCCATAGCCCTAAACAAGTACCATTACTTAATATTACTAATAATGTTTTATCATTGATTCGTTGATCAATCTCAACTCTTAGCTCTGAAAGTTTCCCTACCACTCGACTACTTTTACCAATGGAAGTTAAATTTTTTGCCATCGTATCAATATCAAGATTTCCGGCCCATGAGACAGAGGTTGGCCTGGCTGGACGTGCAAACACAACTTCGTCTGCAACATGTAGAGCTTGTTCAAATTCTTTTTGAAAAATATTACTTCTAGCTGTAGCTGAGTTAGCCTCCATCACAACAACTAATTTTCGATTAGGATAAGTGACGCGAAGACCATTTAAGGTGAGATCAACTGCTTTTGGATGATGAGCAAAATCATCAATAACTGGAACGCCTTGATAGTAACCTCTTAGTTCTTGACGCCGTCTTACCATTTTTAAATCTTTAATGGCTCCAGAAATTTGCTCAAAACTAAATCCTTCATTTCTTGCAAAAAGAATAACTGCCGATAAATTTAATAGGTTATGAAGTCCAATCACGTTTGTTTTATAAGTTTGTCCATCTAAAGAGAAGCTACTTCCGGATGTTGAGGTTTCTAAAATTTTGGGTCCAATCTCATTGTTTGAGCCATATGAAGTCCAACTAAGTTTTTTATAATGTTCGAGATTTTCATTTTTCAGATCTTGAATCGCAGGATAATCAGAACTATAAATAATACTCTTTGGAATTTTTTTAAATAAGTTTCTAAATTCCGACTTAATGGCATCAAGATCTTTAAAGATATCTGCATGATCAAATTCAACTGAAGTTAATAACAGGTGATCAATTTCATAGCTTTGAAACTTGCTAAATTTTTCAAAATAACCTGAATCGTATTCATCACTTTCAATGAAAAAGTATTTACCAACACCAAGTTTAGCTGAGGGTCTCCCCTCCATCACTCCACCAATAAAATATCCTGGTTCTTGATTCATGGATTCAAAAACTTGAGTGGCAAAGTAAGTGGTAGTCGTTTTTCCGTGTGTTCCGGCGATACCAACGACATTTGTATCTTTTAAAACAAAGGCGCCTAGGGCCGCAGGAAATGAACAGAAAGCAACTCCCGAGTTTTCGATCGTGCGAGCATCATCAGACATTCTTGGAACAACATTACCAACAACAATTAAATCAAAGTTTTTTAATTGCTCGGCGTCATATTCACCAAGCTTATGACAAACTATTCCAGTCGATTTTAAGTAGTCACTCATTGGTGGGTAATACTGGGTATCACCACCCTCAACCAATAAGCCCTTTTCTTTCAACAAGCATGCGGCTGCCCCCATACCAGTGCCGCAGACGCGATAGAAAAATATCCGCTTGATTTGATCACGTTTAGCAATTAATTGATCTTTATCTAGATAGTTTTTTAGATCCACTCGACATGTCCCCACAGCAAAATAGTAATTCTATCTTACGTGGCTATTACTCTGGGGACAAGACGGTCTTAATTTGTTGCTTGTGCAAAAATTGTCATCACATCTTTACAAGTTCTAGAGACCTTTGAGGGATTAAGCCCCTCTGGATTTACAAGTTCCCACCAAGCTTTAGTCGCTGCTAAACGATCTTTACTGCCAATAGATTTCTCTGATGCTTTAAGTTTTCGCCCTAAAGCATCCTCAACTCGACTTTGAAAGGCCGTACGATTGTAAGCGACCTCATCACTAAATTCTTCGAGGTGAGCTATTTCATCAGGAAATAAAATCATTGGAATGAGTCGCTCATTTTCACCATAAGTAGAAACGACGTTTTGTATTAAACGATTTGGATTGATATTAATGGCGGCAATACCAGCTTTATCAGATCCACTTTCAAACCCATCAATAAAAGTATTTGCTATATTCATATCAGCTGCAGACATAAATGGTGAACCAAATGGATCATGAGAATGAGCTTTCATGACCATAGTAAGAGATGATGGATCAGATGGAATTTCTCCCGCCGCTTTAGTTGCCATTTTTGAGCGATAAGTTTTTAAAGAACGAAGCCTTCGAGTATAGTTTCCCTGGTTCTTAGTTAAAAGTTTTGCCATTAGAAATGGTTCACCAGCATCATTTCTTCGAACTAAATCTCCAGAAAGACCTCTAAAAAGAACAACTTTTTTCGACTCAGGCACTTGCTCTGTCATAGCATCTAACCATCTCGTCCACGAAGCAACTTCAACCGGCTCCATTTCTTCCCAAGGCATAAAAGCTTCGATCATTTCTTTAACTTTTTTACGATTATTTTTTGCAATATAATCGTCAAGCTTTAAATTTTGAGCTTCAAGTGCTGTTTGCATTTGCTTCCACTGTTTACCAAAGTTTCTACGTGATTTGTTTTCTTGATTTGCCATCGTTTTAATATTTGAAACGACTTTTTCAGCATTCGCTTTTCTTGATTCAAAATAATTTTGAATTGGAGTGACATCGACATCACTAACTTGTCCGTCAAGAATCAAATCCATAGCATCAATTTCTGCTTTGGCTAAGAAATGTTGCGCTCTTCTTGAGCCGTGTTTTGCATTTAATGTCATCTCGGCCCAATAGATAGGATGTTGGAAATAATCCCCCATGATTTGATATAAGTGAGCGATCTCTTCAAGCACGACCCCCGGATTTTTAACACCTGCTTGAGTGATATTAACCTTAACGATAAGACCTTTAGTTGGGCTAAACTCAGGAACAATTTCAGCCAGCTTTCCATCTGGTAGTGAATTTACAATTTTTAATTCAGCAGTAGCTGCGAATTCTTCCATATTACCTTTTGATGCTAAATGATGAGAAAGATCAGCGACAGCTTCTTCAAGCGCTTTCTTTGAAGAAATACTAGAACCTAATTGCTCAAAAGTTGGAAGTTCTTCTAATAACGCTCTTGTTTGTGCGTCTGGTTCAAAATAGGAAAGAGAACAAAACTTTGCAGCTGTATCACAAACAGAAGAGCTCTTTATGGTCGGAAGCTCTACATACTTAGGATTCCCCGTATAAGTATTTAAGCTATCTAAACCAAATCGAGCATACGCCCCATCTGAATATGCTCGAATTAAAAGATCTGCATCAACAAAAGATGGAACCTTAATTTTGGCCATGTCTGATGGTGGAGGCCCAGTAATAACATCGACAGTTAACCAACGAGATAATGGATCAATGACGCCAGCAACTTCTTCAAGAGCAGCTTTATACTTCTGTGCCGTTTGAGCATTTGAGGCTAAGAGTGAAACTCTTAGCGGATCTGTTTTAGGGTTCCATTTTCCATCTAGGAAATTAATCGGTAATGCAAGATTTGGCAGAGCTTCTGACTTTCTAATCTTATTGACCAAAACAGTTAAAGCTTCTGATGCTTCGACTAATTTACTGCTATGAAAGTTATCTGTAAAAACGGGAATACTATCGGCATGGTCCAAAACTCCATTGATAGTATTAGGTCCTTCGTAAGTTGAAAAAAGATGATATCGATATGATGCACCGGCTTTAGGAAGAGCTTCATTAATTACAGCGCGCTTATTCCAAGCTTTAAGAGCATCACCAGTCAACTTCGGCTTATCAAGTGCAGTTGGAAACAAGGCAGAGTCACGAGAATAAAGTGCTTCTAAAAGTTTATTTAATGAATTTCTTCTTTTTGATGATGAAGCACTGGCTAGAGTTTCACCTTCACTTCCTAGAATATCTGAAACAAGTAAATATGAGCGCACATGATCGTTTTGAGCACCGAAAATTCTTCCAAGGTAATTTGTTTCAATTTCAACAAGATCGGATCTTTGGCTAGCTTCAGATAACCACTGGAAGGTTTCATCAAAAGGTGAAGCGACGTGTTCAACGACTCCTCCAACCTTAGCTCCCTCAACCTCAAGAGGTGTTCCTCGTGCTTTAATTTTACCTTTAGCATCTAAGTAGTGGCTTGGTATAACAAGGTCCCCTACTTTATAACCTTTATCTGGAAAGGCACCGGCCGTACCAATATAAGTTACATTATCTTGGCCCAATTCTTTAAGAGCTTTAGCGACTGGAACAATTTCATCGCCCCAGACGTTTGAAACAACACGCCACCTTACATCTTTGCCTTCAGCATTCTTAAAGACATAGTCTGCCATTTCGGCAACATTCAGATCCCACTCTAATTCTTTAAATTTTGCAGGATATAATTCAGGTTTAGCTTCAAATTTAGATTCAACTTTAGCAAAAGCCTTTTCAATTTTAGACTTATTATCAAGGGCAGAGATAACACCATCGCCATCAATGATTTCTTTTATTTTGCTATCATCTAGATCAAAGGCTGAAATTACACTATCAGGATCTTCAGCATATAAGTTTTGTAAGGCTCTTTTTTTCCACTGCAGTGTGAAAATTCCGTCAATAGCTCCCTTTTGACCAATCACTAAACGATCGGCTTTAGGAAGAAGCTCTAAACGCCCTTTTATTTTTCTTGAAAGACGTTCATGAAAATCATCGAGATCACCAATAATTTTTACTTTATTCACAATTTTCTTCGAACTTAAATTCGACAAAGAGATTTGATGAACTAAGTGATCAAGACGATCATGACCACCAATATTTGTAATGGCCACACGATGTTCTGTTTCACCGGGATAACGAACTAAAAATATTTTATTATAGTTTCTCGCCATTGGATTAACTTCATAAAGGACTTCCCCTCCGCGAGCTTCAACGTTCTTAACAAACTCGCGAGCTTCACCAAGATGAAACTCAATCGTTCTATCATTTTCAACAGCTTCCCAAAAAACAGCTCGAGTTGTTCTATTTGAAATATAATGACCAGAATCTAGAGTTAATGTTTCTGGAGTGACATCTGTAATTGTAATCTCTTTAGCAATCTCACCAACTAAATCATCGGCTTCGACATTCTTATAAACCTTAGCAAGTCTAGATTCTTTTAGTGTATAGGCTTCAGTTAATTTTCTTTTTAAGAAGTTATAATTCCAAACAAGTTCGGATTTTTTAAACTGAATATCTGGATAATACTTCTTTAAGATATCTTGGATGACAGTATCAAACTTATCTGGATCAGATAATTTTGCATAAGGAATGTTTTCATCTAAAACTTGTTTGGCGGTAATTGATTGAAGAGCATCGATAACAGCTTCATCTTGTTTACCAGAATGAAAGCTTGCAAACTCGGTCATATAGTAATGAAGCCTATCAACCGCTAAATAATAATCAAGTTTTTCAACATCTGTACTGGCAGGAAGTCGACTTGCACGGTAAAAACCAGTGGGCTCAATAGTCGAACAAGCCCCTAGGCTTAAAATACAAGCCACGGTGACAAATGAGTGAAGCCATTTTCTAATTTGTTTCAGCATAAGCATTCCTTCTAA
>PCUW01000002.1 GCA_002787775.1 Bdellovibrionales bacterium CG12_big_fil_rev_8_21_14_0_65_38_15
TAAAAGTGAGATAATCCTTTTTCCTCTTGAATGAGTTTAGAATCCACGCCTTTAAAATACTCAATGGCTTCTTTGGCATTTTGATCTAGTTTTTTCTTAGTTTTGCCTTTGATAACGATAAAAATTTCAACTTGAAATAAGGCGCATTCTCCTGTGGTAATGCGATCAAGCATATTTTCAGCTTCATTATAAGCATTTTCTGATTCAACATCTCTCATACCTTTAAAGAGACTAGAGTAGTGAAGTTTCCGTTTTAAATTGATCTTATTTTTAGCTTGTGTCTTTTCTAGCTTTCTTGCCATGATGACAAAATCGGGCCATTTAAGAGTGTCGAGGAGATTCAAAGTAGAGGGAAAGTCAGAAAGGGCCAACACCTTTATAAACTGATCACCACAAGTTAGATAATTGTCATAAAAATGAATTTCTCTTGCATGGGCCTCCCAAAAAACTTCAAGAGGCTTATCACATGGGACGATTTGCCCATGTGATATATCCATATCAGAAAAAGCATTGAGATATAGTTTACCATTTAACCAGTAGAGTTTAAATTCTCCTTCAGTACCCACTAAGTTTTTCTCAAGATCATTAAAGATGCTTTCTTTTGAAAATTCAGCCATTCCCTCCATGTCAGAGGGAATGATTTGATAGAAACAACTTTTTTTACCATTCATTGATATTAGTTCATGTCCATTTGCGCTAAATAAAGGAATCACTTTTTACCCCCTTTAAGAGTGGATAAATCAATTCTTTTAGTCGCTGGGAGAAAGAAACCAATGAAGTCAAAATTCTTTTTTAACACTTTTAAAATTACGATTGCTCCAAGACTTATTGCCAATGTCATGAAAGATGAAAACTTAAAGATCATGGCAACATAAAGAGCAATCACAAGTCCCGCGATTTCATAGAAGCTAAGTCCATAAATCTGTGGCAGTGTTTTTAAGAAACGTGGAAACTTCTTCATTATGCTAACCCCTTAATGAAGCTAATAATGCTTGGGCTTAAAACTAAAATCAGAACACCCATAAGTGCCTGAGTCATCTTTGTAGCGGCATCTTGCTTTCCTAGCATGAAGTAAATTCCAGCGAGGCCAAGGCCAAAAAGAGCAACACCTAAGCCAATATGACTTGTCTCTTGTGCTAGTTTGTCCGCTGTAGCCTTTAAACTTCTTGCCCAAATTTTTTCAGAATAAAGAAATGGAATTATTAGCATTAAAAAACTCATTTTCTCTCCTAGTTGTGGTAGTTGTTGACGATGCTACTTACATCAAATGTAAATGGTTGTTTGTAAGTACGATTCTTCCCAATCCCAAGAACATTCCAGTTGTACCAATGTCTCCACTGGTTAAAGTCTTTAGAGCCTTCATAAACAGGAATTTTCATATTGAAGGAAGCTGCCGCAGTAAGTTGCATACAGCCATAGCTTTGTCTTCCAGAGTAAGAAACAAGATTTACGCCTTCAAAGGTTGTTTCTGTAAAGGTTGTTATTTTTAAAGAGATAACATTTTCATCAGCTTCGAAAAGTTCTTTAATCTTAGAAATATCACTAATACGGAAGTGAGGATTCTTATCGACCCAATAGATTTCAACTTTCTTTTCTTCAATAAGCTTTTTAAGATTAAACTCATCTTCGTTAATGATTAAAGACAGTTGTCCCAACTCTTCTGATAAATCTTTCTTAAATTCAAATCCCTCATCACGTTTCATAAACTTATTGAATTTGATATGACAGTTATAGTGCCATGTTGTGCAGTTGCGCCCACACGAGCCACCGCTACTTGAGGGACGATCTTCTTTTTTATCTACTTTTTCGCCAAGACGTTTTCCAGCATATAGTTGAAAATCAACGACGGAATTTGGTGAAATATTGCCAAGTGGATAAATCTCATAGTCGTCATTGCCAGATACGCTATACCGAAGGGCATTTACTTTTTCAGATGATTGTTCAGCCAACTCTTTCCCTGTAAGATAAGAAAGAATAACAACGTCCTCTGGCTTAAATTCATGGTTAAGATATGTCTGAGCTAGACGATCCGTAAAAATAAACCATTTTCCTTTTTTATCTTCACCTTTAACCTCTCGTAGGTGGGTATAGTCGCTTAGGTTATTTTCAAATTGGCCAACTTTCGTAAGTTCATCTTCTTCAACCTTGAATTGCTTAGGGTAAACATTGTCCATCAGGTCGACGAAGCGATTTTTGTTTTTGAAGGGAGCGACATACATTGCTCTGGTTTCAAGGGGTGTATTAATGACCATTTGAATCGTTTTGTTTTTCACTGATTTCATTAGCTCTGAATATTTGGATTCAATTTCTGGAATTTCAAAATCTTTTACTTCTGAAACAATAAACTCCCCACGCTTGAGATAGTTTTGAGAAATCAGGTCAACGGGTACATTTTCGAGAGTCACTGAAAATGTTTCATTTATGTCACGATTAAAGTGCCGTTCAATAACTTTCGTTTCCAGCAATTCATAGGATTCTGTTTCATAGTTATAGTAGTAAAAATTTAACTCAAGGTTTTTCACTGAGCTATAAATAGAAGATGGAAGAAGTCGCACAGAGTTTTCTAGCTCAACGGTAACGGTATCAATGACTACTGATGGGTTATCAAAGTATTTGCCAGTTGAGAGTGCATATTTTTCATAAAAACGTGTATCAACGTCAGGATAGATTACTCGAGTAAGATCTGATTCCTTAATCTCTCCCCAGCTATGTGAGGAAAATTTACCAATTCGAGCCGCCTCATTAAAGGCCTTATTTCTAACGAGAATTTCTCCCACGCGATATTTGAAGTCAGGGTCATTGCGACCAACACGAGTATCAATCGTAAAATCCCAAGTAGAATCTGGATGATCGACGCCATCAGGTGTTTTAACGTGCCAGTTCACTTTCATTGAGTAGTTTTGCAAAAACCGTACTCTGAGTTCTGGAATGTCTGCAACAAAAGGATTTAGGCCACGATCTTTTTCTTCAAGATCATTTAGCTTATCTCCATCAGTATCCATCTTGGCGAGGTCTTCTGGCTTTAGCTCTTGATACTCAGTTACAGGTTTTGATTCATTTGCCTTGTCTGGACTTTTAAATGAGCAGGCCGTCGATAAGAGTAATAGTCCAAGTAAAATGTAGTTCATTTTTTCTCCTAAATTTTGATAATGTTTAAAATCGAGTTCATTGGAAATGTCAGTATGATGCCCAGTCTTGCTAAGGTTGATAGGTATCCCTTATGACAATCCATCAGAATGCCCTCATAGGCTTTTCCATCTTTGGTAAAAACTTTCACTTCGTTTCCTATCTTTAATTTTTTTTCCATTCTTTCTCCTTAGAACGGCTTGAGCATGTTCAACATGGCCTTACGCTGTTTGATGAGATTAAGATTTTTAATTTTGAAAGGTATGATCTCTGCTGAATCCCAATTGCATCCATCACAATACTTAAATCCCCAGAGACTTTTTAATTCATTCGCACATCGGCGACAGTGGTATACTTTCACGCTACCTCCTTTTTGTAGGTTGATTTTCGTGAAGCTCTTAGATCAAGTTCTGTGCCAATTTTTAGAATTTTGAATTTTCAAGAAAAGTATTTTGAATTTAAAGGGTTATGTGAAATGTTAGATTTCGTGAGTTTTTATTAGACGGAAAATATTTTCCGAAAGTACGGAATTTAATTTCCGCAGATGCTGTTAGCGAGGGTCACTAGAATTAAATTTTGTCTTGATTCTTTTTCTTTCTCATTTTTTTTACTCTAAAGTGCGAACCACAGCTTTCAGAACACCAAGTTTTATTTGCTCTTCCAATAAAATACTTTTTGCATTCTTTACGTTCGCAACGCTTTAGTCCTTTAAAATCACCAGAAGAGAGAAGATTTGCCATCATGTAGGCAATTGAAATTTCTGGGTCATGAATTTTGTCACCATTTGCAATTCGTCGCCAATGAAGGGAGCCATCAACAGAGTGTGATAAAACGTGAATAAACTGAACGTGACCGATTCTAGAATTTAATTTTCTTGTAACTTCCTTAGTAATTCCTTTATCAATGAAAATATCAAACCATTCTCTAGCAAGAGCACATTCGACTTCACGAATTGTAAGCTTGGAGTTTATATCAATATTTTGAGTAAGTGCTTTGTTTGCCATTCTGAGTAGGTTTTTAACATCAGCATGTCCCCAGCCAATAAGTTGGCCTTTGGTCATGACTACAAATTGCTCTTTCTCTTTATGTAACGGTTTTTTCAGAAAATACCTCTCTTGAACCCGTAACGGTTTTTGTGCTTAAATGTCGTAACATTTGAAGCGCAAGAAATCGAGGTTTTTATGAAGTATGCAATAGTAAATGACGCAAGGAGTGAAGCTGTAAAAGGATTAAATGGCCTATGTCCTAACTGTAAAAGTCCAATGATTCCAAAGTGTGGAGCAAAAATTATTCATCACTGGGCACACAAGGGAAAGTTGGAGTGTGACCATTGGTGGGAGCCTGAGACTCAATGGCACAGAGATTGGAAAGGCTATTTCCCAAAAGAATGGCAGGAAGTTGTACATCAAGACCCTATAACAGGTGAAAGGCATATTGCTGATGTAAAAACGAGTTTAGGTATAATCCTTGAGTTTCAACACTCACCAATAAAACCAGAAGAGCGTAAGTCTAGGAATGAATTTTATAAAAATATAGTTTGGGTTGTAGATGGAAAACGCCTCAATAACGATGAAGCGAACTTTGAGAAGGCCTATAACTCAGGTACAAGTATTGCTCATGTTAGAAAATTTTTTGTGAATGAGTCCTCATTGTTAAATAAGTGGACTGGTTTAAATGTTCCTGTCTTTTTTGATTTTGGGCAACAGATTTTGTGGATGCTTATCCCAATTATCTCTGATGATATTACCGCCTATGTCCTTCCGATAAAGAAGGAAGACTTTTTAGTAATGTTTAGAGATGAAACTCTTGGAAAGGTAAATTCATTTTGGAAGTGGATGCAGGACTTTATTTTTTATATTAAAAATCCTCAGCAAAACAGACGTATAGTTCAGTTCGTTCATCCTGCGAGAGGGTCTAGTTTTAGAGGGCCTCGGATTGATTATGTTAGTAATCGTCATAGACACAGAAATAAGAAAAGAAGATTTTAATAAATCGTTATATTCTTTTATGAGCCAGATCAAAAAAGTAGAGAAGCGATTTCATATCATTTGCAGTGTTGAAAATGATTTTTTCACTTAGCAAAATTGCGGCATCAGATGAATCGTTAAGGTAGTATTTCCTACGAATATGAATGTCTGCAATTCTTTCTCTCTGATCTGTCAGGTATGCTTCGATAAGATTAAGTAGTATTTCCCTTGAAATATTTTTTGTGGCTATTTCCGAATAAGTTTCACCAATCTTGTTTTCATGAGTCAAAAACCATCCTTCACCAAGTGATTGAAGTGTATCTATAGTTCTTGAAATATCTTGTTTAATATTTAACAAAAATTGTCGCCCGAACTTAGTTAGTTTGGGTTCATTAAGCTCTTCTACTCCTGCTCTTATTTCAAACCAATTTCCTTTCTTTTCATCTTTGCCAATCCCGATAATTAACGATGGCTCGCCAATATGTTGGATTGGGTTTTTATCTTTTCTTTTCCTTACCAGCCAAAGATAACGGTAGTTTGGAAAATAGTTCTTTACCCATCTATTTAGAGAATATCCTCTGTCAAAATCTTCTAGTTTAATTGGTAGCTCTCGTGAAAACTGTAGGCCTTCATAAAATCGTTGAAGAATCGGATGAATTTTCTTTGTTAAAATCTCTTTAACTTTTTCGACATTTTCTTTGTTGATCTCAGCGAAGCCATGGTCAAATGCACTCCAATCTTCTTGAGTAAATCCTTTAAATAGACCTCCAGCTTCTAAATCAATATCTATTTGGGATAAATTATCACTTTCCTTTGGAGATGGAGCGTATTTTATCCCAATGTCTCCATCAGAGTGCTGTAGTAACTTATTTCTAATTTCCTTCGTTTGTGCTTCTATATCTAATAAATATTGTAATGATTTAACTGATAATGAGGTTTCCTTTCTCTTTAAATCATTCCATAAATTATTTATTCTTTTATGAATTTTAAAGAAGTCGATTCCTTTAGCAAGACAGGGATTACAAGGTTTATCAAATAAGACTCCAATCTCAAAATTGTTCTCAAGGCCATTGTTTGTTAAATTTGCAGATGTAATTAAAATTTTATCATCATCAAACCAGAATATTTTTGAATGAAGATTTCCTCCGATATAAGAAACCTTGACACCTCCTTCTAGTAAAATTTTTAAAGTGCTTGGTAGCTGTACACCAGTTGCAATTCCTCGCCTTGTTATTTCTGTAATAACCTCTATATGGCGTTCTTCAGTTTGATATTGCACTAGCCTTTCGGCTTTGCTTTTAGAAATAAATGGGCAAATGATTCGAACTTGCTTTGAATTTTTAATCAGTTCTTCGATCTTCTCGAAGTGATTTATATTTTTGTGAGTATTAGCAATTAAAAAATTTGATGTTTCCACAAGTCTGCTTGTTATTAGAAAGGTTTTTTACGTTTTATCGGTAAGTTAGCTCTATTTCTATACCTAAAACTTTCATAAATAAAATTCACTTGCCACAAAGGTTTGTAGAGGATAAATACCGGAAAGAAATGGTATTGGGGGCGGAAATATATTTCCGCTTTTTGAAGGCTGAAAATGAGAATTTTGATTGTTGAAGACAATAAGCTTGCTCGCATCACACTTAAAGGTTTTCTTAAGTCGCATGAGATCGAGGAAGCTGAAACATATGATGAAGCGAAGAAACTGCTTCTAAGTAATCACTATGATTTGATTTTCTTAGACCTTGATTTAGATTTTGAACTTGCTGGTCTTGAGCTAGCTAAAATTTGCAAAAGAAGAAATCTTTACTCCGTAATTCTCACTGGACATGAAGAAACTAGTATCGTCGAACAAGGTTATACCAGTGGGGCAAGAGACTACCTTGCTAAACCAGTAACCCAAGATAAAGTTGATTACACACTTCAAAGCTATGTGGTGTTTGACTCTGAAAAAAGAGTCGAATCTCTTATTCATGAGAGCTATATTACGACTCATCAAAAAACTCTTGATGAACTTAATATGATAAAGCGAGTTTATCTTTCAGATAAGCCTATTTTAATTAAAGGGCCAACAGGTACAGGAAAAACTGTCGTAGCAAAGCTGATTAAAGAAGCTTGCCGCATACCAGATAATAAATTTATTTCGCTTAACTGCGCTTCATTTGCTGACAACCTTATTGAGTCAGAACTTTTTGGTCATAAGAAAGGCTCTTTCACAGGAGCCGATAAAGATAAAATTGGGCTTCTTCAAAAAGCAGATGGAGGCTTGATTTTTCTTGATGAAATTCATTCACTTTCGATGCGAGCACAGCAAAAGCTGATGAAGGCCATTGATGAAAAAGAGTTTTATCCTGTTGGCTCAACAGCTCCCGTAAAGTCAAATTTTAGAATCATTACTGCTACCTGTGAGAATTTGACCGAGTTGATCGTATCTAAGGAGTTTCGCACAGATTTTTATGCTCGTATCTCCCATATTCAGCTTCAACTATACGCTCTTAAAGATCGTCCTGCCGATATATTGGCTCTTCTAAATTTTTACCTTTCGAAAGAAGTTCGAAAAGTTGTTATAACTGATGAAGCCCGTGATTTTCTTGTGACTCTACCTTTTAAAAATAATACTCGTGATATTGAATCACTTGTTGATTTTTGGACAAGAAATGGTGTGGGGATTGTTGAGAGAAAAGATATACCAGCTCAGTTTTTACCAGTCGAAGAAAAGCCAAAAACTCCAAAGCTTACCCGTGCTCAGAAAAAACTTATTTGTGAAGTGGGGCTAAAGGCTTATATGGAGATCGTTAGGGACGAGATCATTATGCAATATCTCGAAATGAATAATCAGCATCGCCTTAAAACGGCGGAGGATTTAGGCATAACTGACAGAACAATTCGTTATGCCCTGAACAGGAAGCAATCTAAAGAAATTCAGCTTCCTTTGGAGGTCGAATATGAAAACAGTGTCCACTAGTCTTATTCACAAGATTAACAATCATCTAGGTGTTTTGCTTTCATCAGTAGAGGCGATGGAGGCAAACTTACACGACCACGACTATTTAAAGGAAGTGATAGCAGAAATCTGCCGCAAAAAAGATGATTACCGAATGATAGTTAAAGAAATAAAAGAAAAAGTAGCGGAGCAAGAAGCATGAGAGTAAATCATTTAATTATTGGATGTGAGGATGTTGTAAAATCTCAATGGTTCTACAGTAACATTTTAGGCTTTCCATTGGAAAATACCTTTATAGATACAGGAACAGGAAAAGAAGGGGTTGTTCTTGTTGATAAATCAGTTGAATTAGAATTGTTACTCGTACCATTCAATTATGAGAGATTGCCTTCTCCTCAGCATATTGCATTTGAAGTAAAAGAAGATCGGTTCGATCAAATTTTAAAAATTGCAGAAGGCTCTAAAATGGACATTCGTTCAATGCCTCCATTAGATTGCAAAAATAAAGGTGTTGGAACAACAGAAGTTAGAGGCAAAAAATTTGCGAGGTTTTATCTTCTTGACCCTAGTCGAGTGAATATAGAGATAATGAAATTATGCTAAGACTTATTGGAGTTTTAATCATTTTTATTCAATTAGCTTGGGCCGAATCGGAGCCTAATAAGCTTTTTGTTGTCGAAAATGGCAAAGTCCAAACCATAGATTTTAAAAACTTAAAAAGCGTAGAATTAGAAACTATAAATTATCATCCAAAATTCAAAGAGCTAGGAAAGATCAATTACAAAGGCTATCTCGTAAAAGATATTTTATCTCGCACGAAATTAAATCCTGAAGACGCGATTACAATAGTTGGAAATACTGGACAGTTCTCTATTGAACTGAAAGCAAAAGAACTTCTAGCAGGAAATAATATCATTGCCACTCATGTCAACGGAAAAATTGTAGACACTGAAAAGAATGGTCTTCAAATTATATATGATGAAACGACCTTAAAGAAATATCCCCAATTAAAACAAAGATCATTTTGGTGTTGGTGGGTTCGTTCATTTATTACAGATTCAAAGTTTAAACCGAGTTTGAACGTAAATAAGAATGAAAAAACACTAAGGACAGCACTTCTTTGGCCAACTCCCTATGGAGTTTCTTCTATAACTGGGCCAACTTCAACAAAAGAACGGAATGGTGTGATTTTATCTGGTTTTAGTAAGCTAAGAGTTGAGCTTTTAAATGGAAATATTAAAGAGATTCCAATAGACGGCAAATCAGAGTTTTTCTTGGCTAATCCTGAAGGGAATAAAGAGGGAGCTTATAGCCTTCATCAACTCATTGAGAATAATGGTTCTGTGCAAACATTCGTGAATAACCTCTATTACATCAAGAGTATTAGGAGGATTCAATAATGAACTTCTCCATCAATTTTAAGGGGCAAAAAAGAATCCTTCTTTTAAGCACGATTATTACACTTGTGGTAATCAGTGCCATTTTCACTCTTTTTATCCATAAAAATCACGAAAGAACTCGAATGAAAATGATTGAAGATAAGCTTCATGGAGATGCTACGTCAATTCTTCCTCATTTATATCAATCAGGAAATAATGCTCACTTTATTTCATCTTTAGAGCAATATAAAAAGTTTGGCCTTCCATGCTTAGGTGTTCTTGGACTTAATGATGAAACAATTTGGGGAGATGGGAATTGTTCTTCAAAAATCGAATCAAAAAATTATATCGACCAAAAAGTTTTTGATATTATATACACACTACCGCATACGACGATTCTTTCAACGTTAAAAGAAAATGGTGCCAGCTTTACAGTTTTCTTCTCGCTGTTGATGCTATTTCTCCTGATTGCTTACAAGATTCTATCAGCAATCAATAAACGGCATTCAAATACACTAGTTCAAATTGAGCATATCAATAGTCGTAATGAAGCCAACGAGAGAGTTATTCGTTTAACCAAGACGCTAGGACATAATCTAAAAAGTCCTTTGGCAGCACTCAAAACACTTCATGAACTAGCCCTTGATCGTCTAACAGAGGATGAGACTGAAATCTTAGAGGCGATTCAATCAAATATTGATGCCATGACAGATCGTTTATTTGATCAAAAACTTGAATCTTCGCCTTTGGCAACAACAAATTTATCTAAAAAGATTTATACAATTATCAATGTAAAGAAGTTTGAGTATTCTAAAAGTCACTTAATTAAATTTGAAAGTGATATTGAAGAAGGGCTATTTGCTCTTTTAAATGTAGATGAACTTAAAACAATTTTTTCAAATATCATTAACAACTCGATTGAAGCGAGAAAGATCAATTCAACGCTTACTATATCAATCTTAGCCAGAAAATTACACGATAAGGCTATCATCAGAATTAAGGATGATGGTCATGGTGTTTCAGACGATGTAATAAACAGAATTTTTAATTATGGTTTTACTCTTAAGGCCAAAGGTAAAGGTTGTGGTCTTGCTCATGCTCAAGAAACGATTAAGTCTTGGGGCGGTGAGATTGCACTTCGATCAGAGTTGGATCGTTACACCGAAGTCACAATTACTTTGCCTTTGATGATAACAAAAGCGATTAAAGAAATTGTATTAATTGATGATGAGTCATTAAACCTCAAATACTGGAAGGGAATGGCAAACTCCAAGAAGATTGCTTTCAAGGGTTACTCGTCATCGGCTCAGTTTTTTGCGAATCTTCCCGAAAATAAAGAAGAAGTTGCGATCTATGTTGATTATGAACTAGGTGAAGAGGATGGCCTAACAGTAGCTCAAGAGATTCTTAATTTAGGCTACTCAAATGTGACCTTGGCCACGGGTGAAGAGAAAAGAATTCACCCTCAGATTCAGCAGATTGGAAAGGAATTTCCTCTTTTAAACTCTGAAGTAGTCCTGTAAAATTGGGTGGTTATAGGTCGTTTTTCGATGGTAATATAAGCTAAAATCGACCAAGGAGATAAGAAAATGACAACAAAAAGAATTAGTGACGTTGAAGCTTTTAAGAAAGATTCAGATAAGGCCCGTAATCTGCCTATCTCAGAAGAGCAAATTAAACGCATCAATGAAATTGCTCGTGAAGCAGAGTTAGAAGAAAATGAAATGGATGAGACTTCTTTGCCTAAAATTGCAAAAAGGCCAGATGACTCCATTTCTGCGCAGATATAGGAAAGTAAATGGGACAAGTTGTACGTTTTTCAGAATTTGATGACTATTTAGCAGATTTGAAAAGGCAAGGTATTTCAGTTGAGGGTGCCATCCTTGATGCAAATGTAATCATTACTCTTAATTATGAGCCAAAGAAATTTCACACCCGAACTTTTGAATTTGTTAAAAACAAATTAGAAAAAGAAGAAATCGCTCTATATACGACAGTTAATACGAGTCAAGAGTATTTAGAATTTTATAGAAGGCTGCTTTTAACAGAAGGTTTAAGGACTGCAATCCATCCAAGTTCGGGAATTGATCTTTCAAATAAGAAGAAGCAAGCAATCAAAGCTCAATCTTCTATTCTTTACAATCGGGAAACTCATCAAGGCGCAGAACCCGTTTTTAATGATAGAGAAATCAAAAAAATCCGCCAATCATTTTTTCAATCTGGAAAAGTTGGAATAAGGCTTTGGAAAATTATTTGTGAAACGTACTTGAAGAAGCAGTTGCAGATGGAATTTAAAGCTCTAGAGCGATTAAATGTGAGTTATCTAAGTAGCTATAAAGAAGATCAAAAAGAAATTTTTACGAAAAAAATTACTTGGGAAGAAGCAATAGAACTTTGCACCGATGTTGGTATTGGTTTTTCTGACTCAATGATTTTAAATGCGCTTCAATGTACGCATCTTCCTTTTGCAATTACTCTGGATTCAGATATGGCCTATGCGGTAATGGGGAATCCTTCACTTAAGGATGTGGTTATGGCGGATGAGCTTATTGACAGGATTTAAGGTCTTGTTTGAAATAAAAAGTTATTTGTATGCCCTGAAAATAAAACGAGTATAGTAAAATAAATGTTCGGTACTCCAAAGCTCTTTAAAAAATAGCTCTTTAAACCAATCAGTTCTTTCGCCAATAATTTTTTGCATAAGAGTATTGAATGAGTCAAAACGCATTCGCCACAAGTGATCTTCATATTCTAAATCATGCTTTTCAAAAAATATCATAGGGACTAGCTGTGGCGTTGAAAAGTTAAAACCGGCAGTTGCTAGAAAAGATGGAAGCTTTCGGCAAGGGTAGGGCTCAAAAATATGTTGTAATCCATCAAGAAGATCTCCTTTTAATTTAAGAAACTCCTGATTCTTGCTCCCCATATTTGCAAGTATTCCATCGCTGTCAATGACATAGTAGATTCCTCCTTTCTTTAGGACTCTATAGGCCTCTTCTGTAATTTCTTTAAATTTATTGGGATTATGCTCATACACAAAACGACTAATGATGACGTCTATTGATTCATCAGCAAAGTCAAGGTTGGTAAGATTTCCTGCTTTAAACTTAATTGATGAGAGGTTTTCGTCCTGGCTTCTTTTGATGGCATCTTTAATCCTTGCTTCGCTGCTATCTACGGCATAAATATTTATATCCTTATTCACATTCCTCATCGCGATTAGGCGTGAAAGAACTCCAGAACCGCATCCAGCATCAAGGATGGTCATTCCATTATCAAATGTCAGTTCTTCTTCCGTAAAGTCACTCGTGGGATCATAGTTTCTCTGCTGTGCTTGATATTCAAGTCGGTCGTTCTCTGAACTATGTTCCAAAATATATGAATTAGCATTTTGATGGCTTATTTCCAAAAGCTGAACAAAGCTTTCGCTGTTTTTTAAAAGATATTGTACTCGATTGGAGTTGAATTGGTTGAGCCTGACACGCAAAGAAGGAGTCATGATCTGGCCAGTAAAGAGATACACGATATCAAAGTTGCAAAAGTTATTTTCTTCTAACGCTTCAATAACATTGATCCCATCCAGATGAGGGATCTTAAAATCAAGGTCTATAAGAAGCACTCCGCTTTTTAGCTGTTTTTGCTTGAACTCTTCTATGAAACCGAAAGGATCACTAAAAGTAAAACATTCGTGGCCGAAGTCTGCCGCCATATGGCTAAAAGCGTCAAGCAACTCCTTAGAGTCATCAAGGTAGTAGAAAGTTTTCTTTGATCCCATTTCAGTCCTTTTTTACCATTACGGCGTAAAAGTCCGGTGCGCCGGACGACTATTTTTAATTATCTCACTAAAATTTATTTCATGGCAACCCTAGAAAAAATTAACAAATCCTCGAAGAAGACCACTCCCTCCAAGGCAGGCAGAAAGAGAGCCGTTGTCTACTCTGAGGAAGAAATAAGCTTATTAAGGAAATTTGGTCGTTCCATTCCAAAGGCCCTTGCTGAATGTGTTCCAGAGCTTTCAGAAAGTAAGAGAGTAGATTGGTTGGCCGTTGAAGCTGAAATTTCTAAATCTCAAATTTATGAGATTATTGGTGGCAAATCTAATTCCAAACTCACTACGCTTTTCCATTTAGCTGACGCACTTGGATATAAAGGGATTGGTGAGTTTTTAGCAGCTTTTAAGATATAGTATTTTTAAATATTTTTTTGTTTTGCCACCTTATTAGAGGAAAGGTAGCGACGATGATTTTTCTAGAGTGAAAAGCTCTTTAAGCCTTTTTTTGAGATGATAAGAATAATCCCATATTCTTAAATGATAATCGTCCAGTAAGTAATCGGAGGGGGGGATATCTTTTCTAAGATTTTATCCATAATTCGAGTTCACCATTACCCACCTTTTCAGAATATTTCAAATGATATTCATCTGGGAAAGTACCACCAAAACCATGAAATGTTACAACTCGCGTTCCTGTTTTGAGAGTAGAAAGTTTCGTTCTTGTGGTATTTACGTAGGAGTAATACAGCTCTAAATTGGCTGCCATTACAGAATCTATTCTGACGATTTCAGATAAGGTATTTTCTCCAAATGGATTGTAAAAATAGAATGAGTCAAACTCATGCCAATTCAAAGCATTCATATTGCCACTTTGAAAGCTAACATTTACGAGATTCAAATTTTTAGCACATTGTTTGGCAGTAATTGTTAAATGTGAGCGTTGTTCAATTCCGTGAAAATGACTTTCTGGTTGGGTCGCAGCTCCGACAAGGCAAAACTTTCCACAGCCAGAGCCAATATCTAATACTTTCGTTCCTTTTTGACTGCAAAGAAGGGATGCAGCTTTTCTGGCTACTTTGACAGGTGTCCAGTGGATTGCCGAAAGCCTCCTTATATCTTGAGGGAATATTCTATCAAAATGTGAATCGAAAACCTTTTTGCCATAGAGAAGGTTATCGAAAATTATTTCAACTTGAACATTCTCGTCGTTGAATGAATAAATATGATCGTAAAGTCTTTCCATTTCTTGTTCAATTTCTTGAACAAATTGGTCGTAATGTTCTTTTTGCTGAGGTGTCATGCTCTACTTTCTTTGCAAATAAGGCAAGAACCATAGAAAACTATGGACATGTCGGCTTTTAAAAACCCCTTTATACTTTTTAAAGCTTTCTCAATTCTATCGTATAATGATTTTTCGATGTTGGTTGCCTTGCCACACTTTTTACAGATATAGAAATGATGGATGTCATTATCGAAAGCGTATCGGAAATGCTTTCCTTTTTTGGGTAAATTGAGTTCTTGAATAATTTCTAGTTTTTTAAGGAGTTCTAAATTGCGATAGATGCTAGAGCGATTTACACCCTTAATATTTTTCTCTAAGTAGTTATTGATATTTTGAAGTGAAATCTGTTTGGTTTTGTTATCTAAAATGTACTGAATCAAGGCTCTTCTTGCTGGAGTAAGCCTTAAGTTTTTAGCTTTTAAAATTGAGAGTACATCACGATGTGTTTTCATTATTGCATCATATTGCAAATGCACCATTGTTGCAATAGTGTTCGTTTTATTATATATTTTATGTAAATAATTAGATATTTAATGTGAACTTAATGGATGTTAATCATTGGCGTTGTTTGAATGAAAGTATTTGGAGTGAATTTGATTCAGTTAAGGTCATGAGTTATGGGCTTTTAAGTCGATTTAATGGAGAGGCGTGGGCCACAGATTTACTCGATCAACTTTATTTGGATGATTCTACTCTAGAATGGGCTAAGGCAGGAGTTCCTCAAGAGAATGAACCTAATGATATAAAACCAACTTTTGATAGCAATGGAGTAAAGTTAGTAGATGGGGACTCAGTAACACTGATTAAGGATCTTGATGTTAAAGGTGGTGGTTTTACGGCAATAAAGAGGTACATTGGTTAGAAATATATCTCTTACAAATGATCCTAAACATATTGAAGGAAAGGTTAGTGACGTTTAAATCGTATTGGTCGCATCTTTCTTAAAGAAGGCGTAAATGCTCTACGGAAATTCATCTATTTCACACTACTCAGCAGATAATATGATGATATGGCTTGTTATGGGCTTTCAAGGTGGCATGATAAATGTTGGAGGTCTTATGGCCGGTCAACATATTGTTTCGCACATCACTGGTATAGCAACTAATTTTGGATTAGCGGTTGGATATGGTGAAATTGGAAATGCACTATTTTTGTTAGTGATTCCACTTTTCTTTCTCTTGGGAAGTATAACAAGTGGTTACCTCGTTGATTTAAGGCTTCATCTTAAGAAGAAGCCAAAATATTATCTATCCTTTGGAATTATGTTTTTTCTTTTGTTATCGGTCTATTTATTAGGGGGGGTAGGTTTATTTGGAAGTTTTGGAGAAAACGCTATGGGATGGAGAGAGTTTTTGCTTTTGAGTCTTTTGTGCCTTGTTTGTGGAATCCAAAATGGAACAATAACAGTAGTTTCTAAATCTATCATTAGAACTACCCATCTCACAGGGCTTACAACAGATTTAGGCATTGGAATTGTGAGAGTATTGAATAAAAACCGAATTAATGGAATGACTTATGAAGGGCGGGCCAACTTTATACGAATGGGGATTATTTTTGCTTTTGCTTCTGGGGCAGCCATCGGAGGATTACTTTTTAAAGTTTATCGCTACCATGCTTTTCTTTTTCCAGTGATAATCTCTGGTTCACTCTTTCTTTTGATGCTTTATTTTCAAGTTTTAAAACAGAAAGACTTACAATATTCGTCGAACCAATGATGTTAAAAAGGAAGAATCTACTTTTTTATCAAGATGAGGATTTAGAAAGTCTTTTTCCTGCGGAAGGGCTTGTTCTCTTTGATTTTGAGGCACGCCCAGATGAACTGATTGAAAGAATAAAGTCAGTTTTATTTATTGGACATGAAGGTCTATTTGTTCAAGTCATGCATATAGCTACGCGTAAGATACCCTTGAGTCAAGTCGTTTGGACTGATCATCCAAGTTATCAATCCCTCTGGGATATTAAAGAAAAAGTTTTAACGGCAACTCAGTTTAATGGAAAGAGAGACCCTGGAGAAGAAGGGACCAAAACAGGGTGGATGCCACGCAAGGGAAAAGGTGATTCTTATATCAAGTTGAGAAAGCATCCTGAGCTTAATGAGTATATTTTATCAGGGGATGGTAACAATCGAGTAATAAGATCATTAACGACAAAAAATAGTATGCCTTTTGTATATGCTAAGGTTGCTGTATGTGAATGGAAGGCAAGCACGCAAAATTTGTTAACATTTATAGCGGATTATCCTGCACAATCATTTCATATTAGAATTTGTAATCACTCTCGTTTTCGTCAAAGGGATCCTCAAATCTATATTGGAATTAGACAGTACTCTGATTCAAAAAAGTTCTATTTTTCTTCTGATTGGAATGACTCTCTATCTCTAAAAACTGAAATTCAAACAAAAGAAAATATCCTTAAGCAGCAGATTGCTAGCTGGACTCACATAAAATGGTGGGAAAAGGCTTTAGTTTTTTGTTTTAAATAACTTGAAAAAAATTTATAGTGATTAAAAAAGTCATTGTTCGTTAAGTAAGGACTCAAGGTCATGCTTCCAATAGTGGTCCTCACCAATATCAATAACAGATTCATCTTCAATATGAGTATCTAGGTATTCTGATTTGGCCATGTTCCAAGCGATAGGATCGAGATTCTTGATAGCAGTAGAAACGTTCATCTTAATGAAGCCTATTTGAACTTCTTGGCCATAGAAGTTGTCAATCATTTGCTCAAAAGATTCTTCAAGATCGATTTCTGAAAGTGCTTCTTCGAGGATACTTTTGATAACCCAATCAGTGCCGTATTCAACTCCTACGTCTTTAAGGTGTCTCATTAGGTCGTCGCTTCCACAAATCTTACATTGGCCATCTGAGCAGTCTTGGTAACATGAATAACAAAATGGTGTGGTACGTTCAAAACCTAAAGGAGTAAGACGCGAGAAGGATTCACGCAAACTCCTTTAGGTTTTGAAACTCACGCCATAAGTCTCATTATGTTTATTGAGAGCCAAGTGACGTAGAGATAAAGAAGCGGACGCAATACTGGCCATAAGAGCGTAAATAATTTGGAGGCCAAGATTGTAATTACAAAGAAGCCTATCCGTAAAAAACTGTTCATAGTCGATCTCCTTTTAAGTTTCTTCAATGAAATATGAAGAATAGGGAGGCGAAGATGAGTCATTTAGACTTTATTTTTAACTAATCCGACCTTGAGTAAGTCTGGTACGACCTCAATCCGACCAATCCGACCAATCCGACCGAAATCGTGAAATGGTGTGAATTATCGTGAAATAAAATGAAATGACAAAACGTTCGAGATGCTGATTATCACTGATAGTTTGTTGATTTGATTGAGGTTGAGTAAAACGCCGATTGCAGCTCGGGTAATTCTGGCATAAGAGCATTTTACTTGGTTTTTAGTATGAAGTGAATAGATTGAATAAATAATTATAGTAGAGGTTTATAGTTGTCGATAGTAAGTATAATGAAAATTTCAAGCTAGGTAAGAGTACTTTTTTGTTTAAGATAAAAGTGGTAAAAATGTCAGCTTCCTGTATTCGATTATCTCTATTTTGTAGTTTTATACTAATATTAATATCTACAAATATAGCTTTTGCATGCTCATGCAGTAGACCTAGTCCTGATTATTCGTTTATAAATATTGTTTCGGATTTAGAAGATGCATTTTTTAAAGAAAAGGGCCGAATTTTTTGGGGGAGATTAAAATCAATTAACAATAGATTTAAGTCTACAACTGAAATATGTATTTATAAAATCGAAGTTATAGAGAATCTAAAGTCGGAAGAAATGAGTAATCAGATTCTTGTTGAGGAAACTTTAAGGAACAGAGATACATCTACTTGCTTTTCTCAAAGCGAATATCCAAAAGACTTTACAATATGTTCTTGTGGCGATCCGATTTATCCAAAGCAATCTAAGGCTCTTACTCCAGACCTAATTGGTAAAACTGTTCTATTTGTTCAAATGAGAGGTTATTTACCTTTTTTTAATTACTTCTTAAATAATAATTTTTTGAATCGAAGTGATGAAATAGGTTTAGATGTTAAAAATAGTTATTTACGAAAGTTTGCAACCGTTATTGAAAATATATCAAATCCACCTTCAATAGAAGAGTCTAATTGCTTTAGAGGTGATAAAAAACTTCCTGATGAATATTTATATTTTAACATAGTTTCTGGATCTTATAAAAACGATTATTCATATATTAATAAAGACTGGAATCAAGATATTCCCTTCATTAATCTCAATCCCATAGACTGGAGGATTGAAAAAACATTCTCACCAAAAATTGAAGATTCAGTTGAGTTTCTTTCCAGAAAATTTAGAAGAAGAATAAGCAAGCAAGAGATTTATCGGATTTTTAACATAATTATCCTCGAGCCATACATCTATAATGACGGTTTAAACATTTTTGAAATATTCCTTAAAGGAGTCAATAATTTTCTATCAAGTTCAACTTGTGATCAGTTTGTGAGAGATAGAAGATTAAGCATAAATAAAACAGGTAAGCGACTTGGATTTGAAATTATTTGGTAGAATTCATCCTCACTTCCAATATAACCAATAGTACTGACCTTATGAGCTATCACAAACTAAAGTGAACTAAAGTGAAAAGCCGAAAACGTAAGGGAGAGTAGTCTTTTGATAAGCCTTAGAAATCATGTGGATTTAGATTGTTAATTTATCGATCGGGTAATTCGGGCATAATACAATTCTACTTGTCTTTATGAAAAATTTTCATCAAGCCCTTAAAATTTTTGATCTCAATTCTAGTGCCGGATGTTCAATGATTATATAAGTTATACTACTTAAGAAACTCGAAATTCCAAAAAGTAGAAAAAATGTTGTTAATAAATGTACTTCATTATTAATGAAGACTTGCTTAAACCAGCCTAAATCTTCAAGCATCCAAACAACTACGTGATGTATAATATAGACTCCATAAGATACTCTAGCACTCCAATAAAAAATTTTATTTGAAAGAAAATTTGTAAAATAATCATTTGAGTTTATGAGGTAGTAGACGAATCCACCAAAAAATAAACCTAGGGCACTGTAGGTGAAAATAACTTTATCTATTGATCTAAGTCCAATAGCAATAAGAGAAATAATTGTTAATAATGCTACAGGCATTTTTAACAATTTAGGTATAATAAACGTTTTATCTGCTCGTATGTTTGAAAGCATCAAACCAACAATCAATTCATCAAAATGTGTGTGAAATGGGCGATAGATATAATTCATCATCTGGTTTACATCAAAACCGGTAAAACCATTAATACTTTGCCAAGTAAAAAACCTTGTGATCATCGGAACTAAAAAAAGAGCAATTAATATATACCTAAATTTTTTAAGTGAATCTATTTTAAAGAATTTAGTCATAATTAAAATAAATGTTGGAATAAAAATATAACAATAATGGTTCAATAATGGTTCCAGCACACTTTGCTGGAAGCGCTGCTATGCTAAGTCTTATCTTTCGACCTTCACCTCATTTATCAACCCAGCGATTTTTTGAAGTGCAGCTAAATACTTACCCGAAAGGGCAAATGCAAAATTAAAGCGTAAGCAACTTTTAAACTTTTGGGCGGCTGAGAATATTGGACCAGCGGTTAGAAGAATGCCATTTTCTCTAGTAAGTCTTGCTAAGGCCATAGCATCATAATTGTCTGGTAATTGAACCCAAAAGATAAAACCACCTTGTGGACAAGTCATGGTTGTGCCTGGTGGAAAATGAGTTTGAACGAATTGTTTATAATCTAAAAACCTTTTAGAAAGCTCGCGCCTCATTTTCTTCAAATACCGCTCAGGGCTTCCCTTAGTTATAAATTCTGCCATAGCAAGTTGAACTGGTACATTTTGGCACACACTAAGGCGTGATTTAGCTTGTTTAAAGAGTTCAGCTTGTTTCCTTGAGACTATCCAGCCGACACGGGCACCAGGTGAAAACGACTTTGAAAATGATGATACATAGATAACATGATCAGAGTCTGGGTGATTTAAGAGACTCATTTTTCTTTTACCATCAAAGCCTAGTTCACCATTAATATCATCTTGAATCAGTGGGACTTTGGCCTTTCGTGATATTTCAATAAGCCGTTTTTTTGCCTCATCGGGCATCACACTACCAAGTGGATTTGAAAAGTTAGGTTGAACTAGAATAGCCGCTATTTTTTCTTTTTTTAGCGCACGCTCAACTTCACTAATGGAAATACCATCATTGGCATGTGAGGAAACCGCTAGAGCATTTAGTCCAAGGGATCGCAGTAACTTGAAATACATATAGTAGGTGGGATCTTCGATTAAAACTGTATCTCCACGCTGGCATAGACTGGACAGAGCAATATGAATCGCTTCTAGAGCGCCAGAAGTGATAACCACATCATCAGCATCCCAACGTCCATCTCTTTCTCTATAGCGGCGAACTATGGCCTCTCGAAGAAGAATTTCTCCGCGTGGATCACTATACTCATCAAGATGACTGGCATATTTCTTTAATGAGCGAGTAATAAAACTGGTTGGCAGAAGTTGTGGGTCTGGAACGGCCGCAGAAACATTGACGATATCCTTATCTGACAATGCATCAAGGGTCCATTGCACCACATCTGTAACTTTAAGTTGTTCAACCTTGACCTGATTAACCTTAATGAAGGGGACTGGTGTTTCATTATATGAAGCATTTACAAAATGACCGTGTTTTTCACGAGACGTAATATAACCACGCTCTTCAAGTCGCGCATAAGCCTGAAGCACAGTATTTTTAGAAACGCCTAGGTTCTCAGAACAAATACGCACGGAAGGAAGCTTCTCCCCAGGTAATATTCTTCCCTGAACGATATCGTCTTTAAAATGTTCAAAAACTTGGCAATAAAGAGCACCTTTTCGCATTAATAATCCTTAACTTTCAAAACCTGTACTTTGGAGCGATCGGGTAAAACAACAAAAACCTGTTTGGTTGTAGGGACATAAACACCAGCGACTTGTGTTACTGAGGCAGGCATCTTTCCAGTGCTTTGATTCCATAGTAAATCTGTACTCTTTGAAGGGGAGCGAATCAAACGTCCTACAACATCGTAACGCCAGATTCCGAGTTCAGTCTTAACTAAGACTTCTTGGCGCTCTGGTAAGTAGCGTATGTCTTGAGCATTTTTGGCATGTGGTAACTCCCACGCCATCACATTAAAACTCATCAATATCAATCCTAATAAAACCTTCATGGACACCTCCAGCTTTAGCCCGTCTTCAGTCTAGACCGATAGTAAAGCTGGGTACAGATACAGATAGTATCAGATTATAAGGGTACAGTCAGTATACTTAATGGTTATGACACGATTACATCGCTATATTCACCACTTATATCGACATTAAATTGCTAAATAAAAAATCAATATAGGTATTGAAAATGTATTATTTTCTTCAAGCTTTATATTTCCTGATAGGCTTTATTAGGTCCCATGATAAAACTCCTTCATGAAAATAACCTTAGCATTTCTATTGTCGCTCAGTTCTTTCTCAATTTTGGGCAGTGACACAGTCAACGTTGCTCACTGTGGTGCTCGGCCTAGCTTTCTCGAAAATCTTTTTACTAATGCTGAAAGCATTCGAGTGAAGTGTATTGATGAAGCCTATGAAGCGAATCGTATTAAAGTCTTAGAAGAGGCGAATCAACTATCAGACATGATTAAGGCGATGGAAGTTGAGCTTAAAGTAGTCGCTTATGAATATAGCTATGCCATGATCAAGTGTACTCCGCGAAATAGTGAGCGTCGTGATGAAGCTAGAATTAAGAAATGTCGTGAAATAAATGAAGCTAGAAATTCAGTCATTGGCCGTATGAACGACTTAATGGGCTGGAACACACGCGCTGAGGTTAGAAATGAAAACACTACGATAGAAGAGATCACTCCACCTTGTCCTTCAAAGTCCGATTTAGATAAGATGAAGCCTGTGCGCTATTTTAATCGAAGTATCTATCAAACTTGGGAGAGATGTGTTCAGCTCAATCCAATGAATTATTACAATTAAATATTTTATTCGCGTACTTTCAATGAGATAGATATATTTCATGAACTTAATGTATTTCAGTCAGGTTTTTGTACACAAAATAATGACCATCAATTTTTTAAAGATTCGACAACTATCCTTACAGTTTGCGTGTAAACGCATGCGCTTCTTTGTAATGAGTGAATATTTATTATAATATCTTACCTAATAACAAATAGTTAGGTTGGAAATGAGTGTTCAAAAAATTAAGACATATTTTGAAAAGGCGAGTTCAAATTATCAAGAGCAAAGCAAGTCATTTCCATGGAATATTTTGAGGTATTTTGAATACTCAACATTTAGTAAAAATTTTCACTTTAATAATAATGTAAATATTTTAGAAATCGGTGCTGGAGTTGGGTTTTACTCAGATCAAATTATTATTAAAAAACCTTCTTCATATACGTGTATTGATGTCTCTTCAAAAATGCTTAGTCAGATAAAATCGAAAAGTATAAAGAAGATATGTGTTGATTTCAATGATTTTAAATCAAGCGACAGGTACGACATCATCTTATGCTTAGGGGTCGTTGAGTTCTTTGAATCACCAGCAGATTCGTTGCAAAAAATATACGAACTACTTGCTTCAAAGGGGAGAGCATATTTTTATTTTCCCAAAAAAAATTTGCTCGGAAGACTGTATTTTTGGATGCATAAGAAAAATGGATTTGAAATTACTCTTTTTCATAAAAAAGAATATCGCAAAGAGTTAGAGCGATTAAGTTTTAGAATTGAATTTGAAAAACGTATTGGATTTTTCAACTCGTTAGTATGTGTGAGTAAGCAGTGAATAAAAAGTCTCTTTTTATTATCAATGGTTTGGGACTTGGAAATTCAACTCGTTGTGATGCGATTATAAGTGAGCTGCAAGAAAAGCATTTTAGCGTAGATATTCTTACGTCAGGAGCTTCAAAACAATATTTCAAAAACTGGACAAGAGGGAACCTTTATCATCAGTCACGTTTAAGCTATGGTAATGGAGGATTCAATCTCTTTAAGACGATTTTTCAAAATTTAAAGAATATCTTTCTCAATTTCAAAATTCAAAGCCAACTCATTTCTATGCAATATGACATTGTAGTAAGCGATTCAGACTATGTCATTTTTCTTATACGTTTATTTAAAAAATTCACGCTCATCTCTATAAATAATTCTGCTTATATAATTGACCATTTGAACCTTTTGTCTAAAGAAGAAAAATTAAGTGTAGAAACCCATTTACTCGTTGAAAAAATGGATTGTTTACTAAATAGATGGATTCCAGATATTGTTATTATTCCAAAACTATCATTTGAAAAAGTCTCAAGAAAAAATAATCAGTATTTCACCTCTCATATCTCAAGGTCATTAACTACAAGTGATAATCTCATTTCACAAGATAAAAAGAGTAAAATTGCCCTCGTATTAACTGGTGCAATAGATTTTGACCAAAACGATATTGTTAACAAAGTGCGCTCTCTTAAAATAGATTGTGACTTTTTTGTTCCATCAGCAAAAGGTGAAACAGAATATCAAATCGATTTTTCAAAATATGACTTTATGATTTCAAATTCAGGATTCAGTATGATCTCTGAGTCAATTTCATATTGTGTCCCAATGTTTTTATTGCCTATAGATAAACATGCCGAGCAGTTATTAAATGCAAAAATATATACTCAGAATAAATTTGGATGTTATAGCAGTTTAGATAATTTTGATCTTAATTATAAAATATTTCTATCGAAATTAGATGAATATAAATCTAAACTTAGACGTCATCACGATTCCTCACTGAGGGGAGCAAAGCAAATAGCGAAAATAATTATGGATATCAATTAATGGCCATCTATGCGGACGATTTTGGTCTTTCTCCAAGTGTATCAAAAGGTATTCTCAAATTAATACAGCTTAAACGTCTTAGTCATGTAAGCATTATGACGATATTTGAAAATGATGAAGAAATAGATTTTCTTAAAGACTTAAAAGATAAGCCAAAGTTGGGTCTTCATACTACGTTAACAGGCTGTGATGGGCTATATACTTTTAATCGACTGTTCTTATATAACCTATTTTGTAAGAAAAAATTGAATGAATTAAAGACTTCTTTCGAATCTTTGATAGAAAAACAGATCAATTCTTTTATAAAAAAAGTTGATCGATCTCCCGATTATCTTGATTATCATCAACATTTACAATTAATGCCATTTTTTTATGAACTACTGTTGAAGTATGACCTTCCAATTCGTTCAACAAGTGCAAATGTATTTTCTACACAAGATGGTCTAAAAGAAAAAATAAAGAAAAAATACTTAGCTAAAAATTCTTTTAGTGAAAAAAAGATTCATCTCATGGACAATGAGATGGATAAGAATGAGCTTGAAAATTACCTCATTCATACCTGTCAAGATCTGAGTTCTTCCACAAGTTTACTCTTTCACCCGGGTTTTATTGATGAAACTTTAAAAAAAAGAGATTCATTGATTTGGCAAAGACAGAGAGATTATGAATTACTACGAGATGATGCGTTTTTTAATGTTCATCTCAAAAGGTTTCTAGATGAATAAATCTATTTCAGGCAAATACCTGTATTTTCTCTTTGGCTTAATCTTTTTGACCTTCCTTTCTTATCCAACAATTACTTGGTTTAATTCTCATATGTCGAGAGATGTTTATCGAGGCTTACTCATTCATAATCTAAGTTTTAGTGATTGGCTTGGCCCAGAGATTGGATATGGAGTAAAGAGATTGCCCGGCATCTTTTATAGTTTACTTTTATCTGTCTTTCTTCCTTTTAAGTCATTGGCTTTTTTATTAGTTGCAAAAACATCAATTGCATTTTCTTGTTATTTTTATCTTTGGTTAAAGGCAAAGGATGTCTATGGAATAAAAATAACAACTTTATGGTGGTTGATTTTTGTAACGAATCCATTAGTGTTTGTTACAACTAGAAACCTTTGGAATCCATCTCTTATAATGAGCTTTTCAGCTGTCGCCTTAGCTGTTTACTTTAAATCATTAATGAAAAAACTACAGAATCGAGATTACTTCATTTTGTCGTTATTGTTGTTTTTTGCAATTCAGGTCCACTTTTCTGCTATCGTTGGAATTTCTGTCGTAATGATTGCGCTATTTTTTAATGGAAATAATGTTAATTGGAAGAAAAATGCTTTTTGTTTTTTGCCAGTGATTTTACTTCTTCTGTTTTGGCATTTTTTCCAAAATAACTCACAAGCCTTTGTAAAGCAGGTAAGTGATACGTATGGAAATGACCAACTGTCCTTCTCTTGGATTTGGAAAAGGTTAACTCAGTTAAGTTATCATTTTACACATAATGTAAGTGGTATTCCTGATTATGATTTATTTAGTATTATCACATCCAAATTTTATACAATTCTATCGGTTGAATGGTTAAATGTATTTTATATATTTCGGACTAGCTTAAGTATTTTTGGGAATATACTTATTTGTTTCTCCATCATACCACTTTCTTTTGTTGTTATTAAGGCAGAAGGTAATAATAGAAAGTTACTGATCTTTTCTGTAAGTTGGTTTCTCCTCGTTTTTTCAATTGTGACTTTGTTTGATGGTAAAGATGTTATTCCATATCGTTATGGACAAATGTTATACCCAATACAATTTATCCTCATGATAGTTCCATTTTATGTATTTTTATCAAAACCAAAAATAAAGATTTATATGAATTTATTTTTGGTTTCATTTGTTAGTATTACAGTTCTTTATAATCTGACCTTTAATGTACTTTTTCTTTTGACCATGAAAAAAACGGGGTTAAGTTATCATGGTGTTGAAAATGTCTATGAATTGAATCTTTTTGAGAAACAAAAGATAATGTCGAATATTCCATTTAATGAAGAGTTGATGCGTAGAGATTATGGCCCTTTTCATGGAAGAATAGTGAATAGGATAAGACTTCATGAGCATAACTGGGATTTAACATCATACTTTGGAGCAATTGGTTTAACTTCTACTAAACCACAAAATATTAGAGTTGATACTTTTGTTTTTTATAATGAGAAAAATCACAGTGTAGATTTAATGGCGATGGAAGCTTTTCAAAAAGCTACTTTTATAAAAGGAACCTTGTTAACCCAGAACGAAGATTTGATTAACATTACTAACGGAATTAATGAGTTCATGCCTTACGAATTTGTTGAGAACTATCACCAGGCAAAAAAAATCAACTTACATTACCGAATATCCTCAAGAAATCAAAACGTTTGTATTGATTATGACGGTTTTCAACCTATTAAAATTTACAAAGATGTAAATGTTCTTCTTAATGATAAGTTGTTAAATGTAAGTTTTAGTCACCCTGGTTTTTGGCTTACGCAGTCTAAGAAATGCTTCTCAATCGAAAACGTTAGTTCATTATCTGATGTCGATATTTTTGTAGAGCTTGAGGTCGAAAGAACGGACGTAGGGAAGTTCAATCGTATTGATGTTTATGGAATAGATGATGAGTTTTTAAAGAAGGATATCTTCTTTTAGTTCTGTTGGTAGATTATAAACTAAAGTTCCAAAACTTAATTTTTTGTTTCTATAAAATGATGGCCGATGAAATATTTTGCCAATTGCATCTTGTGAGTAATAGGCTGGTTTATAATTTTTTGTTTTATACGCATAGGCAATAAAAACATAGATTTGATGAATAAACTGTTCAATAGATTGTCTTTTTTCAGAATAGCTATGAAGATAATATTTAGTTTGAATTTTTTCTTTAATTTGTTTAATCTCACTTAGTGATATCCAGTCAAGTAAGCCCAAAGAAAAGCAGAAATCATACTCTTGGTTTGGTGTGAAATTAGAAATATCTGTTGCAATAAAATTAAAATTATCTATTTCTGAATACTTACTTTTTGCATTTTCAATAGCTCTTTCTGAAATATCTATTCCTGTGTAGTGAATATCTCTTGATTCTTTTATTAGATCTAGAGACAGAGCACTGCCGCACCCAATCTCAAGAACTCTTGAATTCTTAGGTAATTTTTTTAAAATATGTTGAATGATATTTAGTCTGTATTGAAGAGATGAGTTGTTTATAGTTTTAGACTCTTTGTATCGATCAGATTCCCATCCAAGTATCTTTTTATCCCAAAAATTTTTTCTATCAAAGTCCATTAGTATTTCCTGAACCTATTGATCTAACACTTTAGCGATAGGTAATATTAAATTAAGATTTTTTAATTGTATCTAGTATTGTTGGGTACATTTTTTTTATTTCAGGATTAATTGACAGATATTTTCTTACCCCTTCAACACGCTCACATAGTATATGCGACTCAATAAGGATTTTAATATGGTGAGAGAAGGTAGCTTTTTGAACGCAATATTCAAAGTCACCACAAGTGATCTCTTGGTTTTTCGCCTTGAGGAGCTGTTTGATAACACTCAGCCTTCTATTTTGGTATTGTGATTCCTTGATAGATTATATACCAAATTGTTATCGATAAGATGAGGAGTAGAAACTTGAAAAAGACTCTCTTCTTATTGATTTGATGCTTCATTATTGATTTACGCTTTTTTCTAAAAATGATTTTCTAGCTTTTTGTAACTTTAAATAACTTGCAATTAGCTTTTGATGCTTTTCTTGGTTTTCTAGATTCATATTGGTTGGTGTTAAACCATAAAAATTTACTTCACCTGAAAGACTCTTTGTTACTATCTCAAACAAGTTCTCACCAAACATCATGATCAGACTATCTCTATAGTCATTTATATCGAGTCTTTCAATTGTGATCTCTAATACAGCACTTAGTGCCTGAAAGAATAATTTACGATCACTCGAATTGTCATTGAAGGCCATTAACATATCTATTTGTTCTTTAGCTGTTTCGTAATCTTTCACGGCAAGTGATGTCAGACCTTTTAACTCCGCAATATTGAGTTTTCCCCAAACTGAGTTCTCATCAAAAGCGATACCTATAAGTTCTGAAATGAAGGTATAGTCATCAATCTGACTCTCTTCTAGATTTACTAAAAGCCTTTTAAGTCTTCTTTGATCTAGAGTGTGAATGTTTAGAATATCTTCACGAAATTCTAATGCTCTGTTGTGATTATCCCAGACTAATTCTTCTACTGGATAAATCTCTGAATAATCTGGAACTAGAATGCGACAAGCTTTAGAACCTAGTTCCTCGTAGTCGGCAATATAAACTTCTTTTTCCAACTCTTTTAATATACCCATAAGGTATTTAAACTCTTCGCTAGTTGTTCCTGTGAAATTCCACTCACTAAATTCATATTCTGATTTTGCACTAAAAAACTTCCAAGATATTACACCAGTCGAGTCAATAAAGTGATCGACGATATTATTAGGTTCACAGATAGCGTTTTGATTAAATGTTGGAGGTATTAAATCATTTAGACCTTCAAAGCTTCTACCTTGTAAAAGCTCTGTTAAACTTCTCTCTAATGCAACTTCAAAGTTTGGATGCGCCCCAAATGAAGCGAATACACCACCATTTTTTGGGTTCATAAGAGTTACACACATGACAGGGAAGCGTCCCCCGAGTGATGCATCTTTAACTAAAATGGGAAAGCCTCTTTGTTCTAAAGATTCTATGCCTTCCATTATCTTAGGATATTTTTTTAGAACAGATTTTGGTACATCTGGCAGAGCGATTTCTTCAACAATGATTTGATTTTTGACGGCCCTTTCGAATATTTCAGATAATGCCTGAACTCTTGCTTCAGATTGAGTATTTCCTGCACTCATACCGTTACTTACAAACAAATTGCCAATTAAGTTGACTGGGATATAAACCGTTTTTTGATCAGACTGGCGAACATAGGGGAGTGAACAGATACCTCGCTGTGTATTTCCGGAGTTGGTATCTATCAAATGACTCGCTTTAAGTTCCCCTTCAGGGTCATAGATGGATTTCATATAGTCATCCATTAACTCTGACGGGATGCTGTCTTTTGGTCCTGGCTTAAACCATTTTTCACTTGGATAGTGTACGAATTCAGCATTTGAAATGTCTTCACCCAGATAGAAATCATTATAAAAATAGTTATTACTGATTCTTTCTAGATATTCGCCCAAAGCCGAGCAAAGTGCTGCGTCTTTAGTAGATCCTTTGCCATTTGTGTAGCACATTGGTGAATCAGCATCTCTAATATGGACTGACCAAACATGGGGAACAATATTTCTCCATGAAGCAATTTCTATTTTAATTCCAAGATCTTCAATAAGCTTGGTCATATTAAGAATTGTTTCTTCAAGCGAACAATCCTTACCAATAATCATAGTTTTTTGATCAATATTTCCAGAATGCTCATACATCAATCCAGCATCAACCCCTAAAACATCTTTAGCTTCAATTTTAAACTGGGGTCCTGTTTGGATAACCTTTTTTACGGTACAACGATCCATGGCCTTTAAAATGCCTTCTTTATCTTTGTCGTTGATACTGGCAGGTAATTCAATTTGAATATTAAATATTTGATTATATCTATCTTCAGGATCAATAATATTGTTTTGGCTTACGCGAATGTCTTCTGTCGGGATATTTCTAGCGACACAGTAAACTTTAACGAAGTAAGCAGCACAAAGGGCTGAAGAGGCTAGAAAGTAGTCAAAGGGACCAGGCGCAGTTCCATCACCCTTATAGCGTATAGGTTGATCCGTGATGACCGTAAAATCGTCAAAACTAGCTTCTAAGCGTAAATTATCTAAAAAACGTACATTTACTTGCATAATAACAAGCAAATACCATTATTCCCTCTAAACGAGTATCTGGCGTACTTAGACTGAGTAAGAATTACAATTCATGACTAATTGGTAGAGCACTCAAAGCTTGATCTTGCCGCTGCATCACAGGCCATTTTAATAAAACCGCTGGTCGTACGAGCACAGGCTTCTAAAGCTGTTTTTTGTTTAATACACTCAATTGTTGAATTTCCGCCGTCGTTTTTAATATCTTGAGCGCTAACTTTTTGGTTAGAATTTTCAATAAGCTCTTTAATTTGCTTCATCATGGCATCATCTTTTTGTGCATTTTTGATCTCATCTTGTGCTTTCGTTGTTGAGAGAATCATCGATTCAATGACTTGTGATGGAATACCTTTTTGTTGTAGATAACGAACTTCATTTGAGGTGAAGTCCTTGTATAAACCGGCATTAGCCAATATTTTAGCTGATACGATTCCTGGAGGTAGACCTTCTTTTTTTAATAACTCATAAATATTCTCAATCTTCATTGAAGAAGGGCCAATGGCCATAAGTTCAAACTCTAATTGATATTTTGCTGGCATAAGGGCACTGGATTCTGGAAACATCTTAAAAATTTCACTCATTTGATTCGCTGAAGAAGAGCGACGAATAGCTTCTTTGAGTGCATCTTTTTTATTATGTGCTTGAGGGTATTCACTTAGATAAGATAGGATTTTCTTTGGGCCCTGACTTTTCTTTGCAGTACTATAATCTTTTGATTCTTTCTTTATTAAATCTTCTTTTCTTTTTTTTGCATCTTTTGCAAATGGGCTATAGGGATATAAATATAAAAAATTATCCATTGCTGTCACTGAGTTTTTACTAACAAAGTCTCGCCACAAGTCTCTATCCTCATTCGTGACACTAATTGTTTGAACTGACTCTTGTAATGGCTCCTGATAATACTGATCAGTTAGTATAGCTTTGATAGATTCCATAGGCATTGGAAGCAACCTCTTATTTTTTCCAAAGTAGTCTGTCGCTAATAACCATGTTTTATCAGCTGTCATTGGGCTTTTTGAATCAATTGTTTGTGCCATGGAGTCGTCTTCATAGAATTTGAGATAAAATTGATGCTTTCCTGGTTTGATATAGATTTTAGTAAAAGATCCATTTCCGATTTCATGGACTTTGACTCCATCAATAAGTACTCTCATGACTCCGTAAGCTGTTGCCGCCCTAGCTTCTCTGTATATATAAAGAGTAACCATTCCTTCAGGGGCGTTTGATGTAGAAAAAACATCATTCAATTTATTTTGATCAAGTTGATTGCCAATACTTCCAGAACCACAAGATTGTAAAAAAACGTGACTTAATATTAAAATGAAAAACTTCATTTAAACCTCAAAAAATATATTTTAAAATATATTAACACCTTGTTAAATGATATAAGTATTAAATTTAAATTGACCAATCTAGTCTTGGGGAGCTTCATCTTGAAAAATATTCTATTCCTTTGCACGGGAAACTCATGTCGCTCTCAAATGGCGGAAGGTTGGGGGAAAGCTCTATCGCCAGAATTTAATTTCTTCTCAGCAGGAACCACCAAGCACGGCTTAAACCCAAAAGCAATTCAGGTCATGAAAGAAGTTGGGGTAGATATATCAAATAACTATTCTAAAACACTCGATGAAGTTTCTGATATTCCACTAGAATTAGTTGTCACGGTTTGCACGGATGCCGATGAAAAATGTCCGGTATTGCCAGGTGTAAGAGTTATACATCAAGGCTTTAGAGATCCTCCAAGGCTTACAATGGAGATGACTAACGAAGAAGATATTTTAAATATTTATCGAGAAGTCCGTGATGAAATTAAGCAATTTATTCTTCAGATCGATCATTGGTTTAGTGAAATTTAATCTTTCATCCATTGATCATAGAATTCTATTTTAGAGCAAACAGCGTCAACTTTAATCTTTTGTGATTTGATCATTGAAATATATTGCTCAATTTCATGACTTCTACCTTGAAGAGAAGGACAGACCAGACATACCTTAAAACCCATTTTATGAATTTCTTGTTCCATCTCTCTCGTCAAAATAAATCTTGTAAAGCAATCAACCCAAACCCATTGGGCTTTGCCTGAAAAAGAATGTAATTGTTCAATTGGCTCAAGTTCAGAAAGTCTTATGGCGAACTGATCAATATTTGCTTTAGTTAGCTTGTTAATCATTGGAATAGAGCTGTCTAAGAAAAAATAATCATTTATAGAATATTTTTTCGCTAGTTCTATGACCTTTGGCTCTATTTGCTCACACTTAATATTAAAAATTAAAGTAGAGTGATGATAATTTTTTAAAAATGTTTCAAGCTTCTCTCCAAATTGAAAAGGATCATGGGCCAAAATAAGTTCATCTTGCCAAACTCGGACATCGACTTCAACGCCAAGTTTATGATCAACTTTTTCGAGATGATGGCTTTGATTTATTCGATGAGCGATGAATTTCATAAAAGTCTCTTTTTTAAACTTGTACTAAATTGAATTGTTCTTTTAATAAATTTAATTCTTGCTTTAAATCCAGTGTTCCAGTTGGATTGTCCAAAAAGCCTTGGTCCAAATAGTACTGGAAATCGAATAATAGTTAATTTTTCTTTCTTTGCTTTATAGTAAGCATATAAGTCGAGCGCGAAATCTTCTGGAGGATTGATCCAGTTATTGAAAAATGATCGATGAAAGACAGTTGGTTGAGCGTTTATGTCAAATAAATTTGTTTTTAAATAAAGTGTTTCAAAAAGACTCATTCCCCAAGTAAAAAAAGCATCAATGAATGGTCGTCCATAGCGCCTTCCTTTGATAAAGGTATTAGCAGAAAAGTCAGCAGTCTCAAGCTGCTGATAAGCCTTTACAACATCATTCAAATCCGTTTGAAGGTCAGCATGAGTCCATCCAATGAATTCGCTTGCGGCTGCCTTTAAACCACTTAGAATGCCATGACCATAACCGATATTATTTTCAATATGTAAAATCGAAATATTTGTGTAAAGAGGCTTTGCCTTTTCTAGTAAAAATTTTGATTGATCGTTAGATCCATTATTAACAAATATAAAGTGAATTGATTCATTATTTATATCTGAAATTTTATCCAGCAATAATGGTATATTTTTTTCTTCGTTATAACAGGGAATGACAATTGTTAACTTCAAATTATTGATTCTCCTGCTTAAAGAATAAACACTCATCAATTAAGGATTGTTTTTGATCTTGATCAACCATCTTATCGTTGTCGATAGTGTAGGGGTGCCACGAACACTTATGGAAGAATGACTGCCAATAATTAAATGTTTTTAAATCATTTGGAGTTCCAAAACATAAAAATTGATCGACAATAATGCTCTTGGCCACTAATCCCAACTGAAGGGCTGCTTCAATCATTGAATCAATATAAAATTCGTTATTAATTAACATTTTATTTGTTTCTAAATATTTAAGACATTTTTGATAGATATCTTTGTCTTTAAAGTAAAAGGTACCAACAATACCCTCATCATTTTGTGGTGTGGGTGATAGTGGCTTTTTGATCGATGTATTAATAATCTTTGAATTTATCGATTGTACCCAGCCATACATTTGAGGATTTTTATTTGCACCTGGGTAGTTCTTAAATGTAAAAACGACCAGGTCTGGGTCATCTTTACAAACTTCTTTGAGCTTACGACTTTCAAAAATGATAGCACTATCACATGTTGTTATTAGAATTGGATTCTTATTTTTGATTTCCTCCACTGCTAGGTTAGCAGAGCAGGCTTGGCCTTGTGTTAATTGATCAACTTTTATAATTTTTGAATTACTATTTTTAGAAACGCATGTTTGAAAGTCATCATTTTTTGCCAAAGATTTTTGACAGACAAAATAATATTGCTCGGCACTTCCTAGTGTTTTTAGTACTTGCTTGATCATAGCACTGCCAGAAACTGGGATCATGGGTTTGGGATTAAGATATCCTTCATCTGAAAAACGTTTTCCTGCACCTGCCATCGGAACAACTATATTAAATTTGTGATGATTTATTGTTAAACCTAGAGAACTTAATGAAGTAAAAAGATTAGACCAATAACGATATTCCTCTAAATCCAGTGGTGTTCCCCATTGAAGCATATGCTGAATTTCGAATACAGATACTTTAAGTCCGTCTTTGACTAATTCGTTATAAACTAAAGATACGTAATACTCACCGTTAACATTAAGATCATTATCTAAAGCTTGTTGAAAATATTTCTTTAAAATTGCACCACTTTTAAAATAATACGTACCATTTGAGGCATATTCAGCCATTCTATCGTTCGTAAAAGGTTCTTTTTCTTTAATTTGTTCAAGCCATTGATTCTGCTGCTTTATGAAGGCGTAGTTAGTCGAGCCGAGCATATGGGGGTGAAACCCCTTGTAAGCAGGTATAGCGCCATCTGCGCAACGATTTCTTGTATGCTTTAAAAAATCGCTATAATCCCAATAGGTAGAGAAGTCGCAGTAATTAACAATAACTTCTTCATCATCATTTATTGAATCAAAAGCTTTTGAAACGGCATAGACTGGGCCATATTTATGGCGCTCTAATTCAATGATTTTTCCCTTTGGAGCAATTTTGTTAAGAATTGCACGCATATTAGTCTTTTCTAGATGATCTTTATTGCAAATAAAAATAAAGTTAGACTCATTTGGAAAAAGATTAACGACATGTTCAATGATTGGCTTGTTATCAATACATATTAGTGGTTTAGGATCCTGATAGCCTGCATCGATAAAGCGTTGTCCTAGACCGGACATTGGAATAATAATTTGCATTACTTTCCTTTTGCCCTGTATTTTTCTGCCTCCCAATCAATGAGAAAACTTATTTCAGTCTCATCTAAAGAGGAATCACAGTTTTTATAAGCTCTAGCTAAAATATTAGCTCGAAATTGCTCTTCAATGAGTCGACATTTTTTTATACTAGCTGCAATAATAAAAGTATCGTTTTTGAATCGAAAAACTTTTGGAAGTCTACCGTTTAAATCAAGATATTCTTTGAGTTCTTTTTTATAATCTTTTTCAATATGAAGAAGATTTTTGCCCAAATAGACAACATCATCAGGACATATAGGTTTGAAGTGTCTAAGATCATTATCCTTAATTGTTTGATCGTTTGATCTTAATAAGCTCGTACTAATTGAAAGTTGATTATTAATAAAAAACTGGATGTTGAATGTGTCGTCATTTTCATCTACTCCACAAAGTTTTATACATTTTTCAACTGTTTCTTTTAGCAAAGTAAGAGCTTCCTCTTTTGAATCATGGGCGATGATGAGTCCATGATTTTGCATGAAATAGATATGCTTATCTAAATCAATTGATTTTGAAAAATAACGAGCTAATTTTAATCCTGGTGAGAAATAGGGGACCCAGGTTGCATCTGCTAAGTTTTTTTTAATTTCGCTCTGTCCTGTACTTGATGAACATAAAGCTAGTGCTGCGATTGGGTGACAATGAATGACGTATTTCTTTTTCAAAAGAAGATGCAGAGGTGTTTCCATTGATGGTCTAAGGTATTCTGGTGGTGCCAATGCTTCAAGCTCCTGGCCATATGTCGACTCATCAATTTGGTTGAGTTTTGAGCAAAAGGTTTTTCCCATTTCTGTCGACACAACTGATATACCGTAGTTTTCTTCAACTTCAGAAAGAGTTAAGCCTGAAGCCTTGATAAAGATCTTATCTTCATGCTTAATCGATATATTACCACCACCAGCTTGGCTCATTTCAAACTGACTTCCAACAAGTTTACAAAGGTAAACTATATCACTTAATAATTGCATCTAGCTCCTTAAAACTTGAGATTTTAGTATATTGAGGAAGCTCTCTTCCACCAAGCCATTTTTTATCTGGATCATACCAAAATGCTTGTATTCCCAGTTCGATAGCTCCAATTATATCTTTGTCGAAACTATCGCCAATCATAACTACTTCGTTTGCTTTACACTGAATTTTTTTTAACGCGGATTTGAAAATTACTTGATTAGGCTTTTCAATGCCGACTTCCTCGCTGGTAACAATAAAGTCTATATATTGATCAATATCTAGTTTTAGGATTTTTTCAAATTGTATTTGAGCTACCAAGTCTGTGACAATCACGATTGGTATCTGTTTTGATTTTAATTCTTTTAGAAATAACAATGCATTATCAAAGAGCGCCATTTTTGCTAGAAAATTATTCCAATAGGAGTGATAGAGATCTAAACATAGCTTAGAGTTCCAAATATTTAGTTTTTCTAAAATAGATTGAAAGTAAATAAGTCTATGATGGCTTGCAGCTGTCTTTTCTAGTTTTATTTTTAAGTCTGATTGAATGAGCTTGTATTCCTCGAAAAATAGTTCACTATCAACTTCTGGATGGGCTTTATGTAATTGCTTCAAGCTTGATCGTAATCCTGCTTGATGGCACTCCTCATAGGAGTAGAGTGTATTATCAAGATCAATTAAAACCCCTTTAATCATTTGGATACTCATGGGTGATGTATTTTTCATTAATACAATGAAAAAGAATAACTTGATTTAGACCATAGATACCTTTTTGCCATGTCGGATCAGATATGGCGCAAAGATCTATGATGTCTTGGAATCTAATTTGGAAATCTTTAAAATTAATATCTTCAAACGATTCAACCGAAAGAACCTGCTTGGTTAGATCTTGGGAATATGAGTGATCTGTAATTTTAATACCCATTTTCTTAAATTCAGCAATTAATTCATCCAGATAGATGTCAGCATCTATCTCATAGACAATCGTGAGTTTTTTTGCATTTCCTTCAACTGTTCCATACTTAATAATGAGATCTGCAAATTCTTTTTGTGGAAGAATATATTTTAAAGAATCTTCATTTCTAGAAACTAATTCTTCCTTGACTTGAGCTTCACTTTTACCTCGAGAGTATGTATCACGCTCCATTTTCCAATGAAGTCGAAGCTCTTCTTCAGTTTCTATAAAGATTTTTAAGTCGAAATGTTTTCGAGAACCTTTTAGAAAGTAAGGATGTAGACCTGCAATGACAACAAAGTCATTTGGTTCAATCTCTTTGTCGTATTCAAATGTTCCTGTCTGATGATTATAATCTCTTCGCTTAGTGCTTAAACCCTGTTTAAGCCTAATGATATGACTCATTTGATGATGAAGATCATTCGCTGAAGGATTAAGATGGGTTAGTTCATCCCATTTTTTGTCGCCTCGTGCCCATTTATGTTCAGCATCGCCCTCGAGTTGCGTCACCATATTATTACCTAATAAACGGCTTAAAGATTCTAGCAGTGTTGATTTACCTGCGCCACTGTCACCGGCTATTCCAATGACGAAAGCGTTAAATTTTCTTTTGTAGAGGATCGAATTACTAATGGCAAAATGAAAGACAAAGTAAATACCGTATAGAGAAGAGCTAATAAGCATAGTTAAACTTAAGTTTTTAAAAATTTTATTCTTAATCAAGATATCAATTTGTTCAGATAAAAAGATGAAGTTAGATGTTGGGTGAAGAGGATGAGAGTAAAAGAATAAGAAAAAGACTAAATAGAAGAATGACATAAAGAAATATGTTATCAGTTTCTCTTTAGTGTGATGATTATTTTTAATAAAGCTATAAGCTAAAAAGGGGATGGACCATATAAACCAACCGGGGTTTGGATAAATAGTGATAACGAATGTCATGAAGACAATAGTTAATATACCAACGAAAATTTCTGTGTTGTATCGTCTAATATTTAGAGCACCACATAGAAGTCCTAGATACACTAACGGGAATAAGTAAATTTTAAGATCTAATAATTGAATATAAGATTCAAACAATAATGATATTTCGTTCGCTCTAAAAAGTGATTGTAATTGATTGTTTAAATAAAACGGAATAGCTGTCGTTAAAATGGGAATGGTAAAACTTAGGTCTTTGTAATTTAAAACCTTTTTTCTGAATGAATAAATAAGGAAAAATGGTAAGGCGACAATGGTATGTATTTTTGTAGCAACTGCTAAACCTAAAATGAAATAGCTCAAGTTCGATTTGTTTTTTATTAAAAAATAAGTTGAGAGAAAAACTAGAAAGGTTGGAATTATATCGAGTTGTGTGTGGATATAGGTCGAATAAAAGATGATCGGCGATAAAACATAGTAGTAGATGATTTCTTTTGTTTTATTTGGATGTATTTTTTTAAGAATGAAGTAGATACCTAGATCGGCTAGAAAGAGTGGCAAATGGAAAAGAAGATTTTTAATATAAATGGTTTTGATTAATTCACTTAAGAAAATGGGGAGATAAATAATAATGGCCATTAGTGGCGGGTATGGAAAAACGAGATCTTCCAAATTCCATGCGCTTAGGCCCATTTGTTTAAAATATTGAATGAAAGGAATAAAGATATCTTCGATTATTTCTGATGAGAAGAATCCAGAAATGATAAACTTAATAAAGAATATGGCTAAAACAATTTTGAATTGCTCTGATTTACCCTTAAAAATATACTTATCCTGACAACTGTTAAATAAGTTTATTTTAAAGTATAAGTATTGATTTATACATACATTTCGACATTATTAAGGTTTTAAATTATTTGATCAAATTGGTTAGCTTTTTCTGACATGGTTTTTCAATATATCGATAGCATAAATGAGAAAGTAGTAGTGCTCCACACAGATAGAATATCCCTTTAAAAAGTGAGTTCTCTAGATATAGCGAGAAATATGTCGCGATCGGCTGATGAAGTATATAGAGGGCATAACTGATCGTTCCAAGGTAGACGAGAGCTTTTGATTCAAAATATTTTTTACCAAATACTTTATCATTTTGAGAGGTGATAATAATCAAGCTAAAAATTGGTACGTATAAAGCGCTACTAAAGATTTCTCTTGGTATATATGGTCTGGCTACAGTTGTTAGAATAAACGAAATCACAATTGAGCCCCAGAAAATAATATTCCCATTTTTTACAATCGTCTTGATGAATTTGTCTTCTTGAAGATGGAGTCCGTAAAGTAAGATTCCAATGAAAAATTCGTTGATTTTTAATAAAGGAAAGCTTCGCCAAAAGGTATGGAAAATTGATGTATTTGTATCAATAATTGTGAAGTAAGTGGCGAAGATGTATGTGGCAATTGGGAAAAAGTAAAGAATGATAATTAAGGTTTTTTTTCTTAAGCTTTTCATCATTGGTTTTACTGAAAAAATAAAAACAATATAAAAAAATAACTCGCAAGATAAAGACCAAGCAGGAGGATTCCAGGAGGCAGTAACTCTTGGAATCCAAGATTGAAGCATTAGTATGTGAGCTAATCCACTAATGACACTTTTAATTGTAGCTTCATTTGAAGGATACTGTGAGAAAAAGTAATCTAATCCCCTGGGGAGATCAATAACAAAAGCAAATAAATAGAGAGGATAGAGCTTGGCCAAGCGTGAAAAAAAATATTTCCTTTTTTGCTTGGAGTCGTTAAGTCTTTCTTTGTAGGCATGAGTTAGAATATAGCCAGATAAGATAAAGAAAAATGAAACAGCAGCTTCACCTTTGTAAATGAAATTAGTGATCCATGGAGAAATATTTTTTAAGTCAAAAAATGCAAAGTTATGAAATAGAACAACATGAATGGCAGCTAAAAAACGAATTCCTGTTAAAATATCGATCTTTTGAATTAACTTTTTACTTTGCATTTATCTATGATAGCTGAATATTTCATATGCTGGTTACATTTATTACTGGTGAAAAAGAATCAGTTAACTGGTTTTAGCTGATTGAACTTCGAGTAATCAACAACGTTCATATTTGCTTTATTAACGTTGATAACATCTTCGAAGTAACGATCGAAGACGATATCTTCTTTTGAGTACATATTTTTTGCATAAATTGTTTGAGAATATGTTCCATCATGCCCAATCAGTAGTGCAGAAATTGAAATGAGAGAAGAATCGACTTGATTATTTTCGATAAGTTTTGAAAGAGGAGAGTGTTCATCAAGAGGATGAAAAATCATCCATGAAAGTGAGAAAAATGGTGATCTATTTCTTAGTAGTTTTAACTCGTTCATTCTGGCGATTTTAATGCCTTCTTCTGTTACTTCCTGGATAAGTGCAGTGACAATCATTTCAACATCGACAAGGTCGTTGGCACGCTGATTTCCAACCCTAAAACTCAAAACTTTCTTGTTATTTATTTTTTGCACTAAAATATTATTTGAGAATAAAATTCTAGATTTTGGTCTAGAAAACTTTGAAAAGACGATACCGGTAATGATAGCGGAACTAATTAAACCAAGTGCTGCTTCAAATGTAACTAGAATATTTGCCAGAAAACTTTGCGGTGATAATACACCGTAACCAATTGTGGAAAAGGTTTGAACGCTAAAGAAAAAGCAGTCCCACCACGATGGATTTTCTAAGTTTAATGAATTTGGTGCGAAATAGAATAGGTTGGCAAAGAAGATATTGATAAAAAGAAATAGAAAGAAAATAAGGCCAAAGAACCTTTTCCAACTCAAATGAATGAGAAAATAATAAAGATCTCTGGCAATATTCATAATTTATTTTTGAATACAAATCTCAATGAAGAAATTCCCGACATTACTCTCAAATGGCACCACGATAACAGTATCTTTTGGGCTATGGTTAAGAGTGTGGTTTTTACCACTAATAACACTTGGCAGCGCCATTTGTACACCATAATTATTCTCATTGAGAACGGCTTTTGCCTGTCCAAAAATGATGTTGGTTAGCTCACCAGCTCCATCAATGATTTCTTTAGTTAGCTCAGTAATCTCTTCGCCGAGCATATTGCTCATAACCTTTAAAAAAGTTTCTTCTGGGAATGAAATAATGACTGAACCATTAAATTGGTCACTAATGACTCCTATTACGCCTGATACGTCACCATTGATACCATTAGCTGGATCTTTTAAAAAAACTTTTCCATGCTTAGCTTCAACTTCGGCTTGAACTTTTAAAGTATTAATTGTGGCATCTATAAAAGGTTTTACAATTTCAGTTTCCATATCTTTCCTAGGCTTTACTATATTTTTTAAAAACGATTTCAAGTTTTGTTTTTAATGTGGCGGCACTAAATGGCTTGATGACGTATTGGTCAACACCAGATTTGACTGCCTCAATAATTTGATCTTGTTCAGCTTCTGCTGTCACTAATAAAAAAGGTGTTTTTTTGAATTTTTCATCTGCACGTACTCGCTTAAGAAACTCAAGGCCGGTGCAATTTGGCATATTCCAATCGGAAATGATTAATTGTATTGGGGGGTTTGTTTCATTAAGAATGGTCCATGCTAATTCGCCATCAGCAGCGTCTTTAATATTAGAAAATCCCAATTCTTTGCAGACCTTAATAACAACTTTTCTCATTGTCATCATATCGTCAACAACTAGGACTCGTGTCGTATTTGGAAACATTTTCACTCCTTCGAAAGTGTTTTGCCTTAAAGGCTATGGTCATTTTCTATGACAAAAAAAAATTTACAACATAAAAAAAGAAATTAATTACTAAACTAAAAGGCTTGTGAATATATCGTTTTAACTTCACAACTAATTCAACGGCTTAACTTTATCAACTTCAAGTGTTTATAGTTAGAACATGACAAATCTCATGTTTTAAGGCGGTTTGGCTTATTTTTCCTCTTGTAGATTCTCACAAATAACATAAATTTTGTCTAACAAATATGTAAAGAAAAACTTACATGTTCCGATTTGAAGACGCACGAATCTCAAACCAAAGAGTTTAGCCATGATTGAAATGAATGAAGAGTTTGAAGAATTTAAAGTTGAAATTCTTGAAATGCTCGATAAAGCAGAACAGTGCTTACTTCAATTCGATCAGTTACCCGACAATACTAGTTCAAAAGACCTTTATGATAATATTTTTCGCTCTTACCACAATATAAAGGGCGCTGCAGGGATGATGGAGTGGGAAGAACTTCAGGCCCATATCCACGAGCTTGAAACCACTCTAATGCAGTCTAAAGAAGCTCTTACTATTCCAAAACATTTGATTGGTTGGTTCCTTCAAGGCAACGACGCCACTCGGTTATTAATGAATGGTGAAGCTTATGAGTTTGACTACTCATTAGGTGCTAATGGTGCTCCAGCTTCTGTCAGTGAAGGCGTTCTTGTCATCGAGCATGTCGATAAAGAACAAGTCAGTGGTGAAGATTTACCGGCAGAATTATTTGAAGAAGTAGACGAGTGTCTTGATACTTTGTCCACGTTATTAAGCAAATACGAAGAAAATCCATGTGATGTATCAATCAACGATGAGCTTTATCGCTCGGTTCATACTATTCGAGGCGCCGTACAGCTTTTTGGACTTGCTGATATAGCAAGTCTTGTTACAGCGATGGAAGAGAGTATAGCAGGACCAAGAAAAGAGTCTCTGCCGATTGATGCGGGACTCGCTAATACGCTCATTCTTTGTGGCGATATGCTTAGGCATTGTATGGGAGACGTAAAAAACCCTACAAATGCTTTAGAACTTTCAACAATGTGCAAGCTAATACAACCATATTTATCAACTAAAAGTGAGACTTCAATGGCCGAGGCAGATCTAATTGATCCAATTCAAAAAGAAGTAGAGATCGTTAACGTGCCCAAAAAAGTGGAGCCCACTAAAGTTGTGGCACAAAATAAACCAGCCCACGAACCTGAGAAAGTGGATTCATCATTAGAGTTCAAGTCTCTTTACTTGATCGCTTAATGACTTTAATGGGCGAAATGGTTCTCGTTCGAAATCAAGTTCTGCAGTATTCAAGTAAAACTGATGACCTTGCATTTTTAAGTCTCAGTCAAAAACTTGATGCGGTAACGTCTGAGCTTCAAGATGAAACGATGAAGACTAGAATGCAACCGATTGGAAATATTCTAAGTAAATTTCAAAGAGTAGTAAGAGATCTCTCTAATTCTCTTGGCAAAAAAATAAACTTGGAATTAGTTGGTGTTGAAACAGAGCTAGATAAATCACTTATTGAAGCAGTGAAAGACCCTCTTACCCATGTCGTAAGAAATGCCTGTGATCATGGAATTGAAGGAATCTCCCAACGTCTTGAAAGTGGTAAATCCGAAACTGGTACAATCACGATTAAAGCTTTTCATGAAGGTGGACAAGTCATTGTTGAAGTTTCAGATGATGGAAAAGGTTTATGTAGCGATAAATTAATTGCAAAGGCCATTGAGCGTGGAGTGATCGACGAGGCAAAAGCAGAAAGAATGAGCGAGAGAGATATTCAAGCACTAATTTTTGCACCAGGATTTTCAACGGCAGAAAAAGTAACAAACGTTTCCGGTCGTGGCGTTGGAATGGATGTTGTTAAAAGCAATATCGAGAAGATTGGTGGACTTGTAGATATTCAAAGTAAAGAAGGTGAAGGCACCAAAATTACTCTAAAAATTCCATTAACATTAGCGATTGTTCCTGCCATGGTCGTAAGATCAGGAGATGATCGATTTGCCATTCCACAAATGAAGTTAGTGGAACTCGTAAGAGCTGAAAAAAATACAATCGAGTTCGTTCAAGGAAGACCTGTTTATCGTTTACGCGGAAATATTCTACCACTTTTAGACTTTAAAAAAGTACTGGAAAAAGATCTTGAAGAATCACAAGATATCTTTCAGGAAAGTACTAATATTGTGGTCCTCAATTCGGATGGTCATCAGTTTGGACTTTTAGTCGATGAAATTCTTGATACAGCAGACATAGTCGTAAAGCCACTTGCTAAGTTTTTGAAAAATATATCAATCTATTCTGGAGCGACAGTTCTAGGGGATGGAAGCATTGCTTTGATCCTTGATATTTTAGGGATTGCGCAGAGAAACTTTGGTCAAATTGTAAAAACTGAAGAGAAAAAGAACTTGATTAATCATAATATTGTTAGTGCAAATGAGAAGAATGACTATGTCCTCATCGGGCTTGGATCAAAGACAAAACATGCAATTCCATTGTCCTATGTTAATAGGCTTGAAGAAATTAGCGTTTCATCAATTGAATTATCAGGCCATCAACGCGTCGTACGTTATAGAGGCGGAGTCTTAAAGCTTATTAATCTAAATAAGATTCTTGGTTATGAAGTTAAAGAAAACCCAGAAGAACTTATTCATGTTATCGTGATTAATCAAAATGGCAACTTGATTGGAATCGAAGTTGATCGTATTTACGATGTTCTCTCGACTGACGACGCTATTGAAACTTCATCAACAAGTCATGATGCGATCATAGGGAATATCATAACCGAATCTGAAATCGTTGTGTTAATCGATGTTCATAAAGTTTGTCGAGAAGTGATGCCGAAAAAATCAACAGATTCACAACACAGTAGTGCTCATAAAGTTTTACTCATTGAAGATTCTGAAGTGATCAGAAATAAAATTGCCAAAGACCTCGTTGCAAACGGATATCATGTGATAACTGCCGTCGATGGGGTTGATGGACTTAGAAAAATACTAGAAAACAGAGCAGACTTTCAATTGATTATTTCAGACTTGGAATTGCCGAAAATGAATGGGTATGACTTCGCTAAAAAAGTGAGAAGTGTACAACGATTAAAAGAAATTCCAATGGTGGCGTTATCTGCAACAAGTAAAGAATCAGTTTTAGAAAAAGCAATTGATGCAGGGTTTGATTCATTCTTTGAAAAGGGTCAATTACAAGATCTCATTTCATTTGCACAAGAATTATCTCTAAATTATGAAGGTAAGGCAGCATGAAAACTAGCGAACAAATTAAAAATGCAAGTGTAGAGCCAAGACAATTTTCAACATTTGTGGTCGATGGACAGCTCTACGGTATTGATGTCATGAAAGTCCAAGAAGTTACAAAGCCATTAGCGATGACGAAAATGAAGTCTGCCCCTGCTGTAGTGAGAGGATTGATCAATCTTCGTGGCCAAATCGCCACCGCCATTGATCTAAATGAGCTTTTTGAAATTACCTCGGATAAATCTGATGAACAAATGACAATTGTTTGTAAATCAGAAGATATTCTCATCTCTTTATTAGTAGATACTATTGGAGATGTGATCGAAGTTGAAAATGAAAGATTTGAAAAAGTTCCAATAACAATACCAACAACAATTTCGATTTTTATGAAAGGTGTTTATAAAACAGAAAATGGAATTCTTTCCATTTTGTGTCTAGATACTATTTTAAATGAATTAGAAAGAAAGTGTGCTTAACAATCTAACGGAGTAGAAAATGACTAATGCAGCCAAAAAAACAGATGACCAATTTTATGTTTCAAATTTAGAAGCCGTTTATAATGCCATTGATAAAGTCCAGGCCGTCATTGAATTTAATCTTGATGGGACAATCATAGTAGCGAACAATAATTTTTGTTCGGCGCTTGGCTATTCATTAGACGAAATCAAGGGAAAGCATCATAGAATTTTTTGTGACCCAGCTTATACCAATTCACTTGATTACGCTCGTTTTTGGGAAAAATTAAATCGTGGAGAATTCGAGCAAAAAGAATATGCTAGATATACTAAACAAGGAAAACAGATTTGGATTCAGGCTTCATATAACCCAATTTTTGATGAAAATGGTAAGCCATATAAAGTTGTAAAATTCGCAGTGGATATTACAGAACAAAAGCTTAGAAATCTTGTCTTTGAAGCTACTTTAGAGGCCGTTTCGAAATCACAAGCTGTGATTGAGTTTAATATGGACGGTACAGTTTTAACCGCCAATGATAATTTTTGTTCAACTCTTGGCTACTCACTAAGTGACATTAAGGGTAAGCATCATAGAATGTTCTGTGAACCAAAATTTGCAGAATCTCAAGAATATAAAGAATTCTGGTCTAAGCTAAATAGAGGAGAGTTCGAATCAAAAGAATATAAACGTCTTGCAAAAAATGGAAGTATTGTATGGATTCAAGCTTCTTACAACCCAATTCTAGATTTAACAGGCAAGCCATTCAAAGTTGTTAAGTATGCCTCAGATATTACAAAACTTAAAAATATGATTGAAGAGGTAACCTTTACAGCTGGCGAGCTTTCTGCAAGTGCTGAGCAACTTCAAAGTTATGCCAATCAAATGAATGAGAATGCAAAGAAAACTTCAAGTGAATCAGAAATTGCATCAGCTTCATCTGAACAAGTTTTTCTTGGCGTTCAAACGGTAGCTGCTTCAACTGAAGAAATGGTGGCTTCAATTCGAGAAATTTCAAGATCATCAAGTGATTCTGCAGAAATGTCTAGAACAACACTTCAAAATGCGCTTGAAACGAATAAAACGATTCAGCAGCTTGGAAATAGCTCTCAAGAAATTGGAAATGTTATCAAAGTTATTAGCTCAATTGCACAGCAAACAAACCTTCTTGCACTAAATGCAACGATTGAAGCGGCTAGAGCAGGGGACGCGGGAAAAGGTTTTGCAGTTGTTGCCAATGAAGTCAAAGAACTTGCAAAGCAAACAGCTAAAGCAACTGAAGATATCACAAACAGAATTGGAGCCATTCAAAAAGATACATCGGTTGCAGTTGAAGCAATTGGTGGCATTTCAAAAGCTATGGAAAAATTAAATTCTATTTCAGGTGCAATTGCTTCAGCAGTTGAAGAACAAACGGCTACTACAAACGAAGTCTCTCGTGTTATTGGTGACTCGAAAAAAGGTGTTGAAAGTATTTCAAATACCATTAAGGAAGTTGCTCACGGCGCCGAACTAAGTGCAACGACTTGTAGTGAGACTCTTAAATCAGCCGAGTCATTAGCGCAGCTAGCCGATAAACTAAAAAAGCTCGTTAGTTAATTAAGATTTTAGGGGACAGAATTGAGTCTTTCAAAGAAAATAAAAATTTTGATCGTCGATGATTCTGTCCTTTTTAGAATCCAGCTTCAAAAAGCCCTTGGGATGAGTGAACATTTTGAGGTTGTTGGTTCTGCCAAAAATGGTGTCGTAGCTCTTGAGAAAATAGTCGAGTTAGATCCGGATATCTGTATTATAGATATTGAAATGCCTGTCATGGACGGAATCACCACGCTAAAACATATCTGTGAGAAAAAATATAAAACAAAAGTAATTATGTTTTCATCTCATAGTATGGATGGGGCAGAGAAAACGTTAGATGCTATGGCGCTTGGAGCTATTGATTTCGTTGCTAAGCCATCTCTAAATAGTATTTCAAATGATCCTTCAGAAGTTTTAAAAGAAGTCATTCTTCCAAAGCTTGAATCTCTTTTTAAGATTAATTCTAAAGCTTTACCTCAAACTGTTGAGATTAAATCCAAGGTTACGACTAAGACTAATGATTGGAAGCATATTAATCCAGAAATCTTAGTGATTGCATCTTCAACTGGCGGTCCTAATGCTCTTCTTGAGTTGTTTTCTGAATTGACGATGGATGTACCTTATCCAATCGTAATTGCTCAGCATATGCCACCTTTATTCACAGCATCTCTGGCAGAGAGACTTGGTCGAGTTTCAAATAAAACTTCAATGGAAGCTGCTCATGGTGAAAAGCTACAACCTAATAAAATTTATGTTGTTCCTGGAGATTATCATTTAACTCTATCTGGAACAAAGTCAGACTGTGCCATCCATCTAAATCAAGGTCCACATCGAAATTTTGTACGTCCTTGTGCTGACTACTTGTTTGAGACGGCTGCTGAAATATTTAAAAAGGACGTGTTATCTATTGTTTTAACAGGTATGGGCCGTGATGGTTGTGATGGTGCTCATGCTGTAAAAGAAAATAACGGCACTGTACTTATTCAAGATGAGGCTTCATGTGCGGTCTTTGGAATGCCAGGAGCCGTTTATAAAACAGGCGAATACGATTTTATTGATAATCCTAAAGCTATAGCAAGAAAGGTCATTGATCTTTTACATAGAAAAGGGGTTAATGATGTCGCCTGAGACACTTAGCTTTTTTGCACATATTATCGAAAAAGAAACGGGTATCATCTACCAAGATATAAATCTTTATCAACTGAAAACGCGTCTTGAAGAAATAATGAAAACAGAAGGATTTGAAAAAATTGAAGATCTTGAAAAGATTTTTAAAAGTGCCAGCCTGCCTCTTTTACTAAAAAGAAAGTTTCTTGATCATGCAACTAATAATGAAACGCTATTCTTTAGGGATCCTACATTTTTTAACGCTCTTCAAAATTTTGTTCTTACTGAAATATTACTTGAAAATCCAAAACAGATTAAAATTTGGTCTGCCGCTTCAAGTACAGGTCAAGAAGCAATAAGCACCGCCATTGCTTTAGATGAACTATCAAAGAAAATGACTATTCCTCCATTTTCAATCGTAGCTACTGATATCTCTGAAAAAGCATTGGCTAAAGCACAAGCAGGTATTTACTCTGACTTTGAAATTTCCAGAGGTCTCTCACCTGAAAGAAAGGCAAATTATTTTTCGAAAGTTGAAGGTGGCTGGAAAATTAACCCCGAGATTAGTTCAAAAATAAACTATGGCTATAACAACCTCATTAACTCTGCTGTTTATGGTCCATTTCATATTATTCTTTGTCGTAATGTCTTGATTTACCATAAAGTTGAAACAAAAAAAATTGTTCTAGACTCATTGTTTTCTCAGCTGGATTCTGATGGAGCTATTTTAATGGGCGTAGGGGAGACCATGCTTGGTCTAAGAGACAAAGTCTCAACTCGAGTCATTGGTAATGTAACTTTCTATAAAAAACAATCATTAACAGACTCAAAAGCTAGCTAAAAGAATTAATAATAAACTGAACACATTCCTTACTATAGCTGTTCTTCAAAAACTCTGGCCTATAAACGACACAAAACTCATCTTTAACAAATAAACTTTTTTGCTCAATTTCAACTTTCAATTTTTCCATTTGAACAAAACGTTCTGGTAAGATCCCATAGGCCATATTTGATTCGACTAAATCCCCAATAAGATTGAAGTCACTTGTATGGATATGTTGAGTTGGAGATTGTTTCCATTGCCTTAGAATTTCATGTGTCTGGGGTAGCGAAAAGTCTGCTATAAGCTGATTGTTTGGGCTTTGATTTGTAGATGACTTCCAGATCATCACTTTATCAAAAGTGATCCTATTGATAAAGAGGTCAGGGTTTCGAATAGGATTGACGACCACACCAATATCAATTTCTCCATTTTGAATCATTTGTTGAATTGATCTTGAGTTATCATGATGAAGCCTGAAATTTATTTGTGGATATTTTTTGGTACTTTGCTTTAAAAACTTAGATAAAAAGTATCTTCCTATAACTGGATGGCAGCCAATTTTTATATTGAGCTGTAACTGAGTGTTAATATTTGAAAGTGACTCAATTTCATTTTTAGTGTTTAAAATTATGCTGGTTTTTTCAAGAATTAGTTTTCCTTGCGGAGTCAGGGTTATCCCTTGTTTTGTTCTATAGAAAAGCTTCGTATTTAAGGTTTTTTCTAGCCTTGAAATAGCTTCAGATATTGTAGGTTGTGTAACCCCCAGCATCTTCGCCGTTAACGTAAACGAGCCATAGGTGTTAACTTGCTGGAAATACATAAGATCATTCATATTCATATATAGGTTATATCCTATAGTGAAAATGGTTTCAACTGGTCTTTTTTTATGATCTAAACTAGGCCATCTTCTTTTCAACCAAGCACGAAGGAGATAAAAATGAAATTATTATTTAGCTTGTTATTCTTAGTTAGTTCTTTTGCCTCGTTTGCACAGTCATCTCAAAACGTTGTTTCTCAGAAAGTAGTTACACTTCCTGTAGATTTAAATACGACTAAACTTAAGTTCACCAATCTTGGATACGGAAGCTTTCTTGTGAAAGTCATTGTTCCAGAACTTGCAGCTGATACTCTGCTTAATCATAGAAATGAAGGAGAAGATGGTCCTTGTCTGTTCACTTATGATGCTTTTAGAGTAGATGATGTTTTACAGGATAATCCTGAAGTTGTTGATACTGACTTTAAGATTACATTAACGAGATCATTATTCGTTCAAGACAATGTCTGTAAAGTAACCCTCACAGAGTCAATTGAAGCAAATATTCGTGGCTTCTTTTTTCAGCACTCTCTTTCTACCCCAATGCCTGATCGAATCATTGAAGATTGCTTTTAGGGTCTCTTCCCCCTCATTTGAGGGGGATTCTTGACTTTAGACGCTGAGTGGCGGATAGATAGCTTAGTGATCTGAACATACCAATATTGCTTATTTAACTGCTAGTGTTCGGATTAAGCAGTTAATGAAAACAAAAGTAGTATTAGTATGATTGATTTTAAATCTTTAAATCTCTATCCGACCATTTTAAACGCTCTTGAGAATAAGGGCTATAAAAAGCCAACGCCGATTCAAGAACAATGTATTCCTCATTTATTGAAAGGCAAGGATATCCTTGGTATTGCACAAACAGGTACAGGTAAAACTGCGGCTTTTTCGCTACCAATTATCAATCGTATTGCTAATCATAAAATTAAAATCAAGCCTGCCAGAGTGCGTGTTCTAATTTTAACACCAACAAGAGAATTAGCCTCACAGATTGAAGACAATATTAAGACTTACAGCCAAGGCTTAAAAATCTTTACTGCCGTTATTTTTGGTGGAGTAGGGCATCGTCAACAAATTGTTAATATGGGCAGAGGGGTAGATATTCTTATCGCAACTCCGGGGCGACTTTTAGATCTCATGGATGACGGACATGTACTTTTTGAGCAGCTTGAGGTCTTTGTTTTAGATGAAGCCGATCGTATGCTTGATATGGGCTTTTTTCATGACGTGAATCGCATTATTGAGAAACTTCCTAAAATGAGACAAACGCTTTTGTTCTCAGCAACGATGCCTAACGATATTTCAAGCCTGGCCAGTAAATTACTTAAAGATCCTGTCAGAGTAGAAGTTACTCCTGAATCAACAACAGTTGAGCGAATTGAACAAAGCCTTTTGTTTGTTGATAAGACAAATAAGCCTCTTTTGCTTGAACATATTGTAAAAACAAAAGAAGTTAAGTCTGCACTTGTTTTCACCAAAACAAAGCACGGAGCAAATAAAGTTGTTAAGATTTTAGAAAAAAGTGGCATTCAATGTGCTGCTATTCACGGCAACAAGTCTCAAGGTGCCAGAGAGAAAGCCTTGGCCGACTTTAAGTCGGGTCATATCAAAGTTCTCGTTGCAACTGACATCGCAGCTCGTGGTATTGATGTTAATGATGTAACTCATGTTATTAATTATAATTTACCAGATGATCCAAAAAGTTATGTTCACCGTATTGGCCGTACTGCTAGAGCTGGTAAAAATGGGATCGCCTTATCGTTTTGTGATGAAACAGAACGCGGACTTTTAAAAGATATTGAAAAACAAATCAAAACGACAATTCCTCGTGATAACGATCATCCTCTATTTGGCGTACCCGCAAGAGTTGTACCTGTGCAAGCAAATCGTCCAGGCAAACCTATGAGTAGAAGGCCCGCTCCAAATAAATCAAAAAAGAAAAAGAGCTTTAGAACTAACAGACCAGCAAAAAAAAGTTGATCTGTTAGTTAATTGATTAGAAGAATTTTGGTATCGGAGGATTGGGAGGTGGATGATGTTTCACTTCCTCGAAAACCCCTGGCTTAATCATTCTTCTAAGAACTGGCTTTACAAAAACCAATCTTAAGATGTTTTGACTAACGTAGAAGATATTCTTTATTGATATCTTAACGATAGACAAAAAGTTGTATGAAGCTTGAAAAACGTTCTTTGAAAATTCTTTTGCTTCATATGATAAATGTTCTAAATCATTGATATGATTCATATAAACTCCATAATAGTTATTATTCTTTTCATCGTTTTGATAAAAAGGATTAAAGATTGATCAAAACGCACTGGCGCCTTGGCGTGAATTAACCAATCAATTTAAAATAAATTTAAGAATATTTAGTTGCTAAGATTGAGACAGACCGAAGTCAACAGTCATAGCAACACATCTGATAATCATCAGCTTTGTATTTGTTGTATGCATTGTTTACCTCCAGTCAGTTATTAGACTTTGAAATTCGACATTAAATTATGAATATTGATTGGTCAACTACGAAGTTTAAAGTTTTTATACTCACCAAGACGATGGCCAGTTAAATTTTCCCAGGCATCAGAGACGACGAGATTAAGATCTTTGAGTTTAAACTCTAAAGGTAGTGACATGATATCAAGATCATTCTTATGTTTGGTGGTCCATTCTTCCATAACACTTGGATGCGTTTGAGTGAATTTTCTTAGTCCCCACATTCTTTTATAGACGAAGTCTTGTTGATCAGGATTTTCATGATAGAGCTTATCCATGGCCTTAACTTTAGTTGCCATGACTTGCTCTTTTCTTGCCCAACCATAATGAAAAATACGCGCCGGAATTTTTTTACACTGAATCTTTGACTCGTTCTTGTAGCGAAAACCCTGTGCGTCCTTCCAGCTGACGATATCTTTAAAATTTCTAATAAGTCTCATCTCTTGGCGATAGATTCTTCTGGTATAGAGTTGGATATCAACGTTGCCATAGAAATGAATATAGTCAAAAACAAGACCATCAAGATGAGTGTTCTTTTCTAAATCGATAACGCTATCGTGTATGATTGATAAATCATCTTCATGTAAAGCTTCATCACCTTGAATATACTGACAATATTTTCCACGACACTGCTCAAGGGCGATATTGGTTTGCTGGGAAAGAATAAGTCCATCTTTCCTAAGCTTTGGATCCCACCAAGATTTTATAAACTTAAATTTAGTGTGACCAAAATGATCATTGAGATATTCCCAAGTACCGTCATCTTTTTTTAGTTCTGGATCATCAAAACCAACATTAACAACGATCTCATCGCATAGAGGTTCAATGCTTTCGATACTCTCGCGAATAGGGTAGCCAAGGTCGAGGCCGTGTTTGATAAAGGTAAATCCAGAAATTAAAGCTTGTGTCATTTTTTAATCATGACATTCAAAAAATGATTTGTCTTTAGAACTCTGCTAACACTTCTTTGAAGCGTGCCAAGGTACTTTTATCAAGAGGCAGCAGAGTTGTGCCAGGAGTCGTATCAATATCAAAATCTAAGGGCTGATGATGCCAGACTTCCTTCAAGCCAATCATTTCGCCGGGCAATACTTTATCTTCATTGCCTTTACGATCTTTGATCTCAAGCTGCCCTTTAATAATAAGATAGGCGACTATGGGAACCATACCCATATGATGTAATTTTGTAGCATTTGTAAATTTTTGTGTTTGCATCTTCACACTCGAACTTAATTATAGCTGGCAGCCAGTCCACTCAAGCAATTTGCCTTCGTCTTTGACGAAGATTGTTTTACCTTCTTGCTCAATTAAACCAGCTTCTTTGAATTCACTAATAAATCGAATGAGTGTCTCTGGTGCTGTTCCAATCATCGTCGACATTTCTTCGCGAGTTAGGCGAAGGTCGATTTTGGTGCGAGTACCTTCATCAACCCCATGACTTTCTTTTAAGAGCAATAGCAGTTCAGCTAAACGCTCTCTAACATTTCTTGTGTGCATAGAATTTAATCTGTGCTCAGCTGCACCCATATCTTTACTAAGCTTTTCAATGACTTTTAATGCAACTGATGGCTGTTCTTTAATAAGTCCAATAATGAACGACTTATCAATAAAACATGCTCTGGTATCTTCCATGGCCGTAGCAGTTGCATGATAACTTTGCTCAGAAAAAAGACTTCGATGTCCTAGAATATCTCCCTTCGTAACAATACGAATGAGTGTTTCCTTTCCATCATTTCCTTGTTCAGTCAGTTTTATATTTCCCGTTGAAATACAAAAGATCCCATTGGGATGATTGCCTTCAACAAAGAGAGACTGGCCTTTTTTATAAATATTTGTGACTTTCTGATTTGTGATAGGTGATAACTGGTCATGAGAGAGTTCGCAAAAAATTCCTTTTAAGTGTGAGACACATGTTTCACATTCTAATTTATGATTTTTTAATTCCATGATTTATCCTTAATCATTTTTGCTACGTAGTTAACCCTACTTAGTTATATCTTAGGCAAAGGTAGATTTCATTGATCTTAATCATGTTTTAGATAATTTATGTAGTTTTGCACACAAAAAAACATTTAAGTCACTGATAATACAATCATTCTTAATAATGTATGAGCTGATCTGAATTATGTATTTAGGCTTTTACAGTTGTTTTACAACCCATTTATGCCGGTGAAGTTAACCTTATAGAGTAGTGATTCTATGGGGGGAATTTATGGGTAAAGTACTTAAGCGAATTGATTGGACTAATTCACTGTTTTTAACGTTAACGCCAGTTGCAGCTGTTGCGGCCGTCATTGGTCACGTCATGTACGAGGGTTTTAATCCTTGGACGTTGTTAATAGCTTTTTTCTTCTATTGGGCAACAGGTATGTCGATTACTGTCGGCTATCATAGACTTTTTGCTCACAGATCATTTGAAGCTCATCCAATTATCCAATTCTTCACCCTTGTCTTTGGTGCCGCTAGTTTTGAAAACTCAGCGCTCAAATGGTGTAGTGATCACCGTGTTCACCATACTCACGTTGATACAGAGGAAGATCCTTACAATATTAAGAAAGGCTTTTTTTGGGCGCATATTGGATGGATTATGGTTCGTCCGACTAAACCAGAAACGTATCCGATGTCAGCTGACCTTCGTCGCAATAAACTTGTGATGTGGCAGCACCGTTATTATTTACCACTATCAATTTTTGTCGGCATCATTGTTCCAACATTGATTGGTGCATGGATGGGTTCTCCTCTCGGTGGACTTGGAATTGGCGCTCTAGGACGAATTGTATTAGTTCATCACACAACCTTCTTCATTAACTCTCTTTGCCATATGGTAGGGGATAAAACGTTTAACGATGAGCATACAGCGCGCGATAGCTGGATTACGGCCATCTTCACTTTTGGTGAGGGCTACCATAATTTTCACCACACTTTTCAAGCTGATTATAGAAATGGTGTACGTTGGTACCACTTCGATCCAGGCAAATGGGTGATTAAATCCATGAGCTGGGTTGGCCTGACGCGAAAACTAAAAAAAGTCTCAGATGAAACCATTGCCATGGCAAGAATTCAGATGAAAGACAAAGGAGTTCATGCTTAATTAGGGCATGGAAAACTTCAATTCAATTCAACCAATCACTTGGGCAGCACTAGGACTTTGTATTATCCTTGCTGCCCTTTGTTTTTTTCTCTTTCTACGTCTTAAAAATTTCAATCAACAGCAAGACCAATCCTTAAAAGATAGACAAGAGCACTGGAGCGAGAGTGCGCGTATTGTTGCTTTGGCCGTCTCTCAAGGGCAGTGTGATCTTTCGGAAGGGTGCTTGCGCCTTCGCTATATTCTTAATCAGCTTGGTGACACGCATGAAGTTTTAGAAATGATGGGAGAGGAGTTAAAACCTTTTGCTACTCACAAAGCCAGAAGTGAATTAGATGCTCAAACTAGGTTTGCACAAGATAAGATAAGAATGGAGATTGAAGGAAAGTACGAAGTTAGATTGCAAAGTTTATGTCAGGAAATTGTAAAAAAATACGATCTAAGGGGAGCATAAAAACCGACGTATATTGAAATCCTTCTCGCACCGTCGATCAATTATGTTCAAATGTCTCTGTAAATTTATTCTAAGGGCCAACAGTACTTGTGCCTATTTTTAATTTCTTACAATTTATAACCACACTACAGGCCTCGGTCATATTTAAACTTAAGTTGCTGTAATTATAGAGCATGCTAAGGCTAATCGTTAAAATAAATAAACCGAGTTTATACGTAGCAAAATAAAATCTTACATTTATTTTGTTGAGTGCGAGACTCTCTTGCGCCATAAGTTGAGTGATTGTTGAAGCTTTGCAGGATTATCTCGTTTTAAGCTCTCAAAGGACTGCACGGTGACTTCTAATGACTTGCCAGTGTCAAATTTCATACTCCCCTCAAAAAGCCCTGCAAGGCTTGATTTAGGCCTTGTGAAGTTCTCATAGTACCAAAGAGTCTTATTATTAAATCTAACAAACTCAGCATAACCAAATAATTCATCAGCGACACTTGATTCGATCGATTTCCAAGAAATTTTATAATGATTGTCCTGCACTTTTTCAATCTTGTGAGTGTTCACATACTTGGCATTGGAGAGGGGCCAAGGCAGATCTAGCTCGTATTTAATATCAATTTTAAGAGGCGGCTCTTCAGCAATAATTTCTGATTTGATCAAGTTAGGGACATAATCTTTTTGAGAGGCAAAATCGCTAAAAAAAGCTGCGAACTCTTCAATATCAGCATCAAGCAGTTTATAAAATTTTAACCTCGGCCAGGGAGCGTTTTTGACAGTTTCTTCCAGCATGACCATTTGACCTCTAAAGAGTTTGTCGCGCATAGATCGATCTAAACCAGAGATATCAATATTGGCTTTGGCACAAGTCATTGAAGATAGGAGAAATATTATAAAGATTCGCATAAAATATCATAAACATCTTAGATAATAGTTGTCAGTTACATTGACGAAAAACTATCTCAAGCGTATGTTGAGGCGCGTAAGCAAGAGGGCCACAAGTGATGCAGACTGATTCCATTAGAATCTTTAAAAATCCTATTTTAGAAGCGATGACACATGTTCATCCAATCATCCCATTAATTCTTTGGGCGCCTATCGCTTTTTATGCCAGTTACTTGTCACTAACGATTAATGGTCTGTCTTTTATTGAATTCTTGCTTTGGGGTAGTCTAGGGCTTTTCGTCTGGACGCTGACTGAATACACCTTGCATCGTTATATGTTTCATTGGAATCCAAGTCATGCATGGGGCAAGCGTTTTGTTTATCTTTTTCATGGCCTTCATCATGATGACCCAAACGATCCAACCCGACTTGTGATGCCACCAGTTCCTGCTGTGCTGATTATGTTTTTACTTTGGAAATTCTTCGGCTTATTTGTAGCGGCCAAAGGCCTTAATGCTTTTATGGCGTGGTTTATCGTTGGCTACCTGATCTATGATTACATTCACTTTGCTACTCACCATTTCAAAATGACTTCCAAAGTAGGACGCTACTTAAAGAAGTGGCATATCCGTCATCACTTCGCCCATGAGAAAGCTCGCTACGGCGTCTCTTCACCTCTATGGGATTATATCTTTAGAACAACAACAGGCCCTAAAGAAGATCATGTCTAAAGTTTTAGTTGTTCTTCTTTCTTTTGCTTTTTCTAGTTTTTCTTTTGCCCAAGAAACGAATCGACACTGGCAGGCGCTAACAGATTCTTTCTCTCTTTTAGTTCACGGTTCTTATAAGCAGTTTGGAGAAGTGAACAATCTTGGTTACGCTGCGGCCGCTATACCTTCACTCATCGTTGCCTTTGATGAAGACGATCGATTGGCCAATCATTACCGTGGAAAAAAAGTCGATAAGTCTGTTGATCTGATTGGAGACTTAGGTGTAGTTCTTAACCAACCACTGTTTCCAGCAGCGATTTATTTTTTTGGCGACTATAAAAAAAATTCTCATACCGTCCAGTTTGCCAAAGAACTTTTTGCTGCAACTTACTTAGCCTTAGCAGAATCAGGACTGATGAGTTTCATTGATATTCATGAAAGGCCATCAACTAGTGAATTATCATTTTGGGAAAAATCCTTTCGTGGAGACTCTTCTTTTCCATCTGGTCACGTGATCCCTTATCAAGTCCTCTTTTTTTAAACGCTGCAATTTTATGGCCCTGCTTGGTCCATCATTCCTCTTGGATTATCAGTCGTCGCTTCGATGCAAAGAGTTCAAGATAGAAAGCATTATGTTTCAGACGTTGTTGGATCATTCTTCTTATCCGCCTTTGCCAGTGAAGGGGTTAGAGCGGCCGCTAATTATTCAGGAAATGATGACTTTTATAAAAGATATTTTGAGCGAAAAAATGTTCAGGTCGGAATTCTTCATTATAGATCAGCGATTGGGCCGCTCGTTTCTTTTTCTTATTAAATCCAGTTTCTGTCTTGATAATCTTTAAGCGTACTTTCAACCGTGCGCTTAATGTCCCATTCATACTTAAACTTTTCACTTTCAGACTTACTAGAATTACAAACCCAAGCAGCTGGTAATAACTCATGCAGCTTATCTGCTGTAAGTCTGGCTTCAGTTAAATTCATTTCGCCGAGGCGTTGCACAGTCTTTGCAACAACTTTTAATATCGGTTTAGGAATTGTGATACTGATAAAGGATCGATGCAATTCTGCGCCGATGGTAGAAACTAGCTGTGCCAATGAAATTGGCTCTGGATAAGCACAATAAAACGTTCCAGAGATTTCAGTTTCAAGTCCATGTTTAATAAACTGAACTAAATCAAAAACACAGACAAAAGAGTAGTGTTTGTTATTAGGGTTTGATCCAGGGGAAATAACAATTCTCGATTTCACCATTTTAAAGATATCTAAAACAGCTGGATCTCTTGGGCCTATGACCATAGGTGGTCTTATCGCTGTTTTAATCCAAGAAACTGGAGCTTCGTTTAAGATTTGTTCTGCTAATAATTTAGATTTGCCGTATTCACTTACAGCAAGCTCAGCACTTTCTGTCGCTGGTTGATCAATGCTTGCAGGTCCACCCGCGGCCTGAGATGAAATTAAGATAAATGAAAGTTTAGAATATTGCTTAAGAGCATCGATTAACTTTCTAGTCGCATGAGCGTTAACTTCATAAAACTCACTCTTGTTAAAACTGTGGACTATACCGGCAGTATGAACAACAGCGTCGAGATCATTTGGTAAAGTGGCGACCCAATCAAAAGAGGAGAGATCTCCTTTAATATGCTGACCTGGAAGATTGAATTCTTTGGCCTTGGCCGGATTTCGAACGAGAGCGAAAACTTCATGGCCACTGTTTTTAAGTAACTCACAAAGATGTGAGCCAACAAAACCTGTGGCGCCTGTGACTAAGATCTTCATTTACAGCGATTTTTCAAAAATGCGGTAGCGCTTATATGGCTTGCCACCCATTCTAATGATGGGCTTGTTCATATCAAGGTTGTCTTCTAGCACCCAGCTCATTTCAATCTCGTGATACTTACCTTGATCAAGTAATGTTTGATGTGACTTTTGATAAAGAAGAGGACCAAGGCCTAGATTTCTATATTTTGCCTTCACACCAAGAGTAATCGTACGACAACGATTCACCTTATTCATATTCATGAGAAGTTTGAAAATGCCAAAAGGAAGAAGCTTTCCGTTTTTAATTGTCTTAAGCACTTGATTAAAGTCAGGTAAAGTCACGATGAAGCCGGCAGGATCACCATCAACATCAGCAAAAATAATAAGCTTTTCATCAACCACACTTTTTAAATCTTTAGCAGTGTGGCGAAACTCGGCTTCAGTCATTGGAATGAAACCCCAGTTCTTTTCCCAAGCAGAGTTGTAGATATCAAGCATCTGATTAACATCTCTTTCCCAAGTCTTTTTCGAAATTGAGCGGTAAGTAATCTTTGATCTTGATTCTGTCCTAGCAGCAATCTTTTTGATCACTTCAGGCATCTCAAATTTCGTTGGAATAACATAAGCCAGAAGATCTTTTGCTTTCTTATAACCCAGGGATTCGATCGTGGTGAGGTACTCTTTTGGGTTATACTGCATCATGATTTGAGGCGGATCATCAAAACCTTCAACAAGCAGTCCACATTCATAATTTGTTGTAGGAGAGAAAGGTCCCTGAACTGTATTTAAGCCTTTTTCTTTTAGCCAAGATTCGGCCGTCTCAAAAAGGATTTTTGAAATGTCTTTATTTTGAGCTTCAAAAAAACCAAAGAAGCCGGTTTTTTCATCATGATATTTATTGTAGGCGTGACAGTTAACGGCGCTAATACGACCAACCTCTTCACCGTTTTCTATAGCTAACCAAGATTGCATCTCGCCAGTTTCATAAAAAGGATGGGTCGGTTTAAATAGATCGTGAACAGCCATACGAAGAGGCGGTATCCACATAGGATCTTTTTTATAGATTTTCCAAGGGACATTGATGAAACGACGAAGCTTAGCGGGAGAGTCTACCTTAACTACTTCTATGGTCATTTCAGTGTCTCGATCCTGGTATTTCAAATTTCTTCTTAGCTTCAGCTAAAACTTCTAAAACCTTAGCAAGTTCTTCTTTTTTATGGCTGGCCATATAGCTAGTACGGATTAAGGCTTCACCTTGAGGAACTGCTGGTGGAAGAACTGGAGTTGCAAAGATACCTTTTTCTTTAAGGAACTGAGTCACTTGAAGAGATTTAATCTCATCGCCAATAAAGATTGGAATAATTGGAGTTTGAGAACCGTAAGTGTAAAAACCAATTGTCTCAAAACCTTCACGCATCATCTTTACGTTACTCCACAATCTTTCATGTAGAGGCTCATCAGACAAAATAACATCAAGGCAGCCATCAACTGTAGCAACAGCAGATGGTGGCATCGCTGCACTAAACATAAATGAGCGAGCAGAGTGTTTTACGTAATCGATAACTTCAGCATTACCAGATAAAACACCACCGATAGTGGCAAAACTTTTTGAGAAAGTTCCCATATTGAAATCGACATCTTTAGTCATTCCAAAATGGTTCATTGTACCGCGACCTTTATCGCCCATGACGCCGATACCGTGAGCATCGTCGACATAAACGAGGACGTTATGCTTTTTAGCAAGTTCAATCACTCCTGGAAGATTCATTAATTTTCCAGTCATCGAGAAGACGCCATCAGCAACAATAATCATACGATTGAAGCGATGTTTATTAGAAACGATCTGATCCTCAAGTGAGGCCATATCATTATGCTTATATTTAAAAACAGTTCCTAGCGCCAAACGACCAGAGTCGATAATTGAAGCATGATTTTCACTGTCAAAAAGCATGCAGTCGCGTGGACCGCATAGAGCCGAAAGTGATCCTAGATTGGTTTGCATTCCAGTTGAAAAAATAAGAGTTTTCTCATGGCCTAAATATTTAGCAAGACGTTCTTCAAGGGCTTCATGAATGGCTAAGTTACCATTAAGAAATCTTGAGCCAGTACAGCCTGTGCCGTATTTTTCTACCGCTTTAATAGTCTTTTCGACGACATGGGGATGGTGAGTAAGTCCTAGATAATTATTTGAGCCAACCATAATTTGGTCTTGGCCATCAACTTTAACTACTGTGCCTTCAGAAGACTCAATCGACCTAAAAAAAGGAAATAGATTTTGCGCCTTAAGAAATTTGGTCTTTTCAACTATCTTGTTGTCAGAGAAGGACATGACACCATCGCTTGTGTAAGTATAAAAAAAGTCTCTATGTGTCATACCTGAGTGAATAACTTGAGTCAATTGGATTTCAGCTATTTGCGCTAGCTGTGAAAAGATTATCTAATAAAATTAGCTTTGTTTGGCCTTTCTTTCGGCCAATTTCTTACGGACTTCCTCGCCCCTGGCTTCAGAATTCACCTGGCGGTAAAGATCTTCTTCGATTTGAGGCTTAAGGTCGACAAAGGCGATTCCCACCTTTTTATGCGGTTCTTTAACCTCGGCATCCCAAAGTCCAGCAATACGAGCTTTATTGATCTCAAAACGCTTACCACAAAAGAGCAGAGCACAGCCCTCATGAAGATCATCTTTTTCAAAGATAGCCGCCTCTTCAGTTGGAACGATGAAGCTCACTCCGCCAGCTGAGATATCTTGGCATTTATAAACAATTTCACCGATTTTGAATTGAATCTTAATATAGCTTGAGGCCATCAAACGATAGTTGGTTCGCTGTTGACCACGATAGATATCATTGATCAGCGGCAGAACATAAACTTTTTCTTCTTTATCGTACTCAAGAATACTATAGGTAAAATAATGGTATTTCCCTACAGTCATCTTTAGAAAAACTTCTTTATTTAAGAGGGGAGAGAGTTTTAAAAGTGATAAAAGCTTAGCCGTAGATTTTAGAATGAGTCTGCCATTTTCCTCATCGTAATCGTGTGCCTCAAAGTCCTCAACCGTGTCTTCGCTTTTACCTTGCTTCCAAAGTTGAACTAAACCTTTATCTTCAGTGTGATCTAGAGCAACACTTTTAAGCTCATCTTTATCGATGATCATAAAATAATGTTTTTTATTGTGGTCGGCCAAAGAACGTAATCCTCTTTATCTTTTCTACTATTCTACGTGATTTCAAGAATTTCGAAAGTATTAGATGCATCATGCCGCAGACTTTTTGGGGCTAAGCGTGTAACAATACCATGTAGTTAAATATATGTACGCAGATTCCTGGAGATGTCATGAAAGCTGAACAACCAAAGATGATTAACTTAAAAGATTATAGCCCCGCAAATTACACAATTAGCGATGTTCATCTTACTTTTGAGCTTCATGATACTAAGACCAAGGTTACGGCAACATCTAGGCTTCTTCAAAATAAAGGTCAGGAAAATACACTGATTTTAAACGGAGAGAATCTGACTTTAGAATCTGTCTCGATCGATGGACGCAAATTATCAAGCGATGAATATCAACTCAATGATGAATTTCTGACCATTCCACAAACGCCAGCCGCTTTCACTCTTGAGATCGTTAATTTTAATAACCCGCAAGAAAATAAGGCTTTGGATGGGCTTTATAAATCGGGCAGCATGTTTTGCACTCAAAATGAACCTGAAGGCTTTAGAAGAATAACTTATTTTCTAGATCGTCCAGACGTCTTGGCAAAGTACACAACTAAAATCATCGCTAATAAAAAGGAATATCCTGTTCTTTTATCAAACGGAAATCTTGTTGGTTCAGGCGAGTTAGCCGATGGTCTTCATTTTTGTGAATGGGAAGATCCATTTCCTAAGCCAAGTTATCTCTATGCTTTAGTCGCAGGGGACTTGGGGATGATTCAAGATTCGTTTACGACTAGGTCTAATCGTAAAATTGATCTTAGAATTTATTGCGATAAAGGCAACGAAGAAAAATGTCATCACGCTATGGAGTCACTAAAAAACTCAATGAAGTGGGACGAAGAGCGCTTTGGCCTTGAGTATGATCTCGATATCTATATGATTGTTGCCGTAGATTCATTCAATATGGGTGCTATGGAGAATAAAGGCTTAAATATTTTTAACAGTGCCTATGTTTTAGCTAAACCTGAAACTGCCACTGATGATAACTTTCTTGGCATTGAAAGTGTTGTTGGTCATGAATACTTCCATAACTGGACCGGAAATAGAGTCACTTGCCGTGATTGGTTCCAACTAACTCTTAAGGAAGGTCTAACTGTCTTTAGAGATCAAGAATTCTCTGGGGATTTAAACTCGAAAGCCGTTCAACGTATTAGTGATGTTGCTAGACTTAGACAGGCACAGTTTCCTGAAGATGCAGGCCCTACTTCTCATCCGATTAAACCTCAGTCTTATATCGAAATTAACAATTTCTATACCGCTACAATTTATGAAAAAGGTGCGGAAGTCATTCGTATGATTCATACCTTCCTCGGTGAAGAAGGATTCCAAAAAGGGATGAAACTTTATTTTGAACGTCATGATGGTGATGCTGTAACAACTGAAGATTTTGTCGCCGCCATGAGTGATGCTAACAAATTTGATTTTTCTCAGTTTAAGCGTTGGTACGCGCAAGCGGGAACACCAATTTTAAAAGTAGAGCAGTCTTTTGATGAGGCGAAAGGAGAGTTTACGTTAACTCTTCATCAATCATGTCCGACCACTCCTGGACAGGATCAAAAAGAGCCTTTCCATTTTCCAATCAAGATTGGATTCATTGATAAAAACGGGGCTGAGCTACCATTAAAATTAACTCACTCTGGGCACGATCAGGCATTGATTGCTAAAGGCATTATCCAAGTTAGAGATGCCAATGAGAAGTTTGTCTTTGCGGGCTTTAAACATAAGCCAACATTATCAATAAATCGTAACTTCTCAGCGCCAGTGAATTTAGAAAAATCGACTTCACTCGAGGAATTGGCCCATCTTCTAGCTTTTGATAGTGATGAGTTTAATCGCTACGAAGCGGCTCAAAACCTAGCGACTAAAATGATTGATGAGTTAGTGGGAGATCCAAGTTTTAAAATCTCTGGTCAATACTTAGAGGCAATTGCCACTTTAGTTAAGGATCAATCGATTGATAGTGCTTTTAAAGCTCTTGCTCTGTCTTTACCTGCTGAGGAAATTTTATTCCAACGTTATAAACCACTTGATCCTTGTCTCGTGGTTAATGCCCGTGATCAACTGAAAAAAGAAATTGCGTTGTTCTTAGAAAAAGATTTTGTAAATCTTTATAATAATCTCGCTCCTAAATCAGCGGAGTATAAATTAGATCCCAAAACAGTAGGGGATCGTACTCTACGAAATTTGGCCCTAAGCTTTTTAGCTGCAACAGGGAATCAGGAACAAACTGTTTTAGCTCATTTTAAATCAGCGACAAATATGACTGATGAAATTAGTGGATTAAAACTTCTGGTAAATTATTGTCCAAATCATGCTGCTGGTGCGATTAAAGACTTTTATCAAAAATGGCGCAAAGAAACTCTTGTCATGCAAAAATGGCTTGGCGTTCAGGCGATGTCTGGTGCAGACGGTGCCCTAGAGCTAGTGAAGTCGCTTGAAAAAAGTGATGTCTATGATGAGAAAGTTCCAAATCTCGTTCGCTCACTTCTTTTGGCCTTCACAAGAAACTTCAAGCACTTTCATGCGGCCAATGGTGATGCTTACCGATTTATAGGTGATAAAGTTTTAACTCTTGATGGGATTAATCCACAGGTTGCAGCAAGACTGATGTCGGCGTTTGGTTCGTACAAAAAGTTAACTCCAGAATTACAAAAACAAATGGCTCCAGTATTAGAAAAAATCTCTAAAAAAGAAGGGCTTTCAAAAAATACTTTTGAAGTTGTAACGAAAACGTTGAACAGCTAGCTTTTAGCCTCTACACTTTAAACCATGAAAATAGTCTCTTTTATTTCAATGCTTTTCATCATCGGTTGCTCTTCTGGAGCTACCGGTGGTGCCAAATTCACGAAAGGTAAGTGTATCGAGCAACCTTGGGGTGCCTACACTTATCAAATAGCCGATTCTTCAAACAATACGTATTTTCTTTATAAAGTTGGATATATGGGCAAAGAGATTATTAAATTGCCCTTTGAACAAGCGCATAAAGACTATGTAGAGACAGCTTGTCCTTAGTTATCTTCTAGCAGAATTGAGCTCTCTAAGAGCTTCAGGTGAAAGCCACTGACTTTTTTCTTCCCAAAGCCACCAGCCTTTATTTTCAATGACATTTTCAACAGATCTTCTTCGATCTGTTTCATTGATTTTCTCATCAATACGGCCATCTTTAATAATACCTGCCATTCGTGTCGAATTAAACGTATAGGATAAATGATCACCAAAAATATTATTAGTGGCATTGATTTCAGAGGTGATGGCATCCTTAGCTGATTGACTAAAGCCAGTGCATTCAGTCTGAGTATATTGAACTTTATCACTTGATCGCATTTGCCCTGGAAGAACAATTCTTGCACCACAAACGACTCTGTAAACCTTATAGCTACCATTAACGATCTGGTTTTTATCAACGACATAATAGGTGACGATGCGATGACGAACATTTGCATTCATTGCATCTCCTAGCTGAAAGCCAGCTCCGCCTGCTGAGAAGGTTCGCTCTAAAAGCGATGGCTCTTTGACTTGAACTTCACCAACGATTTCAAGATCGCGCCCAGCTCTTGGTTGACTATTCACTTCACCAAGCATTTGCTCCATTCTTTCACGGGCCATACCTAAGATGATGGAATTCTCACTTGGAGTGGTTTGAGCTTGGAGTTGAACAGACAATAGAATAAGAATTAAGTATTTCATGGGTTAATTATAACCCAAGATACTTAGTTTTTTGATCAGGCAAAAGTGGCAGAATATAGGTCGTGCCCAATCAAGGGCACGGCCTAAAGATATTAAGCGAGTAGGGACTTTCCGTTAGATTTTAGATCTTTACATGACTGAGCAATTCGCGCGGCCATACTGCCTTCAGCGAGTTTCATCCAGGCTCTTGGGTCATAAGCTTTCTTATCTCCAACTTCACCTTCGATCTTAAGCATCTTGTCGTAGTTTTTAAGCATATGATCAACCACGGCGCGGGAATAAGCGTACTGAGTATCAGTATCAACATTCATTTTAATCACACCGTAATTTAGAGTTTCATGAATTTCAGAAAGCTCAGAACCCGACCCACCGTGGAAAACTAGAAGGTGACGGGCTTCTTTGCCAAACTCTTTTTCAACAGCTTCTTGGCCAAGCTTTAAAATTTCTGGGCGAAGCTTAACGTTACCTGGTTTATAAACACCATGAACGTTACCAAAAGTAGCCGCGTACATGAATTTTCCTAAAGGGCGAAGCTCTTTAGCAACGGCCACCATTTCTTCTGCTGTAGTGTAAAGCTTGTCTGCCGGAGTATTTTCATTACTCACACCATCTTCTTCTCCACCAACAACACCAGTTTCAACTTCAAGAATAATCTCACTTTGAGCACAGCGATCTAAAAGCTCTTTAGACATGGCCAAGTTTTTTTCAAATGGAAGTTCTGAGCCGTCAAACATATGGGAGCTAAAAAGATTTGGCTGACCATTCTTTCTTCTTTTTTCAGTTTCTTTAATAAGTGGAAGCATAAATGTTTCAACAACATTGGCTTGGCAGTGATCAGTGTGAAGAGCGATATAAACGCCGTACTTTTCAGCCACCAAGTGAACGTGTTGAGCAAGTGAGATCGCACCTAAGGCCATGTCACCGACTGCACCAGAAGCAAATTTTCCGCCACCTGTAGAGACTTGAATGATACCGTCAGATTTCATATCAGCAAAAGCCTTGATGGCAGCATTAGCTGTTGAAGTAGAAGTGACATTAATCGCAGGATAGGCATAGCCGCCTTTGTTGGCAGAATCGAGCATTTTTACGTACTGATCATAATTAGCTACAGGCATTGAAACTCCATCATTAGTAGTCATTTAAAAATTGCCACTATTAAAACTTTTATAGCGGAGGATGAAAAGGCGGAGAATGTCGATAAAAGTTCTTAAAGCTTGCGGATATGATTCAGTGCGGCTATACGTAATATTAGAGACTTAAGTTAATAAAACATCTCTGCATAAGTTTGCCATTTTGTGCCACAAGATTTACTTTTGTGGTCCATTAAAAACCTAACGATTCCAGCTCTTTAAGAGGATTTTATGCTCATGAAAGTGGCCAAAAAATATACTTTGAAAAACACCGACAAGGCGACACTCAAGCAGTGGTACATGCTTTTAACTCTTGGACGTCAGATTGATGAACGTGCGCCAAATTATTTAAAGCAAGCACTTGGTTGGTCTTATCACGCACCATATGCCGGTCATGATGGAATTCAATTAGCGATCGGACAAGTTTTCACACTTGGTGAAGATCACCTTTTTCCATATTACAGAGATATGTTAACGGCGGTATCAGCAGGTCTAACTGCAGAAGAAGTTATTCTTAATGGAATTTCTCGCGCCACTGATCTTGCAAGTGGTGGTCGCCATATGAGTAACCACTTCGCGAAACCTGAGTGGAATATTCATAACGTTTCTTCTTGTACTGGTAACCATACACTTCATGCAGCAGGTGTTGCTCGTGCGATGAAGCGCTATAAGCACACTGGTGTTGCGATTTCTTCTCAAGGGGAGAGTTCTGTTTCTGAAGGCTATTGCTATGAAGCTATTAATGGTGCATCTACTGAGAAGCTTCCAGTTATTTTTGTTTTCCAAGATAATGGTTATGGAATTTCTGTTCCTAAGCGCGATCAAACTGCCAATGAGAGAGTTGCCGATAACTTCTCGGGTTTTGCAAATCTAAGAATCATTCACTGTGATGGTAAAGATATTTTTGATTCAATGAACGCTATGTCAGAAGCTAGAAAGCATGCCATTGAAAAAAGTGAACCAGTAATTGTTCACGCAGATTGTGTTCGTATTCATTCTCACTCAAACTCAGACAAGCATGAACTTTATCGTGACGATAAAGAACGAGCCGATGCGGCAGCTCAAGATCCGCTTAAGAAATTTAGAGAGCTGCTTGTTCAAAACAAATTGATGACTAAAAAAGAACTTGATGAAATGGACGCTGAAGCTAAAGCGACTATCATGCAAGCTCACGCTGCTGCCATGAAAGCGCCTCAGCCAACTCCAGAATCAATCTTTGATTTTGTAATTCCACCAGCCTATGAGGCTTCAAAATATCCTGATGGCACTCATACACAAACAGGTGAGGGCACAAAGTTTATTGATGCTATTAACGGAACGCTTAAAGCAGAGTTTCGCCACAACCCAGATACATTTATCTGGGGACAAGATATGGCGAATAAAGACAAGGGCGGTATCTTTAACGTTTCTAAAGGTATGCAACAAGAGTTTGGCATCGAGCGCGTTTTTAACGGCCCAATTGCTGAAGACTATATTATGGGTACAGCCAACGGCTTTACTCGTTTTAATAAAAAAATTCGCGTGGTTGTTGAAGGTGCAGAATTCGCCGATTATTTTTGGCCTGCCATGGAGCAAATGGTTGAGACGTCTCACGATTATTGGCGCTCAAATGGAGCATTTTCTCCAAATATTACGGTTCGCTTAGCTTCTGGTGGATATATTGGTGGTGGACTTTATCACTCACAAAATATTGAGGCTTCACTTGCGCCTCTTCCTGGCATTCGTATTGTTTCCCCAGCTTTTGCTGACGATGCTGCCGGTCTTTTAAGAACGGCGATGAGAAGTGAAGGGGTTACGGTTTATCTTGAACCTAAGTCTCTTTATAATTCTAAACAAGCTATGGCAGTTGTCCCTGAAGACTTTGAAGTTCCGTTTGGAAAATGTCGTGTAAGACGCGAGGGAACTGATTTAACAGTTCTAACTTACGGCAACACTGTTCATCATTGCCTTGAGGCAGCTGAGCTTATTGCTAAAGAAGATGGGTCATCAATAGAGGTTGTTGATCTTCGATCTATTAGTCCACTTGATGAAGAGGGAATCTTAAAATCAGTGGCTAAAACTCATCGCTGTCTAGTTGTTCATGAAGATAAGGTCTTTGCTGGTTTTGGTGGCGAACTAGTCGCTCTCATCAATGAAAAAGCGTTTGAGCAACTTGATGCGCCTGTTCGCAGAGTAGGTTCCGAATTTACTCCTGTAGGCTTTAACCGTATTTTAGAAAAAGCGGTTCTTCCGAATACGGAAAAAGTGATTAAAGGTATGAGAGAGCTTCTCTCCTATTAAGTAATTTAGTTTATACCATCAACTTAGGCTTCAAGTTAAAGACAAAGATATGAAAATCTTGATCTTTAATTTAAGCCTCCTTAACATTTGTTGTGATATCGTTTCTAACTAAAAAAAATTTAAGAGTTAGAGACCTATGAATAAAGAAGAGCTAACACAGATCGTTGATGGTTTGTCACATAATTTAGATCTTATGATCAACCAAAGCCCATCGTGCCTGAAAATTATTTCAGCAAATGGTGAGCTGATCATGATGAATAAGACTGGTCTCGATTTAATTGAAGCTGAGGATATGGAAAGCGTCTTTGGTGCAGATGTTTACTTAATAGTCGAAGAAAGTCATCGCGAAAAATTTAAAAAATTTAATGAAGAGATTTGTAATGGAAAGAGTGGGCGATTAACTTTTGAAATTATTGGACTTAAGGGAACACACCGATGGATGGAGACTCATGCTTCTCCCTATATGCTGCCAAATGGTAAAATTGCCCATATCTCTATCACTAACGATATAACAGAACTAAAAATTAAAAGAGATATTGAAGAGATTATCACTGACATAAGACAGAAATATATTGAATCCTATGATAAGCCTTTCTTATTTTTTAATGAAGTGTTGAAGAATGTTCTCAATTGTATGAAAGCTGAATTTGGATATTTGGCTGAAGTTGTTTATGACAAAGAAAAACCATATTTAAGATCTTACGCCCTTTCTAATATCTCTTGGAATACAGAAATACGTAAATATTACGAAGAAAATAAAGAAAAAGGCTTAGTTTTTGAAGACTTAGATACTTTGTATGGTGAAGTTCTTAAAACAAAAAAAGTCTTTATTAGCAATGATGCAATAAATGATAAAAAAGCGAAAGGAGTACCAGTCGGTCATCCTGCTTTAAAATCTTTTTTAAGTGTACCTTTGTTTCACGCAGGTGAATTAGTCGCAACCTTTGGGATTGCCAACAGAATCGGGGGTTTTAGTTCTGACCTTGTAGATTTTTATCAGCCTCTAATTCAATGTATTGGGGAGCTTGTAGGACTTCTCCAGTTGCAAAAGAAAAATAATGAATCAGAAAAAAAGCTTAAAGAACTCAATAACTACCTAGATCTTGCCCTGGAGGGTTCTAATCTTGGCGTATGGGAATGGAAGATACCAGAAAATACAGTTCGATATGATAAGCGTTGGGCCGAAATGATTGGATTTAAGGTCGAAGAAATACAACATACTTTTGAATTTTGACAATCAAGGCTTCATCCAGATGATGTCGATCGAACGTCTAAAGTTATTGATGATTATATTCAAGGAAAAACAAAACAATTTATTAATCCACACCGTCTAAAGCATGCAAATGGAGAATGGATCTATATTTTAGCGTCTGCTAAGTTTTCTGACTGGGGTGAAGATGGAAAGCCTATACGACTTACCGGCACCCATATGGATATTACCCAACAAAAAATTCAAGAGCTTGAGTTGATTGATGCTAGAAATAAAGCACTTCTAGCTGAAAAGGCGAAAACTTTATTTCTCGCCAATATGTCACATGAAATCAGAACTCCAATGAATGGTGTTATTGGAATGCTCGATTTATTAAATGAAACTAATCTTAATGATGAACAGCGCGACATGATATCGACGATTCAGTATTGCGGCGACAGTTTAATGACAATCTTAAATGATATTCTTGATTTGACGAAAATCGAATCAGGAAAACTTCATCTTGAAAATTTAGAATTTGATTTATTAAAACTTATTAGCGAAGTCATTTCTCTGTTCGATGCTGAGTGTGCGAAAAAAGGTATTACGTTGAAATTCATCAACGCGCTATCTCATCATCTCTTTATTGGTGATGTGACACGAATAAAGCAGGTTCTTATCAATCTTGTATCAAATGCGGTGAAATTTACAAGAAAAGGAAAAGTAGAAGTAGAAGTTATCGTTAACTCTAAAGCTCTTTCTCCTCAAAAGATGGAAGTTGAAATAACAGTTCGAGATACTGGGATTGGAATCTCAAAAGATGTGCAAAGAAAACTTTTTAATGACTTTATGCAAGCAGACGATTCTATAACGAGAGAGTTTGGTGGCACTGGACTGGGTCTTTCAATCTCAAAAAGACTGGTACATTTAATGAAAGGAACAATCCATGTTTCTAGTGTTTTAGACACTGGCAGTGAATTTGTAGTTAATTTCCCTTTAAATTTAGCAAATAAACTTGATGCTAAATCTAAAATACAAGTTTTTGATGGTCGAGATCACCAATCATTGAAAATTTTAGTTGTTGAAGATAATGATATTAACTGTAAATTGATTCACGCGATGATGGATAAATTATATATCAATCATGATATTGTTCATGATGGAAAAGAAGCTGTAAGAATTATTGGAACAGACAATCCGTTAAATTACAATGTTATCTTTATGGATCTTCAAATGCCGATAATGGATGGTTACGAAGCTTCGAAAAATATTTTTAATTATTGCCTAGTCAATTGTCCCAAAATTGTTCCTACCACAGCTAATGTTTTTGATGACGAACGTGTAAAGTGTAAGGCGTTGGGAATGTTTGATTTTCTACCAAAGCCTATAACTGTTCGTTCTTTAAGTGATCTTTTACATCGACTGACTTAAAAAAAAAATTATTTTGAGGTTAACGTATAAACTCCATCCCATTCTGGTGGGGGAGGTAGTTCTTTAAACTCTTGACATCTTTTAATATAAATTTCAGATGGGTTTGTTTTCTTTCCTTTTAGTTCTGGAAAACGCTGCCATTCTAGCTCTAATGTTTCTGTAAAAATGGTGATGGCTTCATCAAATTTTTGAGATTTATAGGCTGTAATTCCTTGCTTGAATTTATACGCCAGATCTTTGAGGTATTCTGGAGCATCTTTTTGCGTATAGAGCAGATCAAATGTTGTCACTGGAACTGATTTTCCAACCACTTTAATCGTATCAAGCTCACGATATAAGAACTCATCACCAGCCAGCTTAACTGTCTCTCCGGCAATTTGAGTAAAGATACTATATTGTTTCGCTGATTCTTCTAGACGAGCGGCGAGGTTCACAGAATCGCCCATCATGGTGTAATTCATTCGCTGAGCTGAGCCCATATTTCCAGTAACAATCTCTCCAGAATTTAGGCCAATTCTCATGCGCATCTCATGCACGATCTTGGGCCATTTTTCTCCTTCAGATGTCCATTTTTTACGAAGTTCACCAAGAGCTACTTGCATACGATGGGCAACCATACAGCCGCGGTAGGCATGATCTTCAAGTGGCATAGGTGCACCGAAAAAGGCGATGATAGCATCACCCTCATACTTATCAAGAGTACCTTTTTCTTCAAGCAAGATATCAGTCATGACAGTGAGGTATTCGTTTAGAAGTTCAACCAGCTGAGTGGCAGAGAGTTGCTCTGAAAAGGTTGAAAACCCTTGAATGTCAGTAAACAGCGCTGTTCTAATACCGCAGTCTCCACCAAGCTTTGGAGGCTCTCCAGAGGCATACATATCATCAATAAGTTCAGGTGAAATATAAGTACTGAAGGCACTCTTTAAAAAGGCTTTGTCTTTATTGGCAAGATAGAAGTTTAAAAATGTTGTCCACGAATAACAAGCCACGACTGACAAGAGAATGAAGAACATCCCGACTTCATAACCATTAGGTAAGAAGTATTTAAGATCTATATAATAAACACTGGCGCAAATAATAATTAAGGCAGCAACATCTAAAAGAGCATTTTTAAAAAGCTGAACTAAAAGAATTAAGAGCGTACACACCGTCAGCATAATCCACGTTACATTCATGGACTCTGATTGTGGTTTGTAGGCTTTACCGGTTAAAAGTTGGTTAACAACGTTCATATGAGTATAAATACCAGGTGTCTGAGGATTAATTGGAGTATGTCTTAGATCGTGAGCACCATAGGCCGTCGATGCTACAAAGATAATATTATCTTTTAACGTAAAGAGCATTCTTTGATCATCATCTGGTGCATTTAAAATATCTTTGATACTGACTCGTTGAAACTGGGATTCATCTCCAAGCCAGCTAATTTTAAGAGCGCCTTTTGAGTTCACTGGAAATTCAATATTGTTAGCGATTAATCGACTGCCGTCGCCCTCTTGGACGACTAGTTTTGTTTTTTCACCGGTGAAGGCCTCATAGATAGAAACAGAGAAGCTGGGAAAATATATATCATCAACGTTTGATACAACAAAGTAATGTCTAAAAACGCCATCAATGTCAGCGGTAGCTTGAATATGGCCAAGAAGTGGATTCGAGTTAATGATGGTATCAATTGGCCAAACCTCTTTTGAAACATGGTGCTTGTTGAGGTTGTAGCCACCTGCGGCCTGAGAATCCATAATAAAGTTATAAAGTGAATCTGGAAGTTCCTCAAAAGAGTTCTCTTTTGGAATCTCATTTACATCCATTGAATAAGGAATGATGACGTGATGGCCTTCTTTGCTTTGAAATTCTTCAATCGATCTGGCAAGCGCTATATCTGGAGACTCTACATTACAAGCAACTTCATCTTCAGGAAAGAATACGTCGAAGGCGACAACTTTTGCGCCATAGATATTCATTTTTCTCATGAACTCGGCCCAGCGAACCCTTGTCCAAGGCCATCTTCCTATCGCTTGCAAAGATTCATCATCAATGGCGGCGAGGACAATTTTAGGCTGTTTAGCTTCTTTATCTAGAATACTCCTCATTCGAAGGTCGTAAAAACGATCTTCGAGATAGGAGGCGTAAATTGGTGGTTTATCTACTTCAATTTGTTGGGCCGAAAGCTCTCGACTGATTTGATGCATGACCGTCGAGAAAATACAAAAGACTAGAATTAGAAAGATACCGCCAAATTTAAGAACTTTTGAAAACATTAAAGCTCCTAATACTTAATTCTAAATCTTATGCCTGCGACATGTTTGGTGTATTCATATCGAAGCGTATCGTTGGACATATTTTTAGTGTAGTCGTAAGTCAATTGCATTGAAACGTAGTCATTAATCTTCTTGATAAGTTTAAAAGAAGGATTAATTGTTTTTTCTGTACCACGTGTTTCAGATTGAAGTTTGGTATCTAGGATTGTTAAACCCAAACCAGCAGAAAGAGTGAAGTTAGAGATAAAATTAGGTCTTAGGTGATCAACGCGAAATAAGAACGCATTAGTTGAATTAAGTTCGGTCTCGGCACTTATAAAGTCAGCATTTACCAAAGCAATAAATAGCGTTCCAGTAGAAGTCACAATAATTTGATCTGCAGCTAATGTTATTGTTTTGTTATTTTGTGCTTCTGTGAAGGCTTGATAATCTTTAATTTTAAATCGAAGAGTGGTATCGCCATAAGTATTAAGTTTTAGAGTTTCAAAAAAAGAGATAGTTGTTGATCGGGCAAAGAGGATCTTCTGCTTTTGTTGTAAACGATCGCGAGCAATATACTTATAGTCAAAGCCAACTCCAAATGTGGCTGGCTTTTCTTTGAATGTATGTTCTCTTTTAAAAACGGTACTCGCAGTAATGTCATAGGAATCATTTTGAAATACTGTTGGCTCGGATGTCTCTGCGTACTTTTTGTTATTAATCCTTAGTGATGGTTCGATTAGGTACTTTCCTTTAAAGGCTGCCAAGTATTTAGCATTAAAGGTTGAATCAAAAATATAAGATTCTTTTTGAGTTGCCGCTGCTGTTGGAACATCGGTAGCTAACGTCACATTGTTATCGTAGTTTACTTCTTGTTGAAAACTAATGTCCCATCTTTGTTCAGGAATTAACTTTCCATTGATTAAGCGATTTGGATCAAGTCCATAACGAACTTGAATTTCTTTAATACGTGTTTCAATTTCAGGAGCAATATCACTTTTCTCATTTGATTTTCGAGCTTGCTCCATTTGAGGAAGAACGTAAGACTCAACCAGTCTATTAGCGTCGTCTCGTGATTCGGCCATAGAGAGTAGTACTTCTCCTAGCTGAAAGCGAGAAACTTGAACGAGGTCTTTATCTGTCTGCGGATGTTTTCCAAGTTTAATATAATAATCTCTGGCCGATTGATAATCCTCAAGAATCTGAGAGATATGGGCCATATAATAAAGTGACTCTGTTTCTTTATACTTTAATGAATATGATTTCTTAAAAGACTGCAGGGACATTCTAAGATCACTGTTGGCATAAGAGGCTTGGCCAAATTCATACCAAATATCAGGAGCATCACTTTTTAATTGAATCGCGCGCCTTAAGGCGAGTCCTGCTTTTTCATAATTTTGTAATTTGTTATAGGCGATACCTAAAAGATAAAACTTTGTGGCAATTTGTTTTTGGTTTGGCTTAAATTTTTCAAGACTTTCAACCATCGTTTGATAAGAACCTAACTTATAATTTGTAATTGCATCAGTGAGTACATCAGCTCTTGCTGGCAGCTGAAAACAAAGACTCAGCAACATCAAGGCCAAGAATGATGGTTGTTTATTGAACGTCATCGCAAATCCGTTTGCTATAGTAGGTTATTTTCTAATAATCCTATATATTTTAAGATGATATGCGATTTATTACTAGGGAGAATCAGTCTTTATTGGACATTAAGATTAAAGTTGACCGTTGAGGTTGAGTTACTCAGTCCCAGGTCCTGGTTATCAGTAATAGTTTCTTGTGCATCTACCAATAGCTCTCCACCAGTTTCAAGTAATTGAGCTTCTTCTTGTGTTTGAGCTACAGCCACAGTTGGACCTGCAAGCAGTGGGTTGCCAGCTGGGGCACCACCGACTGAGGCAGGGGAGCGAGCTGCTGTTTGAGTTTGAATGGCGACTTGATTCGCTGTATTTAGCGATACCACGACAGTATCAATTGATTTTGCCGCTTCCATATTAACCACTCCTGTATTTGATAAAACACTCGAAGCACCAGTTAGAATTGGAAGACCAGTGTTTGTATCAATCGGAGCATTCTTTGGAGGTAGTAGTAAGTTACCTGTTGCTACATCGACGACCGCACCTGCAGCTGCCGTATTTGTTATTTTCGTTGGAGCAAAACCATTTTTAACAGTGTTGGCAGCCGCAGTTGCTTTATTCACAACTGTTTGACCTGATGACTTAGCCACTTGGCTTTCAACTTTTGCTTTATTAGAAAACTTTTGACCGTTAACCCCTGGTGGAACAATCGATTTAACTGGTTTTACAGCGGCACTAGATTCACTAGGCTCTTCTGCAGAACCAGACTGATTTTTTTCCATATTTTCTAATTGCATTGGATTAATTTTAACTGGAATCGTTGCAGTACCAGTTTCAGGAGATGAACCAGAAAATTGTCCACGAGTCACGGTAACAGCTTGATCAGACGATACAATTCTTTCAAGTCGAGTTTGATCAAAGAGATCAGCAGATTTACCAAAAGAGGTAAGGGACGCCATCGCAACAGCACCTTCAAAAGTTACTAGAGATGTAAAGTCATTAGACGGATTATAGTCAACTTGAAAATCTGTACCACGAACACCCATGGCTGCTGTTTTTGTTTTAATGAATAGTTTGGATTTATCTTTCTTATCCATTTCCATATAGTTCTTGGAAACTTTTGATCTAAGCTGACCCTTTACAAGGGTCACAATTCCAGGATCGTTCTCTGGGAACTTATCAATTTTCATTTGAGAATTTGGACCTAAATTCATTTGAGATTTATCGATGAAAAGAAGTTTTACGAAACTTTTATCAGCTGTTTTAACCTGAGTTCCTTCTTTGAACCACATGCCCTGTTTCGCTTCAACGACTTTGCCATCAGGCATTTGTGCCATGGCCTTGCCTCTTACAACAATCGCCTTTGCAACGTCACCAGCGCCAGCAAAGGCGAAAGATGACATTGAGATCAATACAGATAGAAGAATTTTAAGCATCATAGTTGTAGTCCTTAAACTTAATTCACTTAAGGTTATCGACATTTTAGAGTCGAACTTGATGAAATAGGCTAAGTCCTAGAAAAGACGTAAAATGGGGTTTTTCTTTTTTAAAAACCGACAACTTTTGTTGCTTTGGTTGGCTAAGTGATTAAAAGAACACGATTCCAAAGTTAATCATAAAGATGGAGGTGTAGATATTAGTTCGGACCTTATCGGTGTTTAGAGTTTCAACATTTTTGAAGTCTGAATTATCTAGTAAAGCGATCTCATAGGCGGTCTGATACGAATATAAAAACTCGATAAAGGTAGGTTTTAAGTATTTAGTCGCTAAACCTTCTTCAAATCCAAGAGCAACCAGCCAGCCTCGTGATGTATAGGAGTAGCGGTACTCTTCTTTGTATGCCCCACTTTCGATCGTAAAGTCCTCGAGCTTAAAGGTATTTAAGGACCAAACGGGGCCGACGGACAAATAGCATTTCCAATTTCCATTTTCTTTCACATCGAAGTAGTAGCGAGCTGTTGGAGCAAAGTTGACGTGATTAAAACTACCTTCACCTTGCACTCGAGTATTACCAATTTGGTAAGTCAGTTTTTCCATTTCACCGAAAGCGATGAAAGAAGTGAGGTTAAATTCCCAGCGCTTAAATTTATAGCCAAAGTTTGTATTAAAACCAATCCCCAGAGCATTGTCTTGGCTGTGATCAATATACTTAAGATGACTAAAAGCCGTCGAGAAGCCACCTTTTAAAGCGAACTCATTTTCGTAAGCAAAAACAAACGTTGAGTTCAATAGCGTTAGAATAAAGAGTAGAAGTTTAGAATTCATAAATGAATGTCACTCCCGCCCCGCCCTTACCATCAAGGCTTGGAACTGTTCTAACTTTACCTTCAAAAAATCCAAACATCGTTGAAGGGTTTAATGTGTGGCCTAAAAATTTTGCTATTGGATGATTTGTATTAAGCAGCCAAAGGCTGAGGTTCTCAATACCATAACCTAAAATACTGCCTAGAATCGGTGTCTGATAGAGGTCTTGAATACTGGCAGGCTCTGTATAAACTTCGACCGTGAATTCAAACAACGTACTTGAAATAAAAGTCAGTCCAACAGAATCGATTCGGTTGTAACCATTGGCTCGGTAGTAAAGATAAAGTTGGCTACCTGAAATAGGGTGAACTAACCAATTCCAAAAAGGAGTGTCACGATCAAAAACTACCTCTCCAAAATTATTGCCATAATTTTTAAAGCTTCCATTGTCTTTAAAAACTGTAGGCTGAGTCAAAGGGTAGAGCGCCCATGAGGCAGCGTAAATAATCCCTAAATGTTTCCATGTTTCTGATTTTTCGTGATTTCTATCGATATACTCGTAATGCCACATAGCGTCACGTGTTGGATTACTTTCTTCTCCATGGATAAATCCACTGAAAAGAGAAAAAACAATCAAAATGCTGATCTTAAGCATGGTTCTATTCAACTGTATTAAGTATAAAAGTAATCGTAGCGCAGTGAGTATCACGTCGAGGTTAACATGCCAATAAATCAACTTGAATCTACTAAGAATGCATTTGCAGATCACGTCAAAAAACTGCAAGACGAAATAACGGCGAAGCTTAAACAATTAGACCCTGAAACTACAATGATTGAAGATCTATGGGATCGTCTGGACCATGCAGGACAACCCGGCGGTGGCGGAAGAACTAGAGCGTTTAAAGGTCATATCATCGAAAATGGTGGTGTTAATTATAGCCAAGTCTTTGGCAAAGTTGATCCTAAGTTTGCAAGCTCCTTAGGCGGTGACAGCGATGAGATGTGGGCCAGTGGCATTTCACTCATCCTACATCCAAGAAACCCTCGAATTCCAACTGTGCATATGAACTTTAGGATGATTCAAGTTGGAACAAAGTATTGGTTTGGTGGAGGCGCAGATCTGACACCATTTTACCCTCACGAAGATGATTTTCGTCACTTCCACGGTGTGTGGAAAGAGGCGACAACAAAATATAATCAATGGGAAGCGATGAAGAAAAAATGTGACGAATATTTCGTCAATACTCATCGTCAAAATGAAATGAGAGGGATTGGTGGAATTTTCTTTGATCACTTCAATAGTGGTTCAATCCAAGATGATTTCAATATGGCGTGTGATCTTTCAAATCACTTCATTTCTTCTTATTTTCCAATTGCAGGAAAACGTCTAAATGAAGAATTTACACCAGAAGATGAGGATTTCATGCTTCACAGGCGTGGACGCTACGTAGAGTTCAATCTGCTGCATGATCGTGGAACTTTATTTGGTCTTAAGACCAATGGGCGTATCGACTCTATTTTGATCTCATTGCCAGCGCGCTGTAATTATACCTACCAATACGCGCCAAAAGCTGGTTCTGCTCACGAAAAAATGCTGGACTTTTATAGGCCAAACGAATGGGCTTGAGTTGTCCAACCTAAATCAAGAGTTTTGATAGAGTTTGAAATCTCAAACAATTGATCGGATGAAAAGTCCTATTGAAATTGCTAAAATGCTTACAATTACTAAACAAAGGATTAAATATGAATAACTCACGTCGTGCATTTTTCAAAAAAAGCTTAATGGCTTTGGTTGCATTGCCATTATTAAAATCCAATAAAGTTGTCGCAGCAGTAGCTTGTCCACAAGCCGCTCCAAAAGATAAAAAAGCTGCAGGAAAACTTCTTGAAGAGGATTCATCGACTGGCAAAAGATTAGAGTATGTTGCTAATGCTGCTGATTCAAAAAACAAAAAGCACAAAGCTGGTGAGCATTGTGGAAACTGTAACTTCTATCAAGAAAAGAAAATGGTAGAAAACTATGCTCCATGTTCGATGGCCGCCAATCGTTACGTCGCTGATTGTGGCTGGTGTAAAAGCTATAGAGCTAAGAAAGCATAATTTTAAAAAAGTAAAAAAAGAAAAGCCCCGAAATTCGGGGCTTTTTTTATTGGTTAATAGCTCTTGTTAACTGATCATTCTCTCGAGCAAAGCGATCAAGCTCAACACCCATTCTGGCATTGAGTCGTTGTTGCTGCTTCGAGCGACTTTCTAAATCATCAATACGTGCCTGCAAGCGAGTAATCAGATCATCTTTAGAAATGACTTCAAGTTGAAGCATTTCATTGCTTTTTTGTTGTTGTCCAAGCGCAACTTCCATCTCGCTTCGAAGTTTACTTTCAGCAGAGAATCTTTTTTTATATGTTTCAATTTCAGAGTACTGACTGCGTTGAACGGCATCCAGTGAACTTTCATACTTTTGCAAGCGATCTAAGTTATTTTGAGTTGTTTCGAGGAGAGTTGAAACCTCATTAAGAGTGGAAGTTTTCGCATCAATCTCAGATCTAAGAATAGCAATTTGCTTTTTTGAAGAATCAATTAAAGATTGATGTTGAATTGTTTGCGCTTCGATCTTTCTTTGAAGTTTTTGTATTTCTAGATCAAGCTCTTCTTGCTGCTTTTGTTTTTGCTCATCAAGAGAGTCATAACTAGCTTTTAAACTTGTTAATTGAAGCTTGAGTGATTGAATTTCAGGCTCTCTGGCTTCCCAAACACCTTGGCAAACATTGAATGCACTGGTTTTACGATGAGGCTTAAATAACGCTTCATGCGAATGGACTAGATCCTCGAAACTTTCATAGAGCTTGTTCATGCTCACTCCATCCTTGAGTAAGTTTAAGTTACTGATATTTAATTGTGACATAAACTTGACCCAAGGATCAAACTTTTAATAACTGCTTGATATTACATAGGTTTTGACAGCTTTCCACCATTCTTGTCAACGGATTTTAGTGATATAGGTCAATGACGTTGCTAGAAATCCTCATCGAAACAAATGAATCCGGGAGGACAAGATGAAAAATATCGTAACGATTTTAATGACCCTATCTCTTTTTATCACTTCAAATGCTGCTATCGCCAATGATGTCGCTCAGCTTTTTAAGCTTGATTCAAAAGAGGAATTCTTTAAAGACTTTGATAAAAAAATGGATGCGTCTAAAAAACAAATTAAAAAAATTCTTAAAAAAGATGACGCTTTTTTAGAAAAGAACTTTGGAAAACAAGTTCAACTCTTAAAAGAAGATCAAGAAGAGTTATTGTTTGATCTAGGTCTTGATCATGTTTCTACGACTCGTGAAGTGGTTGAAGCTATGGCCACAGATGAAGCTCAAGCTGTTATCTTAACTCATATCGAAAATAAAATTGTTGAAGCTGGTGGTTTTGATTCATTTAAAGCAAAAGTAGATTCAAATCAAAAAGGCTTCTTTAGCGATATTTTTAGAGGTCTAGTTCGTGCTGTTGGAACAGTTTTGTTTTGGGTTTTTGTTTACCCATTCATGATTCTAATGATTCTAACCGGTGCTTGGCAGCTCTAATTGAGCTTTTCAAAAAGAGTGTCGATCATCTCATGGTCGACATCCCCATGAAGAGCGCAACCAAGCTCTAAAAGATAAATCATCATAAAGCTTTCTTTCGTTAACCCGGGAGAAAGCTTTTTTAATAAACTAAATAAGCTTTCTTCTGCGTCTTTGATAATTTGTCCGATTTCATTGTCAGCACGACGATTCAGGTAAAACAGGACAAGCAGGTAAGGCATTTGATTAAGCTGTTGCAGAACAAGCTTAATTCGCTCTCGCGGCATGATTGGATCTAATCCTTCAAGATTAAATACCGTCTGGACCATATACTTCATGGCTTCACTTAAAAGTTTTTCTTTTTCTTTGCCGTAATAATAATAAATTAATGTTCTGGATACGCCAGAATCCGTGGCGACTTGTGAGATTGTCCAAAGCAGATGGCCTTTATTGACCTCAAGTTTGGTTACACTACCAAGTATTTTGTAGTGAATATCTTCTTTAGATTCTTGGACCATTAGAAGTCTGGGGCAATATAGACTTCAATTTCAGGGTCGTATTCATCTCTTAGAATGCCTTTGATGGCTTCAAGAGTACCTGTGGTTGAGCTTGGGCAAGTCCCGCAAGCACCTTGGTACTTAACGACCAAAACGTGGTCTTCGTAGCTCATCGCCACGATATCACCACCGTCACCTTGAAGACCTGGACGAATGGTACGATCTAGAATTTGCTCAATTTCTAAGAGTTCTGGTTTTAATGCTTTTCTGCGATCCGCTTCTGGATCAGGATCAAAATAATCAGCATTATGAGTTGGCATATTCTCGTTAATGACTTCAAGAATTTTACCTTCTAGATTATCCCATTCTTCATAATTAAATTTTGTCACAGTAACGACGTTATCAAAAAAGTGTAGCTGGTCTACACCTCTGATCATAAAAAGCTTAAGCGCTAATTTATTCTCGCCGCATTCCATTGGAGATTTATAACTTGAGTTTCCTTCAAGCTTAAATGGTTTATCAGCGATAAACTTAAGCGCGTTTGGATTTGGAGTAGGTTGGATATCAATTTCTAAAACATTTTGTTCCATATTTTATCCTAAAAGCTCGATGGCCTTATTAATGCCAGCAACGAGTTTATCTATTTCTTCTTTCGTATTATAAAAACAAAAACTCGCCCTTGTTGTTCCGGTAATGCCAAAACGTTTCATGAGCGGTTGAGTACAATGGTGTCCCGTTCTAACGGCGATGCCTTGTTGGTCTAGAATCGTTCCAATATCTTGTGGATGCAGGCCATCGATAACAAATGAAATCACAGCACTTTTATGTTTTGCCGTACCGATTATTTTTAAACCTTTAATATCGCTAAATTTTTTGGTCGCATAGGTTAGAAGTTCGTGTTCAATCTCCTCAATGCGAGACAATCCGATTTCTTGGATATATTCGATAGCGTATTTTAGACCAATCACACCTGCGATATGGGGAGTTCCTGCCTCAAATTTATGAGGAAGCTCATTGTAGGTCGTCTTTTCAAAAGTAACGACATCGATCATATCTCCGCCGCCTTGCCACGGTGACATGGCATTAAGCAGATCTTTTTTTCCATATAAAACGCCAACACCTGTTGGGGCAAACATTTTATGGGATGAGAAGGCTAGAAAGTCACAGTCAAGCTCTTGCACATCAATTTTCATGTGAGCAATGGCCTGAGCAGCATCAACAAGTGTTTTGGCACCAACTGATTTGGCCATCTCAATAATTTCTTTAACTGGATTAATTGTTCCAAGAGCATTTGAAATTAAATTAAACGCCACCATCTTGGTATTAGAGTTTAATTTCTTTTTTAATTCAGAAAGAATGATGTCACCATTATCATCGACTGGTGCTTCAACAACTTTTGCACCCGTACGCTCGGCCACAAGCTGCCAAGGAACGATATTTGAATGGTGTTCAAGTGTGGTTAGGATGATCTCGTCACCTTTTTTAAGATTGTCTATGCCCCAAGACCAAGCCACTAAATTGATTGATTCAGTGGTTCCTTTGGTGAAGATAACCTGCTCACGAGATTCAGAGTTGATAAACTCTCTAAGCGCATCACGAGTCGACTCGTACTGCATTGTTCCTGTTTCTGATAAGTAATGAACACCGCGGTGAATATTAGCAGCATCAAAAGAGTAGTGGCGAGTCACGGCATCAATAACGCTTTTACACTTAATCGTACTAGCAGCGTTATCTAAATAGATAAGAGTCTTGTTATGAACAATGCGCTCTAGTTCAGGGAAATCGGCACGAATTTGTTCAATCGTTTTCATGATTCGAATTTCTCCAAAGCAAACTGCTCAAAATTTTCAAACAGAAGATCATTAACCCAATGTCTGATCACTTCAGATTTAATTCTTAAAATGGCATCAGAGGCAAAAGCATGACAAAGAATTTTCTGTGCGCGCTGCTGATTGATACCGCGAGATCTGAGATAAAAAACTTCTTCAGGTGAAAGCTGGCCAACTGTCGCGCCGTGAGCACATTTGACATCATCGGCATGAACTAGAAGTTGTGGTCTAGTATCGACATGAGCTTTTTTAGAAAGGACTAGGTTTTTATTCAACTGAGAGGCATCCACTTTTTGAGCGTCTTTTGCGATCTCAAGTCTGCCGGTGAAAACACCGCGTGATTCATCATCTAAAACCATCTTAAACAACTGATCAGAAGTAGTATGAGCTGCATTATGATTAAGTGTTATATGTTGATCAGCGTGTTGATTCGCTCGCAAAGCAAATAGCCCGTGAGCATTAACGTGTGAGCCACTTTGATTAATTTCAGCAAGTAACTCTTGTCTGGTTAATTTTGAACCAGAGGCAAAAATAAAGAAGTCTGCTGTTGCATTCTTGGCAATAGTTGCTGTTGTTTTGGCGATATGAATTTGCTCGGCACCACCAATGACAGTTTTAATATGTTGAACATGAGCACCATCTTCAACAGTCAGTTTTACTCTGGCGTAGGTAGTCGACTCTTGCTCAGCATCTGGCGCAAAAGATTCAAGAAAAGCAATCTCAGCAAACTGGCCGACCTTGATTTCAAAGCTTGGCGCAATTTCATTGGTATGAATAATTAAAATAGGCTGATCTATTATCGTCTTTTTTTCAACTTCTAATAGATAGTTTTGTGCGTTGTGAAGTCTATTCAGTGCTGAGGAAAAATCAATGACTTCGTCTGCGAGGTTATTCTTTTTTAGATTAACGCCAGCAGGAAGGTTTGAAGCAATATCATTTGCACTTACTTTAATAAAGTAAGGCGAGAGTTTTTCTAAACTCTTTGATTGAACAACCTTAGGCGCCAGGCTTTTGCCCGTCATAAATTTGGCTGGATTGGTGTATTTCCAAGACTCATCTCTATTGGTTGGAACACCATTATTTTTTAGCCAAGTCTTTGCTTGTTCATTTGATGAACTAGCTGAAGAATCGAGAATGTTATCTAGTATGCTTGTCATTATTAAGCCTTAATTAACCAGTCGTATCCGCGTTTTTCTAATTCAAGTGCTAATTCTTTGCCACCCGATTTAATGATTTTTCCTTGCCATAAAACATGGACGTAGTCAGGAACAATAAAATCAAGTAGGCGTTGATAGTGAGTCACAAGAACAACGGCATTATATTTTGTTTTAAGAGCGTTAACTCCCTTAGCTACAATTTGTAGAGCATCGATGTCTAAACCCGAGTCAGTTTCATCTAAAAGGGCAAGTCTTGGATTTAAAACTGCCATTTGTAGAATTTCATTTTTCTTTTTCTCACCACCAGAAAAACCAGTATTAACGGCGCGATCTAAAAAAGAAGAGTCCATTGAAAGAAGTTCAAGTTTTGGTCTTAAAAAGAGTCTGAACTCTTCTTCGTCCATGGCCTTAGCACCTTGGTGGGTACAAACAGCGTTATAGCTCTCTCTTAAAAAGTGAAGGTTCGTTACACCTGGAATTTCTACCGGGTATTGAAAACCTAAGAAGATGCCTTCTTTAGATCTTTCATCCGCTTCAAGTTCAAGCAGGTTCTTCTCTTTCTTGTTGATGGTGTAATTGACTTCGCCGTCTGTTACTTCAAAAGAAGGGTGGCCAGCAATGACTTTTGCTAATGTTGATTTACCAGAACCGTTTGGTCCCATAATGGCATGTACTTCGCCGGCCTTAATCTCAAGATTAATCCCTTTTAGGATTTCTTTGTCTTCAACTTTGGCGTGCAGGTTTTTAATTGAAATCATTTGTTTTTCCTATCCAATACTATTTTCAAGTTTCATTTCTAATAATTTTACAGCTTCAACAGAGAACTCAAGCGGTAGCTCCTTAAAGACTTCCTTACAAAAGCCATTCACGATCATGGAGATACATTTTTCACTATCAAGACCACGGCTCTTTAAATAAAACAGCTGATCTTCAGAGATACGAGAAGTCGAAGCTTCATGCTCAACTGTCGCCGTATCATTTTTAACGTCGATATAAGGGAAGGTGTGGGCCGAGCTCTTATCACCAACCAGCATTGAGTCACACTGAGAGTAATTTCTTGCTCCGTGGGCCGAAGGCATAATTTTAACTAAGCCTCTATAAGCATTGCTACTTTGTTCGGCCGAAATCCCTTTAGAGATAATCGTCGACTTCGTATTTTTACCGATATGGATCATCTTAGTTCCAGTATCAGCTTGCATTTTATTATTGGTTAAAGCGACAGAGTAGAACTCACCTTGAGAGTTATCTCCAATCAAATTACATGATGGATATTTCCAAGTGATGGCCGAACCGGCTTCAACCTGTGTCCAAGAGACATAAGAGTTTTTACCAAGGCAGTTGGCTCTTTTAGTAACGAAATTATAAATGCCGCCTTTACCTTCTTTGTCACCGGCGTACCAGTTTTGAACAGTAGAATAGCGAATAGTGGCATCATCAAGAGCGACTAACTCTACGATAGCAGCGTGAAGTTGATTTTCATCACGTTGAGGCGCGGTACAGCCTTCAAGGTAGTTAACGTAACTTCCTTCATCAGCAACAACGAGCGTTCTTTCAAATTGTCCGGTCTCTTTGGCATTGATTCTAAAATAAGTTGAAAGATCCAGCGGACACTTCACACCTTTTGGAATGTAGACAAATGAGCCATCTGAAAAGACCGCAGCATTGAGAGCGGCGAAGTAATTGTCTGATGGTGGAACCACTGTTCCAAGATACTTTTTAACCAGTTCTGGATGTTCTCTAACAGCTTCTGAAATCGAGCAGAAGATCACGCCAACTTTTTCAAGATCTTCTTTGTAAGTTGTAGCAACAGAAACTGAATCGAAGACTGCATCAACGGCTACACCTGAAATTCTTTTTTGCTCCGTTAATGGAATCCCAAGTTTTTCAAAGGTCGCTAAGAGCTCAGGATCAACCTCATCAAGTGACGTTAGGTTTTCTTTTTTCTTAGGAGCAGCGTAGTAGTACAGGTTTTGATAATCAATCTTTGGGTAATCAAGATGTGCCCATGTTGGCTCGCTCATGGTTAGCCATTTTGCATAAGCCTTTAGACGGTAATCAAGTAACCACTGTGGTTCTTGTTTCTTGGCTGATAATAAGCGAATGACGTCTTCGTTAAGACCTCTAGGAAACTCTTCAGTTTCAATGTCAGTGAAGAAGCCATACTTATAGTCATCGCCCTGGCCACTTAGATTTGCATTTTTATTATCTGATTCCATTTATACTTCCTTCAATCTGCCACGTGGGGAGTTGAATATTAGTTTCTTGAGTTAAGAGCTGATTCAGCGTTAAGACGTCTAGAAAACTGTTAACGTGTTTGTTTAACGTTGTAATCGGAGTAACGATATTGCAGGTGCCATGCAGTTCGCAGCGACCATTATTTTTAGTACAGACATCTTCGTTTTCTTGGCCTTCAATCACACGATTGAGTTGCATAAAGCTAATCATGGATAGATCCATGCACAACACATAGCCGCCCTTGATGCCTTTAATTGAACTTAACCAGCCAGCTTGATTCATTGCTTGCAGAACTTTGGCCATGGTGTCGAATGGAGTGTTGAATTCGTCGCAAAGTTCGCGTGCAGAAGTTAGCTCATCCTTAGGTTTGGATGACATAAACTTAAGCGCCATCAGCGCGTACTCGACCTTTTTTGTGATTTTAAGCACTTAAAGCCCCATTTATTAATAATTACAACTTCTTATCTTGAAATAGGGTATTTGAAAACCTATTTTCAATCGAAGTCTAACATAAATAGGGTAAAAATTAACTTATTTAGGCTGCGCGAACTTTATTTGTTTCAGTCTTAAGTGCTTCAAACCATAGATAGTCTAATTCACGATCTTTTGAGTGAGTTAGACATTCTTCCACCAAGTAAGCAAAAGCCTGCCAAGGTGTCTTTCCATCTTTGGTCATTAATTCAATTGTCCACTTGGCTTGTTCAGTTGGTTTATCCCAACCGTAGTAGCTTGAAATCTTTTCTAGGATCTGTGGGTAGGTATTAAAAATATTTTGAGTCGTCATCATGACCTCCTTAACAACTTATCTTCTAGTTCCTTCATGGGACTCGGTCGGGTAGTATACATGAATGAAACAACCATGGCGACAGGATTAGTAAATGCCTTATTTGTTTGGTCAACTTCAAGATGAAAAAACAGCAGCTTTGATTTGTAAGCGCCTCGGTGATCGTGGAATTACCGCGCAATATACTCGGGCAAATGATGGCTCGATTGGATTATTTGTTGATAAGGAAGAAGAGTTTGTTCTTGCTCACGATATCTACCGTGTCAGCGTTGGTATGCCTCCAAAATTTGAAATACCCAAAGAAACAATCGAGATGGCAAAAATTCCATTTGGATTATTAACCAAAGGAATCATTCTCGTTTGTGTATCAATCTCTATCTTGATGTGGATAGGTGATGCTTCAGTCATAAGATCAACGCTTCTGATTTCAAAATATACGCAAGGGCTTGATGAGATCTTGAATGAAGGTCAGTGGTGGCGCCTGTTTACACCAGCACTAGTTCATTTTGGAATCATGCATATTCTTTTTAATATGTTGTGGTTTAAAAGCCTTGGCAGCATGATCGAGTTTACGCGCGGAAAATACTTTTTTGCGGGTTTAATTCTTGTCAGTGCTGTTTTTTCCAATCTTTTTCAGTGGTGGTTTAAAGGCCCAAGTTTTGGTGGGATGAGTGGAGTTGTGTATTCGCTTTTAGGTTTTATTTGGATGGTTAAAACATTTAACCCCAAAGAGGAGTTCTCTCTTCCTAAGCAAGATGTTTATATGATGATTGGCTGGTTTGTTTTATGTCTTACGGGATTACTGGGGCCAATTGCTAACTTTGCCCATGCCGGTGGATTATTTGTTGGTATGGTGGCGGGGATTTTTTGTGGAATTCAATCGAGCGAAGAGTACAGAATTGTTGATGTCTTAAAATATGTAAGCGCATCAATTGTAGTTATTATTGGAACAATCTTTGTCGAGTTAACTTTTAATCTCTAGAACACTGAGAAATCCACTCACCATTTAAGTAGTGAGCATAACCCCAAAACCAAAGTATTGAGTCTGTGGTAGATTTTATTTCAACTTCGTTAGGATAGAGTTCAGGAATAACTCCGTTATACGAATAACACCAACCGAATGACTTCATTTCTTGATCACTAATAATAACTAAAGCATCTAGTCCTAACGGTGAATTTAAAACAGAATTTAATCCAAGCTCACTGCCTTGATAATCCACTTGGTAAAGCTCAAGCATTTCAATCGTTAATTGACCGACAGATTTACCTAAATCACTTTGTTTAAGCGGAAGATTAAAAGCATGGACACCATCATGAGAAACTAAGCTTAGCGTGGCACTAGCATTTAGAGTGAAGAAGAAAGCAGCAAGGAGTGTAAGAATTTTCATAGACTGCTTGATAGTACGAGAAGCAGAGCTAGTAAAGCCGGAAGGGCTTGGACAAAAAAGATTTTCTTATTCACGCTATAAGCGCCGTAGATACCTGCAATGACGACACAAGCAAGAAAGAAAGCCTTAAACTGAAGGGCTGTTTCTGGACTTGAAACAAGTAATCCCCAGATCAAGCCAGCGCTTAGAAAGCCGTTGTACAGACCTTGATTAGAGGCTAGGACCTTTGAAGCCTCAGCCTTATCAAGGGATTGAGCAAAGACTTTAAGTCCAAGTGGCTTGGTCCAAAAAAACATTTCTAGCACCAAAAAATAAACATGAAGAGCGGCGACTAAAGCAACAAGGATATTGGCTATCATCATTTCACATTCTCTTTGGTGCAGTAATGCCTAGAGCAGCAAGGCCGTGCTCAAGAATACCACCAGTGGCTTTAGCTAGAGCTAGTCTAGCTTGTTTTAATTCGTTTGTTTCAGCTTTACCAATAGGGCACTCAACATAAAAACTATTAAAGAGTCTGGATAAATCGTAGAGATAAGAGCAAAGTCCGATAGTTTTTAAATCATTCCATCCTTTCTCGATAATATCATTGTAGCGTGAAATTTTAGAAGCCAGCATCAACTCAGCATTGGTTTTAAGTTGGGTGAAATCAATATTTTCTTCAACTGGTCCTAGCTTATCAACCAGTGAAGTAATTCTGGCTCTAGCATACTGAAGATAGGGTCCAGTTTCTCCATCAAGTTTTAACCATTCATCCATATCGAATACAATTTTGCGATTGTTATCAACGCGAACCATGCCATAGATAATCGCTCCACCAGCGACAGCGTGAGCAGTCTGTTTGATCTCTTCATTACTCCAGTCCCCACGGTATTTTTCAAGATAATCAGTTGTGATCCTTGCTTCCATTTGTTCAACAAGATCCATCAAAGGAACGATATTTCCTTTTCTTGAGCTCATCGCTCCATCAGGTAATTCCACCACATCATAAGCTAAATGAAAGCAGTCCTTGGCCTGATCGAATCCAATTTTTTCCAGCACTTTAAACACTTGCTTGAAGTGATGGCTTTGACGGTTATCCACGATATAAACTGATTTTTTGACTTTAAACTCTTCAAACTTTACTTTAGCCAGCTGAACGTCTTTAGTGGCGTAAAGTCCATTGCCGTCACTTTTAACTAATAGACAAAATCCAAGTTTGTCGTCAGTTAAGTCCATGCCGATGGCACCGTCGTCTTTAACTAGTTTTCCTTGATCAAAGAGTTCTTTAATAAATTTAAGCGATGGAGCATCGACTTCACTTTCAAAAAACCAACGATCAAATTTCACGTCTGCCCAAGAATAGGCTTTTTCCATTAAACGAAGGGACCATTCTCTGGTTTCACGCCAAAGATCAAAGTATTCACCACTTCCTGATTCAAGCTGTTTTAAAATGGCAGTGAGTTCGGCGCGATTTTTCTCTTCTTGATCTGTGCCTAGTTCATCGTCGAGTTTATGAGACGCTTTAGTATAAATTTGTCCCAGCCAGGCTCCTTTTGTTTCAGGTGAGCCTTCAGGAATAGGAGAGTTGTTATGCTTTTTTAAATACCACAGGCATTTAGCTACGTGAGTGCCAACATCACCTGGATAAGTCACAGAGATAATATCGGCATTAATCGATCTTCCCATTTTAATCAAAGCATTACCAAGACATAAATTTCTCATATGTCCCACGTGTAAAACTTTGTGGGTATTGGGCTGAGAATATTCAATCATCGTTTTTGGATTAGTTTCTAGGATCTCACGCTTAAAAAAGCTTTCATCTAAAACGGGATTAATGACAAGATCGCCGTACGCTTTTGCGTTAATAATAAAATTTAAATACGGTCCCGCTGCGCTAACACTTTTAAGCATGTCATCGCTTTGAATCTTTGTGGCAAGCTCAGCCGCAATGGCAGGTGGAGCTTTTTTCATGGCCTTGGCCAAACGAAAACATCCAAAAGCAAAATGTCCCATTTCAAATTGAGGCGGCTCAACGATAGCGCTGTAGGCTTCTTCAAGAGTGAGGGTTGCTCCAAGCTCAAGGGCTGCCTTTTCGACGCGCTTTGCCAGTTCAAGAATTAAATGATTGTGAGTTTTCATATGTTATAATTAACACGGAGCTTACCCCATGAGAATGCTGTTATTACATTTCTTTGCTTTTTTCCTAGTTCATAACTATGCCTTGGCACAGCCTGCGATTGATGTGTCTACCGAGCGAGAGTTACGTGAATTAGAAAAATTAAAAAACGGCGATACAGGGCCAAAAGATTTCCTGTCTGGAACGGGCATTCGTCTGTCGACGAAATATTTTAAAGGCGAAATTTTAGTTTATGACTGTGTTGATAGGCATTTTGTTTGTACTAGCCTTGAAAGTGCAACAGAGTGCCGTGAAGAGCGTGATCGTTTTCTAGCTAAAAATAGATTTGAGCTTCCGTGTGCACCTATAAAAGGCTTCAAAAGTCACGAAGAGTGCTCTGAAGAACAGTATAAGCGTGTTCACGATATTCCTGATCGCGTCTGGTGCTTTAACGAGAAAAAATTAAGATTTTAGATTTTTCGAAACATTAGCAAATGCTCGCCAATAATAGGCACTTCAAACACATCACCAAATGAAGTAAATCCAGTTTTTTCGTAAAATCCGACGGCACTAACACGGGCATTACACCAAACAAGAGAGCAAAAATTCTGTTTGATGATAGGAAAGGCCGTACGAAGTAGAGCTCTTGAGTGTCCACCACCGCGGTGATCTTCAAGGGTGGCCATGCCACGTAAGCGATATTGATCAACATCTTCAAAAGCTGGATTTCTTTCGTAGAAAAAAGAAGCCACGCTTACCAGTTTTGTTTCAACAAAAGCACCTAAGTGAAATGTTTGATCGTCTTCATCACCATCGAAGTAACACTCTTCTATGGGGCGACCTTGGCGTAAAACTTTATGCCTTAGGGAGTGAGTATCTCTTGCGCTGATCTGTAGAACTTTCATAAGAATGCAATTATGCATGGCCTAAGTATGTTTGTCACAATTTACTTGAGAACCTAAAAATACGCTCCATGGCAGCTTTTCCGAGGTTTTTAGAAAAGAATTCAAACACAGTGTCGGGAATACTCGAGTTTGGGCCGATCCATTTTGCGGTACCAATGAACAAGCATTTTGATTTTTCATCTTTGACGGTAATTGTGCCGACTAAACCCTTTAAAAAACCTTTTTCAAAGACAAATTCATAGATTCCAGGCTGTTCAATGCGTGGCAGTTTAAAGCTTAAAAGCATGTCATATGGCAGAAGAATGGAGCTAAAATCAAAAAAAACTGTTTGTGACTCTTCGCTATATGAACTTTTTTTTACGAAATCGATAAAAGTTGAATATTTTTCGTAACGGCTTATTTTTTTTAGGGCAAAGCTACATTTTTTGGAATGGAGTCCATAAATTTTATAGTCGAGGCTTTGAGCTTCAGGGCCGAGCTCTTTTGAGCTTTCAACATCGCTATAAGCAAGAATGTAGCCCTCTTTGAGCTTTTTCCACATATCAGAATCAATCTGTGCGCTATGCAGCGAAGTTGAAACAAAGAATATCAATAAAAGTTTAATATGGCGCATCGTTCCTTTTCGAGGGCACAGCGGCCCTTTAACCTAGAAAACACGTTACTAAAATCAGAGACTTATTGCTAGGTAATATAAATATGGCCGACATTGGAACAGTGAAACGACGCGGAAAAACAAAAGATGCTGAAATTGAGAGCAAAGATCAGCGCTGGCACGTAAGAAATCGTCTTACCTTAGTGTTTGGTTCAAACGATATTGAAGATCTTGAAACTTACACTTACACCGACAAAGGTGTTGAGTTTAAAACCGTTCCTTTTCACCAAGCAAAATCAAAAGCGATTGAAGAACTTTTAGATAACTGTATTGATGAATACTACCGCGGACACGTAACGGAAATTCATACTGTTTTAGCAAGTGATGGAAAAACAGTAACCGTAAGAGATAACGGTATTGGTTTTCCGCTTAATAAAGTCGAGCAGGTTTATACTGAGTTTAGAACAGGTTCAAAATTTAAAGATGAAGAGACGGATGAGAAGGGTTTTTTACATAGAACTCTTGGGCAAAACGGACTTGGTGCCGCTGCCACTTGTTTAACTTCTGATTTATTCAAAGTGACAGTTAAGCATTATAACTCTGGAAAAGAGCAAACTTATACGTTTACTGATGGTGCACTTAAAACAGCTAAAACAAAGCCAAAAGCTTTTAAAGGCGCTTCAGGTGTAGAAGTTGAAATTCAACTGTCAAAGCAAGTTTATAAAGATAATACCGTTAATTCTGAACTTTTAAGAAAACGTATTATCGATCTTGCTTATAATAATCCAGGTCTAACGTTCACGTTTAATAAAGAAAAATTCTTGTTTAAAAAGGGTGTTTTAGAGCTTTGTGAACGGGTTGATCCGAATAATGCCCAGCTTTTAGGTGAAGAGTCTTATGTTTATGAGACGACCAACGTAAAAGGCAAAAAAGTTAAAGGTAAAATCGATCTAACCATCGCTGTTGCGGTTGATCCTGATAGTGATGAGCGTGAAAGATTCATCTCTTTTGTGAATTCTACCCCTACATACGACGGTGGATTTCACCACGATAAGGCGAAACGTCTTTTTATTAACGCGATTAAAGAAAAGTTAGAGCGTCAGGCGAAAAAAGAAAAAATCAGCTTCGTGGATAACGATATTTTGGCTGGAGCGACATTTGTTATTGGTCTAACCATGCCAAATCCTCGCTTTGAATCACAAACAAAACGTAAACTTGTACGTGATCTTAACCTTGAAAAATGTATCGATGGTTTCATGGCCAAGGCCATGGATAAATTTATTAGAAAAAATAAAGATATGATGGAAGCTTTTGTTGAAAGAGCAAAATCTCGTACAAAATATCAGGTGCTTAAAGAAGCTTCTAAAAAAGGCAAAAAACTCAAAAAACAAAAAGTTGAAAAACTTCTTGATGCTAACGAGCGCAAAGACCGCTCAAAGTGTACGTTGTTTATTTGTGAAGGAGACTCAGCGATTGGTGGTCTTCGTTCGGCTCGAAATAAGCTTTATCAAGGCGGCATCGCTCTTCGCGGTAAGCCGATGAACGTTTCTCAATCAACCATTTCAGATATTCTTGAAAACCAAGAATTTATGGATATTACTGCGTCTGTTGGACTTACTATTGGTCAACCAGCTGAACCAAAAGATCTTCGTTATTCGAAGATTGTTTTCCTTGCTGACTCTGATGTCGACGGCGGACATATCAACACACTTTTAACTAATTTCTTCTATCATTTTTGGCCAGAATTGTTTGATCAAGGTGCTATTCAGCTAGCAAAAGCTCCACTTTTTGAGGTGGTAACGGATAAAACTGTTGAGTACGCTGAAACACCTGATGAGCTTGAATCAATGAAGAAAAAAGGTGTGAAAATTAAAGAAATTCATCGCAATAAAGGGCTAGGGGAGATGTCTCCTGAGGCCTGGAAGCATCTTCTTCAACGTGAAAACTTCACTCGAATTGATGTTGTTGATAAGAAAAATGCGCGTCAAATGCTACATGTTTGTTTCGGTAAAGACGCCAATCTTAGAAAAGATTTATTGATGGATAGTTCAAGCTCAAGAAGTAGTGAACAGATTTCTGTTTCTTCTACCTCTGGTGGGCAAAGAAAAGCCAAAGCACTAACTACAAAAGCCGCACCAGCAAAAAAAGCTGCTGCGAAAAAAGCACCAGTCAAAAAAGCTAGTGCTGCCAAGAAAGTAACAAAAAAGAAAACAGTAAAGAAAGCTAAGTAAAAGGTAGATAATGGACAATTTCCTACACTCAATGGAGTCAATTCCGCTAACGGATATCGTTAAGGAAGAATACCGCAATTATCAGATCTATACGTTGATGGATCGTGCGATTCCATATCTTCAAGATGGTTTAAAACCAGGTCAGCGTCGTATTTTGTACACGCTTTGGAGAAACCAATCAAAAGGTCTGACCAAAGTGAGTTCGGCCACGGGTCTTGTTTTAACTCTTCACCCACACGGACCTGCTTCAATTGAAAGTGCTATCGTCAACATGGCACAAGATTATACTTTTTCTAATAACTACCCATTAATTGATAAGAAAGGGTACTTCGGTGAACGAATGGAAACAGCACCAGCTGCTGGTCGTTATATCGAGTGTCGTCTTGGCAAAGTTTCAGAATTTTTACTTTTTGATGATATGAACCAAGTTCAAATGGTTCCAAACTACGATGAAACGGTGATGGAACCAGTTGCTCTTTTACCAAAACTTCCTATCATGCTTCTTAATGGGGCTGAAGGGATTGGAACAGGCTTTAGTTCTGTTATTCCAAGTTTTAACCATAAAGATATTTGCGCTTCACTTCAAGCTTACTTAGAAACAGGAAAGCCTAAAAAACTAAAACCTTACGTTCATTACTATAGTGATAAAATTGATGTTGATAAAAAAGGCCGCATGGTCTTTGGGATGCGCTTTGAAAAAATTGGCGAATCTATTTATATAACCGAGCTTCCTCGCGGTTATGACGCTCAAAAAATTTACCGCTTATTAACTAAGCATATTGATAGCGATTATTTAAAAGATTTCATCGATAGCTCTGTTTCTAATGAAATCAAAATTGAGCTTATTTTTAAGCGTGGCCAACAGCCAAGTCTAGAAGAAGTTCAGGAAAAAATCGGTGTTCAGACCTCAATGGTTCCAAATTACACGCTCATTTCAGAGCGAGGAGTTCGAATTTTCGATGCTCCGGAAGAAATTATTGAAATTTTTGCCGAGCAAAGACTTGTCGTTGTTCGTCGTCGCTACGAACTTTTGTCAGAAGAGTTTGAGAAAAAAATTCGCCAAAATAATGAAATCATCAAGTTTATTAAGCAAAAAGAATATGAGATAGCAACAAAGTCGGCTAATAGAAAAACTTACGTCGAATATCTTGTAAAAAGAAAGTTCACTTTCGCTGAGTATCTGGCCGACATGCCGATCTACCGCATGACTAAGGAAGAAGTGGCCAAGCGAGAACTGCTTGTAAAAAGCGATACCGCTAAGCTTAAAGAGTTCCAGAAAATTGCTAGTTCTCCTAAATTAGTGAGATCAAAATTGGTCGATGAGCTCAAAGAAGTCGATGAATTTCTGACTGAATGGCTCAAGAATAAAGACAGAGAACAAGCCAATTTATACAAGAAATTAGAGAAAGAAGGGGCCAAAAAAGGGCGCCGCAAAAGATAAATCACAAAGGCGTGATTTTATGTTGGAATAAAATCTTCTTTCTTGCTAACCTATTGTTAATAGGAGTTTAAATAAACAGCGTTCATATGTAGGAAACACTGTTTATTTCATGGTTGAGTCACGGAGGATGCAGCATGAGTCTCACGAAGGCCGACATTGTCGAGAGAGTTTACAAGGAAGCAGGTTTCTCTAAGAAGGAAGCGGCTGACTTAGTTGATCTCGTTTTTAAAGTGATTAAAGACACTTTAGCTCGCGGTGAAAAAGTTAAAATTTCTGGTTTTGGTAATTTCTCTATCCGCGATAAAGCAACGCGAATCGGACGAAATCCTCAAACAGGTGATGCGATGGAAATCTCAGCACGACGTGTTTTAACTTTTAAACCATCCCAGGTATTAAAAGAAGACGTGACGGCAAGATACTCACATCGTCTGGATGATAAGGGTGGTGAGAATACTTCACTTCCTGCTAAAGAAGGCACGAACCGCGCCCTTAGCTTATTTATGTCTAATTCTGAAGATGGCTATGCCACTGACGATGACGACAACGATGATTATTAATCATGCTTGAAACGATTGGAGCCCCCATGATCCAACTTCCTAATAAATCACATTTTAAAGCGGATGAAGTTTGTGGCTTCACAGGTGTTAAGCCTTACGTTTTAAGGTTTTGGGAAACTGAGTTCGATTCTATTTCTCCCGTTGTTTCTTCTTCAGGTCAAAAGCTCTACGAGCAAAGTGACGTTGAAGCTATTCTAGAAATTAAAAGACTTCTCTTTGACGATAAGATGACTGTCGAGCAAGCTCGCCATGAAATGTCTCTTAGAAAAGAAACTCCAAGTGTTTCTGATTTTACAGAAAATGAGATGCCGTCTGCAAGAACTGAGCTGCAAGGGTTTGGGGCGAATGATCTTAAAAAACTTGGGGATGCCAAAATTCTGCTTCAAGAATTAGTTGGTCTTACTCAAAATATTCAACAGAGACATAACTGGCTGTAGCTGGTTATTGTCTCTGATATGAGTTTCAATATTCTTTTGACCTTTCAGTGCTGCCTCTAACGTTTTCTTATAATACAACGCCAATTCATTCTTAATATTTTTGCTCGCCATCTGATCAACCGTTTTTAAAAGCTTTTGCGTTTTGTTTGAACACTTCGCTGTTAATTTTGGCCATGGATTAATATCTTTTTCATGCTGACTAAGTGTCTCATCGCAAAGCTCAAGCAAATCATCAAGTAGTTGAAAAGAAACACCAACAGCGTAACCTAAGCGCCAAAGCTGCTTAAGAGACTTGGTTTCAACTTTAGGAGTGGCTAGCAAAGCCCCGCCGACTAAAGACAACTGAATCAGTCTCGCAGTTTTTAGCTCATGGGTTTTAAGTAGGTTTTCAAACGAGAGATTCATCTCATGAGACAGATCAAGTGCCTGGCCTTGAATCAAACCTTTCGGCCCAAGTGCATGAGCGCTAATTTGACTCAGCAGTTGTGCGCTTGGGTGAGTAATTCGGCTTAGCAGTCTAAAACTAGCAATGGATAAACCATCACCTGCGAGAATGGCCTGCCATTGGCCAAATTTTTTATGAGTGGAGAGTTGACCTCTACGCATATCATCATCGTCCATAGCGGGAAGATCATCATGAATTAACGTATATGCGTGATGAATTTCTAAAGCAGTACACAACTTCCATAGATCTTCGTTGTAAGCGGCTTGATCGCGGCTAGAATCGTTGAAAGAGGCTAAGGCTAACTTAGGTCTAAAGAGTTTACCTGCTGGCAATACGCCGTATTTGTAGACGTCTGCGAACGAATGTCTTGGAAGGCATTGGTTAAGATAGAATTCAATTTTTTGATCAAGCTGATTATTCATAGAAAATTAGGGCGAGTTTGCCCTAAAGGACCTTTCAATTCAAGCTTATAAAAGCCGTCGGTCGGCTCTTTGCCCTGCAATAAAAGTTTGACCAGAGGAATCGCTTCAAAAAATTCATCAGAAAAGCGAATTTCTCCAGTCAAATCAGCGTTTGAATAAAGCATATTGTAACGATTGAGTGTCAAATTACCTTTAAAGTTTGCAGCAAGAGTTGAGTTTGGTGCACCCAGAGTTAGTTTTTCAATAAAGAGTTTTCCTCCAGCATCCATTTCTGAAAGCAGAACAAGAGAGCCAAGATTCATGGGAGGAAGTAAAAATCCTGCGATATTGGCGATCTTGGTTTTAAGACTTTGAGATTCAATTTTTAATTTTGCGTTACTGATTTGATTTTCAGCAATTTCAACAAGTCCATCAATTGCAAGCTCGCCTGCAATGAGATCCATTCCAGATAATGTAGAAATAATATCCGAGCCAATTTTTGTATCAGCAATTCGAATCACACGGCCTGATAGACCAATGGCAGGATAAGCTTCAATATGACTTTCTTCAGTTGTTGCAAGAATCTTAAATCGAACACCAAAAGGAGAAAAGTTTGGTCCTGCAAAAGTGACGGCCAATTGATCGAGGGCCAAGTCACTGCCAGGTTTTTGAAAACATGCACCGGTGATGACTGGGTTTTTAAAACTAATTCCTGGAAAAAGGTAGGACAATTCAATTTTATCATAAGAGATAGGACAAGCTCGTTGAGAACGGATGATTTTCTCCGTCATACCAACCAATGTTTTTTCAAAAGGAAAAGTAAAAATAAAGGTGACAATGAAAAGCAGAAGAACCAGTAACCAACGTTTGAAACCTTTGCCAGTTTCACTAACATAGATTTCTGGTTGGAGATGATTTTCTGGCATTTTCTTCATAACTATCTTTGGCTAGAAACAAATAATAAGTTGATCTTACCTTTCAAAATACTTTGATCGATACGATTTTCAATTCTCATCCCACTGACTTTGATACGTTCTCTTTCTTCAAGATTCTTAACTAGTTCGGTGAACTGTTCAGTCGATAGTTTATCAAAGCTAATGGCGGCGTCGTAAGACTTAAGGCTGCCAGCAGCTTTGCCTTCTTGAAAGCTAGTTACAGTCACAATACTTGTTGGTATGCGAATACGGCCTAAAACATTTGCAATACGAGTTTGTAGTTCTGATTGAGCAGAGATTGGAGCTTGTAAGACGATCTCACGACCCTTGTTGTCACTTTCAATTCTTTTGCTATTAAACAATTCAATCTGACTTAAAATTTCATTTTTGTTTTCAATATTTGAGCGAAGAGATGAATTCATTAACCAGACCACCATTAAAAGTAGAACTGGAATAAATAACAAAAGATAAGACATCGTAAGATTAGCAATTTTTTGTTGTTGATCAGTTAATTTGCCAACCACAGATTGAAATTGGCCATAGAATGCTTGGTTTTTAAGTTGGTCTACCAGCTTAAAAAGTGCTTCATCTAGTTGTTGAAATGGAGATTTCTTATTCATAACAGTCTCAATACTTAAAAGTAATTGTTACTTCTTTACTACTATTACCAGGTCCTGAAGCGTAATCAGTTAAGTTTGCACTTGAAAGAGCGGCTTGGGCCTTCATTAGATCGTCATTATTATCAGAAGTTAACACTAGTCTGGCGTTACCATTTTCTGCTTCAAAATAGGCAACCTTAGTCGTTCCTGCTTGAGCGAGAGCTTGGCTTACTTCAACTAATGGAGCGATGGCTTTTTCTTTGATAGCGGACTGAACCAATGAAACTTCTTGGCTCATTTCTAAATTCTTCTTTTTAAGTGCAGCTAGAATTCGTTTTGGTTGTGAAGGGTAGTAACGTCTTTCGGTCACAGGGATACCAAGAGTTGGTGTCTTTAGTGAGCGAATAACTTCAGCATCAACTAATTTATTTTCACGCTCTAGAAAAACAAATCTTTCAACCATCATGAAGGTTATAAGTAATAAGCAAATAGCAGCCGTTCTTACAGCTAAAAAGCTAATTGAATATAATGGCAGTTGACCTGACATCGTATTGGCAAAAGCTCCTGATAAGAAATTTGGAATTATTTCTTTATCAAGCTGAGAGATACCCATCATGTTAACACTAGACATACTTAATGATGAATCTTCAAACGAATCATCACTACCTTGAACCCATGTTGAGTAATCTAAAAGTTCAACTCTTACACCAATCGCTTGAGATAAGAAGTTGGCAATATTATTAATCCTTGAAGAACCACCGCAAAGATAGATCGTCTCAACTGACTGGCCGTACTTAACTCTAAAGCCAAGTTCCCAGCGCTTAATTTCTGAAATCAAAGGCCACAGAGTTTGCTTCATAATATTAGCAAACTCACGTTGCTCTGCTGAAACCTCGTTGTACTGCGCATCTGTAAGGAAAAAAGCATTAGCCTGTTTATAGGCAACGGCCTCAGCTAGTGGAATCGCATATGTTTTAGAAATAACATCGTCAATGATTCGTCCCGCTGTATGAGAGATATGATTTGAGACGACTTCGGCGCCATTGATGAAGTAACCCTTAGTGGTGGAGTGACCAATATCAATAATGGCATAAGGCTGGTTTGCAGCATTGACTCTAGCAAACGAGTCATAAAAATTAAGTTCAGAAGCTAGAAGCCCTGGAAGAATTTCACTCTTTTCTAATTTTTCGTGAAAGGCTTCAAAGTCATCAACTTTTGAAATTGAAACCAAAGCATCGAAGCTATCGTTTCTTTTTCTCATCGACGTTGTGTAATGAGCTTTTGAAATGAGAAAGGGAAGGTTTTCATCTAATTGAAAAGGAACCATGAGTTCCGCTTTCTTTTTGCTGGCAATTGGTAAATGCAAATAACGAGAGGTCACCATTTGTGAAGGCACCTGCATGATGACTTTGCTTTCTGTGCCGTCTTCTAAATAACTTTTGATAATGGAGAGTTGGACATCTTGAATAGTGTCTTCAGGGCCAAACTGGCTTAGAACTTTTTGCAGAGGAATTTCTCTATGACTGATAAGAGAAAAATTCTTTTTGCTTGGATTACATTCAAGAAACTTAATAGAGTAAGTTCCAATGTCGATACAAAGCACGCTCAAAAAAAGACCTCCTGTCTAACCCCGTCTTAGAAAACTAGTGTCCACCCTAAAATGATACGGGAAAAGTCAGATAAGTGAAAGAATTGTATGTCTGACTAACTTGGACGGATTTCGATTACTCGAGGCTCAAGTAGTTGCGTAGGGGCAGGTGTTGGAGTCGGCGTCGGTTGTGGTGGAGGTTGCAATTCGTCTGGATCGGGCGTTGGAGTCGGCTTAGGCTTAGCTGGCTCAGGTGCTGTTGGAAGATCAATCCAAGCCGTAATTTCATACTCAGAGCGATTGTAAATCCCTTTGCTGACGACTTTAAATAATTTTCCAGCTACTCCAAGTTTAATTCCTAGATCAGCAAACTCTTTGATACGAGTTTCATAATCAGCTTCACTAGTAATCGCCAATCTTCCAGTCACAAGGGACTTAAATTCTTCTACGGCTTTGAATGGATGTGGTTCATCACCTAGCTCAGCATTACCATCACGCCATTTAAAGAATTCTTCGGCCTGTTCTGGAGTAATTTCTGGAAAGAGTAATTGTAATTGATCTTTAGTCATTTCATTAAGTGGAATGACACTGACTTCATGGACAGTCAGACGATCCTTAACCAGATCAACAATGGCATCGTTCCAACCCTGTAGAGTATAAAGTTCATCAATTGAGGTAAAAGGCGCATGTCTTGGAGTAACATTTTTATCAGAGTATAGGGCAGCAATATTACCAACTAGAGGATCTTCTATTGAATCTGGAGGATTGACCACATACTTAAGTTCTTTTACTAAAAGCTCTGGATCTGCTTCGCCGTAGATCAGGTCAAAGTTTTCATTTGTTTCACGTTCATCTTGTAATTCTTTTTCAAACATCTCGGTGAATTTTTTCTCAATAATATTATGTGGAGCTTTTTCTGGATCAGGTTGTTGAGCTGACTGACCTGACTGAGAGTCTGGGTCAACAGTGGGTTGGATTAAAGTATTTGGATTTAAAAAGCCCGAGACGGCTTGAATGCTCAAACTGATTTGTCCTTGAATTAAGCTATCATCGACAAATTTAGTTAAAGCTTCTTTTTGAATAGCAGATGAATTACCCGGAATAGGAATTGGAAAAATAAACGGTTGGGTCACAACATTTTCTAGCATCGATGGCTTAATAATATCTTTGACCGAAGGATTTGTTTCTAACGTGTTTAAGGCTTGGCGATAAATTCTAAGTTTAGTCAAAGCCAGAGTTATTCCTGCTTCTGCATTTAATCTAGCTTGTTCGCGCTCTTGAAAATTATAAATTTTAATTTTATTAAGCTTCGTCTCAAAGGTGAAGTCGGCCAAAAGATAAGACAAGATGGCAATGGTACTAATGACCATTAAAATAGCGACACCTTGTTGGTTTTTAACTGGTTTCATTCATCACCCTCATCAGGAGGAGGAATAATACCGCCAGTGCCACCACCACCGGAGCCAGATGTGTTGGTCTTTCTAAAGATTTGCTTCTCTTCTTCGTCTTTTTTTGTATCAAATTTAGGCCATAACGGACGGATGATTCTTTCAAAAACTTGCTCTTGGCCATCAGAGTCGATCCATGTCACTTTAGCTTTAACAATCTTTAAAATATCTTTTTCACTTGAATCATTAAGTCGATCAACGAATTTTTCACTACGTTGATCCCAAAAGAAAAACTCTAAGGCTTTAACACTTCTAAGTAGAACTTGAGGGGCACTTTCATCAAAATTAAATTGATCTTCCCAAAGGTCGGTATTTTGAATCGTTCTAATCCATTCATATTCACCTTCAGGGATGGTTTCTTCTGAGGTTACGACTTTATCTTTTTTTCTAAGCGAGTGTTTAACCCAGGCATAGCGAGATTGTTTAGAGTCTTGAAGCTTTCTTCGGTTGGCCGCCGTAAAAAAGATGAGCTCTGATTTTTCTTCAGAAATAACGGCTGGGGCGGCACGACCAGTGACTGATTCAAACGGAAAGCGCTCATTAGCTTTAAATTTTGAGGGTACAAACTCTCGTTGTTCTTGCTGGGCTTGCTCTCTAGCGATGGTGGCATTGTATTTAGCATGGGCGTAAAGTGGTGACCATGCTTGAGCAAGATCAGATTGTAGGCGATCAAGGGCCCTCATGACTTGAACAAAGGATTTGTCTTCTTTAAGCACTCGATCTTTTGTTTCGATACTGTTTGAGACGATGGTGTAAATACCGACCATTAAAAAAGCTAAGATGGTAATGGCGATTAAAACTTCGATAAGAGTAAAACCGCGCTGTGATTTCAATAGATTTTTCATCAGTATTGAAACCTCACGGTCGCTTTATCATTTTGTAGCCAAGTCGATAGGCTTGAAGTCTGACCTGTCTCTTTGTTTTTGACGGTGACTCGAACCTGCCACAGCATCTTTTCAAGATTCTCTTTTATTCTAGAATAAACACGATTTTGAGTTTCTTGCTCTGCCGGAACTTCTTCTTGGCCTGAAGCTGCGGTAAACTCTGGAATTTCAAATTTTTTAAATTCCACACTCCATTCATAGTTTTGTTCTTCTTCAAATGTCTTGGTATCGATATTTGAAGTTAATGATTCAGAAAACTCTGGAGGATTATTGATAATTTCGGAGAGTTTATTGTTGGCGAGAGTAAACATACGTTGCTCTTCTCGCATTGATGTAGAATCTAGAATGTTGCCACCTTGTCCCGAAACAAAGGCGACGATGAATACACCAAAGATCGCTAAGGCAATCATCACTTCAATGAGAGTAAATCCTTTTTGATTATTTCTCATTTAGCCAGTCCTTAAAAAGATCGTTGGCTTTTTCTAAACGATTGGCAAAAGACGAATTGTTTTCAACTTTATAATAATTAAGATCGATTTGATCAGTAAATGCTTCACTAGTGAGGACCGCAATTTCTTGATCTGTTGAAATAGCGATAAAAGCAGCATCACGCTCGCCAGTCGGGTAGACATAGATTGAGGCGTTGCCTTCGGGAATGAATTTTCCAGTCACTTTTGTACCAACACCAAGAACGCGAATAGGCTCTTCAATTTTTAATGTATCTTCAGAAAGTTCTTTAATACGATTAAAATCTTTATCAACTTTTTTATTAGCTTCAAGCCTAGCTTCTTGTTCGGCCAAACTTTCAACGAGATCAATTTTTACTAACGCCGTTGGAATAACAAAGTCCGCATCTGGCCCGTATTCAACAGCAAACTCTTGAACTTCACCATCAAGCTTGAAATTGACACGTGTAATGACATTTCTTAGAGCTGCTTCATCGACACTAAGTCTGAGGCTGCGCTCAATCATGGAGGTGGATTCTTCAAGTTTACTTCGAGAGGAAAATCCGTCGCCGACGACGACGGTTAAGACTAAAGAAACCAGGGCCAAAGCGACGAGAATTTCGATTAAGCTAAAGCCCTTTTGCGATTGATGAATTCTTTGAATCAGAATTCAGCTCCCTCTGCGGAGTCACCCTGTTGCTCAGCTCCAGCAGGAGGTCTAAACCAAATATCAAGTCCTTCATCTTCACCACCCTCGGCTAGATCAGAACCATAAGAAACCATATTAAATTTATTACCTTCATTAACGTAACCATAGAAATTATCCCATGGATCGTTTGGAACTGAGCCTGTGCCGCCGATGAATCCATCAGGTGGATAGTTTTTACATTCACGACCAACACTTGGTTTTGAAGATAAAGCTTCTAGACCTTGCTCAGTCTCTGGATAGAAACCACACTTTCTTCTAAATTCCTGCAGTCTTTCTGCTAGTTGGTTCATTTGAATTTTAGCAGCAGAAACTTTTCCTTCATGAAGACTTTGAAAGATCTTACCAGCAACGAAAGTACCGGCAATACCTAAAAGAGTTAACGCCACTAAGATTTCGACCAACGAGAAACCGCGCTGAGAACGAAGAGCAGTTTTAAAAGTTTTATGAGAATTTGATAAGCGCGCAAGCAACATGAAGTCTCCTTAACATTAAATACAAAATTAGATTATCGTATGGTGTTGAGTTCCATCATCGGTACAACAACAGAGAACACAACAAAAGCTACGACTACACCCATTACGACCATCATTATAGGCTCTAGGGTAGATGTGAGTCCACTAAGTTTCGAATCAACTTGTTCTTCATAATTTTCTGCAACAATTTGCAGCATCGTTTCAAGCTCACCAGATTTCTCACCGAGTCGCACCATATGGGTCACCATTGGTGGGAATAATCCCGAGCGAAGGAGTGGGCCAGACAGTGAAGCCCCTTCTTTGACGGCATCTCTTGAGTCGGCCACGGCTTTTTGCATGTGGACGTTTCCGATCAAGTTTTTAACAATATTCATTGAGACGAGGATCGGCACACCAGAGTTGAGCAGTGTGGCAAGTGTTGAACAAAATCTTGATACGTTAATCATCATGACAATTTCAGAGATAATTGGTGCCTTAAGCAAAAACATATCCCATTTAGCTCGGCCTTTTACACTGGCTTTCCATCGATTAAATAAGTTCCAGGCCACAAAAAAGCTAATAATAACGGCCCACCACCAATTGGTTAAAAAATTTGAAATCCAAATACAGATTTCAGTTTGAAGTGGCAGTGCTTTTTTCATAGAAACAAAGATTTTAGTAATCTTTGGAATTACAAAAATAAAGATAATGGAAATCATGACGGTTCCAACAAGCATCATAATCACAGGATAGGTCATTGAACCTTTGATTTTTCTAGCAAGCTTCACTTGTGCTTCAGTGAACTCTGCAAGTCTGATGAGTACGACTTCAAGTGTTCCCGAGGCTTCGCCGGCTTCAACCATATTCACATAAACGTTATTAAATGTTTTTGGATAATCGGCCAAGGCTTGAGCAAGAGAGAAACCTTCATTCACTTTTTGTCTGATTTCAGACAGGATAATTTGAAATTTTGGATTTTCGGTCTGATCCATCAAAGCGTTAAAGGCTTCAACAATTTGAACTTTTGCTTTAATAAGAGTGGCAAGCTGTCTTGTCATTAGAGCAAGCTCTTCTGTCGAGACTGCTTGACCAAAACTAAAACTTGAGGCAGTGGCTTTTTTAGCAGATGTAGATTTTTGCTCTTCGATTTCGATGAGCATGATGCCTAAGGTTTTTAGACGCTGTTTAGCCTGCGAAAGACCTTCGGCAGTGACATTGTCTTTAACTTCTTTTCCTGTAGAAGTTAGTCCTTTATAAGCATAAATTGGCATAACTAATTTTCTTCTGTCATTTCATCTTGGTTAACAACACGAACCATCTCATCGACGGAAGTCACGCCGGTGCAAACTTTAAAGAAGGCATCTTCTTTTAATGTTTTCATTCCAAGCGACATGGCTAATTTTTTTAGAGTCGATGCATCGGCTTTTTCTAAAATCAAAGGACGAATTTCGTCCGAGACAATAAGTAGCTCTGAAATTACTGATCGTCCTGCGTAACCTCTAAAATTACATTTTGGACAACCAACAGCTTTAAAGATCGTGGCATTTGGTGGAACTTGACCAACGGCCAAAGCTTTAAGTTCTTCTTTAGTAATATCGTGAACTTCTTTACAATCAGGGCAAAGTGTTTGAACGAGTCGTTGTGCCAAGATGCCGGCCAAAGAAGACGCGATCAAAAATGGCTGAACTCCCATATCAATAAGTCTGTTCGGTGCACTGGCAGCATCATTGGTGTGAATAGTGGATAGAACAAAGTGACCTGTGAGTGACGCTTCAATTGCCATGTGAGCCGTTTCACCGTCACGTGTTTCCCCAACCATGATGACATCAGGGTCTTGACGAACTATGGAGCGCAGAGCTCTAGCAAAGGTCAGATCAATTTTTGAATTCACCTGGATCTGGGAGATACCACCGATTTCATATTCTACCGGATCTTCAACTGTAATAATCATTTTTTCAGGATCATTAATACGTGAAAGGATGGCAGATAGAGTGGTCGTTTTACCTGAACCAGTAGGTCCAGAAACATAAAGAACACCGTGTTTTCTTTTTGAAAGCTCATCAAGTTGCTTTAAAACTTTACCGTGAAAGCCAAGTTTTTCTAATTCAAGAATATTGGCACTCTTTTCAAGAATACGCATAACAATACGTTCGCCGTTTTGAACGGGAACAGTTGATAGACGAATATCAATATCTTTACCGGCCATTTTAATTTTAATACGACCATCTTGTGGTAGACGTTTTTCAGCAATATCAAGCTTGGCCATAACTTTAATACGTGAACTGACGGCAGCTTGAGTTTTAAGCGGTTGCCTTAAAATTTCCGACATAATGCCGTTGATTCTAAAACGATAAGCCACTTCTTTTTCATAAGGCTCAACGTGAATATCAGAAGCCTTTTCTTTGACCGCTCTAAAAATAATTGAGTTCACAAAACGAATGACTGGCGCTTCATCAGCTCCAGCGTCGAGAATATCAATCGGGCCATCAAGATCAAGGTTTTCATCAAACTCGTCTTCGAGACTATCAACGATATTTCGATTAGCTTTTTCGTAGACACGGTTAATCGCGTCTTGGATCTTAAGCGGAGACGTCACTATCGGAACGATCTCTTTTTTAAAAATTTCTTGAAGATCATTAAAAATATCCGGATTAAACGGATCAGTGACTAAGACTTGTAATGTGTAGTCCGTTTCCAAAAAGGGTAGGACTTCATGCTGTTTTGCATAGTTGATCGGAAGATCGTTAACCAGTTCAGGATTGATTTCATCAATTTTAAGATCCACTAAATAAGGAATCTCAATTTGATGACAGATCACTTTTACGATGTCATGAGGATGGATATAATTCTTTTTAAGAAGAATTTGTCCCACCATCATGCCAGATTCTTTTTGAAGATCTAAAGCCTCTTTTAGCTGATCATCAGTTAAAGAAGTATGCTTGATCAAAAGCTGACCAATCTTTTCCTTTTGTCCCTCAAATCTAGTGAGGAGTTGATCCGTTAGTCTCAACTTATTACTCCCTTACTGGAGCTGCTGCTCCTGATTTGATGACTTGAACTTCTTCGATGATCTTATCGTAGGCAGGAATTTCAAGATCAGCACTTTCTGATTCAAAAATTAAATCTTCAACTTCATCTTGATCTCCACTTCCTACGCCTGGACCTTCATTTTCTTGTTGGTAGCGACTTGCATCCTTAAGATCATAAAGAGGACCTTTTTCTTGTTTCTCAGCTTTCTCGTAAAGTCCCTTAACCGTTGTGCGGTAAGGATCATCTTCACCAAGAGCACCTTTTAAGTGAGCATTACGACGAGCCAAAACATCTTTGGTGGTTGAAGCCACAGATTTTTGATACGGCGACATAATTCTTGGAGTTAAGAATAAAAGAAGATTCACTTTCGTGGTTGAAGTTCTTGAGTTCTTAAACAACCAACCAAGAACCGGAATGTCTCCAAGAAGTGGAACTTTTGAAACTGAAGATTCTTCACGGTCTCTCATGAGTCCACCCATAGCGATGGTATCACGATCGCGCACAACAACAGTTGTTACAGCACTACGCTCAGTTGTTGCAACACCTTCGTTGGCCAGACCTTCTGGTAGTGGACGAGAAGAGAAGTCTTGAATTTTTTGATCGATCTTAAGTTTTACAAAACGAGTTACTTTATTAATTTGCGGCGTGATTTTTAGAGTCAAAGCAACTTTTTGTTGTTTTGTACTGGTTGTAATCGTACCGTTCGTATTTGTTCTCTCAATTGTTGGAACAGATTCACCAACTTCAAACACTGCATCGGTATTATCAAGTGCTAGTATTTGAGGAGTTGCTAGAACGTTAGTATTACCGTTTCGAGCAATCGCGGTAATTAGAGCGTTGACGCTGTTAATTTGAATCGCTGATCCACCTGGCGGAGTATATTCAATTTTATTACCAATACCTGCACCAGCGAATAATCCACCAAGTGAAGTGATATTACCGGCCAAAAGATTCACAAGATCACTGCTACCACCGGTAAAGCCAGCGCGTTGAGCGCCACCTGCACCATAAGCACCAAGAATAGAGATACCAAAACCTTTTTCACGGTTAACTTGCGTCTCCATGATCATCCCTTCGACGTAAACTTGGTCGCGAGGAATATCGAGCTTCTTAATAACATCTTTAACAGTAAGGTAATCTGTAGGTGAAGCCGTAACAACTAAAGCGTTATTATCTTTATCGGCAGTGATTTTAACAGGGTTGTTAAATAAACTTTCGTTGTCATTATTGGCAGTGAAACGACTAGGCCTAGCACCTGCTGTTCCACCCGCAGATGGAGCGCCAGCGCTTTGAACAAGAGTGGCTAGAGTTTTAGCAAGTGTTTCAGCATCGCCGTAGTTCAAATAGTAAACGTGAATCTGGCCACCAGTATTAGATAAGCCTTTCACATCTAGTTTAAGAATAAGTTCTCTTAACTGCCTAGCACCTTCAGCATTGGCCATAGCAATAATAGAGTTTGTTCTTGGTTCAGCAATGATTTTACTAATGTTTTCTTGTTGATCTGGAGCTTGAGTTCTTCTTCTCGCAGCTGCAGTACCAGTACTATTACTTTTTAAAATTTGATCAAGAAGCTTCGCAATCTCCTGCGCTGATGAGTTTCTTACAGGAATGATTTGAAGACTTTCTTCATGTCCTGGGACATCTATGAATTTAATAAGACGAACAAGGCGATTAATATTTTCACCAGTATCTTGGACAATCAAAGTATTGGTTTGTTTAATATCAATCAATCGACCATAACGAGTCATAAATGGTCTAAATGAACGAGTCACTTCTGTAACTGAAATATTTTTAAGAGGGATAATACGCATGACATAGTTTTCTGTGTCAGGAGTATAGTTACCGGTATACATCTTTGTAGGTGTGTAGCGAATATCACGAGAATTTACGACTTTCCAAAATGCGCCGGCTTTAACAAGGGTGTAACCATTAACATTAAGAGCTGTAAGATAAGCTTTCCATGCGTCACCAACAGTAATAGCTTGTGGCGCAGAAATAGTGATCTTACCTTTAAGATCTTTATCTAGAATCAAATTGATTCCAGTCAGTTTTTGCATATGCTTAGTTAAATCAACTAAAGAGACATCTTTAAATTCAAAACTTGTGACAACTTCAGGGCCAAAAGACGTTTCAGGATTTAATTGAACGTATTTACTGGCTTCAGGTCCGCTTGGAGCAGGAGAGCCATTTTCTCTTCCAAAATCATCGACATTTTGTTTTTCTGCTTGGCCTTGAATAAAGGTTTTAGCTGAAGTATTGGCATTATCATTATTGAAGTTTGTACGGCTTCTATATTGATCAAATTGAGCATACACAGAGGTTGAACCCAAGGTGAATAGAAGAGGCCATACTAGTTTCTTCATTGAAAAGGCCATTGAAATTGCCATAGAGCATCCTTACTCAAAGTTGTATTCAAGGGTTTGGTCAGATCCTTCACGTTCCATCGAGATCTGGAAATTATCTATATCTCTAACTTTCGAAAACAATGTCATTACTTCGTTAAGATTGTTGAAGCTCTTACCATTAATACCTGTAATCACATCACCATCTTGGATATTTAATTTTGAATAAATAGATCCGGGGACGATTTCAGTCATTTTAAATGCCAATGTACCGTCCGGTCTTTTCATTTGGACAGCGCGCGCTTGAGTTAAGACTTCCGCCATATTATTAGTTAATAGCTCATCGCGAACAGACTTTTTAATAGTGAAGCGATTACCTTCATTTTTAATTCCAGTTTCTTGTTGGCTTTTAATGATGGCCTGACCTTTAGAAGGGGAGACAACCTTTATAGGAGAAACTTTTGAAGCCGGCTCTTTATCAGTGCCTTCAATAAATTCACATTCACCTGTTGAAAGATTTTTAACAATCAGTCTTAAACGATCAATTCTGCCAACTTCGGCCAAGTTTTGAACCTTGTCACCTTCACGTAGATTCATAAACTCTCTTGATCCACGGCTTTGAACTGAAGCAATGGATTTGACGGAGTCTTTTAAGACGACAGTATTTAAAAGCTCTAAAGGAAGTGAGCTTTTTCTATTCGCCGACTTACAAATAATATTTTCGTTAATTGGCTTTTTAGGTGAAAGTTCTTCATTTCGAACATCACCCTTAGCACCAAAAATATCACCGCGTTTAATGCTGTCATAATCACGATTTGTAGTTCTTGCCACGCCTGCAGCTGGTAGTGCCTTAAGTGACTGTTGGTTTGGGGCAACGGCTAAAGCTAACATTTTGGCAGCTTGAAAAGAAAAACAAGCAAAAACCGCCCATAAAAAGAAATGATGAATTTTAGGCCTAGATTCAGGTTTGAAAGGGCTTAAAAGAATTTCTTCTCCACCAACCTTGCTCCACCATTCTTTTAACGCTTTAAAATCAACTTTCTTGCCTTCAGTCTTCTTAAAGACGTTAGCAATTTTTAACTTTATACCCGATGTATCAGGATTAAATTTTTGTTGTAATTTTTCACGCAAAGTTTGTTTGGCACTTCCAAGGTTAAACTTCATCTCTTTAGGACTTGTTCCACCAGGAAGTGTTGCGTGCGCCGTGTGTGCAGCAACTTGTTCTTTATAGTCTTCTTCATCTTGATCTGAAAAATCCATCGGGATATCAGGAGGTGAGTCTATTTCAGGTTTTGGAATTTCCATTGGCTGAGGAGGAAGCTCATCTAATTCATCCTCTTCATAGTCTTCGTAATTTTCACTACTAAGAACATCTTCGGCTTCTGCTTCGGGGTCAGTCTCGTCATAATAACGATCTTCAAAGTCATCTATTGACTCTTGTCCCTTTTTGCCACCAAAGGTTAGTAAGCTTTTGATGCGGTTTTTGATACCGCCAAAGTCAGGTTTTTTCATCAGTTAATCATTCATCCTTGAATTCATTGATATTATTGTAGGGTATTCGACAATGATGCAGCAAGTTTATTCCTCAAATTGATTTTGCCTGACGACTTTTGTCAGGATAAAACTTGTCAAGCATTTCTAACTTCTCAAAAACGCCCGTGTAGCCTACTCTGATTGTATAATTTTTTTTAGTAACGAAGGATGGTTCTAGCATGTCACAGCAAAAGTCAGAAAATAATAAATTTCCCTCAGTCGCCGGAAACTTTTTTTACGGTGAAATAGACGAAAATACAGTTTTCCCATTTCCAACTTTCAGCACTGAACAAAAAGAAATGGCAAAAGCGATGACCGATGCTGTTTGCAAATTTGCTGCAGACTCGATTGATTCAGAAAAAATGGATGCAGAAGCAAAAATTCCTGCAGAAGTCATTACTGGTCTTGGAGAATTAGGACTTTGCGGTCTTGCTGTTGAAGAAGAGTACGGCGGGATGGGACTTGATTACACTTTATATGCTCGCGTCTTTCAAGAGATGGCAGGCATTGATGGTTCAACGGCTACAATGCTTGGGGCTCACCAATCAATTGGTTACCGTGCCCTTATTAATGAAGGAACGCCTGAACAAAAAGCTAAGTGGCTTCCAGATCTAGCTAGCGGAAAAAAACTGGCTTCATTTTGTTTGACTGAGCCAGGTTCAGGTTCAGATGCTTATTCGATTAAAACTAAAGCCGTAGATAATGGTGATGGTACATACACTATTAATGGTCAAAAACTTTGGATTACTAACGGTGGCTCAGCTGAGTTTTATTCTGTTTATTGTAAAACTGAACACGAAGAAAACGGAAAGAAAGTAGAAAAGATTACTTGTTTTGCGGTCGAGAAGGGCGTTCCAGGTTCTGAAGGTCTTACCTTTGGTGAAAAAGAAAATAAAATGGGTATCCGTGCTTCTGAAACTCGTGCCGTTTACTTTGATAATATCGTTGTTCCAAAAGAAAATATTTTAGGTGAGCTTGGTAAAGGCTTTAAAGTTGCCATGAACGTTTTAAACTCTGGCCGCCTATCTCTTGGCTCAGGTTGCGTTGGTGGAATGAAGGCCATCTTAAAACTTGCTACTGAACATGCTGCTGGCAGAAAACAATTTGATCGCCCAATTGCTGAGTTTGGCTTGATTCAAGAAAAACTAACTGATATGGCCGCGACAATTTATTCATTAGAATCAACTGTCTATATGACCACTGGTCTTATGGATAAAGGAATGGGCGATTACCAACTTGAAAGTGCTATCTGTAAAGTTTATGGCTCTGAAAGTCTTTGGAAAGTTGTTGATACGGGTCTTCAGATTGCAGCCGGTAACGGTTATATGCGCGAGTATCCTTATGAGCGTATTATGCGTGACTCACGTATTAATTTAATTTTTGAAGGAACGAATGAAATTCTTCGCGTCTTTACGGCTCTTGCAGGTATTCGCGGGCCATCAGAATCTCTAAAAGAGCTTGGCAAAATCAGCGATGTTTCATCAGTCTTAAGTGATCCTATTAAATCAGTTGGTGTTTTAACTGACTTTGCTAAATCACGTTTTTCTAAGATGATGGTGACACGTTCTTTAACTAAAGCTCACGACTCGTTAGAAGAAGAAGCGAACTACTTCTCTGGCATGCTTTCTGGTTTTGCTATTCAAGTTGAAAACACGCTAATTAAGTACGGTAAAAACATTATTGGTAATGAATTCCCACAGGGAAGAATTGCGAATATGACGATTGAACTTTATGTCATGTTAGCGCTTCTATCTCGTACGACCTCAATCCTTAATGACAGTTCGGTTGATCAAGCCAAAAAAGACTATGTTTCTAAACTTTGTAAATTGTCTTTCTCTGATTCAAGACGTCGTTTTGTTTCGAATCTTAAAGGTATGACAAAGAACAAAGATAAGATGATCAAAGAGATCTCTGAAATGGTTGTTCAAAATGGTGGCTACGGTCTTGATATCATCGACTACTAAGTTTTTTAATATTCTATTCCTCATGGTCTTGGTGGCTTGCGCAAGTAAGCCCAAGCCTGTGAGGGTGTTAACTGTAGAAGAGCAGCAGCAAAGAGAAGTCACGTTTGTCGCTGGACCAAGCCAAGAAGGTGTTTCAACTTTTTTTAAAGATGAAACCAACTCACTGGGACTGACTGGCACTTCGGGTACTCAAAACTACGCCGTAGATTTTGATCTTGATGGTCATACTGACCTCGCTGTTTTACCTGATCATTACTCCATTCCTAAGTTTTTTCGCTTTCAGCCAAAGGTTAAAAAGTTTGTCCCAATTCCAAGTCCCTTTGAAGAAGTCTTAAGAGCAAGCTTTCTTTTATTCTATGATTTTGATGGAGACACGATTCGTGATTGTATCGTTGGGACTCTTAATCAAAAAACAGAACTCACTCGATATCCACTGCGAATGTTTAAAGGCTCGCTTCGAAAAGGGCGCTATGTCTTAACAGAAGTGAAAGATGCTTTTCCAACAAAAATCGAGCCTACGGCTTCAGTTATTCCGCTAGATTTTGATCTTGATGGAAAACTTGATCTGTTCTTAGCCAATTGGTATCGAAAAGAAGGTGGCAAAAATGTTGCGCGTCCGGATCGCCTATTAAAAGGAGACGGGCTTAAGTTTTTAGATGTTAGTAATCTACTTGGAAATGAGCATGAAACTTCACGCGATGATGTAAAGTACCCAAATGCGATGCCATCTTTTGCAGCATCAGTTTGTGATATTGATCAAAATGGTTATCCCGATATTTTGGTCAGTAACTCAAGCGGCTTTCCAGATAAATTATGGATGAATCTAAAGGATTCAAGACGAAAGAGTGTTCATTACGTTGATGTTGGTGTCGCCAGTGGATTTGCTCAAGACGGTGACGGCATCTTCGCGCCTAGAGGAGCTGGCAACAGCTTTTATGCTGTATGCGCTGACTATAATAATGATGGCATTATGGATATCGCCAAAGGCGAGTTGTTTCACTCTTATGATCCAGAATCAAGAGACCGCTCAGCGATCTTAAGTGGTAGTAGTTTTGATTATCCGCCAAAGTTTATTCGCACCGAATATCACCGTGATGATGGTTCAGGAAACTGGTCCCAAGGAGATAGAAGAGGAGTGTGGGAAGACCTTAATCAAGATGGCCTTATTGATCTTGTCGTTGAAAATTCTGGCTTTCCTCCTAAATCGAGATTTGTATTTTTCGAGCAACAACTTAATCACGCTTATGAAGACAAAGCAGAAATTTATGGCCTTGATTTAGTTAATCCCAGTGGGACGGTGACGATGGACTGGAATCGTGACGGAAAGCCTGATCTGTTAATTGGTCAAAGCTCGCTTCGAACTGAATCAATCCAACCTCGTCTCTATGCTTTTCAAAATGAATTTCCAAGTCAGTATCCGAGTGTCAGGTTTTTTCTGCGTGGCAAGAAGGCGAATAAATTTGGGATTGGTGCTTTAGTTATTCTTAAAACTTCTCAGGATACACAGCGCCGTATGGCAATTGAAAGCTTTGGTAATCTTCCATCTCAAGTTAGTGAAGGAGTGAGTTTTGGTTTGGGACAATCCGAAGCAAAATTTGTCGAAGTTCGCTGGCCTATTTTAACGAAAGTAAAAGGTGGCAAGATGATGCCGCTTTTAAAATCTTATAATTTATCAAAATATGATTTGTCCAAAGTTCACGAGATCACTCTTTGTGAGAATGGCAAAAGCTATGAAGGCTTTAGAAAGAGTTGCCCTTAATTTTTAATCTGAAAATAGTCGGCATAAATTTGGAACTCTTTTTTATCTTCTGGTTTAATTTTATCCTTAATATTTAAAAGCATTTTCTTTGTTCTTGTTGTCGCAACTATCGTAAATTTTTTTGCAATAATTTCATTTACAAGTGTTAATAACTCTTCTTCGTTAGTGAAGTCATTGATGTAATTTCGAAGATGAATAATGTCATTATCAATTATTCTTAATAAACCAATACTTAAATCTTTGCTTTCTTTTACTTCTTCAAAACCGTTTCGTAGTCTGTCCTGCCCAGTTTCAAAGAAGTCAGTTGAAGCTGGCAGTCTATTTATTTTTGGATACAGCTTATTTGTTTTCATTAATCCTAGATGGCTCGCTTTTGCTAAGTCTAAAATTGCCCTGACGAGGATTTGAATTCTTTTGTCCTTTTCTGTTGTTACTGTAAGTGACTCTTTTTTTTCATGCATTGTTTCTTTTGCTAAAACCGCAATCCATAAAATAATTGAAGTATTATCAATTGTAGTTGCTTCTAATGAATGCTTGTTCATTTCGAAGGCACATTCTTTTGCCGTAGGGTACTGGCACCATCTTTTGATTTTATTTTTATCTTTTAGTTTGTGCTTTGCATTTAAAACAGTGAATGCATTAATACCAGTGTTAATAATGAATGAAGTTGAAACTCCCATTGTTACGTCCATCAAATTTAGTATAGTAGGTAGGGCTATATCATTTGCTAGAACTGGTGATAATGAAGGGAATATTTGGGCCAATGGGTAACGCCATTGCTTCATTCCATTTAATCCAAGATAGAACCTACCACTAAAACTTATTAATCCTATTATTAAAAAACACTCGAGAAAATGATCAAATTTTTTGTTGTCATAAATTCTTCTATACCAATGCCAAGGTAGAAAACTTAGACAGCCGATTATTGCAAACTTGTAAATGAAAGGAAGTTCCATAGATGGATCTAATGACCAAAAATCCATGATAATAATTAGCAGTACAAAACTAAAAATTGCGCTTAAAACTTTAATTGTTTTCATCAACTAATTATCGGACAAAAACGGATATTTTCTAAGCTAATTAGACTTTTTGGACTAACTCAGCGAATTCACGTAAATGTGCTGGCATACTCTTGTAGTTAAGAGTTGTCATAAAGACCTCATCATTGGCCATGCCAGGGATCTCTTGCACAATAAGAGTATCATTCTTTTTTAAGACGTGATCAGGCACAACCGCAATCCCAACGTTTTGACGAGCAAGATTCACGATTGTTGAAATATCATCAACCATAGTGATTTGATCACTTGGTTTTTTAGAAAGCTCAAATAAGTGATCGTTGGAAGAAAAAACGATCCAACGATAATCAGATAGCTTCTTACGATTCACTTCAGACTTAGAAATTAAGACGAATTTTTCATCAAAAAGTTTAAGTGAAGAGATGAGTTCAGATTGAATATTTTCAGTAGAAAAAACAATATCGAATTTGCCGTCTTCAACTCCGCGCTTAAGCTCGTTTTGTTCAGCAATTTTGATATTAATATTTCGATTTGATTTTTTATAGTACTTCACAAGAATAGGGGTGAACCAATTCTTTAGTAGGCCGTGTAGGATTCCAATATTAATTGGGCGATCATCTTCGCGAGCAAAAATTTCAAGCGCGACTTTATCAAAGCTTTGTCCTGCCATGAAAAGCTCTTTGCCTTTATTGGTCAAAAGAACTTTTTTCGATGATCTCACGATCAGCTCTTCTCCCACAGATTCTTCAAGCAGTTTAATTTGGCGACTTACCGCCGATTGAGCAATATTGAGACTTTCAGCTGCTTTAGAAAAACTTGAATAACTAGCGGTAAGAATAAAAGCTTTTAAATAACGATATTCCATCTATTGCTGACCTTTGAGAGGAAGTTCTTTGGTTGGATCCTTACGCCAAAATTTACCTTTAAAATCTGTTTGGGCCAGATTAGTAACGACAAATCCTTCGGTATTATTTTGAAAATCTTGCTTGAAATCGAGCTGAACGAACGGCATATAGCGCGCTGCAAATGGATCAAAAGCGAAGAACTTGTTTTCGCTTCCTTCCACTAGAACTTTAAAGTCTTCATCGTGGGCAACGTCAAAGCCACAGGCGTAGTCAAAACCATCACAGCCTTTGCCATCAATACTAAAGCGAAACACCTTGTCTTCAAGAGTTGGATCAAATTTCCACATCATGATAAGCTGATTTCGCGCTTCATCTTCAAGCTGAATCTGTGGTGTGTTAATTCTATCTCTGTCGATGACTGAATCACTCATGATAGACTTTTCATCCCTTAGCTAATATCTATATTTCAGATAGACCTTCATAGCAGAAGACAAGAAATAGGGCAAAGGAAACAAACAAAATGCACTTATCCTATAAAATTTCTATTCCAAAACCATCAAATCATATGCTGAACGTGAAAATATCACTCAGTGAATTTGACTTTGATGCACCATTTACCTTCTTTATGCCGGTCTGGTCTCCCGGCTCTTACTTAGTGCGTGAATATTCAAGACACGTGCAGGGAGTGCGCTGCTTTGATGAGCAGGGCAGGAGAGTCTTTGTTGAGCAGAGTGATAAAAATCGCTATACCGTTAATTGCCAGCATCCAGATTTTAAAGTGGCGCCTAGATCGATTAGTTTTGAGTACGAAGTCTATTGCAATGAGCTAACGGTTAGAACGTCTCATATTGATAGCACTCACGCCTTTATTCATGGCCCTTCAGTCTTTATGGGAATTGAAGATCACGCCATGAAAGATCTTGTGCTTGAAGTTGAATTTCCACCTCTATGGAGTAATTTAAGTACCACGCTTAAGGATATCTCCACTGAGCGAGCCGTCTTTAAGTATCAAGCTAGTGATTATGATGAGCTATTAGATTCTCCGATTGAAATTGGTTGCCAGGAAACTGATGGCTTTATGTACGAAGGCAAAGAGCATTGGTGGATCTATTGGGGACTTCTTCCTAAATTAGAATGGAATCTTAAACAAGATATCGAAAAGCTTGTGGCCGAAGTGGCAAAAGTTCCAGGCGAGCTGCCTTATGAAAAATATATGTTCATGGCGCATTTTGCTCCAGGTTTATATGGTGGATTAGAACATTCTTCATCCACCGTCTTGGCCTTTGATCCGCTAAAAATGGTGAACAGGAAAAGTTATCTTGATTGGCTCTCACTTGTAGCGCATGAATATTTTCACGTTTGGAATGTGAAGCGTATTCGTCCTAAAGCGCTTGGGCCATTTGATTATCAAAAAGAAAATTACACCAAGATGTTGTGGCTATCAGAAGGCCTAACCGTTTTTATGGATGAGCTCTTTGTGCTTAGAAGTGGACTCTCAACTGTTGAAGAATATCTTGAGCAGCAAAAAACGAATATGAATCGTTTACTTTCAACAGCTGGTCGAAAATTTGATTCACTAGAAGATAGCTCTTTTAATGCTTGGATAAAACTCTATCGTCCCAACGAAAACTCAATGAACTCGACGGTAAGCTACTATCTTAAGGGTGGGTTAGCATTTTTTGTGTTAAACGCATGGCTAAAGCCTTTTGATAAATCTATTAATGATTTCATCGCTAAACTTTGGAGTGATTATAAGTCACATCCAGAAAGTGGCATTGATGAGGATATTGTTTTTAATATTATTGAAAGTCTTAGCGATAAAAAAACCAGAGATGACTTCTCTTACCTGATTAGCGGCACTGATGATTTACCTCTAGAGGCCGCGGCGAAAGAGTGTGGTCTTGAAATAGTCTTTGAGCAGTCTTTAAAAGTTTGGACCGGACTTGATATGAAGTTTCAGGCCGAACAAGTTTTTATCGATAGAGTTCATCTGGATTCTCCGGGTATGAAAGACGAGTTTAATAGTGGCGATGAGCTAATCACTATCGATGGACTAAGAGTGATGAAGTCTCAGTGGGATAAACATAGCGAATGGTTAAAACCGGAGCAGAAATATCAAGTAGTGGTAGCTCGTCATGGGCGGCTCACGGAGCTTGAATTAACGCCGGCAAGATCTCCAAGCCTTATTAAAGAAATCAAGGTGTTAGATGCCAAGGCCGTATCTAAGGCGTTTGGACTTTAGCTATTTTCTCAACTTTTTATCTAAAACAGCCGAAAAACGAGTAGATAGACCTCAAAATGGAGGATTCGCTCGTGAAATGGATCGCGCGCTGGCCGGGTAAAATTCTTAAACCCCATGATGCACAAGAGTTACTGCAACTCTTAGGCGCCGGTGCGATTAATATTTTCGATTACGTTTTCGATCCTCATAGTAAGGCGTGGACTCGTATTTTTGAAATCAATGATATCGCTGATCAATTTGAAACAGCGATTGGTTTTAGACCAAATGCCAATGCGCCAGAAGCGAGTGCTTTTTCAAAACCAGATTTTTATCCTCCAACACTTCTTATTCAGCATGCCATGTCGAGTGAGCGTGACTTTGAAGGGATGAATTTAAATTTTGAAGCACCTGTTTATGAAGACAATTCGGCCGAGCTAGAATTTCAAAAGACTTTAGTTGTTGATCTTCAAAATCAAAACCATGAACTCAATCAACGCATTACTGAAATGCAAGAAGACTCGACGGCCAGTGATGAGATTGCTCAGCTGCAAAGAGAAATTGATTATTTAAAAGCAGAAGTCCAAAACTTCGAAGATCAAATACAAAACCATTCGATGGAGAAAACACTTCTTAATAATCGAATTGGTGAACTTGAAGATGGTAATAAGCAGCTTAACCAAGCGCTTGTGGCAAAAGATTTAAAACTCGAAGAATACCTCAAAGAAAATGAGAAGATTGTTCTTGAGTTTAAAAAACTTGGACAAAATAATCAGGCGATGAAAGATCGTTTGGCAGAAGTTGCGAATAAAGTTGATCGCGAGCGAAAAACAAGTGCCACACTTAAACAAAATATCTTAAAGCTTAATGAAGGCCTAGTGCTACTTAAGCGTAAAGGTGAGCGTGACAAAAGCGTTATTCAAGATCTTGAGCGCTATAAGAAAATCCATGACGCTAAAGAAGAGCAAGAGATCAATCGCTTGATTGGTGACTCTTTTGAAGTCGATAATTCAGTTGTGTGGTGGATTAAGCACGACGGTGAAGATAAGGGCCCATATTCCTACGGCGATATGAGAGCTTTCATGAAATACGGCAAAATCAATATGTCGACCACGTCTAAAAAGACAGGCGGCGAGTGGATGAAGCTTGAAGGTCATTTTGAATTTAAAAACGACGTTCTTTCTAAAGAAGAGTTTCGTGATGGTAAGAAAATTCAGCGCTTCTTTATTAAGCGCGGCGACTTTAGAGCACCATTCTATGATCTGGCCCAGCTTGAAATTGGCGCCAATTCCTTTAAAGGCTATTGTTCATCATTATCTGTTGGTGGCTGTTTCATCGAACTATCAAAACTTGATAAAGTTAGAATGGAAAAAGATGGAAAGGTTTTAGTCAAGATCAAAGCAGGAACTCTTTCTGAAGAGCTTAATATTCGCGCTGTGATTAGAAATATTTCTGATAAACGTCCACGTGGTCTAGGCCTTCAGTTTGAACATATCACTGAAGCTCAAAAAGATGTCATCATCAACTTCGTTAAACAGTATGTGGCTTCTTCATCGAAGAAAGCGGCTTAATCAAGTTTAATTTCCATAACTATTGGTAAAACTTAGTAAGTTAATTTCTGCAAATAATTAGTAGAATATCGATATTGATTTATAATAATAATTATTGAGAAGAGTATAATTTAAGAGCATCCGACAGCTGTGCGGGAACTTTTTCTGTAACCCTTTTACTGGAAATTAAATGCTAACTAGAATGTTAAAATTAGTCATGTTTGCTTCTTGTATTTTAGGATTGCTATCTTGTGATCAAAACATAAAGTCAGCAGAAAAAAAAGAACAGCCAGCTATAAAATATGAAGAATATGTAGCTAGCTTTGATCGCAATTACGATAAAATATCGTCTCGGTTTTATTACTTTATAGCGATTCTTCCCAATTACAGTATTAAAGAAAAACTAAGCAGTGATCATTACTTTGATGTACCTGATATACTATGTCGGCAACCGGATGAATTAAACTTGTTAACACTTTCGGGCAAGGTTCTCAAAGCTAAAAAAATAAGGCTAGTAAATGAGGAAGAGAAGTCACATTATCCAGGAACAGTCTTTGAAGAGAATGAGTACAAAAATCAATGTTTTTATAGATATGAAACTGATCTTCCAATAGAAGTCGGTGTAGCTGTTGCTTTACCTGTAATGTTTAGTATCTCTGACTTTAAAGTTTTTCAATATAGCGAAAGGCAGGCGAGACTTGATGACTCTAGCTTTACAAAGACATCACCGAATAGAAAATATTTTTATGGTAAAGAGCGAAATTATATTACAGAATACTATCCAACGGCCGAAAAGTTTGTCACAAGCTTGAAAGAGCAGCTTCCGAATTGTCTGACGTTAGAAAGCGCTTTAGCTTTAAAAATTATTTGTGTGAGTAAAGAATCAATTGATGATGCAGTGAATGCTTATTGTTGGAATAGCAAAAAACTAGGTTTTTACTGTTTAGACTTCGAAAGTGGTTGGCATGCTTATGATAAAACATTACACAAACAATTTAGAGGGCCTATCGCAAGTCTAAAGATTGAAGATAAATATTATGAATTAGGTCTTCATAGTGACGAGCTTTCCAGTTGGTTTATTTTTGACTCAATTGATGAATATGTGTCGTTGAATGCATCCGAAAGTGTTTATGCTGATGTTAACCTAAAATCGAAATTAATTTTATCAAAGGATATAAAATGAAGCTTGCTTTTATAGTTTTCCTTTATATGTTCAAATAAGCTCAAACACACTTGGCCGGATGATGTGCGTTGCTTGAAAGTGAAAAATATTAAGAGTTTTTTAATTTAAATTGGTGTTCGTCTTTTAACTCAAGTATTGAGCTTAGTTGGAGGTATTTATGCCAAGAAATCTAATCGAAAATTAGTTCACATTCATATACTCGTTCATTAATTAAAGGGTGTGTATGGATTTGAATAAAATAGGTAAAGAACTGGATAAGAGAATTCAACTAGCGGACGTAAAATCTTACGTAGATCAAGGCGTTGGACTTGTTCCCAAAGACATCGAAATGAAAATCATGGGTCAGATAGCATTACTGGCCGACGAAGAGATCTCTTCACTTATTGAACTTAATACGACCTTTGATGTTGATGCTCAAGTCAAAGCAAGTGCTGAAGTGGCAAATATTCTCGATCAGCTTCTTAAAGAAAAGGGTCTAGCTCTTGATAGGCTTAGTGATGAGATTTGGATGCCACCAGATACCATTTGGGAAACACAATATGATGGTGAATATGTAAAGATTTTGAAAGCAAGACCAATCGATGTGCTGGTTTCAAAGGGTGTTAAAGCTCCAGCTAAAAATAAGAAGCTTATAAGAGATGCTATGGGCATTTATGGCAATGAACTATTAAAACGTATTGATGATTTTGGTGGAGATTCTTCCTTTTTTAATATTTAGCCTTCTAAGTCATCGTTTTTACAATCGGTTAATGCTGTACGTACACTATTTTTTAAGTTATAATTGTTATGGCTCATAGAAGGCACATATGAAAGAGACTTACAAAATAAACACATTTACTAACCATGCAGATAGGCTGGCTTACGTTCTGATTAAGTTTGGTGCTATGGGGACTAATAGGCCTAAGAAGTATGAAGGGGCCACAGTTATTGTTGAAACGATTGATCTAGAAAATGCTCTAGATTACGAGCCAAGATATCTTGCACCTCTCATTGTTCTTTTAGTTCAGCATCCAAAGTTTCTTACTCAATTTAAAAATATCCCAGAGGATATCTATAATACTGTTGCTAAAATTAGAGCGGGAAATAAACTAGGCGAAGACTGCAGATATGAAGCCTTTAAAAATCTAGTCAGTCTCTGTGGGATTATCAAAGATGGAAGAGTTAAAGGTCCTAATAAAAAAATTCGAAAACAGTATAGGTTTGATCAAGCAATTGCTAAGAAGCTAGACGAGCTAATGGCTAGTGGTGGCTTTGATAACGAAACACAGTTAATTGAGAAGTTAATCTCTAAAGCTTAAATTTGGTAGAAGAGTTTGAGTCTTCTTTATTCAAAAGAGCGGCTTAACCAACCCAAGCCACGGCCGTCATCACGCCATCAT
>PCUW01000051.1 GCA_002787775.1 Bdellovibrionales bacterium CG12_big_fil_rev_8_21_14_0_65_38_15
AATCCAATTTATGAAGCAAACGAACTTGATGCTTGTACAACCTGTGGTGCTTGCATGGAAGAATGCCCTGCTAATATTGAGCACGTCAGTTTAATTCTAGAAGCTAAACGCTATAAAACGCTTACTCTTGGAGACATTCCTCCTGCTGCAGCGGATGCTACAAATAAAGTAAAAATCAATGGTAACCCATGGGGTATCACTCAAGATGATCGCTTTAAATGGGCAGACGGCTTAGATGTCCCAGTTATTGAGTCAGGTAAAAGAGTTGACTACCTCTACTACGTTGGCTGTGCCGGCTCATATGACTCCGCGAATCAAAAAGTGGTTCAAGACACGGTTGGGCTTCTCAAGAAGGCTGGAGTGAGTTTCGCTGTTATGGGTAAAACAGAAAAGTGTAATGGCGATCCCGTCAGACGATTTGGTGACGAATACTCGTTCTATGAAATTGCTATCGAAAATATCGCTAATATGCGCCAGTATGAGTTTGATAAAGTTGTTACTCACTGCCCACATTGCCTTCACACCATCGGTAAAGAGTATGGAAAATTTGAAGATGGAGCCTTTGAGACAGTTCATCACACCGAATTGCTGGCGGAATTAATAAGAAATGGAAAACTTCAGCCATCTAAAGAAATGGCAGGTGAACTGACTTTTCACGACCCATGCTATCTTGGCAGACACCACGGTGAATACGACGCTCCTCGTGATATTTTAAGCTCAATTCCAGGACTTAAAATTAAGGAAATGGAAACCTCAAAGGATAAAGCACGCTGTTGTGGAATGGGCGGCGGTAATATGTGGTACGAGCTTCCTGAAGGTGAGCATTTAGCAAAAAAACGTCTTGAAGATATTGCAGAAGTTAAGGTTCCAAAATTGGCGACTGCTTGCTCCTACTGTATGATTAATTTTAATTCATCCAAGGCCCAAGTACCGGCCACAGAGGAGATCGATATTCAAGATGTGGCATCTATTTTGGCCCAGTCGGTCCTTTAAATTACTCTTATTACTTCCCTGCTTATTTGTAGGCGGGGAAGTCTTTTCTCAAGATAAAGCTCCATCACCACTGCCAAGACAAGAAATCGCTATTGATCCGGATAAAGTTCCAGGCGTTCTCTATCCTTTAGAAAAAATTGTTGGAGCACAGACAGCACGATTCAATGCTTTAGAATCAAAGGCCGCCTCAAATCCAGCGAGCTTAACCAGTATTGATATCACTAAAGGTTTGGAAATTGAGCCCACGTATATTCGCTCAATTCTCTTGCATACAGAACCATCTTACCTGGCGCTCTCAAGACAAAATAAATGTTCTTTTTATGCCAGTTTAGAAAACAATCTGCTTAGAGGACCGCAAGGCGTAACTCAGACTCTACCTATCCTTGCGACAATCAAAGAAAAAGAAACTCCTGAAATTTTCTCTATCGATCGAAATAATTTTTTAAATCTTATTTATAAAAAAGAATGCACTGCCAACAGGGATTATGGTGTTTTATTTCAAAAGAATAATCTCGCCAAGACAATTGAAAGTTTTACTTTCTCCGTTCCTAAAAGTGAAAAGCAATGCATGAATCTTCTTTCAGAATGGGCCTCTAATAGTTATCTTCCATATCTTTGTGGCATTCATGAAAAAATTGAAGACGGCGACCGAGCTCAGTTACAGTTATCACAAACAGCTTCAACAGAGCTACTTACTCGTCGACTTCTTGGATCCAAGATAAAAGCGAGAAACGAAATTAATGAAGTCACAACTGTTTTTCAAAGAAATTATATTGGCGCTCTATGTAAAGGTCTTGATGATAACCAAAAATTTTGCGCACCCTTTTTAGTAGATGAGATTTGGCCCAAAATTATTGCAGGTGAGAAACCTGCTTGGTTGATCGATCGTCGATGCCAAGAGCTTCTTGGAAAAAAACAATTATCAGGCCAAGATTTAATTACCTGTGCAGGCAGATTTAAAAAACAACCAAATCTTTGTACAACTGTTGGAGCAAAAGATTATCCAGCTCTATTTCCAAAACCAAATTGTTCAGAGCTCTCCGATGCTCTTCTTGCTGAGAAATTAGTCACGCGCTATAGAGATTGTCCTGGTAATTTAGATAATGGAATTATAACTAATAGTTTTCGAATATGGTCACATTTTTTACAAACTGATGTACAAGTCTCACCTGTTGAATGCGCTCAAGTTCCAACATTGAACTTTGCTAATGAGAGTCTTAAGGTTGATCCTAAAGAAGGATGGCCTTTATCTATTTGTTATCAAAATAGAGCGTCAGAAGAACGCGAATGTCTTCCTTATGTCCCTGGTCCATCAAAAATTTCTGATCTTAGTGAAAATGTAGTTATTAAGAAAATTCTGGTAAATAATTTTGGAATGGGCTCAGATAGTGAATGTAGGATACTTCGTGCGAACGAGTATAATCCTTCACTTCTTGAATACAAAAATGGTTGCTTTATCATTTATGATGACAATATTTGCACAATTACAAATTGTAAGAGAAAAATTGTTCTTAATGAAAAAAATATTACAGGTCTTGAATTTATTGGAACCGCTCTTTTTAGTTATTTCCCAGACTCAATTGCTCAAACGAAATCTACGCTTCAATCACTTTTAGCTGAAACCCTAAAAATTGAAGCTAGAGAAATAAGAAATTTAACGGAATTAACATTCTATTTAAAAAGTTTAAAGACAGCGATTGTTCACGGTATTGGATGCGCTGAAGAAATATTACCTAGTTTTTTCCAACGAAAATATTTTAATCAGTGCACTCCTCTTCCTTTTATCATTGATGGAATTTCAAATAGAGCTAATGGCGACGACGTCGTTGTCAGAACAACCTTAGATGATATTCATTCACCAAGAATTATTCCTTGGAATTATCTTTTTAATAGTGTTTCAGCGTTTCAGACGCAGCACCTACTTAAAACATGGACTTTGTATGGCATTAAAAATTAGCCTTACAGTTCTTCTATTCTTTACGCAGATTGCTTTTGCCAAGAAGCTCCCTGAGCTTGCGACCAAACAAGATGTCTCAAATATTCGCTATCTCACAAGAGATGGGAAATATACTTACTATCAACGTCGCTCAGGTGATCTTCTTCTTGGAACAAATTTCAATGTTTCGGAAATTCTAAAGTCTGATATGGGGACGCAGTATTATATTGCGTCTTCTTCTTCTAGTCAGTGGATTGTCATTAGTCAGCAAAATAACTATCAACAGTCACTTGATCCTAGACTTGAAGCTAAAATATTTAGGGCCAAAAAAGGTGAATCATCGACGATAGAGATTGGAAGAGGGCTCAACTCTGAAGTTCAGCTTGATGGAAATTGGGTTAGCTTTTACAGCCCATTTACCAGGGTCATCACCATAAAGAGTTTAGAAAATACACAGATTGGTTTTAATATTCAAACCCCAACTAAACTTAACCCATTCTTTTTTCCAGACGTCAGCATGGCAGATGAACAAAACATTTTTTATGTGGATATGAATGAAAAAGGTGAAAGTGCTCTCATTAAATTTACTAGAGTCGATGGAAAAAGTAAGGTCATTTTCAAACCAGAAGGAATCAATCGAAGACTAGAACTATGCTCTGGATTTGGAAAAACTTATTTAGGTGCATTTCCTTATCAACAACTTGATGGAGCATCAGAGATTTGGGAGATCTCAGCAGATAAAGGATTAACAAAACCTATCTATACATCCTCACTCCCAGATATCGGGCAAATGGTCTGTGATCACACTGAGGGTAAGATCTTTTTTTCCAAAGCCTTCAAACTTGGAAAAGCTATTCGCCATGATATTTATTCACTTGAGACAAAAGATTCTAAACTGGAAGCAATTAGTGACCTACGTTATGCAACCTCGCTTATTAATTTTGATGGATTACTCCTCATTCCATACCAAAGCAAATTCTATGTTCCATTAGATCAAAAACAAGTCGGTGCAAAAGAGAGTTTGAGTATTGAACTTAAGGAGGATAAATGAAAAGAGTCATTTTACTTCTTCTTTTGATCGTTACTCAAGCCTCTCATTCAGTTGAAGTGTATTTAGCCAAAGATGAGACCGGTATCCCTGCAGAAGTCTCATTGCTTCTTCGCTCTCTTCCACCTGAAAACGTTGATGTTTTAGATAAAAAGAAAATTGAAGGATTTGTTTCCAATTATTCAACTTATTCTTCAAGACTATCTAAAACTGACTTATTTTTTATCGTTAAGACTGAAGTCTCTAAGCTATTATTATCTTCGAGACCTGATACTTCATCACTCTATAAAAGTTATGATTTAAAAAGACTGCAAGAGATTGAACAAAAAACTGACTGGCCGGCCTATTCTCCTTGGGCGCAATATGTTTTTAGATCTTTTTTAAAAGATGCCAAACTACTTGTTAATGATGCTCGCTTTCCATCTCTTTGGTTAAACTCACCTAGTGGTAATATTGAAGGCTTACAAGTTTTACGAAAGCGCGTTGAGCTCGTATTAAGCTGGATTGATTACTTTGCCTTTGCTTCGGTTGTGAGCGTGAATGAAAAACTTGAGAAGCTAGCGATTAAAAACCTTGGCCGTATAGAACACGCTAGCTGGATTCTTCTTTCAATGTCATACGCCAAAGAAAATTCAAACGATCAAAAACCAGCTGATATCTTTGCTTTAAGTGAATTAAAAGCGAATCTTAAAGGCAACACAGCTCAAGAAATTCTCGATAAAGTTGTGGACCCACTTCTGGAAACAAGCATGACAAACCTTCCAGTGCCAGTGAATGATTGGGTGCCGCGTGAAATTGAAAATGCTCCTTTTAAGGGAGAAACTATCATTAAGAAGAAAGATCCATTTTATTCAGCGCCAGTTCTGCTACCTAAACCTACAAATGACTGGATTTTAAGCCTCTAGTTGAGGCCTTTCCCCTAGTTTCATGCTACAAATTTGCTGATTTTATTCGTCTGAGGCAGCCATATGACACTTAGCAAAAAACCATACCGCGGTACACGTGATTTTTTTCCAATCGATAAGCGTAAGCGTGATCATCTTTTTCAAGCGATGAACGAAACAGCTGAACTCTTTGGTTATGAACCTTATGATGGCCCATTACTAGAAGAAGTCGATCTTTACCGTGCAAAGTCTGGCGATGAACTCATTAATGAACAAATCTATAGTTTCACTGATCGCGGTGAGCGTGAAGTTGCCATACGCCCAGAGATGACTCCAACGGTTGCTAGAATGGTCGCTCAAGTTCATAAAAATGAAACGAAACCCATTCGTTGGTATTCCATTCCAAATCTTATGAGGTATGAAAAACCACAACGCGGAAGACTTCGCGAGCACTGGCAATTTAACGTTGATATCTTTGGTGCACCTGGATTTTCTGGCGAGATAGAAATTCTACAACTTGCCGTAAGCCTTATGAACAAACTCGGCGCGAATGAAACCCATTTTGAAATTCTACTAAATGATCGCCGAATCGTTGATGCCTTATTTAAAGGTGCTATGGGAGCTAACGAAGAACAAGCGCTTAAACTTTATAAAATAGTTGATCGTGCTAAAAAAATACCAGCTGATGCTGTGGCAAAACTTGTTGCTGAATTAAATCTTTCTTCACCTGCAGTTGCACTTTTTGATCAATACCTTGAAGTTGATTCATTTGAAGGCTTACTCGCTCTATTAGATGAAACAAAACAAACTCAAACAGCAACAGACCTTAGGGCCTTCTTAGTTCAATTCAACGATCTAGGAATTGCAAAATACGTTAAGTACGATCCCGCCGTTGTTCGAGGCCTCGATTATTATACTGGTATCGTGTTTGAGATCTTTGATAAACATCCAGACAACCGTCGCGCCCTTTGTGGTGGTGGCGCTTATGCTAACCTTCTAAAAATCTTTAATGAAGAACCTTTGCCTGGCATTGGCTTTGGCCTTGGTGACGTAACATTAACAGACTTTCTAGAAACTCATGGTTTAATGCCTGACTTTACATTAGCCAGTAACGACCTCTTTCTAGCGGCTTTAGATGAAACTTCAATGACTAAAATGCTTCAAGTTGCAAGTGCGTTACGTGCCCATAATATTAAGACTGTCACCGCACTAGAGCCCGTCAAACTTAAAAAAGCATTTCCAATGGCAGAAAAGCGTGGCGCTAAGTTTGTCGCCTTCATTGGTGAAAATGAAATTCAAAACAACACGATGCCAATTAAGAACTTAAAAGAAAAATCGCAAGTTGATATCTCCATGAACGATATCACTTCAATTGCTAAACACTTGCGCGCTTAAGGATATTGTATGACTCAAGAACTACCAAAAACCTATGAACCAACAATTGCTGAAAAGAAATGGTACGACACTTGGGAGAAGGGTGGATACTTCAAGCCTAGAAAAGGCAAAAAAAATGAAGGCTATTGCATTATTATGCCTCCACCAAACGTCACAGGCCGACTCCATGCCGGCCACGCTCTAGATATCACAACACAAGATGCCTTGATCCGTTATAAGCGAATGAAGGGCTATGAAACTCTCTTTCTTCCAGGGATGGACCATGCCGGTATTGCCACACAAAACGTTGTGGAAAAAATGATCATGGAAACTGAGAAGAAGACTCGTCATGATTATGGTCGTGAAGCATTCATCAAAAAAACTTGGCAATGGAAAGAAGAATACGGCGGTATTATCGCCAGTCAACAACGAGTCATGGGTGCAAGTCCTGATTGGGACTACTCCATGTTCACCATGGATCCAGAGGCCAACGAAGCCGTTAGAAAAGTTTTTGTTAATCTTTATAACGAAGGTCTTATTTATCAGTCCGATTATATTATCAACTGGGATCCAGTCCTTCAGTCAGCCATTTCAGATGCAGAAGTTGATCACAAAGAAGTCAACGGTGCCTTTTATCATATCCTATATAAAATTAAAGACAGCGATGAAACACTTGAAATCGCCACAACTCGTCCTGAAACGTTATTAGCGGATACTGCTGTTTGTGTTCATCCTGATGACGAGCGTTTTCAAAAATATATTGGAAAAACTGCTATCGTTCCTTTTTGTAACCGCGAAGTTCCAATTATCGCCGATGATTACGTATCAATCGATAAAGGAACTGGTTGTTTAAAAGTTACTCCAGGACACGACTTCAACGACTTTGAAATTGGTCGCCGCCATAATCTTCCTATCATTAACATGCTCAATAAAGATGGCTCACTTAATGAGATCGGCCTTGAGTTCAAAGGGATGATGCCACCAAAAGCTAGAAAGCTGATTGTTGAAAAGCTTGAAGAGATTGGACAGCTTAAAGAAGTTAAAAAACATACTCACCAAGTTGGGCACGGTGAAAGATCTGGTGCCATTATTGAGCCGCTCGTTTCAAAACAGTGGTTCGTTAATGTTAAAGAGATGTCTCGTGTCGCTGTTGAAGCCGTTGAAAAAGACGATACAGTGTTTTACCCAAAACAATGGGAGAACACTTATTTTTCATGGCTTCGTGAACCAAAAGACTGGTGTGTTTCAAGACAACTTTGGTGGGGACATCAAATCCCAGTATTTTATTGCAATAAATGTAATCACCAGTGGGCCAGTGAAGAAGATCCTACAATTTGTGCAAAATGTTCTGATAAAGATATTAAGCAAGACCCAGATGTCCTAGATACTTGGTTCTCTTCTGCCCTGTGGCCTTTTTCAACTCTAGGTTGGCCTAATCCAGAGCGTATGAAGCAAAAGAAGTTTGATACATTCTTTCCAACCTCAGTTCTTGTGACTGGTTTTGATATTATTTTCTTTTGGGTTGCCCGAATGATGATGATGTCTCACAAAGTTTTAGATATTCGTCCATTCAAGCATGTTTATATTCATGCGATTGTCAGAGATAAGTTTGGCCGCAAGATGTCTAAATCTCTTGGCAACGGTATTGATCCACTTGAAACTGCCGCTGAGTATGGAGCTGACGCATTTAGATTCACTCTAGCAGCTGGCTCTGGTTACAACCGTACACTTAACCTAGATCCTGAACGTATTAACGGTTACAAAGCTTTTGTTAATAAACTTTGGAATGCCTTTAGATTCACTTACCCGTTTCTTCAAGATGCCGGTGAATTGCCAAAAGATTTCTCTAAGCTTGATCATCACGAGCGCTGGATTCTTGCTGAACTCAATACTGTAGCAGCTCAAATGAATTCAAGTTTAGATGAATATCGTTTTGATGAGTCTTGCCAGGCTATTTATCATTTTGTTTATGAGAAGTTCTGCTCATGGTTTATTGAACTTTCTAAACCAATTCTTTATGGCGATAACGAAGATACTAAGGCATCACGTGCAGCGGTTTTAAGATTTGCCTTTAAAGAAATTGTTGCTCTCTTGCACCCTATTACTCCATTTATTACGGAAGAGCTGTGGGAGCATTTAAAGTCAAAAGATGAAGATCTTCTCATCGTCAAAGACTATCCTGAGGAAAAAGAAGAGCTGCGCTTTACTAAAGATCAAGAAAGCATGAACAAATTTGTTGAGATTGTAAGTAGCATAAGAGGTGTGCGCCAAAGCGTTGGTATCAAACCAAAAGATGAAGTTGCCTTAGAAGTTTATACAGATGAAGCTGAACTCATTAGCTATTTGAAAGAACATGAAAGTGGTCTTAAAGATATGGCGCGTTTAAACAGTCTTGTCGTTAAGTCTAAGTCAGAAGCTAGACCAGATAAATCTGCGGTCGCTGCGCTAACTTACTGTGAGCTGTTTATTCCATTAGAAGGGTTGATTGATATTAACGATCAGATTCAAAGACTGAATAAAGATCTTGCTAAAACACAGGCTGAAATAGCCAAACTTAACAAGAAAATCACAAATCCTCAGTTCATAGATAACGCTAAACCTGAGATTGTAGAGAAAGTTAAAGTGGAAGCGGCTGAATTAAAAGAGAAAGAAGATTCTTTATTAAAGAGTTTAGCTAATTTTAAGTAATATTTTTCATTTTAGCCTCACTAGTAAAAAAAGGAGTTCTCAATGAAAATATTATTACTATTAGCATTATTTTTAGCTAACGTTTCCTATGCTGAAACACTTGAAAGCCAACTAGCCGTTAAAAGAAACGCATCTAAGGCACCGCCTGACATTAAAGCAATCATGCAAAAGGCTACGGCCGATCTAAAAAAAACAGGTCTTAAGAAAGCTATCGTCATGGGTAAAAAAGCCCCTGACTTTACATTGGAAAGTTTTAAAGACGGGCAGTTCAGGCTAAAAGATGCACTTAAAAAAGGTCCCGTGGTCGTAACGTTTTATCGTGGTGGTTGGTGTCCGTATTGCAACCTTCAACTCAAAGCCTATGAGTCACGTTATCAAGACTTCGTGAAAGCCGGGGCTACTATCGTTGCGATCTCCCCTGAAAAACCAGAAAATGCCAAAGCAACCGCTGATGCAAACAAAGTAAGTTTTGATCTGTTATATGATCAAGATAACCGAGTGGCGAGACGTTTTGGGTTAGTTTTTAAAGTTGGAAAAGAACTTAAAGACGTCTATATGAGCTTTGGGATTGATTTGGAAAAATCTCAAGGCAATGATCAATGGGAACTACCTCTTGCCGCAACTTACGTAATTGGCAAAGATGGTACTGTACTCTACTCATTTGTAGATGCTGATTATACCAAGAGAGCTGAGCCCCAAGTTCTTATCGACTTAATAAATCGATTATAGAGATTGCCCCATTTGTGCAGGAACTTCTTGCTTTAGAATGTAATTATTCGCCTGAGAATTAAAAACGATAGAGTAACCATGCTGTTTAATTTTCTTTCTCAGGTGATGTAAGTGAACATTAAAACCCGACTTTCTTAAGTAAGACTCCGTTGGGTTGTTCCAAAGCCTCGCTGCTAAAGCTTTTTTTTTAACACCGGTATCCCCAGCTTTAAGAAGCTCATCAAATAACATTAACTGGTTTTTTGTTAATTCTTCTGCAATTCTATTAGGAAGATCAAAGAAATTTGGCACAACGCTCGGCTTTTTGAGCTTTAATAGTCTTATAAATCTTAAGCGAATTTCATCTTGATCATAATCACCGCAGACAAAATCTACTAGTTTCGATGAAATCTGATTCATCATTATTGGTAGCAATTTTTTCTCAGACCAAAAGAAGCACCATTGATCATTCTCTTCACAGGCTTTAGTTATTTCAACAATCATTTCTTCGCTATCAACTTTTGCAAAGACTAATGACTTTTCTCTATAAACGGTAAAAAGATCTTTAGGCCATTCGGGAAGTACCGCTGTTGAAGCATATTTTCTAATGACATCAACGACTGGGTGAGATGAGGGTATATTAACAATAAAAACTTTCACAAAAACTCCGTGGAAATAATCCTTAAGATAGTTTTATGAAATATAGGTAGTAGTTGGTAGGGGGAGACAAAAGAGTTAACTAAACACAAAACGTTCAAACTCAATATATTCAGGTACTTAGAGCCTTCAATAAAAGAATCAATGACAAAACAACTCACATACAGCTAAACTATTTTTATGTTTACTGTGAACAATATTGAACAAATTGATCTTAAGCAAATCCAAGAACTACTTAATATAAGTCGAACCCAAGCTTATTACTTAAAAACAAAACAAAGAGGAATGTCGTTACTTGATTCAATGCTAATTTCGCAATATGAACCTGATAACGAACTACTCTTCTATAATTGGCAGCCGTCTGAATTACTTTTTTGGAAAAATATTGATGCTCTTCAAGAAAGTTTAAAGCAAGATGATCAAAAAATGGCAGAGCATTTTAATATTTCAAAAAGAAGATATGTTTACCTGCGAGCATCGACAAAATCCATTCCATGGCAAAATTGTCGTTATTTTTTTAACAAGTATAAATTTCAGCCAGTACATTTCTTTACAACTGAAATCGACATAGAGTGTCTATCAAATATTATAAAATCTCCTTTTATTAAAACGTCGTTTCTTCCATCTACGTTTGATGGTGGTGGAAGTAAAATGAGAACATTAGCAAATTGCTTCGACTATATAAAAAAAGAACTTGGTAGCAAAAGGGCAAACTCACTTTTATATGCTCTTCAAATTACGGAGCATTCACTAACCTTTTCTGACAAAAATATTTCAATTAAGATTTTTTCAATTCTTCATCAAAAATTAAGAATGTATCGCTTAGAAGATAGTTTCTTCATTAAAATGGGTGAATATAATAAATACAATAAAATTAATAAAAATATTTTTGAACAAAACATACCTAAAAAATACCAATCATCCTTTCAAACATCATTCAAGTATTTTATTACTAACCTAACCTACAAATTTGATATTAATAGAAAATACGATCTTCTAGAGATAAATGAAAACTTCTTTAGATTAAAAATTAATCCCACTGAAATATTTATTAAAGCCTTTAATCCAGAATCTCCATTTTCAATCCAAGAAACTTATCTCTATATACAAGGACACTTTAATATTTTGCCTACTTACTTAGGGTATAGTGAGATTAAAAATTCTGAAATGACTGTGAATAAGAAAGGTGAAGCACAACTTCTGGGCTATTTCTAAATCTCTATGAATTTTCTAAGCCAATTAGAATCAAGAAGCCAGGGGCTATGGCCTTTATAATCATCAATAATAATTGGTATATCAAGCCTAGAGGCTTGATCAAAGTCATAAACAACTTCATTGCTAGTAAGTATAAGTTTAAATCTATGATCTAATAATTTTGCTTTCTCCATTTCATTCCAATCATAATCTGAAATCCCAGAAGTAAAAAACGTGGAATTAAAATTGGGATCTTGTTTATGGACTGCATCAATGAGAAGCTTTTCAATCGTCTTATCACCACATGCACTAAGCTTTGCAAAATTTTCAATATCTTCAAATGTTCTATTTGGGCTTTGAAAGGGTGGGAACTCTTTCGGAATTAGCATTAAAGACCCTATAAGTTCTGGTGATTGAAGAGGTACCATACCAAAACAAATCACTTACAAATCTGGTCGAGCTAGGGCAACGTTAATTGCAATATGTCCACCGAGTGAATGTCCAAAAACTAATGCATTTTCGGGGATAGTTTTTACATAGAAATCACTGATTGAATTCATACTATATAGTGAGCGATTCCAATTCTGGTTACCATGACCAGGCATATTGATGGAATCAAAGCCATCCGGAGCACACTTAGCTGACTGGCCATTACCATGAATGAAAAATAGTTTCTTTATTGCCATAATTAGTTATAGCAATAAAGAAAGAGTCAAAAAAGCTATATTTTATGACCTACAGCTACAAATTTATTATAGAACAATTCAGCACTATCCTTCTCAAGATACTTCAAATATAGCGAAAAAAAATTGTCTGTATCAGTTTGTCCAAGAAGATCTATAAAGAAATCTCTCATAATACTGAATCTTTCACGATATTGATTAACTTCCGCCGTTAGGCTTTCATTCTTAAAATGCATAGGTATCATTTTTACATCAATATTTTCGAGCTCAATATAATTATAATAACTTTTAAGCTTTCTTCCAATATACATATCAAGCTTCATTCCTTCCTTAATCCTACTCAAGCAATCCATGAGCCATTGATCTGTACAAAAGTAATTATGGAGAATTCCATCAGAATCGATAATTATTAATCGACCTCCTGGTTTTAATACTCTTTTCATTGAAATTAGCATTTGGAGCGGTTCTTCTAAATGATGAAGTACAAATCGACTAATAACTACGTCGAATGAATTTTCAGGAAGAGTATCATCCATTAAATCTAAGCATTGAAATTTTATCATATCTTTGTAATATGTTGGGAGTAGGTTTTTTGCTTGTTGAATACGAATTTCTGAAATATCAATTGCCGTCAAATCAACTTGTAAGTTTTTCTTTAGGATTTCTGCAGAAACAGCTCCTGTACCACAGCCAATATCAATAATTTTTTCGCCATTTGAAAATTCAATACCTTTCAACTCTTCTTCAACACTGTAGAGTTCATTTTTATTTTGTGTTTCAAGTCTTTCAGCCTCAACAACAGATTCTAATACATAATTCATTTATACCTCGTGAAATTTATTGATTCCTATATCGTCAAAAATCCATTTTACGACAGTTAAAAAAAAACAACTCTAGCTTCGAAATATTCTTCCGATTGAAAAGGCCTAAATAAAAGGAAGTAAAAATGACAAAATTAATAAAATGTTTTGAAGATTTAAAAGACTTACCACAAGGAACAGAAGTTTTTTGCCTAAACTCAGGTGGATTAGATAGTGCCTACTTAATATGTCGACTAATACACGATTTTAAATTTAAGGTTCACACTTTAACTTTAGACGTAGGCCAAAATGATCAAGTATCTGTATGCCTACCTAATTACATTACAAAAACTATTGACGTTCACACAGTTGATGCAAAAGAAGAGTTTGCAAGAGATTGCGTACTTCCTTTAATTCGTGCCAATGGTATTTACCTAAACCAACATCCTCTATCAGCTTCATTATCAAGACCATTGATTGCAAAACACTTAGTTCGGATTGCTCAAAAATATAAAATTGAAACTATATTACACTCAGCAACGCCCTCACAAAATAGTATGCGTCGATTCAATACTTCAATCCTTGACCTTGGCTTTAACGGTCTCTACGGCAGTCCTTATTTAAATGACAATATTTCGAGAATAGATAAAGCAAGTTATATTAGATCTTTGGGCGCAACCATTGAGGAGAAGCGTTCCTTCAGTATTGACACAAATCTTTTTTGTCGTGAATTTGAATCTGGAGACTTAGATAATCCAGAGCTAATGAATTTGAATGAAGAAATGTTTCTCTGGACTAAATCTGTTCCAAGCGAGAATATAAAAATTACACTTGAGATAGAAAACGGGATTCCCGTTAGGATAAACAATCAAAGTTTTTCTCTCGTTGAATTAGTCTCATATTTAAATACTCACCTTGGTCCGTTTGGCCTAGGAAGGTATCTTGGTCTTGAAGAAGGTCCACTAGGTAAAAAAGTCATCGAAGCCAGAGAGACACCTGCTGGATATTTTCTTTTGACAGCGTTTGATCATCTTATTAACGCTAGCTTTGACTACAAGTCACTTCTTGTTAAACGACATTTGGATCAATTATGGACATGCGAAGCAGTTGAAGGCAGATGGTTTGGTACTATTAAGAATTCTATCGACCAATTTAATAACGAGTTTTTTAAAAATGTCTCTGGAAGATTAACTTTCGATATTTCCTACAAAACGATGGACTGTCGAAGTATTATATCCTCTACGCCACGTTATTCAACAGAACGTGAGTTCGATGATCTTAATAAAGAAGTAGAGCGTGCGGCATGAAGTTTGGTTACACTCACTTATCAGCTCCGATATTAACTTGGGAAGAAAAAGAGACAAGAGATCTTTTTTGTGAGGTCGTTTCGATAAAAAAAGTTGGCTATGAATATAATTATGATGATGTCTTACCCGTCGATCAGCTTGATTTTATTAGTGATCACTACTTACTTTGGATTGAGAATAATCAAAAAAGAGAGTTTATTTCAACAATTAGATCTACATCTTTATTTAGTACAGATAGGTATAAAGCCGTTTTACCATGCACTTCGCTTTTGAACACTATCTCTAAGGTCGCTGACACCACAAACCATTTTAAAGCACTCTCTATAATGCTTTCGAATCCCAATATCGATGGTAGTAATATTAGATATTATAGTGGTTGGACGATTAAGCCTGAGTTTAGGAAAAATAAGTCAGCGATACAGTTTCTAAAGTTAGCCTCTGTCGCACCGATTTCCTTTGCATTTCATGAGCTTGAGGGGGAAAAACTTGGCTTAGCCAGCAGTATGCCGCACCTTAAAACTGATAAGGTTTGTGAAACAATGGGCTATTTACCCTGGACCCTAGGTGAACTTAAACTAGAAGCTCTGCCGAGTCCTTCCTATGGTATGAAAGAAACACTTTTTATGTATAAAACAAAAGTGCCAAATGAATACCTCGAATTAATTAATCCTTTTCAAGAGCGATGGCATAAGAGGCAGACCGTTGGAGTATCGCACGAGCAAAAGAAGAAGGCGGCTTAGAGTTTAAAGACATTAACGATAACGTCTAAGGCTGAGCTTGGATCTAAGTCTTTCTTCTCTCCATGTTCGTCAATATGGACACTAACCTCTTCTTTACGTTCGATAATAATTTCTGGCCTTGGTAAATATGTCTCAAATGATGGGTAATCATTTAAATCAAAAGCTAAAATAATACAATCGTGTTGGTGAAAACTTGCAAGGTTTCCGTAGAGAGATGAATCTGTGACAACACCTCTAGAAGCATTCATAAAAAGAAGATCGGTTCTAGGAAATGATTTTTCAATTAAAAAGAAATGACTAGATTTTCTTGCACGCAAATTATTTAAAGCCTCATCGTTTTCAATGTCTTGATCAATAACAACAACAAAATTAGTTTCTACTAATTCATCAAACCAATTGGTCCAAATTTGTTGATGTCTCTCCCATTCACTTGCTCTAATACCTACGAAGAGATAATTTCCAAGCATTTGTAGCTGTGCCCTTTCTTTATCACTTGGCTTTTCTATTAAGGCAGATGTTTTTTGTGGGATTTCCTCTTCAATGGTAATTCCAACTAAAGTCAAAAAGGCAGTATCTTTAAAATCACTTTGCTCTTCAGCTTTTAGTGATTGCGTTAACATTGGTTTGGTCATCGTCGTAGAAAACGCCACTCTCCTTTTTGCCTTTAAGGCAATTCCCATCGTTGCAGCAGAGGCACCACCATGAAAATCAATAAAAGTATCTACACCAAAAAGGTTAGAGTTATTGTGTATCCAAGGAAAAACCCCCAGGACACTATCTTTTTCCTCTTCAATTTGATGTATTTTAGAAATATCACTTAAGTAGTCATAGACGTTCTTTTGTCCGGCACGACAAATAACTTCAATAAAAGCTTCAGGATATTTAGATTTTAAAAATCTTATCGCACCAAAACTTGCGATCTGATCTTGTAAAGACTCTGGTGCACGGATGACAACTTTTCTGATGTCTTTTTTTTCATTTTCCATGTTGAGTAATAGCTTTTTGACCGTCAGTAAATAAGACAGTGAAGTAAACAACGGCAAACGGTAATAAAAATAAATTTAAAACAGGTACTGCAATCATAAAGAGGAAAGCTAAGCCGCCAAGGCCATAAGATAAAAAATTAGCTCTAACATTAGAAACACATTGAGATAAATTGAACTCATGTCGTGACCATGAATAATCTAAAAAACCAACGGCTAGTAAGATCGATGAAATTAAGACACTTAAAGGAACTAAAAATGGAATAAAAGAAAATAGAAATCCTAAAAAGGATAAAAAGATAATGAAGACTATCTTTTTTGATTCATTCCAGAGGATTCTAAGAATTCTGCCAAACATTTGGCCAAAATTCTCTCCAATATCTTGCTGACTTTTGCCAAGAATCGCCCTTTCAACTCTTGAGCTTATGACATCATTAAAAGGAGAAGCGATAATTGAGATAATCAAAACGAAAGTCCAACTGATGACAAAATAAAGAACCACAGTCATGACAATACCAACAAGCCAAGTAATCACATTGCCCCAGGTATCATTGGAGATGGCTTCTTTTACCCAATCGTTTCCCCAAGTTAAAACATCTCCATACATCCATGCACCTAACCAATAGTATAAACCGCCACCGATAAGAACTGGGATGGTTGATAAAAGTACAATCCACTTATCATTTTTCATGACAGATAGTGCTTGGGAAAATGCTTTGATAAAATTCATAAAATCCTTCTCTTTAAAATCTAAATTCCGACAGCTTTTTAAAATCCTTTAATTCAGGATCGCTAGGCACTGCTCGAATTAATTCCTTAAAGCTTAACCACGAAAGACTATTGTAAAGGAGGGGTGTTTCTACGTGAAGCTGTTCAATTTTATCTAGTTTTTCTTTGGCACGCCTAAGCTGTCCCTTCGCACCATTAAGATTATCATCACTCCAATGAAACAATGCAGTAGCTACCTGAATGACCGTCCAATAGACGTAGCGCGCATTATCACCATTATCTTCGAGCCAATGATCCTCGAGCTCTTCATGACACTCCCAATAGTGCTTACGATTATAGAGGTTTAAGCCTTTTTGCATCTTATCTAGATGCTCTTGGTTAAATTGCCCGTAAATCTCTTTATTATCGTTAACCATAACCCACTTTCGCGTTGCGGTATTTTTCCGCTTTTACTTGTTCTATGCTAAAAACTCCCAAATTATAGCCATACTGGAAAGCCAATGCCCGTCAATCCATCAGAAATATCTAAAAGTCTTGTCCCAGACTCCATTCGCAATTTAAAAGTCTATCAAGCTGGTAAGCCGATCGACGAATTAGCGCGTGAAAAAGGGCTGACCAAAATTTCTAAACTAGCGAGTAACGAAAATCCATTGGGCCCTTCGCCATTTGCTATTCGTGAAATGACTAAAGGACTTTGGGATCTGCATCGTTACCCTGACATGCACGCTTATGCACTAAAGCGTGCCTTAGCTGATCTGTATAAGCTTAAACTTGAAAATATTGTTCTTGGTAGTGGCTCCGAAGGAATCATGGGCTATATCGCTAGAACTTTTCTAAGCCCAGGCCTTGAAGTTCTAACCAGTGAGAAAACTTTTATTGGTTTTACGATTCTTGCCAGAAGTGCTGGCGCCGTCATTACAACAGTGCCTCAAACTTCAGATCACCGCTATGACGTTGAAGCCATGGCAAAAGCGATTACTGAAAAAACAAAAGTGATCTATATCGCTAATCCAAATAATCCAACTGGTACATATATTACCAAAACGGAATTCGACCACCTCATGTCCCATGTACCAGGTCACGTTCTTGTCCTTTTAGACGAAGCCTATTTTGAATTTGCTCGAAACCAAGAAGATTATCCCGATTCGATGACTTACCGCTATGACAACGTCATCACACTTAGAACTTTCTCTAAAGCCTACGGACTATCCGGTGTTCGCGTTGGTTATGGTTTTGGCCATGAAGATCTAATGAGTAATTTAAATAAAGCAAAGCTTCCTTTTGAACCTAATCTTATTGCACAACTTGGTGCCGTTGGTGCACTTGAAGATGTTCCACATTTAGAGCGAACATTACTTAATAATACGATTCAATATGTACGTACGTTTGAGTTTTTAAAGAAACACGGTTTCTCACCTGTGGCTTCGGTTACAAACTTTATTACCGTCCCTATGGGTAGTGCTCAAGCAAGCGATGCTCTTTATAATTTATTACTTGATGAAGGCGTCATCATTCGTCCATTAAAAGCTAATGAGATGCCGGACTATGTTCGCGTCTCTCTTGGTACTCACGCAGAGATGGACCATTTCTTCGCTGCTATGGAAAAAATACTTCCATCATTTCAAAAAGAGTTTGGGAATTTATTATGAAAATTTGTCGTTATATCTTAAAAAATGATCCTTTTAAACAAGCTCGTATGGGTATCGTTCTAAGTGATGAAGGTGTTGTCATAGATCCACAAACAGTATGGGCCTGTGACTATGAAAGAGAAGGCTTTGCTAGACCTTGGGATCGAGCTACAAGACAAATGCCAACTTCGCTTCATTATCTTCTGAATCATTTTGATGATCCACACGATGCTTTAGAAGAGTCTTATGGACTTTATCTTTTTCTACAAAAAGTTGGAGACCTTACACTTAAAAATGGTGTTAGTGTTTTTCATAAACTCAGTGAAGTTACTCTAGTTAATCCAATGGATAGAATCAGTACTTACCGTGACTTCTATGCCCATGAAAAACACGTGGCGGCTGGATTTAAAAAACGTAACGAGCCCATTCCTCCGGCGTGGTACGAGATACCAGCTTACTATAAAGGTGCAACTGAAGGCTTTATCGGAAGTGGTGAAGAGATTCTTTGGCCGAGCTACACTGACGTGCTTGATTATGAATTAGAGCTGGCCATGATCGTTGGCCGTGATGGAAAAAATATTAAAGAGGACGAAGCTAGCTCCCATATCTTTGGTTATAGCGTCCTTAACGACATTTCAGCTCGTGATATTCAGAAAAAAGAAATGGCCGTTCGCCTAGGACCTGCTAAAGGCAAAGACTTCTGCACAATTTTAGGACCAGTTATTGTGACGGCCGATGAATTTGAATATCAGGAACCTAATCTTCTGATGACGGCTAAAGTTAATGATAAAGAATGGTCTCGCGGTCAATCCGGTGACATTCATTATACTTGGGCACAAATGCTAGCACACGTCTCGAAGGACGAATGGGTTATGCCAGGTGATGTTTTTGGTTCAGGGACAGTCGGAACAGGTTGTGGCCTGGAACTCGATAAATGGATTCAACCTGGTGATAAATTAGAATTAACGATTGAAGGTATTGGCACACTTACCAATACTGTAGGTCAAAAGGTGAAAGGCTAATGGAAAGTTTCAAGGCTTCAGGCACCCACACAAAACAGGCCCATGTCGATATTCCCAAAGGGACTTTTGAAGAAGAACATGGTCGCAAAGGCTTTTTTGGCAGAGTTTCTCAGCTCTATCATGAGAATCCTCCAGTCAGTTGGACCAAGATCGAAGGCGACTTAAAGCCTCGCTGTCTTCCACCGTTGTTTGGAAAGAATCTTAAGCATAATAATTTTATGGCGATTCTTAAAAATAAAGATGTCACTATTTCTGCTGGCAACTACGACATGAGCTTTTCTAGATTTTATAGAAACGCTGACTTTGATGAGCTTTATTTCATCCATGACGGCAAAGGCCGCCTTGAAACAAGCTATGGTCATATTCCTTACGTTAAGGGTGACTATATCATCATTCCAAGGGGAACAACGTATAAGCTCTTTGTTGATGAGCCGACCAAAATGTTAAAAATTGAAAGTGCTTCTGAGTTTGAACAACCGACTCGTGGCATTTTAGGTCCCAATGCGCTTTACGATCAGAGCGCTATCTTCACTCCAACAGCGCAGCTTGGAAGCGATAAGGCTGATGAGTATGTGGTTGAGATTAAGCGTCTTGGAAAAGTTACTGCTGTAACCTACCCTTTTAATCCCTTGGATGTTAAAGGCTGGAAAGGATCTTTATATCCTTGGAAGATTTCTATTTATGATATTTGTCCTGTTATGAGCCATCGCTATCACATCCCTCCAAGTGGTCATACAACTTTTGTAGCTAAAAACTTTGTTGTTTGCAGCTTTGTAGAAAGACCGCTTGAAGATGCAAAACATAAAGTCTTAAAGGTTCCTTTTTATCACAGCAATATCGATTACGATGAAGTGCTCTTTTATCATCAAGGTAATTTCTTTTCGCGCGATAATATCGATGCTGGCGCCATGACTTTCCATCCTCAAGGAATTAATCACGGACCTCATCCCAAAGCATTTGCCAATGTCGACGATAAGACTTGGACTGATGAGTTCGCCGTGATGATCGATACCCGCTACCCGCTTGAGCCTACGACGTGGTTTTCTGAAAATGAAATCAAAGACTACTGGAAATCTTGGATGGATCAATAATGAAGATGCAAAGCTTTAATACTGACGGAGAATTTTCAGCTAATTATAAGTTCGTTATTGGTTCTATCTTACCAAGACCGATTGCTTGGGTCTCAACAATTAATGAAGATGGCTCAAATAATTTAGCACCATTTTCTTTTTTTACCGCTGTTAGTGCAAAACCAATGATTATAGCTTTTAGCCCAATGATCCGCTCCTCTACTGGTGAAATAAAAGATACGGCTAAAAATATTTTAGAGCGTAAACATTTTGTTGTTAATTTTGTTACTGAAGATCTGGCTGAAAAAGCCAATGCGACCAGCTCAGAACTAGCTTACGGTGAAGATGAGTTCATCCATGCAGGCCTTACTCCAATCGATTCTGATAGCGTTAAAGCGAAGAGAGTTAAAGAGAGTCCTGTTCAATTTGAATGCATTTATCGTGACCATTTATCTTATGGGGATCAGCCAGGAGCTGGAATGATCATTACTGGTGAAGTGGTAAAGATTCATATCGATGAATCAATTCTTGATGGCGATAAAATCAACACGCAAAAGTTCAAGCCTGTTGGTCGTGGTGCTGGTAATGATTGGTTTAAGTGTGACTCTACATTTCAGATGGAGCGCTTGATGAAGGCACAAATCCAAAAATAGGACAGATATCCTGTTATTTTTACAGTCGTTCTTTCGCCCAGAGCTGCAATGCGCTATATTCTCCTTTCAGGGGGATATATGCCTAAGTATTTAATATTATTATCTACTTTATTTACACTTCAAGCTTTTGCTCAAGATGTAGATTTTGAACCAGTTGTATGTGATCAAGAGCAATCTTGTATCAAAACGACGACTCCTGCTGGTAACCAATCCCAGTTTAAACTCATCGAAATGTTTGATGTCGATGGCCAAAGCCTTGGAAAAAAACTCAGCTCATCAAGCGCTATCAATGACATCTTCTACGAAGGTATTGTTGGCTGTTATCAAGGTAATATTGCTGATGCGTGCGATATGGGTGAACTCATGGCGGGTGCAACGAATCTTGATTACTCTCAAGGTGGTCACGCCAAGACCGAAGGTTTTAAATGCTACGCTTTAGATCGTGTCGTTAACTTTGAGTATGAACTTCATAGTGACTACACTCAAAATCCAACACTGACCAAAGTTACACTAGAAATTTGCCAATAAAAAAGGGGCCGTTAAGCCCCTCTTTTTTTACTTAGTTTTTACTTTTACTTTAGATCTTAGCTGATCAAACGTTTTCTCTTCTCTGATCGCATACATAAGATTGTTCTTTAGCTTTTCATTACCGAGGTAATATTCTTCAATCTTGGCTTTTTCAAGCCCAGATGAAGCTGCCATTTCATCAATTTTAGCGGCCAAATCAGATTCACTTGCTTCAACTTTATAGTCTTTCGCCAATGTATCTAGAATCAATCCAGACTTAACTTGAAATTCTGCTTTTGTTGTTACATCAGAAGCCCAACGTGAAAAATACTCTGAAAGCATTTTATCGTTGAACCCTTGTTGCTTAAGGTTGTTTGAGATGTCGTCTCTAACATGTTGCTCTTGTTGCTCAACCATCGTTTTTGGCACATCAAACTTGTTTTCTTCGATTAGTTTATTAAGGATATCTTGGTGAAGCTTTTCTTTAGCTGCACGATCTTTTTGCTTTGTAAGCATGTCTAGGTTTTTAGTTTTAAACTCAGCTGCATCAGCATAACCAAATTCTTTTGCTAGCTCATCTGTAAGTTCAGGAAAATTTCTTTCCTTAATCTCAAGAAGTTCAGTTTCAAAAGTAACTTTTGCATTTTTCAATGCATCCATATGGTAGTCAGCTGGGAAAGTTAGTTCGATATTTTTCTTCTCGCCTTTTTTCATACCAACCATTCCTTCTTCAAAGCCAGGAATGAATTGATTAGATCCGATTTCCAAAAGGAATTCTTCACCTTTCATATTTTCAGGACGCTCACCATTTTCTTGAACGCCTTGGAAATTAAGAACAGCAAATTGACCGTTAGTAAGTTTAGCTGAAGCATCTGCCATTTCAGTCATTTCTGCTTTAGAAGCAAGGTAGTTTTTCTTTAACTGCTCTAAATCTTCGTCGTTAACAGCTGTTGAGTCCATTTCAAATGAAAGCCCTGATACGTCTTTCAATTTAATTTCTGGGAAGATTTCAACAACGGCTTCAAAGCTAACGCTTTTGCCTGCTTCATATTTCATATTTTCAAATGCTGGGTAGCCAACAACTCTTAGTTTTTCAGCTGTAATGGCTTCAAACACTTTATTTTGAACAAAGCTATTTAAAGCTTCGCCTTCAAGTTGAGGTCCGTAAATTTGCTCAACCATGGCAAGAGGAGCTTTACCTTTTCTAAAACCTTTAAGGTTTGTCGATTTTTGTTTCTTAACAACAGCTGCTTTAATTTCAGTTGTAAGGTCTAGTGTTTCAAAATTGAAAACTAATTTCTTTGTGCAGTCATTCACTGCTTGAAGCTGATAGCTCATAATATTCCTCTGCTGATGCCTTGCGCAATAAGTCAAAACTGATGGCTAAAAGTAGCTATCAAGGAGGAAAAAGTCAATTTAAACGAGGTTGTAGACGACGTTATAAAGCACTAATCCCTGGGGAGGGGCGACTGGCCCCAGACGCTTTTTTACGGACTTACTTAAGACTTGTTGAATATCGTCTTCGCTCGCACGATTTTTACCAACTTCAAACAAACTCGACACCATAAGTCGAACCATTTGTTTTAAAAATCCATTACCTCTGACCTCATAGACCCAGATAGGGTTAGATTCATCGTATCCAAGCTCATGAGCAGGTCTAATCTCACTGTGATAGATCTCTCTTACGGTTGAATTAACAGGTGTACCCATTGTTCTAAAGTACTCAAAGTCATGACTACCTAAAAAAATCTTTGCCGCATCTTTCATTGCTTCAAGGTCGAGATCCCAACGGTGTTCATAAACGAATCTAGATAAAACTGGCGCCGTTCGCCCAATACAAAAATAATACCTATAGGTCTTATCAATTGAATCTCTAACCGGATGGAATGAATACGGAATATCACGACATGAAAGGATGCGTATATCTTTAGGAAGAGTTCCATTAAGAGCACGAATTATTTTTTCATTATCAACATCTGTTTGAAGAGTAACCTTGGCGTATTGTGATAGAGCGTGAACACCAGTATCTGTACGGCCTGAGCCAATAATAGATGGCTCAACTCCGTGACAAAGTTTTGCAATAGCGTGAGTAAGTTCACCTTGAACAGTTGGAAGATCAGGTTGCTTTTGCCACCCTTTATAATTTGTCCCATCGTACTGAAGCTTTAAAAGAATATATCTTTTAGAGATAGTCGAAGGTGAATCCAATTCCGAGGGATTGGCCTGTGATGGTGATGTCATCCTGAAAGTTTCCATAATCTTGCATACGAGCAATGATATCTAAATACGTATTGCTTATGCCATATTCACTAAAATAATCAAAGCCTGTGCCTGAAAAGATATTTGAAAGACTTAGTTTAAACTTAGCTTCAGCGTAATAACCTGTTCCCACTTGGCGGCGACGCTTACCTTTAGCACCAGATTCGAAATCAGAACGTACTTGATAGAGACCCATGGCCGAAGGTCCTGCTTCCGCAGACAAAGTAAACCAGTTTGAAATAGGTATTTCTAACGTTAATCCCAATTCAACTGGAAGAGTCCAAAGACTAAACTTCGCATCACTTCTTGTGCCGTCTACAAAGCGTCCATTTCCTTGGCTTAGACCAAAGCCTGCGTTTGCGCCCCATAATATATTGATCCAAGAATTATACAACGCTCGCTCAAGTGAAAACATTAAGCTTCCACCTCTAACAGCGCTTTGATCGTCTACATAAGTCTGTTGGAACACTCCGCGTGAATCTTTAATATCATAATCATCGCGAATATAATAAAAAGAGAAGACTTTGCTTTTTTGATTCGATACTTCTTTAACAATTTCTCTATTCGTCGCTTCTATTAATCGATCATTTGGAATTGAAGTATCTTCAATTATTTTCTGTCCATTTTGAAGTGCATAATCTCTTTTTGTAGGAAGTGTTATGGCTGGGTTTTCTTGAGATAGAAAGAACTCATTATTTCCATCTTCTTCTATTTCGGTAACAACAGACCCATCAACACTACCTTGAAGAAAGCTACTTCCACCATCATCGTCTTCATCTATATTCTTAATTGATTTTTCTATCTCTGCTCTGTTTTCAATTTCATCCATCATCATTTGCCCAGCATCTTCGCCGAAAGCATTAAAACTGATTAGAAGTAAAAAAAGAATTTTATTGATCATCTTCACTTTTCCATAAAAAGATTTCATCAAACTTGCCTTTATTTAGGATGAAATAAATTAATGAGCCAAAAACATAAACTAAAATATTTGCCACGATCATGTATTCTTCATACACAAAAGTTAAGGCAATCAATAAGAACATCAAAAATAGTGCACGTTTTCTATGTTTTTTAATCCATTCAGATTTCTTAAAAGAATTAAATGGAATATTACTAATCATTAAGGCTGCAAAAAATAATGTATAAATTATCGCGATAACTTTAATCTCAACTAGTATTGGCAACTGAGTTGAAAGTAAGCAAAAGCCTACAATCGCCATGGCGGCACCAGGGATAGGTAAACCTTGAAAGTAATTTGAGCTGACTTTATCGATATTGGCATTAAAGCGAGCAAGCCTAAGAGCGCCACAAAGAAGATAAATGAAAGAAACAAGTAATCCAATGCGACCAGTATCTCTTAAGAAATGACTCCAAATAAGCATGGCAGGAGCCAGACCAAATGAAACCACATCGCTGATTGAATCGAACTGCTCCCCAAACAGAGACTGGGTTCCAGTCATTCTTGCAACACGGCCATCAACCGAATCAAAAATCGCGCCCAAGATTAACACCATAGCGGCTTTATAGATGTCGCCATTAATCCCAAAAATAATAGATGCAAAACCACATCCCATATTTAGGGCCGTAAAGGTGTTTGGTAAGAAGAAGGCTAATTTTTTTGCTTGTACTTTATCCATTATTGATTCACTTGTATGTCTTTTGCGATCACTGTTTCGCCAGCAATCACTTCATTATTTTCTTTAGTTAGTATGTCATAATTATCTGGAAGAAACAGAACAACTGTTCCACCAAAAGGAAAAAAGCCTATATTGGCGCGCTCTTTTCCTTTATCTCCAGGCATTACAATGAGCTCTGGCCACTGACCTAAAACACATTTAATGAGTTGTATTCCTATAAACTGATTCTTTGTTGTTTCAAGACTTAACGAAATCCCTGAAAGAGAAATATTAGACTGATCAGCTAATGGTTTAGAATTAAACCTAAAGACTGATTTTCCATCTTTAAATTGAAAATCTTTGACTTCAGATTTTACGGGAAGATAAAGACCGGCTTCACTCCACCAAGGAATACCCATTTGAATTTCAATAAGATTTTTTCCAAAGATGACATGATCAACAGATTTTTTGACTGATACTATTCGAGCATTGGCCGGTGCGTACACCATATCTTCACTTCGATTCACAACATTGTCTTTATAAGGACTGTGCTTACGTCTAAAGATGACCAGCGTGATGATATAAAAAAGTGCCAATGGTAAGAAAATCCACACAACACCTGCAAGCGCAAAAACAATGAGGGAGATTCCCATTGAGACGTGAAAAGATTTATCGAGGTAATTAGGAATCATGAGAAAATGGTAGCAAGCTCTTAAGAGCTTGTCACACAACGCTACGCTTAAATTCTTTATCTAAAGGTCTGAAATAATAAGACTCTCTTCGAATTTTATTGTTCTTCAAATGGCCAAAGATCGGCGCCGGATTATCCCTTAAAAGCTCTGTTGTAAGAATCGGCTTAAAAGACTCCCATGGACCACTCGGTTGATGGGTATACAGAGCTCTTGTGACTTTTACCCATTCATCAGCGGCTATAAGTTCACTTGAAACCTTCTCATCATTCCAAAAGTAATTAAAGACTTCTTTTTTAAAAGCGTGGCAGACCCATTGTCCTTCATTTACGCCAAGAATTTTAGCAATTTCATACTGATGAAATGAATAAACCGGAATCTGGCTCAATTCAAAAAGCTGAGCAATCCCTTCACCTAGTCTAATACCAGTGTATGACCCAGGTCCGTTACATAGAAAGACGCTCTTAAGATCAAGCGCTTCTACATTAAATTTTTTTAAGATTTCAAATATCTGGGCGTGAATATCTGCAGAATGCTGAAGCTTTTCATGGTGCTCAAAATGCAACCATTTAAAATTATCATCAAGTAAACCTACACTTAGAAAATGTGATGTATCTAAGTATAGGTGCATTTTAAAACAGACGTGAGAAATCGTTAAAGATAGCACCTATCATTAACATTAATAAGACTGATAAACCTACTTGTTGAGCAATTTCCATTTTACGTCTTGAAAGAGGTCCACGATTAAAGAGTTCGATTATGATAAAGAGAATATGACCACCGTCTAGAACTGGAATCGGAAAAAGATTGATGACACCCAAATTAACAGAGATCAATGCCATTAATTGAAAAAAGTACGTCAGGCTGGTTTTAAATGAATCATGAGCCACTTTACCAATAGCTAAAGGTCCACCAATACTTTTTAAAGAAACTTGCCCAGACAAAAGAAGGCCAAATCCTTCAACCGTTTTTACGATAGAATCCCAAGTTCTAACAAATGAGCCACCTATAGATTCGAAAAATCCTTTTGGGCTACTTGTTGTATATGTTGGAGCTACGTACTCACCAGCGCTATAAACACCAATGAGTTTCATCTTAAAGCCTTCTACTTCTTTAACTTCTGGAACTAATTCTAACGTTACAACTTGACCGTTGCGCCATAATCCAACCTGTGCTTTATCTTCACTAGATTCTTGCAAAGTTCTCTTAAGATCATCAAAAGCAAAAACTTCTTTATTATTAAGTGAAATTATAACGTCTCCACTTTGTATGCCTGCTAGCTCTGCTGCAGACTTATCCGCTGTTTTATCGACAGCAAGATCAAGTGCTCTATAAGATAAGGAGAAGACTTCAGTTAAATTATTGAAACTTCCTAGATCTTTTAAATCAAGATTTTCAGCAACGACAAATTCATCATCCACCTTGGCTAACTTAAAAAGTGTTAACTGATTTGGAAGAAAAGCTTCGAGATCATCAAGAGATAATGTTAAGTCAGGACTTTTCCCCTTAATCATTAAACCCCAAGTCATACCTTGATCATCAACCAGAATTGGCTTTCGAAAATATGGAGGGTATTTCGCATACTCTTCAAAAAATTCTTGCCCACCCAAACCAAGATTAACGTCAATAACTTGTTCACCGCGAAGAACTGAAAGTGTTTTAATCCCTTCACCGCCTTCAAGAGCAATATCTGAAGGACCTGCAACAGTGTTGCCATTAACTGCAGATACAACATCACCGGTTCGAAGACCTTTTTGATAAAGAACAGATGCTGTTTCAAGTTTACCGATTTTGATCTGTGGAACTTTCTCTCCCCCAACTAATAGAAAGAAGAAAATCACAAAGGCCATTATAAAGTTAGCAAGTGGCCCACCCATGACGATCCAAAAACGAGCCATTTTGCCTTTATGAGTGAAACTAAACTTTCGCTCTTCTAATGGAATTTCGTCTTTATTCAGGGGATCATCGCCAAACATTTTGACGTAACCACCCAGAGGAATCAAAGATAAAGCGTATTGGGTTTCACCCCATTTCCATTTTAAAAGCTTTGGCCCAAAACCAATCGAAAAGACTTCAACTCTAACGCCAAAAAGACGAGCGAATAAAAAGTGCCCAAGCTCGTGAAAGAAAACGAGTGGTCCTAAAAAGAGTATAAAAATCAGAATTTTTTCAAACATGAGTGTCCCTAGAATCTGCCCCAATGCATATCTAGCGCAGTTGCATAAAATGGCGCTAAGAATAGGAGGCTGTCTATTCTATCATACACCCCACCATGCCCAGGGATCAAAGAGGAGCTATCTTTTATCTCAAATTGCCGTTTTATTTTTGATTGAACAAGATCGCCAACTTGAGCAATTAAGCCAAGTAAACAGAACACTGCGAAAAGAGGAAGGCTGCGCTCACTAAAGAAGAGTTGCCACAAAATACTGCCCATTAAACCAGTGCTAAGTACTCCACCAATAAGGCCCTCAATAGTTTTTTTAGGACTCACTTTTGGCCATAATTTATGTTTACCAAAGTTTTTACCAAAGAACCACGCAGCCGAATCCATACCAAAGTTTACGAATAACAAAACAATGATAATTTCTTGCCACTGATTTGATCGTTGTAAATAAATTAATGATAAACAAGGAAGCAATATGAGTAAGGATGCAAAAAGAGGAATTTTTTCAAACAGATTCTTCAAAAAGTTTGAACTCATATCAACATAGAATAAATAAACCAAAAGCAGGATATTCATTAAGACGCCGGCATTAACTGCGACCTTAAGTAAATCGGGTCCTGTTTCAAAGTAAGCAAAATAAATCACTGGAATCAGGACTAAACTTACACTTAAGGCATAAAGTGGATTTGTACGCTTAAATTTTAAAAAGTTAATAATGATTTCATCAGCCGCAATAACAGCTGCGACTATAATGAACCCTGACAAATACTTTGAGCCCATAACAAAACAAATCGTGACGACAACAGCTAAAACTAGAGCTGATAGAATACGCTGAGTTGTATTAGACATGGGCATTACCAGCAAGGCTCTCGCGGTTGATTTGAGCTTCTTGCTTAGAATGATCTAAATCGCCCTTCGCACAAACAGCTCCAAATCGTCGCTCTCTTTTAGAAACGGATTCTAAAATTGATTTAAATTCTTTTGGTTTAAAGTCTGGCCATTTTGTAGCTGTAAAAAAGAGCTCAGCATAAGCACTTTGCCATAAAAGAAAATTTGAAATTCTTTGGTCACCACCAGTTCTAATAAGAAGATCAACATCTCCTAAATCTGGCGCATAAAATCCTGAAGATAAATCTTCTTCAGTAATTGCTTCACCTGGGTGAGCTTGAATAAACTTATTAACTGAATCTAGAATTTCATTACGAGAACCATAACCAAAAGCAAAAGTTAGCTTTAAGCCATTATTCGATCTTGTTGTTGATTCTAAGTCATGAATTAAATTTAAAGTTTCTTTAGGTAGTCCAGAGGTATCACCAACAACTCTAAACATAATATCGTTTTCAATGATTCTATTTCGCTCAACTTTTAAGAATTTTTTAAGCAATACAAAAAGAGTCGAAATTTCATCTTTTGGTCGACACCAATTCTCTGATGAAAAAGCATAAAGAGTTAATGCTTTAACACCAAGGTCATCAGCTTCTTCAACAATCTTACTGACAACGCGTGAACCTCTAACATGTCCCCAAACTCTTGAGTGAGCTCTTGCATTCGCCCAACGACCATTACCATCCATAATAATGGCAACATGCTCGGGAATATTGGGAATATGCTTTGAAGTATCTTGCATGCTAAACCGTTAGAAGCTCTTTTTCTTTGGCTTCAATAACTTTATCAACATCTTTTACAAACTTATCAGTAATAGTTTGAATTTCAGTTTGATATTTTTTTGAATCATCTTCTGAAACTTCTTTATCTTTTTCAGCTTTTTTTACAACTTCGTTTTGATCACGACGAGCATTACGAATTGCAATTTTCGCTTCTTCACCAAATTTTTTAATTTCTTTAACTTGCTCTTTACGACGCTCTTCAGTTAAGGCAGGAAAAGGAATACGAATGAGGTTGCCATCATTTGATGGAGTTAATCCAAGATTGGCACCAAGGATCGCTTTTTCAATCGCTGCGATTAATGACTTATCAAACGGTTGAATCTGAAGAAGCCTTGCTTCAGGTGTGCTTATTTGACCAACTTGCTTAACCGCAGTTGCCGTTCCGTAATAATCAACATTCACACCATCAAGAACGCTGGCAGAAGCACGGCCTGTTCTGATTTTTGTGAGTTGATATTTTAATGACTCTAAAGCTTTCGCCATTGAGGCTTCAAGTTCTTTTTTAATGACGTCAATCATGGTTAACCCTTCTTAAATCTGTTTTGTAACTAATGTGCCGGTGTCTTCGCCAAGGACGCATTTAGCAATATTTCCTTTTTCGAACACGTTAAGAACAATAATATCGATATCATTATCCATACATAGAGTTAGGGCCGTCGAATCAAGAACTTTAATTCCTTGATTAAGAGCATCCATATAACTCAGCTTTGTATATCTAACGGCGTCTTTAAATTGCATTGGATCTTTGTCGTAAACGCCATCAACTTTAGTTGCTTTGATAATAACATCAGCATCAATTTCATTTGCTCTTAGAGCTGCTGCCGTATCTGTTGTGAAGTATGGATTACCAGTACCTGCAGCAAAGATAATGACACGTTTTTTTTCAAGGTGGCGAATTGCACGTCGGCGAATATAAGGCTCAGCAATCTCTTGCATATCGATGGCCGATAAAACTCTTGTGTAAACACCACTACGTTCTAAACCGTCTTGAAGGGCAAGAGCATTGATAATGGTTGCAAGCATACCCATATGATCTGAAGTTGTTCTATCCATCCCTTTCGTTGCACCAGCAACTCCACGGTGAATATTACCGCCACCAATAACGACGGCGACTTCAACTCCCATTTCAAAAAGAGCTTTAACTTCATTTACAAAGGTAGAAATTGTATCAGGATCGATTCCATATCCTTGTTTACCGGATAGGGCTTCGCCAGAAAGCTTTAAAAGTACTCGTTTAAATTTCACTTAAGCATCCCGTAAAAAAAAGGGGACTGTTAAGTCCCCTTTGTAAAACTAAGATTTTGTTCTTAGTTTTTTAAACCTGTCATTTTAGCAACTTCATCGGCTAGGTTATCTTCTTTTTTCTCGATACCATCACCAAGATTTAATTTCTTAAATCCAAGAACTTTAATGTCAGCGCCAGCAGCTTTTGCTGTAGCAGCAACAAGCTTACCAACTGTTGTATCTGGATCTTTTACAAACTTTTGCTCTAGAAGACATACGTCTTGAGCTAGCTTGTTAAGTTTACCTTCAACAATTTTAGCGATCATGTTTTCTGGCTTACCCTGTTCTTTTAATTGACCAGCATAAACATCAGCTTCACGCTTTTTAAAATCTTCATCAATATCATTTGCTGAAAGGAACTTTGGATCAGCAGCAGCAACGTGCATAGCGAGGTCTTTAGCAAGTTCTTGAACTTCTGCACCATTAGCAGTTGTTTCAAGCATTACTAGAACACCAATTTTTCCACTATGGTTATACCCACCAATTAAACCAGGTTTACTTAGTTCTACTGATTCAAAACGACGGATATCAATTTTCTCACCACACTTAAGTGTTAGCTCGTTAACCGCAGTTGCTTTAGCATCTTTAAGAACATTGATGTCGCTTGGGTTATTTTCAAGTGCCCAAGTTGCAACGCTCTTTGCAAAGTTTTGGAAATCATCGCCTTTAGAAACGAAATCTGTCTCGCTGTTAACTTCAACAACAACAGCATGTTTTCCGTTAACTAAAGAAACAACAGCTCCCTCAGCAGCTACACGGCCCTGCTTTTTAGCAGCTGCCGCAAGACCTTTCTTACGTAGATAATCTACCGCTTCTTCGATATTGCCAGCAGTTGTAGATAGAGCTTCTTTACAAGCCATCATACCGGCACCGGTCATTTCACGGAGTTTTTTTACATCACCTGCAGTAAAAGACATGGCGTATCCTTATTTTTTAATGAGTTAAACTTCTTCGTCTTCGTCAGCGTTAACGAGATCGATATCTTTTTCGTATTTCTTGATGATTTCTGATTCAAGAGCAACATCACGCATTTCGTCACCAGCTTTCGCTTCTTTCTTAACAAATTTTGAACCTTCAGCAATCGCTTGGGCAAAATAGTTAGCAAAAAGTGAAACTGATTTAATCGCATCATCGTTACCTGGAACAACATAAGTAATGCCAGTTGGATCACAGTTAGTATCAGTAATAGCGATGACTGGAATACCAAGTGTGTTCGCTTCTTTAATTGCAATATGCTCTTCGCCTGGATCAACGATGAAAATCGCACCAGGAAGTTTACGCATATCTTTGATACCACCAAGGTTTTTCTCTAACTTAACAACGTCCTTTTCAATTTTTGAACGTTCTTTTTTTGTTAGAAGACCGAAGTCACCTGTCTCTTTCATTTTTTCTACTTTACGTAGTTTATCAATTGAAAGGTTAATAGTTTTATAGTTTGTAAGCATTCCGCCAAGCCAGCGGTAAGTTACGTGATAAGCACCACAATCTTCAGCACTGTTACGAACAGTTTCAGCTGCTTGACGTTTAGTACCAACGAAAAGAACTGGCTTACCTTCTGATGCTGTCTTCTTCAAAAAATCATAAGCTGTTTTTGCAAGAGGAATAGTTTTAGCAAGATCAACAATGTAAATGCCATTGCGCTCGCCATAAACATACTTTTTCATTTTTGGATTCCACTTGTGAGTCTGGTGACCAAAGTGTGCTCCGGCTTCTAACAAATCTTTCAACTGCAACTGTGACATAGCTTCAACTCCCTAGAGATGATGGTTACGCTTCACCACTCGATGCCACATACTAGATATGGACCATCATCCGAATGGCTGCGACATTAATAATATTTCCTAGTAATGGAAATTAGCCCTAGTGTTTAACACAGTATGAGGGGATGCGACAAGGAAGATATAAGCGATTTACGCTGATGGAGAGCTGGCCAGCACCTTGCGTCGTTTAGCCCCTTCCTGAGGTCCAACAACTCCTTGGCTTTCCATCTCTTCAATCAATCTAGCCGCTCGGTTATAGCCGATTTTTAGACGGCGCTGAAGAAATGACGCACTCGCTGCCTGTGTTTCAATCACTAATTTTACAGCTTGTTCATAAAGCGCCGCATCATCAGTTCCTTCCATGCTTGATATGTGTGAGCCAAATGAATATGGATCTGCTTCTTTTTCGCCGCCATTTTCAAGGAAGTCCATGGCCGCTGTATGAAAGTTCGTTCCGATTTCTTCAGAGATCTTATCTGTTAGAGCTTCAATCTCATTTTCATCAACATAAGATGAATGAACGCGAACGATATTGGTTCCAGCCTTATAAAGCATGTCACCCTTACCAAGAAGTTTCTCTGCACCATTAGTGTTGAGAATCGTTCTACTGTCGGTGTCGGTCGTAACTTTAAATGAAACTCTGGTTGGGAAGTTCGATTTAATAAGACCTGTGATCACATCAACTGACGGACGTTGAGTCGCAAGAACTAAGTGAATACCAGCAGCTCTGGCCTTAGCAGCCAAACGACAAATTGAATTTTCAATTTCTTTACCGGCTTTAGTTAAAATAAGATCAGCAAACTCATCAACGATAATCACAATGTATGGAAGTGAATAATCATCACCTGGCTCATTGTCGTAGTATTGATGGATGGCAGCTAAAACATCAGGAGTTGCACGCTCTAGCTTTTCATTAAAGCCTTCAATATTTCTAACCCCAAGTTCTTTTAAAATTGAATAACGACGTTCCATCTCTTGAACTGCCCAAAGCATTGAAACAGAAGCCATTTTTGCATCTGTAATGACCGGCATAATCAAATGAGGCAGTTTCGCATAAAGAGCAAGTTCAAGTTGTTTAGGGTCAATTAGAATCAACTTCATTTGCTCTGGAGATCTTTTTACAAGAAGAGAAACCAGGAGCGTATTAATAAATACAGATTTACCAGCACCGGTTGCCCCGGCCACCAGCATGTGCGGCATCGCCGCAAGGTCGACTACCATTGTGTCGCCAAAAGCATTTTTACCCATCGCAACTGGAAGATGAAATTTAGAATTATTAAAGTCTTTAGTGCTTAAGACTTCATCAAGATAAATAATATCGCGTGGATTACGTGGCACTTCGATACCAACAGTATCTCTACCTATCATTGGGTAAACAACACGAATCGCTGCCCCCATAAGTGCCATAGAAAGATCGTCCTCTGCATTTTTAATTTTTGAAACTCGAACACCAGCTCCAAGCTTCAATTCAAAGGTATCAACAACTGGTCCTTTCAAGACATTAATCACTTCAGCTTCAACGTTAAATTCTTTAAGTTTTTCTTCTACGCGAATCTTAATATCAGCAAAATAATCATCATTTGGTGCGCGGCCTGGGTTGGCATTTTTCTTATGACTAATTTGAGAAACAATATCGTAATAATTTTGATTACTAGTTGTTTGGCTTTTTCTTGTTTTGGCCGAAGCTTTTGAAGATTGTGGCATCTGAACTTCTTCAATATCTTCGAATGCCATCTCTTGGGCTGTCGCCTCGTAACTTGATTCTCGAACTGGCTCAGCTCTTACTTCTTGGATTTCTTCAGGTTCTACTTTTTCGATAACAGGATTTGGTCTTAAGCGACGTACTGGTGAAGATGAGACTTGTTCACCTTTAAGCGTCTGTGGGAGTTCACGCTTAAGCATTCCAGGAAGTGCCTTAATTTTTTCGCTCATCATCTTAGATTTAGATAAAAGTCCGAGTCCTTGTACAAATTGAAAAGTGACAAGGGGTCCTTGTTTAGACCAATAAAGCGTTTTAATGCAAAAGTCTTTAAACGATCCTCTGAAGGTTCCAAATAAAAAGGCAAATGAGCCTAAAACTAAAGTTGATCCTAGAGAAAAATCTGAAACATAATTCTTAACAATATAAAGAAGCCCACTTCCAAGCATCTCTGGAGCAAAAATATAAAACGCGGATAAAGATACTAGTGTAAGAGTCAGGGCATTTAGACAATCAACAGGAGATTCACGCTTTGAATAGACGAACGCATATGACAGAGAAAAAATAAAGAATGGAGCTACGATCCATGGGCCAACATAATAACCAATAGACGCTAATAAGGATGAGAAGTAATAACTAATAATATTAACAGAGGCATTTTCAGAACTAATTGAATAAAGATTGTCTGGTAACGCTTCGCCGTAAAAAAACGAAGTCACAGCAACAATTGTCACTGCAAATAGGAACATAATTTCAATTTTTAAAAATTTTGAAGATGTATTGTGCATAGGATAATTGTAATTGCCCAATGCATGGGTGTCCAGAAGAGAAGAAGTAAAGAGATTGATCGTAAACATAATCAAACGCGCCGCAAAAGCAAAGACGAACGCTTATTTATGCTAAAATTCGTAAATGCATATTTTCATTAACTTGGCTTTGGCCTTCATTCTTGTTGTTCAATTATTCGGGAATTTCACCAATTATCTTCCTGGCGCATGGAAAATGTTTAGCTCTGTTGAAAAGGTCGAATGCTCTTTAATTGATAGTAAGGGCAAATCCTATGATGTTTACGATTATGTTTACGAAAATTTTTATATTATTAAAAAGTCAGTTTGCCCTGAAATTGCACAGTTTATTTGTCAAAAGGAGTTGCTTGAAGATTCTCTAAGTCTTCAGGTAAATGATTTGAAATACACAACAAAAGGATGCGATTTTCATGCAATTCCTTCAAATCCTTAAATCTAAAAAAAATAATGAACTCTATATATGGGGACTGATGCTCACCCTCATATTAATAATTATTGAAGAGTTTTTGATGCCTAGATCAGGAATTCATAGCGGAGATCTCTATCCCAGGTACTTTTTATTAAAGCCAATCCCTAGCCAATTTATTTATGTCTTTGAATGGATTTTACAAATCTCTTGTATTGTTTTGATTATAAAAAGAAAGTTTACCAAGCCAGCATTGTTAACCTTGACGACGATTTTCATCTTTGGAACGTTACAAGTTTATTCAAATCATAAATTCCTGGTCTTAATTAATTTACTCTCTCTATGTCTTTCGAAAGACATCTATCTGTCGCCTAGTGGAGATAAACAACAAAATAAGATTTATAATTTCATTAAGATTCAGCTCATTATTGTTTATTTTTTTTCGCTAGCATATAAGCTGGAGGGTTCGTTTTATAATGGTCAATCGCTAGAAGTACTTCTCAGTACAATTGCAAATTCTAGTTTCGAACCTATTATTAGTAAGTCATTTCATTTGTGGCTCATTCAATTTCCAACAATAATCTTGATTTTCAGCTGGATGACATTGCTCTTTGAAGGAATTATTCCAATTGCATTAAGTCGATATTATAAAGTTGGATTATTGATGCAAATTATATTGCACGCAGGCTTTTCATTTTTAATGCCTGGAATTTTAACATTCGGATCAATAATGATCACAATGGGAATTCTTTTTAGCCATAATAATTCACAAGAGATGTAGACCATACATCTCTTGTAAATGGTTTTACTTGATTCGAGGAAATCTACATTTCATCTGAGTTTTAGAGCCAAAAGGAATGAGGTAATAAAATAAGCCTCTCGTCTTGCTGATAATATTTAAAGTTAATTCTGTATTATCAGCATTGACTTGAATTCTATTTACAGTTTTTGCAGATCCACAAACGCCATAATCACAGCCAGAATCTCTTTGTTTGTCCTTAATCTCAAAATGATTCTTTTTTGATTTTAAGCCTTCAAAATTCATCTTTTGCATAGAATCAGTTTTCCCCGATTCAGAGTAAGATTTCTTTTTAACAATAGTCATACTTAGATTTGAACAATTAGCATCGACTTCAATTTTAATATTAGTATTTGGCTCAACATAACCTGGAATACCAACACTTCCGTCACTCCCATTAATATAATCAGAAATGTGAGACGGTAGAATTGTATACAAGGGAGAATCATCTCCAGGAGTATATTCTAATCCTTCAACTTGGCATCTCGCAGACATCGTTGAAACATCATACGATCCATTTAATTGGCTACACTCTGAGCCCATAGCGCTGTACACACCAATAAGTGTCATTATCAAAATTAATGATTTCATTATTACTCCTCAATTAGTTTCCCCAAACTAAGAGGTTACTATCTTGCGAGGTATGGATTTAAAAGAGAGTTATAAATATTTTACAATTGGAATTTTAGACAAAAAAAAGCCCCTCTTAAAAAGAGGGGCTTAAAGATGGCGCATCTTGCTATTCTCACACAAAGTTCCCCTTGCACTACCTTCGCCACTAC
>PCUW01000004.1 GCA_002787775.1 Bdellovibrionales bacterium CG12_big_fil_rev_8_21_14_0_65_38_15
CGTTTATTTGATCACTCATAGTGAAAAAGTATCCTTAACTTGTTAATTCGCCCTATTTTAGCCTATTCAGACATATGGTGGAAGTAATTTTGCTTCGACGTCTATTTAGGCTATAGTCCCATAGCTGTAAACCATGGTAAACACAGGATTTCAAGTGAAGCGACTGCGTTTTGTCACGGCCGCGAGTCTTTTCGACGGCCACGATGTCTCAATTAATATTATGCGACGACTGCTCCAATCAAAAGGAGCGGAAGTTATTCACCTCGGTCATAATCGATCGGCCCAGGAAGTTGTAGATGCTGCCCTTCAAGAGGATGCTCACGCAGTGGCGCTATCTTCCTACCAAGGTGGTCATAACGAGTATTTCGCCTACATTAGAGAATTGCTCGATAAGGCAGGTGCAAAGAATGTTCGCATTTTTGGTGGCGGTGGTGGAGTTATTACTCCAAAAGAAATTAAGGCCCTGCATGAAAAAGGTATTACCAGAATATATTCGCCTGAAGATGGGATGAAACTCGGCCTTGTTGGTATTATCGATAATATGCTCGAGCGTGCTGATCACGATACATTAGAAGGTTTTGACTTTTCTAAAATAAATTCCAATAACTTAGATGCAAGAACAATTGGTAAAGTTGTCTCTGCTATTGAAAATGGCATTGAGATTAAGTTAAACGATGAAAAATCTAACGTTCCAGTTTTGGGGATTACCGGTACCGGTGGAGCTGGAAAATCATCGCTTATCGATGAGTTGCTACTAAGATTTAATAGAATCTATCCTGATAAGAAAATTGCTCTTGTTTCGGTTGATCCGACAAAGAAAAAAACTCAAGGCGCACTTCTAGGCGACAGAATTCGACTTGGAAGTTCTGTCTACTCTCAGTTCTACGTTAGATCGTTGGCCACAAGAGATTCAAATACCGAACTCTCTCCACAAATTAAAAATGTAACGAAGTTTTTAAAATCACAAGATTTCTCATTGGTCATTATTGAAACTTCGGGCATCGGACAAGCCAGTGATGAAATTACTAAAGTGGCTGATAAATGTGCCTATGTCATGACTCCAGAGTATGGGGCAGCAACGCAACTTGAAAAAATTGAGATGCTTGAAGTTGCAGATTTTATTATTCTTAATAAATTTGAGAAACCACGTTCAGAAGATGCTCTTCGAGATATCAGAAAGCAGTACAGAAGAAATCATAATTTATTTGCGGGTCATCCAGGTTCACCAGATGATGATGGTCTTCCTGTCTATGGCACTATGGCCAGTAAGTTTAATGATGTAGGGGTTAATGCTCTATTTAAAGATATAGTGACATCTTTTGACTTTGAAGCCGATCGATTAGAATCAATGATTTGTGAAAAAGCTTCTAGGGTAAAAGATGCAATCATTCCTCCAGCTCGAAGCCTTTATTTAAGAGAGCTTGCCGGAAGTGTTCGAGACTATAATGAATCGGTAGAACAAACAGCGCAAAAACTTGGCGAGTACCAAGCTTTAATTGAAGCTCAAAAACTTTTACCCACAAATAAAGATATCACAGAAAAAGCCCGTGTTATTAAAGATGGACTGCCACCGAAGTGCCTTGAAGAAATTCAATCGTTTGAAGACACAATTAAGCAATATGCCCAGGGTGAGTACGTCTACGAAGTACGCGGTAAACAGATCAAGGTTCCGTCAAAATATAAATCCTTGTCAGGTCTTGATCTACCAAAGGTCGCAACACCAAAATTCAGCTCTCTTGCAGACAAGTACCGCTTTATTGGAAAACAAAACTTGCCAGGATTTTTTCCATTTTCTCAGGGAATATTTCCGTTCAAACGTGCCGATGAGGATCCAAAAAGAATGTTCGCCGGAGAAGGTGGACCTGCAAGAACTAATAAGCGTTTTCACTATTTATCGCAAAACGATACGGCCAAACGTTTATCTACGGCCTTCGATTCAGTAACTCTCTATGGTGAAGATCCAGATACAAGACCAGATATTTTTGGAAAAGTTGGTGAAGCCGGTGTTTCGATAGCAACGGTTGAAGATATGGAGCTATTGTTTAAAGGCTTTGATCTTACAAGCCCACAGACATCAGTTTCTATGACGATTAATGGACCAGCGCCGATTATCTTGGCCTTCTTTATGAATGCGGCCGCAAGACAAAAGCTTTCTGCTGATCAATTGAATGATATGTCCAAAATGGTCGAAGTGATGCGACAAGTTCGTGGAACTGTTCAGGCTGATATTCTGAAAGAAGATCAGGCCCAGAATACATGTATTTTCTCATTAGAATTTGCCTTAAAACTTATGGGTGATGTTCAAGAGTTCTTTTGTAAAAACGCCATTAAGAATTACTATACCGTTTCAATTTCTGGTTATCACATTGCTGAAGCCGGAGCTAACCCGATTACACAAACAGCGTTCACTCTTTCAAACGGATTTACGTTTGTTGAATACTACTTGTCTCGCGGTCTAAATATTGACGACTTCTGTGATAACTTATCTTTCTTTTTTAGCAATGGCTTAGATCCTGAATATACAGTTATTGGACGAGTTGCTAGAAAGATTTGGGCAGTAACTCTTCGAGATAAATACGGAGCTAATCCAAAGAGCCAAAAGTTTAAATACCATATTCAAACATCAGGCAGATCATTACACGCACAAGAAATTGATTTTAACGACATAAGAACAACTTTACAGGCGTTTATTGCCCTTTCTGATAATTGTAATTCACTTCATACCAATGCTTATGATGAAGCGATTACTACTCCAACAGAAGAGTCTGTACGAAGAGCTATGGCAATCCAAATGATTATCAATCGTGAATTTGGTATGAATAAAACAGATAACCCACTTCAAGGTGCTTATCTTGTTGAAGAGCTTACAGATATTGTTGAAGAAGCAATTTTAGCTGAGTTTGAAAATATCTCTGATAAGGGCGGAGTTCTTGGCGCAATGGAGTCCATGTATCAACGCGGGAAAATTCAAGAGGAATCTCTATATTATGAAACGTTGAAAGATTCTGGTGAACTTCCAATAATAGGTGTAAACACTTATATTGCTGATAATATTGATGAACAGTTTAACCAAGAGATCGAACTTTCAAGATGTTCTGATGAAGAAAAAAATGACCAAATCTCGCGCCTCCAAAAATTTAAAGAATCTAATAAGACAACTTCACAAAAAGCATTAAATAAACTTAGAGAAAAATGTTTAAGTGGTGGCAATGTCTTTGAAGAACTACTCCAAACGGTTAATTATTGTTCGCTTGGAGAAGTGACCTCTGTTCTTTATGAAGTCGGTGGACGTTACAGAAGGAATATGTAGTGAAGGTTTATACCAAGACTGGTGATAAGGGCTTAACAGGATTGATCGGTGGAACACGTGTTACCAAATCTGATCTTCGAATTTCTCTTTATGGTGAAGTTGATGAGCTGAACTCTCATGTTGGTCTTATCAGGGCTTACGCGGATCAATCTTTTTCTCAAAAAGAGGTTTTAAAAAATGTTCAATCCAGACTCTTTGATCTTGGTAGTCAAATGGCTTGTGAGCCAAGTGAAAGAGATAAATTTAATTTGCCCGACATCAATGATTCACACGTTTTAGAATTAGAAAATGAAATTGATACCATGTCTAAAAGCTTACCTTTATTAAAAAACTTCGTATTACCTACTGGTAATCCTGCTGCTGCCCACGCTCATGTTGCGAGAACTGTTTGTCGAAGAGTGGAGAGAAACTTTGTCGCCTTTCACAAAATAAATCCAAATGATTTAAAAGAAATCCATCTCATTTATATCAATCGTCTTTCAGATTATTTGTTTGTAGTTGCCCGATCTCTTGTCAATCAGGCCGGGCTATTAGAAGAGATCTGGAATCCTTAATCGTCTTTTCCAAAAAGACTTTTAACTTTTGATAAAAATCCAGATGTTGGTTTTTGTTTTTTAAGACCTTTTGCGACTTTAGAAGTCTTAGAAATAGTAGTACCAGTCTTTTTCTTAACCGATTTGAAATTATCCAACTTAATCATTTTTGTATTGCCGGAGCTTTCACCCAATTCAAAAAGTGCTTCGTCACTATCCTCATTACTAACCATGGCAAGCTTCTGATTAGGTTTGGCAGGAATATCAATTCCCAACTCATCATCATCGTCATCAAGTTTAATCAGATCTGGTGTAGATTTTTCATCAACTTGATCGGGAAGACCCATAGCCTTTCGTCTGGCAGATTTTGCGGCAGAAAAAGCATCATCATTTTCTTTTGGTAGTCCAATAGTGGTAAACGATGTTTTATTGCTATTTGAAACAAGAACACTTTTCTCTTTTGGTGTTAGTGATGACTCATCAATATAAAACTTAGTATCACCGACGCGCACAATGTCACCGATATACAGCTTGGCCGCCATAGAGATTAAGGTTTCATTGATATAGGTACCATTTGTAGAGTTAAGGTCGCTGACGATGACATAACCCTCAGGAGAGATTTGTAGGCTCATGTGTTGACCACTGCACATACTGTCTTGAAGTTGTAGTCCAGCCTTGGAGCTTCTGCCTAAAACAACGGGAATTGTTGATAAACGAAGCGGTGCGTAAGTGTGTGAATTTTCAAACTTTATAAAAACGGCCATAAAAACGATTCCCTCAAGTCTTAATAATAGTCTAAAAATCGTCAATAATGTTACTAATTTTGTAAGTTAGTGGGATCTGTTATAATGATATGTGTCCCATTGGAGGCAATTGATATGAGCGATGAACAAATTGTCACGATTACAGATAAGGCTACTGAGCAGATCAAAAAAATTTTTCAAGAACAAGGCGAAGACAAAGGCCTAAGACTTGCCGTAATAGGTGGAGGCTGCTCAGGCTTAAGTTATAAAATCGATTTTGATAATAAAAAAGATAACGATAACGTCATTGATCTTGGCGAAGTAAAGGTTTTTATAGACCTTAAGTCTACAATTTATCTCAAAGGTGTAGTTCTAGATTTTAAAGACGGACTAAATGGTAAGGGTTTCGTATTTCAAAACCCAAATGCAGCTAACACTTGTGGGTGTGGTGAATCCTTCGCAGTCTAATATTCAAAAGATAAATAATATCAGATATTGGTCACATCCTGTTGCGTTGTTGAATTGGAGTATGCTTTTAATAAAAGGTATAGACTCCTTTGAATGGCTACAAAGACAACTCGCTCAAGATATTACAGGTATAGAAATTGAAGGAAAGGCAGTTGTTAGGCTCGATCGTGTCGCACGTGTCACATACTTTGGAATCTTGTTTCAAAAGGGTGATACTTTTCATCTTTATCTGCCAACCGCATTAGTTGATAACTTTCGCGCTGACTTTGAAAAATTTGTCATTATGGAAGATACACAAATTGAAAGCGAAGAGAAAAATAACTTTTCGTTAGTTGTTGGAAAATTCTACAAAGGAATACCTGTTAACTTCTTTGGAGAGCAAGCATTCATAGTAGCGAAATCAGAGACTGATGAAACCTGTGAAGAATATTTTGATCTAGCTGCAATTCCCGTTTGGAATAAAAATATAAAGCCAGATGTATTAGTTAATGAAACGAGATTAAATGAAGTCGCCATTAATTATAATAAAGGTTGTTTTTTAGGTCAGGAAACTGCCGCTAAAATTCAAACTAGACGTGGTGCTAATTATTTTCCCGTTACACTCGAAACAAAGACTAGGATTGAGTGTAAAGAGGGAGATTCAATTTTCGCAGACTCACAAAAAATCGGCTCTGTAGATTCAGTCAATGAATTTGGCGATATTTATCTGATAACAGCGAGTCTCAAGCGTGATTATAGAATCCTTGATGCTAGTCATGATGTTCAAATAAACAAGCAAAATCTTAACGTTAAGGTTCATGGAGCTCCATACTTTAATGACTTATTAAATATCGAAAAAGCACAAACCCTCTATGTGCAAGCAATTAAAGACTTTGAAAAAAACAATGAAGAACTTGCATTAAAAAAGTTGAAAAGAGTAATAGAATTTGATGAGACTTTTGCAGATGCCTATGAGGCCATTGGGGTTATTTACTCAAGGTCTGCTCAACACCATAAAACAATCGACTGGATGGATAAATTATTGGAAAAAAATCCATCATCAGTAATGGCGCATACGAATAAAAGTTTAGCTTTAATGAATTTGGGAAAGATTGAAGAAGCTGAGGTTGAAAAATCTCTCGCCACAACAAAAAGCTTCGCCATGTACGGTGAAGAAGCAAAGTTTAAGCGCGAGCTTAAACTTAAGGAAGAAAAAGAACTGGCAGACATTGCTCGAAGAGAAAAAATGTTTAATCAGGTCTTAGAAATTGACAATAATGACCAGATTGCCCTATTTGGCATAGCTGATATAAATTTCAAGAGAAAGAATTATTTAGATGCTTTAGCTTTTGTCGATAAATCTATTGTTGTTAATCCTAAACACTCACAGTCCTTTCTATTGAAAGGTAAGTGTCTGGAAAACTTAGGCAAAACGCAAGAAGCAATAGACGTTTATAAAAATGGAGTTAAGGTTGCGGCTGCTGTTGGAGAAATGATGCCTGCAAACGAAATGCAATCAAGACTTAATAAACTTTCAATTTTAAAAGACTAAAGTCTCTTTTATTTTTTCCCTGAAGCTCAAACTTTATCATTTCAGAATCTAGTCCATTAAATAATTCTTTTGTCTTTGAATTGATTAAAGTTGAATCAAAAACGATCTCATTGGCATCAGCTGCAGATTGAAATTTAGCACATATATTTACAGTATCTCCAAAGAAGTCCAGGCCGTCGCCGGTTGATATAGATAAACACTTCCCGCTATGCAAACTAATGCGAAGTCGTAAGTTTTCCTTAGGATTACTTTTTTGAAGTTCTATGGCTGCTTGGATGGCTTCGAATGGAGTATGAAAAGCATACATCGTAGCATCACCAATAGTTTTAACCAAAAGAGCTTTGTGCTTTTGGCAGACTCTTCCAATATGAAGAAAGCTGTCACGAATTTTTCCAAAAGCTTCTGTGTCACCAATATCAAAATATAAATCAGTGCTTCCAACAACATCGGTAAACAGCAGTGTTTTATGACCAATTTCGATCGGAAAATCTGAGGAGATCTTTGATGATGGCAATAATCTCGATACTTCAAAATCTAAAAGCGCCTCGGCAAGTGACAAGGTGCCGCTATCAATACTTAAATATTCTAAAAAAATAAGATCGAAATCTTCAAGACCTTCACCGTTAAATATAAGGTCTGTATTTAACTCAACAGTTAATGCACTTTGTTTTATCCAGCTCGTTTTGAAATCAAAAATTTTCTTTTCGAAGCTTGATGAAACATGAATTTTTATTGCCTCAATGAATCCTCTGCGCTTTAAAATATATAGACCAGGTTTTAAATGGATCTGAAATTCCCAAAGATGCCCAAGCTTTTGAAAGATAACCATTGGTTTGTGAGATACGTCACTACTACAAAAATCAACTCCATTTAAACTCACAGGAAGAGTGCTGTCTCGAAGCGTTAGGGAGAGATTTTCTGTTGAGCTAGGATCTATATCAATATCACATGAAGGGCATTCAATTTTTTTTGGTATTTCAGTTAATCGAGGAGCTGTCGCCATCGAACCTCTGCAATGAGGACACTTAATATCGAAGAGAATTGAAAAGCGAGAACAGTATCTTGAGGATTGTGATTGAAGAAAGACATTTTGCCATGTGGTTTGTAGTGATTTAGCGAGAAGCTTTGGTTCAATACGTGCCCTTTCTACTTCGTGAGCAGAGGTTAACCAATGCTCGAGTTGAATAGGTTTAACAGGTTCCATGTTAGACTTATTCTGAAATACAAAAGACTTTCTTTCCAGATATTCAAAGATCTTGTTAATAACTGAACGGGTTGCATTATCAAGAACCTTTGAAAAATAAGGGAAACGATGAATAATACTAAACGAGATTTGAACCTCACATCCGTTATCTAGAGAATGAATTGCAAATTTCGACTTTAAACTTTTAAAAAACCCCTTTGAATAAACTCTTTCATTACTAAGCCATTGTCCAAACACCCATTCCCACGGCTCTTCAGTCCAAAGAGTATTGAAAAAAAGAATTTTTTGTTTTCCATGACGTATACCCTTAACTGTTTCAAAGGTCATAGGGCTTAGTTTTAACTCACGATTCATCGTTGCCGTATCAGACAGATATGGCCAAAGTTGCTCAGACGAACACAAAAATGTCTTGCTCATTGAGATATGACTTTGCATGTGAATATTATGATTCAAATATACAAAGGGAGCTAGTTTTCTAACTTATAGGAAATTAAGGTACTTGAGTTTGGCGCCTTTTAGTGACTCTTTTAACTCAGTTATCTGTTTTAAAGACTGAGATGATAAAAGATTTTCCGCATCAGTAATTGAGTCTTTTTCTTTAGTTATAAAGTCTTTGGCTTGCTTAAATATCACAAACCCCTTATGAGTAATCTTCTTTTGCTTGAATGCATAATCAAGTTGAGCATGACAAAAATCGAGCATGTAGTACTCTTCAATTGATCGAAGTGAAATTTTCTCAAATTGAGTTGGTGAAAAGTCTGTCTTCGAAGCTCTGAGATCTTTGAATAATTGATAAGCCCAAACAAACGTTAAGTATCCGTGGTACATGCCTCGAATCGGTCTTAATGAATTTCTCCAAGGTGACCAAAATATCTTATCATCATCTTCTTCAAGAAGTTCTTCTGCATTTAAAATAGCATTTAAAACATGGTGACCATTTTCATGAACTAAGTCATCTATGAGGTCGACTTCATCGCGTTCTTTAACATTAATATTAGAATATCCAGGCAAAGATTGTAGGGAGTAGCTCACGATACCAGGTTCATCAACAAGCACAAGCGAGTGCGTGAATATTTTAATGGCATTGAAACAATCTGGAGAATACTTCTGAATAATCTCAAGAGCTTTTTGAACTTTAGCTTTATATGTGAGGATATTATCATCAATTTCTGGTGTAGATCCTTTTAGGTTAATCTTCATATCACCCAATGAAATAGACTCAAGTTCTTGCATTCCTCCAACAAGTTCTCCTCCGTCGTCATCGATTGAAACAGATTTATCGCTGAAGCTCTTACTCCAAAAAGGTAGTGAAGGTGCATCGTTATGTGATTCTGGTGGAGCTATAAAGTTTTCTTCTCCTATTCTAATGCCAAGATCATGATCACCGATATCTGAAACTTGTTGATAGAGTGTAGGATTCTCTTTCGCCTTATGTAGAGAGCTCAAGTGCCAGTGATAGAAACCTAGTACTTGGCCTTCTAGAAGAGGCATAAGATTTGAAGTGATTGAGAGTGTATCGTCGCCTTGATTGCTTAGGTCAATATAAGCTTCTGAGTACTCACTCTCAGTCCAAAAATCAACAAGGCCTTCTTCATCGGCGTCTTGCCACATTTGTAAAACGTAAATGAGGTTATCGACCAGGTTGACCCAGTAAAATTTAAGAGGCGAGAATTCATTAAGAGCTTTAGAGTCAGCTACATATTTGAAATGTTCTAAAAAATCTTCAGATAAACCCTCGGTTTCTTCTTCAGGTCCGTCTTCTCTGAGGTCTTCTAAAAAGTCATTATAGGATTGGATCATCATTGAGTGAAATTCAGCTAACTGATTTTGTGAAAATATTGACATGATGACCTCATATAAAAAAAGCCACCTAAAAGGTGGCTTTTTTATGTTTAAAAATGGCTGGGGAGGTGGGATTCGAACCCACGACCAATAGATTAACAGTCTACTGCGCTAACCACTGCGCCACACCCCAACTGAATCTAAAAACGAGTACATTTTATAAATCTTAGGGAGTTCGTTGTCCAGCGCTTTCATGGGGAAATTAAGGATGTAAGGCATTAATATCAAAAGAAAATTATAGAACTCAAGGTTTTTGCCATTCCTGACGATAAGAGTCAAGTACGAGGAGCGACCATGAGATCATCTTTAATGATGAACCTCTTGCGTATTTTAACGCCAGAGGAAATTAATGAGCTGACGACGACGTCAGAAGGTAATAAAAGGGTTCCTTTAACCCAACTCATGTACGTTAAAATGGGGGTTGAAACTAGCGAAGAGGTTGAGGCGGCTTCTTTGGCAAAAATTCTCCCGTTTACCTTTCCAGAAGCAGAAGAAGACGAATCAGTAGAGGCCAAATCGATTGCTGATGCAGAAATCACAAGTGAAGCGGACGTTGTAGATCAAGATATATCCAGTGAAACACCAAATGAAAAAGAATCAGCTGATCGTATGCAAACATCATCATTTATCTTGATTGAAAAAAAGCGATTAGAAAAAAATGTCCACAAAATGCGTCAAAAAGAAATTATGCAAAGCTATAAGAAGAATGCCTCAATTGATATTGAGCAAGAAAGAGGACTTCGCGACGATATGAAAAAATCATCGCGATCAGGCGTTCTTGTTAACAAAAAACATGCTTAAAGATCTAGTCCTTTAATACTTCCAAGATCAGCATCCTCTGGCCCATGAGCAACTTCAAGACTTGTCATCGTATAAACGCAAGCATCAATTGCTGCAACGGCTGCCGGATGATAATTCCCTGAATTTTTAATACCACCAAATGGTAATTTTGCACTTGCTCCACATGTAGAGCGATTAAGATTAAGAAGACCGCTATCAATTTCTAGTACACATTTTTGATAAAAGTTTTGATCTTCAGTGAAAACGCAAGATGCAAGTCCATATTCAGTAGAGTTTGCGATTTCGATAGCTTCTTCTGGTTCATCAAATGGAATAAATGTACAATTAGGGCCAAAAATTTCACTGGATAAAAAATGACTTTTTGGATCTAGGGCTTTTGCAATATGGATGGATGGAGAAACATAATGCCCAGGAGTAGCACGGTTAAGATGCTTTCCTCGCATAATCTCTTCAATACCTTCTCGTTTTGCCATGCCCATAAATAATAAGTAACTATCGACTGCACGTTGATCAACAAGAGGTCCCATAAATGGTTCTGGTGATGTATCAAGAGGGTGACCAATGATAATCTTCTTTGCATAGGTATGAAACTTTGCCACGAATTCATCCATCATTGATCGATGAATAGCAACAATTGAAGTTGAAGTGCAACGCTGACCAGTGGTCAAAAAACATCCCTTGAGTAACTCGGTAAGAGCTAATTCTTTATTCGCATCTCGATGAACAATCGCTGGGTTTTTTCCACCAAGTTCTAGGGCAACCATTTTCGAAAGGTCCGTATGGGTTGATTTTAAAATTTTTAACCCGACTTCCTTGGAACCGGTAAAGAAAACAGCTTTAAGTCTTCTGTCTTTGACCAGTCTTGCAGCAATCTCACCGTCACCTTGAATCATATTAATAACGCCATCAGGAAATCCTGCTTGAGAAAGAAAATCAATCAGTAGCTCACCTGAATAAGCTGTTTTTTCGGAAGGTTTAAAAACAATCGAGTTGCCTGAAATAAGCGCAGCTAGAATTTGTGTGTTTGCTAAGTGGCATGGAAAATTAAAAGGTCCAATAATTAAACTTGGCCCAAGTGGTTTATGGTAGGTGTGGCCTGTTGTTCTAGGCATGATGTCAGATATAGGGGCAGTTTGAATACGAGGAAGAGAATCGTTGATAGTAACGTCAACTTTTCCAATAACAGAAGTTGCTTCAGTCATTGCTTCCCAAAGAGGTTTGCCCATCTCAAGTGAAATGGCTTGTGCCATTTCATTTTTTCTTGAAAGTGCTATCTCTTGAAAGCGCTTAAGTGCTGCGATTCTTTCAGACAGAGGAGTCGAGCGCCATACTTTAAAACCTTTAACAGCAGACTCAATAACCGGTTCAACGTGTCGATAATCGACAGGCATAGACCAAAGTAGCGTTTCAGTATCAGCTGGACACTTGCGCTCAATTAAAACGTCTACAGCACTAGGTCCAGTCGTTGGAGGAAGTTGAAAAGAGCTTGAGAAGTAATTACCTTTTAATTGATATTTCATAAAACCTCAAAATGGAATAGCGTAGCTTTTAGTTGCTGTAGATGAATTCTTTAGTAAATTTTTTAGCTCACTAGAGATCATGATTGTATCATTCACTAAAGAAGCTGTTGTTTTAATCACAACAAAACTATCATCATTTGTTGAAATTAAGATTAAGTAATCATCAAGTTTGGTAAAATCTAAATCATTGCTAAACTGAATGTTACCACTTTTCATTTCTCGTATAAGAGAAATGTCTTTTAATCTCGCTCGATAGTGAGGACCACCGTCGAAAGGGTCGACCTCTTGGGTATAACAAAATCCAATACTTTCTAACATTCGTTTGACTGGCTCGGTTTCAGGGCCAACCTTACCAATTGCATTTCTAGCCTCAGGGGTGAGAAGCGTTCCGTAAATTGTGTCGGAAGGAAACAAACTTAAAATAAACTCGCCGTTTTCTCTACTGAGCATATCTGCATCGTGATAATCCATATTTAAAAAACGTCTTCCAATAGCCTCCCATAAAGGTGAATTTCCTTGCGAGTCAAATGGTGGATATAGCTCGGAGTGGATGACATCTGTAAACTGTTCTTGGTGTGTACCCATGTAAAGAAAACGCACGAAAGAGAGTTGTTTACCTAATTTCTCAATATGACCACGATAATTTGGGTCTAAGATCAAACCTCCAATCTCAGTGTAACCATCTTTTTCAAGACCAAATTTTAAGGTCCCATGCATGAAGCCAGTATTTAAAGTTTTACTAAATTTTTCCTCGACTCCGACACTTAAAAAGAAATGTGGCTCTTTTTCCGTACCGTGCTTTCCGTGAATAATAGAGGCGCCAATAACCTTGCTTTGACTTTGATCGATCAGAACAAAAACATAGTAATTATCTTCAAGCTTTTTTGATGGTCTTTGAAATGTCTTAATAGAGGCATTGATTTTTCTTTTAAGAACAGCCTTGTCAGCAGGTAAGTTTATAAAAGTTTGTAACTGACTTAAAGCAAAAAGCTGTTCTAAATCTTCGCTTTGTACAGGTCGTATAAAGAACATTCAAGACTCCGAGTCATTAAATTTTGAAAAAGATTGAATAAAGATATCTTCAATCTCTTTAAGGTGATTATTTGTAAGTGTATAGGGAAACAACAATCGTAAACAATGATGTTGTCTTCCCGCTCGCCAAGCGATGATACCATTTTCAAAAAGATCTTTTAAAAAAGCCTCAATAAAATTCTGGGTACCATTTTTAAAACTTATGGCCCACATCAAGCCTACACCATGGGCGCGGGAATTAAATTTATTATCTGCCGCAGTGATATTTTTAAACATCATTGCAATCGATGATTCTAGTTTATGACTTCTTCCTTTTGGTTCAAAAAATGCACCATCTTTCAACAGCCTTAAAAGATCTATGGCAAATAAAATAGATGCTATATTGGCTTGAAATGTTCCGCCAAGACCTTGTTTTAGAGAAAATTGGTTTGAAAAAAGAACGGCGGAAATATTAAAAGCTTTTCCAATAGTACAAATATCGACAAACTCTTCAACATTAAACTTTTGAAAGGCAAAAAGTTGAGTTGTCCTGGCAAATGTCTGAACTTCATCTATCCAAATAGGAATTTGTTGCTTTTTAATTGCTTTGAAAATCTTGGCCAATGAACCTTGTAATGGAAGATTGATACCAGCTTCACCTTGAACCAGTTCACCATAGAAAGTAATATAACTGTCACCGTGCTCTTTTATAAGTTGTTCGAGAATTTGAAGAGATCGATAAGTTGAATCTTCATCCTTTGGAAACGGAATATAATCAATCAAAAGATCTTTAGCAGAACTATCTCCTTGGGTGATGGACTGCATGACAAGACTTCTACCCGCAAATGAATTTTCAAAAGCAAGGATCCTCGTTCTTGGAACTCTCTTGTGCCACAATAATCTCATTGCACTGTCGTTTGCCATACTTCCAGATCCACTAAACCAGCAATGTGTTAAAGCCGAGCCATGACAAAATTCTAATAAAGACTTAGATAATTGTAGTGATAGTTCAGATGGAATAAAATTAGTTGAATTTAAGAGACATCCTCTCGAAGCTTTTAAAAAAGATCTGATTTGAAGAGGATGTGAATGGCCTAAAATATAGGGACCAATACCACCAATAAGATCGAGTTTTACCGAGCCATCAATAAGTTCAACATAGGGCCCATGGCCACGACCGGAAAAAAGAGGGTTATTTTTAAGCTCTGTGCCTCTAGTTTTCGAGAGCTCGGCTGAACAATGCTTAGAAAAATCTATTTTTTCACTAACAGGTTTTTTAATGGAATTAAATTGTCGCTGTTCGATAAGAATCGCAGAGAATAACTTATCCTCTAATTCTTGAATAGTTTGGTTGCTTACGCCCCAGTCCACAAATGCTCCTTTTGCACCTAAAACATACCCTAGTTCTCACCCCTAAGAAAGTTCCTCCTTGCCACAGATATAACTGGAGACGATAATACTCACATGTCACAAAACTCATTAAGCGCACTGCTTCAGAATTTACAAGATCTCTACGTAAAGAACAGTTTTCAAGATGGAATTGATTTATTGATTGAATCAAAGAGTCAATTAAACCCAGCACAGTTTCACGAGTTGCTAGGTTCTTTTCATATGAAACTCGACCATTTTGCAGTGGCAAGATATCACTTTGAAATGGCTTTAATGAAAGGGGCGAGTGGAAGCACTATTCATAACAATCTTGATTTTGTTTTGTCTAAATTGGGAATGACTCCACAGGCCTCAATGAATATTTTTCAAGATTTCTATCAATCATTAGCTCTACTTCCTTTTGAATTTTGGGCGACTCTTTCTGTTTTAATTTTGAGTTTAGCATTTTGGAATACTAAGCGAAAATGGAAGTATGGAAGCAAAGCTTTGGTTATTATCTTGTGGCTAGCTGCATTGATTCCACAAGGACTTTATTGGGGCTACTATCAACAACAAGTTAGCGCCATTGTTTTACAAGAAACGCCTATCTATGAAGGTCCATCAGCTGTATTTAGTTCACCCAAAACAATTAGGGCCGGTGAAAAAATTCAAATTGATAAAAATAGCGATGGCTGGTCACTGATCGTTGCACCTCAATATTTAAGTGGCTGGGTTGAGAGTCAAAAGCTTGGCTTTATCGGGAGATTGTAATGGCAGGTAGCTATGAATCAGAGCAACGTGCAAAAATTCTAAGTGGTGAAGAAGTTACAGAGAATGTAAATATTTCAACTCTTAAATATTTTTGGTTATCAAATCCGAGACTAAGCTCAGGTAAAAATATTCCAAAGTTTTTACGATCGATTCCCGTTCTTGGAAATTTTACAGACAATGAACTAAGAATTTTATCAAGGCATATGCACCATAGATCATTCGGTGACGGCGAAGTCATTTTTAGACAAAATGATGTAGGCTTCGGCTTTTATCTACTCTATGGCGGTCATGTCGATATTATGGTCAACGTTAGAGAAGAAGACGTTCCAGATATGAGTAGCGATCAAGACGTTACGAGAATTTTGACCCTTGAAAGTGGTGAGTATTTTGGCGAATTATCTTTACTACAAGAGCATAGCGTAAGAAATGCCTCAGCAGTCTCAAGACAGGGCTGCGAGCTCTTGGGCCTGTTTAAGCCAGATGTTGATCAGTTGATTTTGCAATATCCTGTCATCGCGGCAAAACTGCTTCAGTCTGTGTCACAAATTATCGCCAATCGTTTTTATTCACTCTCTCGTGAAGTGCGTGAGTTAAAATTTAAAATTAGCCAAATTGAAAAGGCTCAAGTGTGATTGAAAAACACTTATCTAAATGGCGAAACAGAGAAATTGCTAGAACAGTATTCTTCTTTACAGTCATTATTGTAATGATTCTTGCTTTAGCATCAGTTCCAAGAGTCTCAGCACCTCTCTTGCTCGCATACGTCATAAGTTTAATGATTAGACCAGGTGTCCCCATCTTGATGAAGCTTGGTATTCCAAGAACGTTAGCAATCATAGCTCTATTAATGGGTTTAATAGGGATATCAGCCTGGCCTATAACAAAAGCCGTTCCTCTTATTAGTGATGAGGCTAGAAACTTACAATTTTATATCCCTAAAGTAGAAAGCTACATTACGAATAGATATGTTGTGGTGAAAAAAGAGCTTAAGGAAAAGGCAGGTTACGACCTTAATGATAGCTATCTTTATGACTTTCTAGAAAACTCAAATAAATACGTTACGAATTCAATCCTGGCTCTTCCAAAATGGTTAGCATCTTTATTGGAGTGGGTCTTTTTAGTACCACTATTTACCTTTTTTATTTTAAAAGATGGGATTGTCTTTAGAGATATATTGCTCAATATCTGCCCCAATACTTTGTTTGAACGGTTTTATTCCTTAACTCATGAGTTCGGAAAAAAAATAGGTGGCTATATATTTGCCAAGTTTGTAGAAGCCTCAATTATTTTTGTCATCATTACTGCTGGATTATGGTTTTTAGATATAAGGTTCTCGTTTCTTCTGGGTCTTGTCGCAGGCATAACAAATATTATTCCTTACGTTGGGCCAGTTATTGGTGCTATTCCTGGTTTAATCTATGTGTTGGCTGAGTATGGAGCTGGTGGAACTTTTGCGGCCATTGCGATTCTTTATACAGTTGCCAATGCCATTGATATCGCCATAGTTTTTCCTATTCTTGTGTCAAGAATCGTCGATCTTCATCCTCTAGTGGTCGTTGTGTCGGTTATTCTGGGGTCGCAGTCAATGGGTGTATTGGGAATGGTTATTAGTATTCCATTAGCAGCTGCATTAAAGCTCATCATTTTAGAGATTTATCAGTCTATTTACGCCCGAAGAAACAACAGTTCTTTTTGACGCGTTATTTTCAAAAATGGTAAACTTAGACTAACTGAGGAACCATGAAATACTTAAATACCGTCTTTTTAGCAATTTTTGCCATTCTTATAGGCTGTTCTACACCTAGACCAGAGGGTGAAACAGAAGCAGAAGTTGTTTTTAAAGAAGCTCAATCTCTTGTTGAAGAGGGGCGCTATCTTTTAGCAACTGAAAAACTAAATACATTGCGTTCAAAATATCCTTATAGTTTTTATGCGACTCACGCAGAACTGCTCTTGGCAGATGTTCAGTTTAAACAAGAAAATTATACTGAAGCTGCAGCTTCTTATATTCTGTTTAGAGATTTCCATCCAAAGCATGAAAAGAGTGATTATGTATTATGGAAGATTGCAGAAAGTTTTTATAATCAACTTCCAGAAACATTTGATCGCGATCTATCTTCTGCCAACGAAGCGATTAAATATTATAAAGAGCTAGTTCGAGTATTTCCAAGATCTGAATACATTCAAAACTCAAACGAAAAAATTGAAAAATGTAAGCAAATGCTTCAGGACAAAGAGCAATATATTGCAGATTTTTATTATAAAACAGAAGAATGGGGTGCTGCTCGCTACAGATATCTTGATATCCTAAACACTTTTAGAGATCCTAAGATTGTTGAGCATGCTGCTGTTAGAGTTCTTCAAACTAGTGCAAAGCTTACTGATAAAAATGGTTGCGGTAATTACTATAAAATCTATCAATCACGTCTTGATGAATCCGGACGTGAACGTTTAAGCAAGGCTTATCAAGCTTGCTCTGAACTCTAGGAGCTCTTTGTGATTGAAATCGATAGAAGTGAACTTTTATCTAAGGGTCGTACTTGTTTTGATAGAGGTGATTTAAAGCGCGCCTTTGTAATCTACAATGAGCTTCTTGAGGGCGCCGATCCAATTGGTGACAGAGATACGTTGGTAGAGTGTTACTTTCAAATGGGTAATATTTTTCATCACCAGGGTGAAATTGGTAAAGCAATCAAAGCATTTAATAAAGTCATTGAGCTAGAGCCATCACATACTGATGCTTCTATTAGTTTATCTGTTCTCTATAATGATATCGGTCACTACGAGGCAGCTAAAAAAGTTTTTGTTCAGGCCAACGAAAGGGTCAAAGCACAAGGTGCCAGCGGTGGAGTAGAAGATACTCACGTGAATAAAAAGTTTGCAAGTAAGCATTTAGAAATTGCTGAAATGTATATGTCTTATAATCGCTATGATGAATCTCTTTTTGAATACAATAAAGTTATTGCACTAGATCCAACGCTTCTAAATGTACGCGTCAGCATTGCGAAGGTTTATGCTAAGAAAAACTTCATCGCCAAAGCTTTTGATGAACTAAAAAGACTTAAAAATGAAGAGCCAAATTTTATGGAAGCAAGAGTTGCTTTAGGCGTTCTTTATTATGGAGCGGGACAAATTTTAGAAGCACAGTCTGAATGGGAAAGGGTTCTTTCAAAAGATCCCAAAAATTCGGAAGCCGCTATGTATTTGAATTTATCTAGAACAGCGACAGAAACCAGAATATAAAAAAAGCCCTCTTGAAGAGGGCTTTTTTTTGATCAATTTTTATAAAAAATTAAGCTTCAGGATTATTTGTTTTAACAGTTGTTTCTTTTTCAACTGGTGCACTGTTATTTGTAGCAGTGTCTGTTGAGATAACAACATTGTCCTGTCCTCTAACTCTTCTTGTGTCATCAGATGCATAGTTCACGATATGACGTTTAAGCTCTTTGTACATTTGGAAACGTACTTCAAGCTTGCTGTCTTGTAGAACGATCTGACGTGCAATCTTAGTCTTATTATTAATAATAATAGGAGCTTTTAAGTTTGCAGACATTTCAGTCACAGTCTGTGGAATAGTTAGAATAGTGTAAACACTTGCTTCACTTAAACTTTCAATTTCAAGGCTAGTAAGCTCTGCAGGCAAAAGTTTAACTGAATAATCTGCTTGGAAAATTTTAGGTTCAATCATTGGAAATGCAGTTGATGCATCTTCAACAGATTGTAACCAAAGAATTAAAGTTTGATCGCCTGGGTCGACTACAAAAAACTTTGTTAGTGTATCAAATCCAAGAAGGCCCTCTTTAAAATTGATAATATCTTTTTTATCAACTTCAAGTTCACCGAATCTGGTTGTCTTAATTTTCACGACTGCCTCCAGCAATGTTGAACCGCATTAGCGACTCTGCCTCTAAATTATAGCGGGCGTAGGGGCAATGCTGCAAGCAGGAATTTACTTCTTATTAAGTTCGTCGGTTAAAATTGAAATACTTCCCATGTCAGCATGGGACGCCTCGGTATTTTGGTCCTGAATGGCCTTATATACCTCTTCACGATGAATTTTGGTTTCTTTTGGCGCTTTGATGCCCAAGCGAACTTGCTTGCCTTTGATTTGCACCACGACGATCTTGATGTGATCATCAATCGCAATGCTTTCTCCGAGCTTCCTTGTCAGTACCAACATATCTCTACCTCAAGATAGGGAAGGAACCTTCCTGATCCTTAGAGTCGAGATATATTATCTGCCCCTACAAAAGGCAAGTAAAAAGATTAATTATTTTTATTGATGTAGTGAAAACCTAACGCAAGAAATCCAGCAAACTCTGGTTTAACATAGCCTGAGAGGCCTTATACGACGTTTGAAGCACATTTTGATGCTTTGTTATGTCCGAAAACAATTCCGCAACATCAGCATCAACAAGCTTGCTGCGACGCTCTGCATTGTTAACATTGTCTGATTCTAAAATATTTTTTGAACGATCAATCGAATTCATAACAGAGCCGATTCGTGTGCGAAGCGTTACGAGTCTGTCTATGTCTTCATCAAAACTTTCTAGAATATTTTGAATGGCAGTTGCATCATTATTTTCAAGCCCAACAATTAAAGTATCGATGTGATTGAAAATATTACTCGATCTTTCAAATCCATCGCTTTTTGCGGCATCAGAGGCAGGAACTCTCATTTTGCCATTAAAAAGATTTTCATCATCTGGGCCCTTAAGATCAGCAGGAGCCTCAGTATTATTTTTTACATCATCAATAGGATCAGGTTGGCGAAATATTTTACTGCCATTAGCAAAAAATATTTCAGCACCGTGCATATTCACTGGAATAAAAAAATCTTTTGATATCTCAAGGGTAGAGCGACCTTGGTCACCTTTATAATTTCCAGATTCGTCAAAAGGTTTCGTGAGGGTTTTATAGCCACCGAAAATATACTTTTGCCCAACACGTTTATTGGCCAGGGACATTGCCATGTTTCTAAGTTGAATAACTTCATTTGAAACAGCTTTTCTTGTGTTCGCATCATAGTAATCTGATGATTGAGCAATCGCGATCTCTTTTGCCTTAACTAAAATATCTGTTAGTTCCTCAATAGATTTTTCTGCAACACTTAAGTGCAATTGAGCATAATCAGCATTTTTAATATATTGACCATTATCTGAAGTTCTTGAAGAAATGGTAAGTGATTCGACGTTACCAATAGGATCATCTGAAGGACGAGTTGTCTTCTTAAGGGTAGAACCCTTTAACTGCAAATCTTCAAGTTTCTCTTTGGTTTTATTCAAAGCGAACTTGATTGATGCAGAAGAACTATTTTCAGATACTCTACTCACTCAATTACCTTTTAATGTTGAGAACGGTATCAAACATTTGTTGCGCTGTTTGCATGACCTTGGCCGAAGCTTGATAGGCATGTTGAAAGCGAACCATGTTTGCTGTCTCTTCATCTAAGTTAACACCAGCAATTCTTTCTCGAATATTGTTAGCTTGAACAAGAATTCCTTCCGATTGTTCACGGTCTAATTTAGCTTTTCCTGTTTCAAGTCCAATGCGACCAATTGTTTGGAGATAAGATTCTTCTAAGGTAGAAGTTCCTTCGTCCATAATTCTTTCATGCTGAAGCTTGGAGATTGCCAGGGCGATTCTATTATCCCCCGGACTATTTTCAACAAGTGCAGTCGATATATTTGAAAGATCATCTTTAACAAGATCAGATAGATCCATGTTTAAAGCAGAATTTTCTTTTGTCGTTGGAGTTTTGAAAAAATCGATGCCGGTCACTGGTCCCTTGCTATCGGCAAGTGCTCCTGGTGTGACTTCACGGTTAGCAAATCCACGGCGGTGAATGGCGTTAACACTATTAACAAGATTGAAAGCAATATCATCAATCTTTTCTTGTTGAACCTTAATGTCTTCGTTTCTAACTTTAGTCATAGCGGTTAAGCGTCCACCTTTAAACTTATCAGTCATAGAGGCGGCGGGGCGATGTTTAAAAAAGACCTCAACTGAGCCAGACATATTGTTCGAGCTTTCATCTTTAGATGTGCCGCGAACAGCTAGCTCTTGAACTTGTGTACCCGAAACAATGGTTCCAACATTTTTTGCCATAACAATAAAATTATTTTTCTCATCCATATAAGAATGAATAGCAAAACTCTCAGACAACCTTTTGATAATCAAATCTCGTTGATCGCGAAGGTCACCAGTTTCGCCGCCCAGACCTTCAATCACTGCAATTTTCTTGTTCAGTCCAGCGATATTATGTGAAGCCTGGTTAATTTCTTCAATTTCTTGCTCAAGTCGTTTATCTACTTGTCTGGCAAGACCATCAAGACTGCCACGAATTCGTTTGAAGTCTTGTGAAACTAATTGAGCACTATCACGAACAACAGAGCGAATAGTTTCATTTTCAGGTTGATTGGCAAGTTCTCTAAACGAGTTGTAAAACTTATTTAAAACTTTATTAAGACCATCACCGTCGATTTCATTAAAGATATTTTCAACTTGTTCAAGTTGCTCAGCTCTTTCTTTGAAAAAATTATGCTCAGTCGTAGCTTGACCAAGTCTTTTTTCAACGAAGCTGTCGTGGCTTCTGCTAATACCTGTAACGCGAGCACCAGTGCCTTGGATGAGACCACCCTTATCAACTGGAATATTTGTTGTTTGTATGACTTTTTGGCGCGAGTATCCCTCAGTATTGACGTTTGCAATATTGTGCGAAGTCGTCTCTAAAGATTTCTTAGAGGCGGTCAGTCCTGTGTTACCGATATTTAATAAATCGGGCAAACTCGCGTTCCTTTGCGCTTAGGCGCTGCGCCCAGGAGCCGAGGCTCCTTTAGCGTTATAAGTTGAATAATTTTTCTTGCCTACGGCATCTTCGCGAATCTCACGAAGCGACATTAAGGCTTTATTAATAAACAACTGGTTCTTTTTATTTTGAGCCTGAATCTTTTCAATAATATCAATCAAAAGAGCGTTAAAGCGTCTTAGGTGATGTTGATCTTGTTTAGATTCATAATCTTTCATTGTAATAATGAGGTCCGCTACATTTTGAATCTGTTTCGCACCATTATTTTTAAGATCTTTGTTAAGAAGAGAAATGGCTTCCTTTCTTTCGTGATCAAGCTTAGCAATAAATGCAATAAGCTCGTTCTTATCTTCAATTTTTTCTTCTAGCTCCTCAATTTGGCTGCCTAAAAGAAGTGAATATTCGTCAAAGGTAAGTTCAAGAAGTTGTTGATGTGCTTCACACAACTTCTTCCATAGATCCGTGACACGGAAATAATGAATTGAGTATACCTGGTCCATCCTAGACTCCGTTACATCAGTGACCTTTAAAACTCAGCTGCCAACATCTTGTCTGCAAGAGCATCATAATCCACTTGGTAAGTACCAGCTTGGATTTGGGCCTTTAGTTTTGCGATCTTGTCGCTATTATCAACTTCTGGGGCTGCATCAACAGCTTTTTTAATCATTGAAAAATCTCTAACGGCATCATTGATATCAACTTTTGCATCATTGCTCGTCGTATCTTTGAGTTGCTGAGCTCTATAAGGATCGTTTCTTTTTAAAGAAGCCTTGTTCGCTTGGTTTGCTCTATCAGCTGCAGTTTTGCTGTTAGGGAAAAAACCAGAGCGATTGGTATCGATACTACTCATTTGAGCCTCCGTTACTGACTTTGTCAGAAACATTATTTGTGGTCGGTTGACCAATAGTCGGCGATTGCTTTTTAATTGCCGGTTTTGAGTTTAAAAATCTTTGGTAAGCAAATTGATTTCTCATTCTCTCTGGGTAGATTTGATCAAGAATAGTTTTTTGCAAACCAAGTTCACTATTTTTTGCCATGACGTCAGCACGTTGTTCACGCATAACTGAATCATAGTAGTCTGTTGCTGAGTTAGAATCATCCGCACGATCAACACTGTTGTCCATTTGCTCAAGCATGTACTCGGCAAATTGTTTCTCCATGCCTTCGGCAACATTTTTGTAAGGTTCTGGGATGAAATGCCGATCCTTAACTTGTGAACGATCAGCACGTTTAGCGACTTGATCTAAAGGTAGAGTTGAAATTTGATCAGAAATTTTGGCCATATTCTCCTCTTCCATAAGTTCGTCAGCCATTCAGGTCGTTGGGGCTAATCATCCTGAAACCCCCATTATCAATCATTCTAGCACGTTTTCAGGGTGCTAATCCAGACACCATAATGGCACCAGGCAAAAGTTGCTGCTAAATGAGTTCAATCTCACCAATTAGCGCTCCGTTTTGCTTAAGTGCTTGAAAAATCGATATCAAATCATCAGGGCTAGCACCGTAGGAATTCAAACTCTTGACCAAATCGTTCAAGGTTGTTTGCTTTTCCATGAAGTAAACTGATTGCCCTTTGCCTTTGCCCGACTTTTGCCCTTCACCAATTTGAATAGATAGATCGCCGTGACTAATAGCTACTGGTTTTAAAACAACCTCTCCGCCGGCCACGATAGTGCCGGATCTTTCATTAATAACGATGCGAGCTTTTTGATCAGATACAACTTTAAAGTTCTCAATGATTGCTAATAATTCAACAATCTTTCTTTGATAATTTACAGGAACAATTAAATCAACAGTTGTTGAATCCTTGGCAGAGGCATACTTGCCACCAAGTTCTTGATTGATTGTTTTTTCAATACGAGCAGCTGTTGTAAAGTCAGAGCGATTTAGACTTAAGCGAATAGAATTTTTCTTATCGAAATCACTTTCAATTTCACGCTCGACAATTCCACCAGATGGAATGGTACCTGTTGTCGCAAACTTTGCGCCGTTCTTTAATCCACCAATCGAAAGGGGGCCGCTAGCAATTGCGTAAACATTGCTGTCACCCGCTTTAAGTGGAGTGACAAGTAGAGTTCCACCGGCCAAAGAAGAAGCATCCCCAACAGAAGAAACTGTAATATCAATATTTTGACCTACACGTGCAAAGGCTGGAAGTTTTGCAGTAACGATAACACTGGCAACATTCTTTGAAGCAATTTCGCGCTTAGGATTTAATCCGAGTTTATCAAACATTCTTCGAAGCGCAGTGTCGGTAATTTCACCTCCGCCGTCGCCGGTTCCATTTAATCCAATCACAATACCGTAACCAATAATTGGATTATCCCTAACACCTTTAACGGTTACGAGATCTTTAAGGCGAGAAGAATCTGCACCAAAACAAGGAACGATAAAGGCAGAACAAAGTACAAGTGCTGTTAAAAACTTCATGAATTACCTCAATACCGTGATTGTTTGTTCAAGGATGCTGTCAGAATTAACTGTATTGTTATCATTCAGGTCACGACGTGGAATAAGCGCCTGAATTTCGACTAATCTTTTACGATTCTTATAAAGAACGTCTTTTCTTCCTCTTAAAAGAAGATGCTGATCATCAATTTGTTCAATCACGACACTTGAAATTCTATCGTAGACACGATTCGTTCCAGTTACACCTTCATCAAAATTATCGTCGCCAGCACTTTTTTGTGACGCTTGAGAAGTTTTAACCGCGTCGGTAGCTGGTGCTGCTGCATTTGGATCTTTTTTATCATTAGGATCTTTTTGAGCGGCAAGTGGCTCAGGGAAAGCTCTTTTAAGTTCAAGCGTAATTTCGTTTTTAAGTTTGTTATAAACATTAATAAGAACAATATCCCCATTGCTAATATTTTTAGTGTTAGTAAATAACTGAGTTGATTTGCCATCTGCTCCTGCCCATAAACTTCCTGAAGAGCTATTATCTCTTAAGTCGTCAGCATTAACTCGTCTTCTTCCTGCAGTTTCAGCATTATATTGTCTTTGAACGGCAGGCATCATTTGTGGCTGTTGAGTTGATGAAAGACCTTGGCGAGAAGTCAAAGCAGATGTTGGTGGGCGAGAGTTTGTCTGGAACTGTGGGTTTCCACGGTACAGATCAAAATTACCTTTACTTGGCTTTACTGGAGCAGAGTAGCCATCTTCTTGGTCAAACTCGCTATACATTTGATTCATCATGCTGGTGCAAGATTGAAGGAGTAGGCAAAGAAATAAATTTAGGACGATACTTTTCATAATTCCACCACAACACTGTTGTTATCAATAACTTTGCCCCAAAATATTTTTGAGGTTTTAGAATTTTTTAACTTAATTGTTTGATCATAGATGCCATAGCTAAGTGGCTCAGCAAAACCATTAATCGTGATTGTACCGTCTTTGATAAGAACTCTGGCTTGAGTTCCTGGACGGACAAGTTGCAATGATGAGATATGATCTTTTTGTAGAACTTCACCTGAATTAATCGTTTTTGAAAATTTAAAAAATTGAACAGGTGTTTTTGCTCGAACTAAATTTTCAGGATTAGAGGAAATAATAGTTTTAGTTATTAACAGACTTGGATCAATCGCTTTAAATGTTGGCGTTTGTGTTGAATTCGAGACAAGAGCCTTAACAGGAACGCCGACTTCAGCCTTTACCCACTCTGTGGATAGGTATTGACCAAGATTGTCGCGGATTGAAATCTTAATATTATGAAAACCAGTTGTCGGACAAGAGCGACATTCGAGTTCTAAGCGTTGATCATTTTCTAAGCCAATGAGAGAAGAGCGATTTAGTTTAGTGGCACTCATTAGCGAAGCTTCATTTGGCAACAGAGATTTGTTTTCTAATGCTTCTTGCAGAGAAACGAATTCTATAGAAGTTGGTGAAAAAGTGATCTCTGGAAAGAGCTTTGCTAAAAGAGTTGGCTTGATGTGGCCTCGAGCATTTCGAGTAAAATTAACAAAGTTTGAAACAGACTGATCATTACAGTTTGATTTCTTTATTAGATTAGAGAAGTCTCCATCATTGGATAAAATCAAAACCTTCGCATGAGTCGATAGAGTGCAATCGTTTGAAAACACACTAGAACTAAAAATTAATAGAAAGGAAAAAATAAGTCGCACTAATACCTCAGCGAATATTGTTAACAGTTTGAAGCATTTGGTCAGCCACACCCATGACTTTTGAGTTCATTTCATAAGCTCGTTGGGCACGTATAAGTTCAGTCATTTCAGTCATAATGCTGACGTTACTGGCTTCTAAAGCACCTTGCATGATGACTCCTGCATTGCTTTCGCCGGCAACTTGTTGGATCGGTTGACCAGAGCTTTGAGATTGACCGTAAAGATTTGCACCCATCGCTCTAAGACCAACAGGGTTAATGAAAGTAAATACTGGAATTTGACCAACATTGATTGGCTCAACTTGATTTTGAATAAACGCTTCAACCACACCAGATTCTGAGATTGTAAGAGAGACAGTGGCAGGAGGTAGAGTAATACCTGGTAGAACTTTATATCCATTTTTTGAAACTAACGTTCCCGTACTGTCTACATTAAAAGCGCCATCGCGAGTGTAGCGAATTTGGCCATTTGGTAGTTCAATTCCAAAAAATCCATCACCATTAACCATAAGGTCGTATGGATTTTTGGTCATTTGTGGATCGCCTTGAGTTAGCTCTTTTCTAACTGCAACGATTCTTGAACCGCTACCAACTTGAAGTCCAACATTATATCTGCTGTCATCACTTGAGCGAGCACCGGCCTCGATAACAGTTTCATAAAGTAAGTCTTCAGATTCAGCACGTTGTTTTTTATAGCCAACTGTATTTACGTTGGCGATATTGTGAGAAATTGTGTTTACATGCACTTCTTGCGCCGCCATGCCGGAAGCTGCTGTATTAAGCGCCTTTAACATTGCAAAAGCATTTGGTGCAATGAGAAGAAATAGACTTGATGTCATAACAATCTTAATTTTTTTCATTTAAAACTTCCCAATTTCATTTACACCACGAGATGAAATATCGTCGTAGGCCTTGATTGCTTTTTGTATACTTTCAAAATGGCGATGCGCCTTAATTAACTCAGACATTTCAGCAACAGTATTAACATTTGATTGTTCAACAAAACCTTGATTAACAGAGGTTTTAGTTGTTTCAGCTAATCTATTGTCTGGATGTGGGTTGATATATAAAGAGTGGCCCTCTTTTCTAAGGGCATGAATATCTTTAAATTCCGCAACTGATATGACAGAAAGAGGAGCTCCGTCGATAAAGACTTGCCCACCAAGATTGATTGATAAATTCTTGGCACCCGTTAACGGCAATTGAATGGAGCGATCTTCTGCTGAAGCGGCTGGAGATCCTTCAGGCTTTGATAGTATTTTATAACCTTGATCAGTCACAAGAAAACCTTGTGCATCAAGCCCAAGTGTTCCTCTTCGTGTATATCGAATCCCGCCAGGAGCTAAGACTTCGATGAAACCGGGTCCATTAAGACCAAGATCTAAAGGATTGCCAGTTGAAGCTAATTGGCCTTGTTCGAAATCAGTATAAGAACCATCAACACGAACCATCGCGTTTTCAGAACCATAGCTTCTATAAAAATCTTCAGGAGCCCATTCTTTATTCGGTAAATCTATATCCTGATGCCCTTTATCAAGCGCAGTTATATATTCACGAAACGTCACACCATCCTTCTTGAAGCCCGCAGTATTAGCGTTAGCCACATTATTGGCGATCGTATCGACTTTCTTTTGCTGGGCAATGGCACCAGAAACTGGAACCCAAAGGTTTTTCAACTTTTCACCCTCCTGGTGAATGCGCGAACCATCCTGGTCCTATGCACATCAACATCATACCAATTAGGGAGACAATTCTTCCACTGCGGCAAATTTCTCCCGCTAATAAGTATATGCAAGAACGCGACTTATTAAGTATAACTAATTAAAATTGCAACGATGGTTCAAAAGAGTAACGCTCAAGTATAGTCAAACAGATGACACCTAGCACCTGAATTTAGAAGGACATCATGATGGCAAAGAAAATTGATGACAAAAAAGAGATCACTTTTGAAGAAGATCTCAAAAAATTAGAAAACCTAGTTTCCAAATTAGAGTCCGGTGAATTGCCACTTGAGCAAAGTTTAGAGCTGTTTGAAGAAGGCGTAAGCTTATATAAAAATTGCAAAAAAAGAATGGGAGCGATTGAGGTAAAGATCTCAAAGTTAACAGATTCACTCAAAGAAGAGGCAATTGATTAGTGCTAATTTTAAAAAGAATAATCTATTTCATTTTATTATTCACTTTGGCCGTTGCTTGTAGTTTTGTCAGTCAAGAAACAATCAAAGATAAAAACTCTGCCATGTCAGTAGGTTCAATCTTAAATAAAAAAAATAGTAAAACAACGTTAGAACTTGAAGATTCGACAGCAAGTAAAGAACTAGGTCCTTTGCCAAAGGATGGCGACAGTGATGTCGCTAAAATTAAAAATAATGAGCCCGCAATTGGATTATTAATTGTCGATGATGAACAAGTTATATCAAACGCACTATCTAAATCTCGATTGTTAAATAAAAATGGAATTAAACCAAGAATTTATGCCGGCGTTGGATTTGGTGCAGTTATAGCTACCGCATTAGCTTTTAATATGAGTGCTGACGAAATTGAGTGGGAACTGTTTGCGCTCGAAAGAAAAGGCGTGACTGATAGAAACGAAAAAGTAATGCAGTTATTAAAAAAGTTCTGGGAAAAAGACTTAAGCCAATCATTTCACGTACTGATCATGCCAAGTCAAAAAGGAATATGGGTTTCAAGAGGATCGGTAAGAGATTTTATAAATTTTCACTTAGACAGTTCTGGTAAAAGAAAATGGCCAACGAGTGAAATAAAAAACAAAATAGGTGCAGATATTGTAATTGAAATTAATCCTGCTAAGCCTGCTTTAGAAATAGTAAGCCTCAAAGAAAGTATTCAAAATTGGAAAAATCAAGGTCTTAAACAATGATGATGAGAGATAATCCTTTTTTAAAAGTCATTTACGCATTTGTAGGTCTTGGGCTACTTGGAGCTGTTATAACTGTTATAGTTATTATTAGCTTTTCATTCTCCCTTCCAAAAATCACATCATTAAATGATTATAGACCACCTATTCCATCAAAAATTTTAGCCAAAGATGGAACAATTTTAGCAAATATAGGTATTGAAGATCGTGTTGTGGCCGAAATTGATGAAATTCCGTCACGAATTATTGGTGCCTTTTTGTCAGCGGAAGATGACAAATTTTATGAACATAAAGGGGTTGATTATCTTGGTGTCATTCGTGCCATGATCGCCAACATTAAGGCAGGAAGAGTTGTCCAAGGTGGATCCACCATTACACAACAGGTTGCAAAGTCACTTTTATTAACAAGTGAGCGATCGATTTCAAGAAAGATAAAAGATTTTTTACTAGCCTTAAGAATAGAGAAGCACTTAGCAAAGGACGAGATACTTTATTTGTATTTAAATCAAGTCTATTTGGGCGGCGGCTACTATGGAGTAAAGGCAGCGTTTAAGGGTTACTTTAATAAAGATCTTGGCGAAGCGACTGTCGCTGAAAGTGCCATGGTTGCAGGCTTACTTGTGGCCCCTGGAAGATACTCGCCTTATATGTCTACTCAAGCGGCAACAAGAAGACAGCATTATGTTTTAGGTCGTATGTTTGAAACAGGCAAGATTACAGAAGAAGAATATAAAGCCGCATTAGATGAAAAAATTAAATTTAGAATTCGAAAACTTTCAGGCTTTAAGGCCGGATTTTTTACTGATTGGGTAAGACAAAGAGTTGTCGAAGCTGTGGGAGAGGAGAACTTTCTCTCCAATGGTTTTGTGGTGGAAACAACTCTCGACTGGAGTTTGCAAGAAATTGCTGAAAAAGAAATTGTCGAGGGTGCAAGAGAAATTGATAAACGCCAAGGTTTTAAAGGACCGCTTAAAAACTTACCAGAAGATCAATGGAATGAGTTTTTCCAAAAGAAACGTATTGATATTTATGCTGACACGTCAGAGTACTTTACCATCGATGACGAATTAAATCGTGTCTACGAATATAAAATTGATGAAACTATTTGGGATCGAATCAATGAATATGAAAAAGAATTCAAGACGAACTCGCCAACAAAGAGAATACATGCAGGATTTGTTGAAGATGATGCGTTAGTAGATCTTTTGAAAAGAAACTCCATTCATGAGGCAATCGTAACTGATACTGATGATTTGGCCCGATTGGTTTATGTCAAAGTTGCTGGCGTTGCTGGAATTATACCTTATGAAATGTTTCGCTGGGCGCACGAAAGGGTTATTTCTCCTGATCGTGTTTTCTATCCCTATGTTACAAAGCCATCCACTATTTTGAAGCGTGGAGATGTTGTTCAAGTTAGGATTTTTTCAAATAAAACCAACTTGAGATCAAGGGTTACAGACGATTTTAAAAAATATCTTGATAAACTTAAAGACGATAAGAAAGTTATTAATAATCAAAAATATATTTTATGCAGCCTTGAGCAAGAGCCAGATGCACAAGCCGCCCTTGTTTCACTTAATCCCTATTCTGGTGAAATTATTTCACTTGTAGGTGGTACTAATTTTAATAAATCCCAATTTAATAGAGCACTTCAAGCCTTGAGACAGCCAGGTTCATCGTTTAAGCCGATTCTTTACGCTGCTGCGATAGAAAATGGCTTCACTCCGTCTACTCTTGTTATCGATTCACCGGAAGCCCTTGGTGGAGTTGAGGGTCTTAACTGGAAGCCTCGAAATTACGATGGAGAATTTAAAGGCCCAATGACTCTTAGAAGAGCACTTGAAGTTAGTCGAAATGTTCCAACAATTAAAATCGCTCAAGATCTTGGGGTTGATAAGGTTCACGATTTTTCTAAGCGAATTGGTCTTGATGTTGAAATGCCTAAAGACTTATCACTTTCTCTGGGATCTTTTGGTGTCAATTTACTTAATCTCACCGCTACTTATGGAATATTTCCAAACGGTGGCAAAAAACTAAAACCGAAAGCGATCTTGAGCATCACTGATCGTGATGGAAAACGTTATTTTCTTGAAGACATGGATGGTGCACTAGATGGACAAGCTGAACCTGATGTTGCTGAAGAGCCAACACAGACAGCGGCAACTCCAAACGGCGTGGAAGAGGGTTTAGAAGAAGTTGCGCACGAAAAAGTGATTAATCCATTTTTAGCAGGGCTTAGTGAGAATCAAGTTTATGATCCAAGACTTTCTTACGTTATGACTAATCTTTTACGTGGCGTTGTTTTATACGGTACAGGACAAGGTGCTAAAGAGGTTAGTACGTTCTTGGGTGGAAAAACTGGAACTACAAATAACTATGTTGACGCTTGGTTCATGGGCTTTAGTAGTAATCTAGTGACTGGTGTATGGACTGGTTTTGATAACAATGAAACCTTGGGCTTTGGGGAGACAGGTGCAAAATCAGCACTGCCAATTTGGAAAGAATTCATGCGCGCAGGCCTTAAGCGTTATGGTGAAAATGATTTTAGAGTACCATCGGGAATTGTGAATGTTGTGATCGATCGTGAAAATGGACGATTGATTCGATCGGGTAGTCCTGGAGCATTTACTGAATCATTTGCTGAGGGAACTGAGCCAGGTTCAGTTGAAGAGCAAAAGAATGATGTTGTTGTACCCGATACAAGTGGTCCAATATTTGAAGAAGACGAATACTTCAATAATCAATAAAGCTTAATTAAAAAAAAAGAGTACCGATAAGCCTATGTCTCGATCCAAATGGAGGGAGCGTGGGCACGGTGCTTGATCATCAGAAAATGCAGAAAAAAGTAGTGCAGATTGCAATAGCAATCTCATTATTCATGCACGTTTTTGTGATGGTCGTTAAATGGCAGCCTGAGATAGAAAACTCTCTACGTCGAATCAATGAAAAGGTTACTAAAATCAGATTAGTTGAACCTAAAAAAGAAGAAATCGTAGCTGAAAAACAAAAAGCTCTTCAAAAGAAAATGAATCTTCCAAGACAAATTGTGACATCTGAAAAATCTGAGCTAGATTTAGCGCCTGTTCCAACTCGTTTTCTAAGTGAGAAAACTCAAGTTGCCGATCGCCAAACAACCGCTAAAAAAATAGGCGCATTCAAAGAAGCCGGTAAAGGCCAAAAAGTTGGAAGCGAAACTCTTCAAAAGAAAGTAGCGAAAGCGACAAAAAAAGCCAAAAAAGCAAAAGTCTCGTTAAGTGCACTAGGCCAAGTTAAAGTCCCTGATTCTGTTGCACCAAAAATGGAAGAAAGAGAACTTGCTAGTCTCGGTCTTGAAAATGGCAGAGAGGGTGTTGCAGGCTTTGCTAGAAATAACGACTACGTACAAGATATCCCACTGGGTGATATGACGAAGCTTAATACTACTGAATACAAGTACTATGGCTTTTATCATCGCATTAAACAAAGACTTGAGCAGCACTGGGGCAGAACGCTTCAGGAGAAAGCTCAAACGATTGCTAAGCGTGGTGGTAGAGTGCCTGCCAGTTCAGATAAAGTGACAGCACTTTCAATCACGATTGATCAGATGGGAAAAATTGTAGATATCGAACTTAAGTCTTCAAGCGGAGTAACTGAGTTTGATGAAGCTGCTATTGATTCATTTAATAAAGCTGGACCATTTCCTAATCCACCAAAAGGCATGATTGTTAATGGTCGTGCAAAAATTGAGTGGGGATTCGTCGTTAAGTCTTAGTGCTTACTATTGTCGCCGCGAAGAAGCTCTTTTAAACGCCCGATGCCTTCCATCATAACGTAATCGCTCCAAATACTATCTAACTCACGTACAGTTTCTACCAGACTAATAGCTGCCTGATCACGTGAAATATTTTCTGATTCAGCAAGCTGTGCAATCGCAGCTGAGATAGCTTTTACAGCTGGAGTCTGACAGATGCGTGCAAGTCTTTCTTCATATGAATTATCAATCTTGCGTTCTTTGGATTTAATAATCGCAGTATTGAGAAGTTGAACATTTTCTTGGTTGTCGCTGAACATAAATTCGCGGTTCCCTTGAGCATTGAAGTTTCATTATTCGCTGTTAGCCGGAATCGGAGTATCAGTCTAAATTGAAACTCCGTAAAGTTTTTTTTCTAAATAAAGTTATTTTTTCCGAGTCAATATTTAAGAAATAGAATTTTTAGATGGCTATTCAGTTGTGTATTTAAAAATTTTTAATATGAGATGTTGACTTCAATAAAAGATAAAAAAAATAAAAAAAAACTTGCATTAAGTAAGCCCTCGAAACTTGATTGCGAGGGCTTATTGAACTTTATTGAGCTTCTACGACTTCAGTGTACTGAGCAGCGCTTAATAGGCTTTTAACCTGGTCTGGATTACTTAGCTTTACTTTAATGATCCAAGAATCATATGGGTTTTGGTTTATTTCTTCTGGAGAGCCTTCAAGACCAGAGTTAACCTCTATAACTTCACCCTCAAGCGGTGCAAAAAGATCTGAAACGGACTTAATGGACTCAACGACGCCAAATGTCGCGCCTTGACCTAATGTTGTGCCAACTTGTGGAAGTTCAACAAAGACGATGTCGCCTAATGCATTTTGTGCAAAATCAGTGATTCCAATGGCGGCAATGTCACCGTCAATTTTGGCCCATTCATGATCACTTGTATAAATGAGGTCGCTAGGAATATTGTGTGACATTTTATTTTCCTCCCTTTAGGAACGCGTCTTTTACAACTGTTGCTGGATAATCTTGATTTCTAATTGATATTTGTAGAGTTTCACCAATTTTAGGAGCCTTATCAGACTCAACTAGGGCTAGGCCAACACCTTTGCCAAGCACAACAGACATTGTGCCAGAAGTTATTTTGCCAATGATGTCGCCATTTGTATTTTTAACTGCATAACCATCTCTGGCGATACCACGCTCCATAAGAACCTTGATAAGTTTGAATTTAGGTTTATAAGCACTTAGAGCAGCTTTAGAGATAAAGTCAGCCTTATCAAGTTTAACTGTCCACTTAAGGCCTGCATCAAGTGGAGTCCATTCGTCACTTAATTCATGACCATAAAGCGGATAACAAGCTTCTAGACGTAAAACGTCTCTAGCAGCTAGACCGCAAGGGCTAACTCCATGCTGAGCTAAAGCACGCCACATATCCTGTGCTTGTTTATGAGTCGTAAAAACTTCAAAGCCATCTTCGCCGGTGTAGCCAGTTCTGGCTAAGATAACATCACCAAATGATGAAGGGCTTTTGAGGGCTCCATAAACAGGCATTTCAGTGTTCAAACCCAGCTCAGAAAGAATTTTCGAAGAATTAGGTCCTTGAACAGCTATAAGTGAAGTCTCTTCACTGTGATTGGTGAGATCAATTTTAAAACCACTGGTTTGTGCTTCAATCCACTCCCAATCCTTATCGATATTAGAAGCGTTGACGCAAATTAAAATTTCTTCTGGGGCAATTTTATAAGCAATAAGATCATCAATGACTGTTCCGTTGTGACGACACAGTGGTGAGTAAACAGCTTTACCAACAGCCGCATTCAAAAAGTCATTGGTCATGATGTAGTCAACAAACTTAACAGCGTCTGGTCCCTTGACCCAAAACTCACCCATATGGCTGACATCAAACATGCCTGAATTCTGTCGAACAGCTAGAACTTCTTGTTTAACGCCAGAATACTGAAGCGGCATATCCCACCCAGCGAATTCTCCCATCTTAGCGCCCATAGATAAATGATCGGCATGCAAGCTAGTATGCATCATGAGATGTCTCCTAATTGTAATTGAACTGCAGCCAGTAAGTTTTGACCTAGTGAACATATTGTCATTGGGCCAACACCACCAGGAACAGGAGTCAAAGCTTCACAATGATCTATGCAATCTTCAGTGACGTCACCAAAAAGCGAATCATTGATAACATTTTGTCCAACATCAATGATCCATGGTTTGTTATCGCCCAGATGTTTTGTGGTTAGAAAATCTTTTTTACCAACAGCAACAACGATTAAATCAGCTTTCTTTGTGAAGAAAGAAATGTCTTTAGTTTTTGAATGGCAGATAGAAACTGAGGCATTAGCATTGGACAACATCATGGCCATTGGCTTGCCTACGATCATACTTCTGCCGATGACGACAACATTCTTGCCACTTAGATCAAATTTATAATGCTTTAAGAGAGTGATAATACCTTTAGGCGTACAAGGCATCAGTGCACGCTCGGCAATGACACCACCTACAACCATGGCACGAATGTTTTCGGGATGAAAGCCATCAACATCTTTGTTCGCAGGAAAAAGATTGGCAACATCAACATCGTTCAAATGTTTTGGAAGTGGTAACTGGGCAAAGCAACCATGAGTATCTGAATCTTTTGAAATCTCGTTTGCGATTTTTAAAAACTCAACTTTTGAAATAGTCTCATCAAGATGAATGATTTCGCATTTTGCACCTAGAGATTCGATAAACTTCTTTTTATTTTTGGTGTAGATCAGGCTTGGTGGATGATTGCCAACGAGCAAAACTTTTAAAGATGGAACTACGCCGCGCTTAACCCAAGCGTTAACTTCACTTTTAAGTTGTTCAATAACTGAATCAACAACTGGCTTTGCTGCAAGTATTTTGGTCAAATTCCTATCCATTTCAATAATGTGGCATGAGTTTACTAATTAGAATGGAATTGGGCGAGTCTTTTCCCCTTTGCTCACAGAGGAAAAATTGATAAAAACATTGTCTAACGGGGGGCGCAAATGCTTTTTTATATCGGTACTGGTTTGCAACTAGTTGGCTTTACATCAGTTGGTTTGTGTTTATTTGCCGGCCTTTCAATGGGTGATTACGGAAAGCTGGAATTGATTCAATTCGTCGGCGGCTTTTGTATATTCTACGTCGGGCATTTTCTAAAATCTAAGGGCGCATCAAGCTAGAAGCGTGACGAAGCGATGGTGCCCCGTTACAATATCTTATGATTATTTTAGGAATTGATCCGGGCTCAATAAAAACAGGTTTCGGCGTCATAGATATTCAAGGCAAGCAGACAATACTTATTCAAAGTGGTGTCTTATGTTTTGATACAAAACTGGAACTGGTTGATCGCTTGGCCACCATTCATGAACAGGCGATGAAACTTGTTAAACAATATCAGCCCCATGAAATTGCGTTAGAATCATTGATCTACACAAAAAGTGTTCCTTCTTTAGCGAAGCTTGCTCAGGCGCGTGGCGCTTTAATTAGTGGGTTTGGACCTGGCTACGTTGGCAAAATTTTTGAATATGCACCAACATTAATTAAGTCGACAGTGACAGGACATGGTCAGGCAACAAAAGAAGGTGTTGATAAAACACTTAAAATGATTTTTGGTAAAGAGACAGATTTCGCTACCCATGATGCATCCGATGCACTTGCGATAGCGCTTTGTCATAGTTTACATCAAGGCTTAAAAAATAAACCCAAGATTAGTCGATCAAAAGGTCGAAGCTTAAAAAGTGTTTTTGCTTCTTATGAAGGCACAAGGAAATAAGATGATTGGATTCTTACAAGGCGAAATCGTTTTTAGTGATGGACAAGAAAGTATCCTTCGAACGGTTCAAGGTATTGGTTATCAAATTCATTGCCACTGGATTGTTCCAGAAGGCTCTAAAGCAGCCGTTTTCGTTTCACATATTATTCGCGAAGGTCACGAAGCTTTATTTGCCTTTAAATCCCTAAGAGACAAAAAGTTTTTTGAACTTTTAATTACACTTCCAAGTATTGGCCCAAAGGCAGCTTATTCTCTGATTGGAGCTTTAGGTGTTGAGCAAATTGTTCGCGCGGCTAAGAGTGATGATAAGACAACTTTAAGAAAAGCTCCGGGTATTGGGAATAAAGGTGCGGGACAACTCGTCCTTGATCTTCCAAATAAAGCGGACAAAGTGATGATGTATTCATCTAGAACGATTAGACCAATGCATTCAGATGTCATGTCGCTTGATCAAATTAATTACGATGAAAATGAAATGAGTGAAGAAATTGAAAACATCAATCACTCACCGATTCTTGAAGAAACAATGCTTGCGTGTAAAGAGTTAGGATTTAAAGAAGAACAAATTCTACCTTTGGCACAAACATTGTTGTTAGAGCATTCTGTCAGCAGGCCTGAACAACTTGTTCATCTTGTCTTAAAACAACTTTAGGTGAATTCGATGGAAGGAAATGAGCGAATTTTTGAACCTGATTATCTGGATAAAGCAGACGGTGCAGAGAATCGTTTAAGACCAAAAGATTTTTCTGAGTATGTCGGCCAAGCAAAGATTTT
>PCUW01000024.1 GCA_002787775.1 Bdellovibrionales bacterium CG12_big_fil_rev_8_21_14_0_65_38_15
GACGTCATATCTACTTTGCCCATTGTTTTAAAGGACAAGATGGATCACAAGAACTTTTGGCTCGCTTTGCCCAAGGTGATGGCAAACTGTATGATCTTGAGTTTTTAGTCGACCAAACAGGAAAGCGAATTGCTGCTTTTGGTGTTTGGGCCGGTTTTGTTGGAGCAGGGCTTGGAGTTGATTTTTGGGTGGCAAGACAACTTGGAGTTGATCCCAATTCAATGGCCCCACTTCGTCCTTGGACCTCTTCTGAGGATATGATCCTTTATTTAAAAGAAAGACTGGCCTTAGTTGATTCACTTCCAAAAACGATTGTGATTGGAGCACGCGGACGATGCGGCCAAGGTGCAACAAAACTTTTAAAAGCGCTTGATATTAAGGCTGAGTGTTGGAATTCAACTCACACAAAAAATAAAGGACCTTTTAAAGAAATTTTAGATTTTGATGTTTTAGTGAATTGCGCCTTAATGATGAATCAAACAAAACCATTTCTTACCAAAGAAATGTTGGAGCTTAACACTCGCTTGCAAGTCATTTCAGATGTGGGTTGTGATCCAACTGGTCCATGTAATCCACTTCCTATCTATGATTCAATCACGACAATGAAACATCCTGCGAATAAAATTAATATCGGCAAGCAAGATTTATGGCTTACAGCAATTGACCATTTACCTTCACTTTTACCAAGAGAGTCAAGTGAGGATTTCTGCCAACAACTTCTACCGTATCTAGAAAACTTCTTATCAGGACAGATTGAAGATACCCCATGGGAGCGCTCGCTAGCGCTTTTCTATCTGCATTTAGGAAAGCATGGCATTGCACCTGAACTATCTACAGGAACTTCCCTTCCTCTATAGTTTTACTTGTCCATTAAGTTTATTTCCATAACAATAAAGACTACTAAAATCATTTTCATGGAGGAAATGTGAAGAAAATTATTCTTTGTGCTGCTCTTTTTATGAGTGCCGGTGTTTTCGCTGCTGATTCAAGCAGTGGCTGTGGTGTTGGCTGGCAAGTGACTCAAAAAACGAGTTTATCAGCTTCATCAACTCGTAATACGACTAATTATATTTTGCCAAATACAATTAGTATGACTTTTGGGATCTCAGGATGTGCTCATCACTCAATCGTTAAAGTTGATAAAGAAATTCAATACTTTGCCGAAGCAAATCTTGAAAACCTACAACTTGATATCGCTCAAGGCAGTGGTGAAAGCTTAGCAACACTATCATCACTTATGGGTTGTGGTTCAGACTATGCCGTAAAAACTCAATCTCTTCCAATTCCATCTAACGCCAATGAGCTTTTAAGCCGCGGTTGTTTATAATTGAAGATTTTTCTTAGCCTAATCTTTTTTAGTCTAAGCCTTGGCGCAACTGAGCTGGAAGTGCTTTCAAAGCATCCCATCTGGTTGCGCTTATTACATTTTGAAGATTCAACATCAAGAGTTGATTCCCAGGAATACTTCATTCATCCTCAGGGAAATGTTAATTCTAAGCTCGAGCTAGAGGCTACCATCAAAGCTTTTAATGAAAATCAAACACTTGGAAATGATCCATGGAAAGCTGCTTGTTCTTTTCCTGCTCGTTATCAATTCTTAATAGATCATGGTTTTAAATTTCCAAAACCAGACTGCGTTGATTACAACGCTTGGAGAAAACAGTTAGATATTAAAAGCGTGTCTCTTGTTTTCTCATCTTATTACCCAGGAAATCCTGCCAGTATTTTTGGCCATACTTTTTTAAAATTAAACTTTGATGAAAACCATGTTTCGAAGTTAACCGACTATGCGGTGAGTTTTTCTGCCAGAGCAACTGATCCAATGGGAGTCATCTACGCTTTAAAAGGATTACTTGGCGGCTATCAAGCTTTTTATGAGATCAGTCCGTATTATATGAAGCTCAACGAGTACGTCCATACCGAAAGTCGAGATATTTGGGAATATCCCATTGTCTTAAGTCCATTACAAATTGATAGGCTCTTAGCACATTTATGGGAACAATATAAAAAAGCCTCTTATTCCTATTGGTTTACAAAAGAAAACTGCTCTTTTCAATTGCTCGCCTTATTAGATGTTGCCTTTGGCGATACAAATTTGGCCGAAGAAAGTGAGCTTACCGTTTTACCTGCCAAGACTGTCAAACAAGTCGATGCCACTGGAAAACTTGGTCTTGGTACAATTAGACCTTCATTTAAAAAGCAACTTCTCTATCGCTACAACTTATTAAATCAATCAGAACGCCAAGAATATGAACAAGAACTTGATCAAAAGTTTCAAAGTACAAATGCAAATGTTCTTGATGCGGTTATTGCAAAAATTCGTTATGAACAACTTAAAGTCAATGAAGATGCTGAGAAGAGAAAGGAAATTTCAAAAAAACTTTTACCTATCCTTCAAAGACGTGCCGCTCTTAAAGTTAAAACTGAAGACTTTAATAAGCAGTGGTATGAGTCCATGAGTGAAGAAAATCCAGTACGATCACACAATTCAAGCAAGATTCAAATCAATTCTGGTATCAGAAATGATAAATCGGTTCTAGGAATTGAAGCGAGATTAGGTCTTCACTCTCCTACTGATAGAGAAGAAGGCTTGCCTCATCATAGCGAAGTAAATTATTTATCTTTTTCAATCGATCATCGTGATGATCAAACTCTTGTTCAAAGTATAAGAATAGTTGATATTCTCTCCCTTCAACCAAAGACGACTGCAAACTCAGGTTTTTCTTGGCGTGCAGGTGCAGGCGCAATTCGACGTCTTGGCTACCGTGCAGGCTTAGCGCCACAAACGGCCTTCTCAATTGGTTATTCAATTGCCCCAATACGTAGTCTTTCACTTTATTCACTCATTGGAGCTGAAGCTTCTGTGCATACAAGAAAGATCAAAGATGTCGCCATCGGCAATAATTTTGAGCTGGGTTTAATTTATACGCCTAGCTGGTTTAAATTACGTCATCATTTAATGGGTTATGTTTTTCATGATTACAATAGAAGACGTCCATGGATCAAAGCCTCTCTTACCTCGCAATATGCCTTAAATAAAAAGTGGGAAGTTGGTCTTAAGGGACAATATATTTTTAACACTCCTTATCAATATCAAAAAAAATCAGACGAATATCTGGCCATGATCCTTCGACATTTCTAAGATGAGTTGTGGAAGAAATTATCTCAGAAACTCTTAAATTCGGTATTTCACTCATTTCGATTTTGAATCCAATTGGTGTCATTCCTATTTTCTTAGCACTTACGACTCGCTATTCTGATCATAAAATTAAACTTGTTGCTCATTCATGTTCTTTTACTGTAGCCATCACAATTATTACGTCGTTATTCTTAGGACAAAAGATTTTAGGATTTTTTGGAATTTCAATTGCCTCTTTTACCATTGGCGGTGGAATTCTAATCTTCAGCATGGCCTTTTCAATGATTAGTGCTCAACATGCTCACTCAAAAATGAATCCTGATGAAATTGATGATGCTGAAGAGACTGCGGAAATTGGCATTGTTCCATTAGCAATACCACTTCTTTCAGGGCCTGGAACGATATCAACCTCTATTATTCAATCAAAGAACTTTGATAGTTTTTATCAGTGGGCCGGCGCCATCATTATGGTTGCCATCGTTGCGTTGATTGTGAACTTGATTCTTCGCTACAGCAGACCTATTGGAAATCGCTTAGGAAAGATTGGTCTTAATGTGATGACTCGAATTATGGGTCTTATTCTCTTATCCATTTCGATTGAAATGATTGTCTCAGGCGTTAAAGAAATTCTACCGATTCTTAAAGGTTAGCCACCGATCACAACAACAAGTGAATCATAGGTCCACATTTGTTCTTGAAGAAATTTACCAGTCATACGATCAACTGTTGGAAACTTGTCACGGTTTATATACAACACGCGCTTAAGCATGGCTCCATCAATAACTTCTGATTGATCGACAGTATTCATATTTGCTTCACCGCGAGAGACGATTAATTGGTTAACCTCTTCAGCTTCTTCTAGCTTCATTCGGATACAGCCTCCACTAGCTCTATGTCCTAGTTTGGCGTAAGCACCACGAGTCGTTGCATGAGTTGCAATTCCACCATTAAAGAACACGGCCCAAGTCATTGGTGCTGATAAGAACGTACGAGACATATAGTCTTTGTAAGCACGAATGGGACGATAAATTCCAACAGGAGTCGTTGCTACATATTTACGACCTGATGTTGTTTCTTTTAACTCTTCCGTGCCGCTAGAGATGTCGTATTCAGAATAATAATGACCGTCAACATAGACTGTTGCTGTCTGACCACTTGGACGATGACTTGTTCTGATTGATTTATCAACCACGACCACGACACCTGCTTTCGTAATCAAGTTATCAATACTAGGATCGAAGCTTTGGCCTTTTTGAATTTTCTCCAAACTCTCAACAGGAGTCATACCTAAATCAGCTGCCTCTTGATCAGTAAGAGCGAAAGCTTGGGATTGGGACATAAGAATCAGCGCAACCAATAATGACTTCAACGGAGTACTCCTAATAATTTTTATACCCATTGAATACTGCTGATAGCTAAATTTTTCGAGATCCCCTGCAATAATTACAGTAATTTATTTAGAATATGCTCAATAAGATCAGCTGCGACGGGGTTAGAGAGAGCTTTTTCTAGCTCAAGTAGCTGTGTACTCGATTTAGCTCCACAAAGACAAACAGCCCCTAAGTCACCGTTTTCAAAGCGACTTAAATTAAAACTTAAAGCAAATTCAAGCCCTGTATGCCCATTATCAGCTAAAAATGGAAGTACGCGCTCCATTGTTTTGATTTTTGGCAGGTTAATTTCATCATTCCACCAAGGTGCTTCAGACGCTCTGACATCATTCTTATCAAACGTTCTTGAGCGGCTTACCGAGCCCGTGATGATACCTTTATCAAGGGTTCCCCAAGACATAAATTTTATAGCTTCGCTTTTAAAATATTCAAAAAGTTCACTACTCGAATTTTCAAAAAGATTGAATTGATTTTGAACGACATCAATCTTGGCCGCTTCACGCGCAAGTGTAAGCTCCTCCATGTTTGTATTACATAAACCAATATAGCGGATCTTATTTTGCGCTTGTGCCTTCGCTAAAACATCTAGTGTATGGCGAATATCAACATCACCATCAGGCCAATGAACCATGTATAAATCAATGCAATCATCATCAAGACGCTTTAAACTCTCATCCAACATACGCTTCGTTGTTTGCACATCATTTCGAATAGCGACTCTTTTTTTGTGATCCCAATCAATTCCACTTTTTGAAATAACGAAAACGTCGTCACGAAATTTTTTAATTGCTTTACCAAGTCGCTCTTCAGACAAGCCAAATCCATAGATTGGAGCCGTATCAAAAATTTTATAATTACGTTCAAAAGCAGATTGAACCAGTTCAATGGCCTTAGTCTCACTCATCGATCCAAAGCCGTATCCTCCACCCTCTCCAGATAATGAGGCACCACCAAAGGCAATAGGTTTAAATTCAAAAGCTTCTTTTAGATTTAACATGATTTATCCTAACTTCTTGGCATCTCACTGATAATATTCTCAGTAATTTCATTAATTTGAGTATGCACGTCTTCAGAGTATTCCATATAGGAGCGAAGCAGTTCCTGATTAGTTCTTTTGTCATTTTTTTCGCTAAAGTCACTTTCAAAATTCTGAACGTTTTGAATGATACGCTGTCTTAAGCTTACGAGTTCTTCACCGTATTTACTTGGGATTAAATTATTATCTAAAAGCCCAAACAAGACTTCCATTGCAAAGAATTTATATTCAATAGGTTTTCGGTTTCCAGAAAATGCTGAAGCCATAAAAACAGTCATAAATAACATGCTATCTCTTTTATCATCTTTTAGGTTCTTATTAGTAAAACTTCTAATCATTGAGTGAGTAAGGTTGGTATAATTAACATCTTGGCAGATGACTGACTGAGACATTTTTGTTTTTATTTCTAATGGGTCCCAATCATCAGATAACATAATTTTTTCGATTGTACCGTCTGCAATATCTCCTTCGTTAGAAATACGACTTAATTCCGTAAAGAAATCCATTAATTTTTCTGTACCTTCTTGTGTTTTAAAGAAATCTGAATCCTTATCTAAAAAATTCTTATCACGACTAATTTGTTTAAATTTACTTCGACAAATTTCGTTATTTTTTTCCACACCATAGTTAATAAAATGGTTGAGATCCTTATAATAGTCCGCTAAGGAAAGATCGTTGGGTTGAGTTTTTTTAGATTTTCTAATACTCAACTTCTTCATTTGGTTTGAATTTAAACTCTTTTTTTCTTCCTGGATTGAATTCAAAACAGTCGGCGAAGTTTGATTGACTTTAGTGTTATTAAATAACAAAAGTCCGATCGCTACTGAAACTCCAAAAATAGAGAAAATGATTAAAAGTTTTTTCATTATTTTTATTATAAGCTGCTCTTATGCAATTACCCAAGGGACATATCATTCAGACTTTAGTTCTTGATGAAGAAGTAAAACTGCTTATTCAGCAAGAGCGTTGGGATGATCTCGACGCTATGGCCAAGCGTTGGCTTTCAAAAGGTGGAATTATTCATCAAAAGCTATTAGAAGTTGTCCCCTTCGAACATATTGAACATATTTTGGCCTTAAGACAGGGCCCAGATGACGATGAAGGAATCTGGCATGATGATGGCTCTAGACTATTAGCCTTCTCGCTCAGCTTAACTAATGATCCTTCTCTGGTCGATGGTGGCGAGATCGAAATTCGCCACAAAGAAGATGACATTTACACCAAGCTTCTTTGCCAAAACTTTGGAACTCTGGTGATTTTCAACACTGGCAAGGATGGATTTGAGCATCGTGTCAGTGCTGTAAAGAGTGGAAAACGCCTGGTTTTGGCCGGATGGTGCACCTAAATTCTTAATAATACGTAAAGTTAAAAAGAACTTGTCGAAATTCGATAACTTGGATAGATTACGTGCCTTATTGCACCTAAAAAAGTGAATTTAGAAAAGGATCTCGATATGGCACGCGTTTGTGATTTAACTGGAAAACGTCGTCTTGTTGGTAACAAAGTTTCTCACGCCAACAACAAGACTAAAATGACTCAAAAGCCAAACCTTCAAATGAAGCGTATTTTTGATCCTGAAACAGGACAAACTGTTAAGCTTCGTTTATCAACAAGTGCGATTCGTACTCTTGATAAAGTTGGCTCTCTTTCTAAGTTTGTTCGTAAGTATCGTCACCTTTTCGAAGCTTAAGAATAACGAAATTAAGAAATAAAAAAGCCGCCTCTAAGGGCGGCTTTTCTTTTTTAAGCTGTATTGTCTTTCTTAGTACTGAACTTCAACTTCAGTAACAACAAATCCCCAAGCATCAACTGAGCGATCTGAAGTGAATGTAGCGTGGATAGTGTCCCCTTCTACATAATCAGTCACATGACCTTCACCTTTACCAGAAACTTTCTCTACAACTTGGCGAGAAGCATTCTTAACAGTGATGAAGTCATAGTTCTTTTCAGTATCATACTTAGCTACTTTTAAGCGCATGAACTTAGCACCTGGAACATTGAACGTACGCTCAAGGTTTACGTTATGGCCGTATGGGTGTGAAGTTTCCCATGACTGCTCAAGAGTTACAGTTTTCCATTCACTTGGATTTGGCTCATTTCTTTCTGGACGAGTATCAGTAAGAAGATTGTAAGCGTTTAGACGACCACTATTGATGGTACGACCACGAAGGGCACCTACAGGCTCAGAAGTTGCCATTAGACGCTCGCGAACTTCAGATACTGGCATACGACCTTCTTGAGCAAGAAGAAGACCTAGAGCACCTGTTACGTGTGGAGTTGCCATTGAAGTTCCAGAATAAACTGCATAGCCACCATTTTTAACAGTTGAAAGAATTCTGTGACCTGGAGCTGCAATATGAACAGTACGACGGCCATAACAAGAGAAGCTTGCAAGATCGTCTTGTGCTGTTGAAGCAGCAACAGAGATCACGTTAGCAACGTCATAGTTTGATGGGTAGTGTGGAGACTGATCATTGTTTGTACCTGAGTTACCAGCAGCAGCTGTAAAGATAATGCCAGCATCACTTGCACGCTCAATCGCTTCTTTTAGAGCTTCAGAGAATCCGCCGCCGCCCCATGAGTTTGACATAATGTCTACGTTTCTTAGAGTTGCATAATCAATCGCTGCAATAGCATCAGCAGTTGAACCTGAACCTGAGTCAGAAAGGAACTTAACAGCGACAAAAGAAACTTCACTCATGACGCCAGCAACACCAACACCGTTGTCATGAACAGCGCCAATTGTACCAGCACAATGTGTTCCGTGAGAGTGACCGTCCATTGGATCGCCGTCTTTATTAGCAAAGTCATAGCCGTAGATATCATCGACAAAACCGTTACCATCATCATCTACGCCAGCAGTCCCATTAAGCTCTGCTTCGTTAACGAGCATATTGTCTTTAAGATCTGGGTGATTGTAATCAATACCAGTATCAATAACTGCGATTTTTACAGCGCGAGAACCTTTTGTGATTTCCCATGCTTTGAAAGCATCGATATCTGCACCAGATAAACCTGGTTGAGTTCTGCTTGGCTCGTTTGAACCATCATTGTTAAGACCCCATAGCTGACCAAATTGTGGATCATTAGGAGCACCAAATTGCATTAGTGGGGCCATCATTGATTGAAGGTTCATTTCTTTTTCAGGAACAACTGCGCGGTAAACAAAGTTTGGCTCAGCATATTCAACTTCAGCATTTTGTGCCAAAGACTTAACAAGAGATTTTACATTAGCTTTTGTATCAACTTTTAAAACATGAACTTCACCGTATGAAAGCTTAATTGTGCGACCAAGAGTTGCACCAACGCTATCAAGTACTGATTTAAGTGCTGCCTTGTTATTACCTTTTAGTTTTACTAAAAGCTCACCTGGAACGGTTTCGACTGCTGCGTGGGCATTAGCGGCTAAAACAAGAGCGGCTAAAATTCCGAGTTTCTTCATTGGGTACTTCTCCTTAAGCTTGACCTAATTCATCCTGATTTAGGTTGTTCATCCATAAACAATTTTTAATATTCATCTAAATGTATTGGGCCATAGAAGACTAATTCAATGACTCTTTGCTCACCCAGATGGAAATCTTTTCCATTATAAGATTGAGCTGCATAAAAAGGGGGAATGAGAGAAAATATTAGAATATGATCTACAACAACTCAAATGATCCAGTATTGATTAAAAAAATCCCACTCCATGTTTGGACTCTTAGGGATGAAATCGAAGCCGTTATTCAAGCGCGAATTGAAAGTGGTCAATACACTAAAGATAATAAACCAAGCGTTGAAGATCTAATCCTTGAGTATGCTACTAAAAAGCCATTGGAAAAATTTGTTGAACCAACGGCAAAAGGTGGACTCAAACTTGTTGCCGAAGAAGGTGCCGTCGAAGAATCTGCAGAAGAGGAACCTTCCGAAGAGACAGACAGTGAAGCAGAAGAATCAGCTGAAGAGCAAGTTGAAGCAAAACCTGAAGAAGCTAAAGTTCCTGTGGATGTTGTTCAACGTAGACCAAAACTAAGTGAAGACAAACTCTATAATGGTACGTTGATCTTAGCAGAACTAGAGATGTCTCATCTTTACTTTTTCACCAACAAACAATTTACCGTTGGCCAGAGTATCGTTGTTGAGTTTCTTATTCCAAAGAAGTTCTCACTTAATTTGGATGTTGCCTACTGCCGAGCCTTTAATTTAAAAAGTCGAATTATTTCAAGTCAAAATTATCGTTACAGAGTGGCGGCGAAGTTTACGTTCTTAAAAGAGGGTGAACGAACATTACTTAGGCAATTCATTAAATCAGTTGAACCCGAAGTCAAAAAACACGTTGCAATTAAACCTGTCGCAGTTAAAGCCAGTGAGGCTGATGATGATTTTGGTGATTTGGACGATCTCGATATTTAATTCGAACTAGATTCAGCCGCGATAGCAAATTGCTTAGCTCCTGCAAGCTTAGCAATATCCATCACTTTTACTGCACTGCCAAGATCAGCCGCTCTATCCCCTTCCAAAATAACCAGGGTCGTTTTTTCATTAGATAAAGCTAAACGGACGGCCTCTTCAAGTTGTTCAATCGCAACAACATTACCAGCGACAGAAATTGTTCCATCCGCCCCAAGACTTAGAATAACTGCCGCAGGAGTTTCACTTTTTGCCGTACTAGCGGCTTCAGGCAGATTGATATCTAGACCAGACTCAAGAGAGACTGATGAAGTCACCATAAAAACGATAAGCAGCACAAGCATGATATCAATCAACGGAGTGACATTGATCTCTGCATTGATTTCATCATCGCGATTTGAAGGATTAAAGCTCAACTTTATCTCCAACATTCATCTGATCTTTTAAATCCTCTACTCTATTTTTAAATAGAATTAGAGTTGTACTAAGTCGTGTTTGAAAATAATTATAAAGAACGACTGCAATAACGGCGACAATGATGCCTGCAGCTGTTGCAATCAAAGCCTCTGATAAACCAGCAGCGACAACAGCAAATCCACTCTTTCCTGTTCTAGCGATACTTTCAAAAGACTTAATAATTCCCACAACGGTGCCAAACAATCCAATGAATGGAGCCGAAGAACCAATTGTTCCAAGGATCCAAAGAAATCGACGCATACCAAGTCTGCTCTCTTCTAAGCGTCTTTCAACTCCAGCTTTTGATTGTTCCATTAAAGCTAAATAAGGGGCGCCTACAATTGGGTGATAACTGCGACATAAACCACGGGCTTCATGAAGCTTGTTTTCTTTTAAAAGATCAGCTGCTTTGGCATGTAATGTTGAAGAGCGCTGATCAAATTTGCTCAAAAACCACAGTTTTTCCAAAGTGACTGCCCAAATTAAAAGGGAGCAAATGAGCAAAGGGGCCATGATAAAGCCGCCTTCTTGTATTAAATGTAGCATTCGATGGCCTCCAAAAAGACTTCAACTTGCCGCTCTATAAGTGCCACGATAGAATAGCCTTTGTTATAGTCCCAAGACAAGGTTATGCATGGCGAATAGTAATATTCAGGCTCAAATTCAACGCCCCGCCAACTGGCTTATGGTCATCTTTTTAATGGTACTAGCCATTGCCACAGGTATTTCTGAATTTTTTCAAGCGCCAACAGAGCAAAATACTGAACTGACAAAATTTAGAACTCTTTTTTCAAATGAAGATTTTTCTAAAGTCACGGAGATCAATCTAAGAAACAGGCTTGGTGAATTTCGTTTCGCTAAAATTCCAGACGATCCTTACTCTCGTTGGAATATGACGGAGCCTAAAAAATTCCCAGCTAATAACGACGTTTTTAAAAAGTTATTTGAAACTTTAAAAGATTTAAAAATAAGAAAGATTTTCAGCTACGACCCAATCAATATCGCCAACTTTTCTTTAGATGCGCCTTTATATGAAATCACATTAATTGCAGCAGATGGAACCAAGAAAGTTCTCTCCTTTGGTCTTGTTAATCCAATCGATAACTCTACTTATATTTCAAACTCAGCTGAAACAGAGGCTATTTACCATATCGATGCAGTACAAAGTGATCTTGCCTCACTAGATATGGCCGACTTTGTTGATAGTCATATCTTTACACCTAAAGCCGCTCAGGTTAGAAATCTTAAAATTTTTAGAGGAAATCCTACGAGTCAACCAAGCTTTCAACTCTTTCGCGGAAAAAATGGTGAGTGGAATTCTGGTAACAGAGAGCTTGATGAAGCTAAAACACTACAATGGCTTGATGAGCTTTTACTTCTTAGAACGATGCTTATTGTTGATAAAAGTACACCTGAACTTGATGAGAGTATTGAAAAACTTATAGAAGCGCCTCAGTTCACTATTCAAATTGAAGACCTGAATGAAAATATTTTAAGTTGGGTTGTTTCTCAATCGATTAATACTCTTCCAGATGTGAGAATTGAGAAGCGCGCCTACGTACTGGTCAAGGCTTCAAATCGACCTTATCCATATCTTATTCATAAAGATCAGCTGAAACTATTTCAACCTAGAGAAAGCGATTTAAGAAAGACAGGAATCAATAAAATATTCTATTGAGTTGGGATAATGATTTTCATTTTTTCAGGCTCAACGAAAATCTTAATGAAATTTTCTACAATTATGGTGTTGTATCTAGCGACCTTTAGTGGATCCATCAAAATAAATTTTAAGGCATCTGTTGGTTTCATCTTTCGCTCAACCATAATATGAACAAAGTCATCAACAAGGGCGATGATATTAGCCAGCGTTAAGATCTTTGCCCCTTTCTTTTTGAAAGGAAAACCAGTGCCATCAAAGTACTCATGATGCTGAATAATAATTTGCTTAACTGAATTATTAATGAGGTTGTTACCATCAACCATCTCTGCACCAAGTACGGGGTGGTTTTGGTAGAGTTCTAAATCCTCAGCTGACATATCACCAGGCCTAACTTCAAGAAGTCTTTCAGGCATTTTCATTTTACCAATATCATGGAACATACAGGCCATTGAAGCGGTCTCAATTGTTGCCTGACTTTGCCATTCGAATTGCTTAATAATAGATGTCGTGAACAAAGTAACGAGGTAGGAGTGATCAACAGAAGTTGGATCAAACTCTTGATAACCTCTTAAAAGTTTTGCGAGGTTTTTTTCTTTATCAACAAGTTGAAACACTTGCTCACAGATCTGTTTTCCTTGCTCAATAATCTGAGGTTTTAATCCTTCAGACATGACCTCTTCAACATACTTTGATGTCACGTTTTTAAGAAAACGCGCTTTCATTTCAATAGGCACTTTTTCAGAACTGATAATTTTTGTTGTGAGGTGAGCTTGATATTTTAAATACTTGGCACGATCAGTTTTTTTAAACCAGAGATATTCTATCTTTTTATCATTTTTATATTTATCGATTCGCTGTTGATCAAAAGTATCACCAGCATGAAGGATCTTGATATATTTACCACTATTAAGCTGAATGAAGACATCGAAGAGAACAGCTTTTGAAGAATAGAACTCTCCAATTTTAATTTTTGTAAATTCTGTATCTTCGCCGGAAACTTCAACCTCATCAGAGACACCTTCTCGTCTCTTCATACCTGCCAAAAGCTCATTAACGTTTTTTCCACCCTCAATGGTGCGCATAATTTCTTCAATGGTAGCAGCAAGGGGAAAGACGGTTTTAGCTCCAAGCTTAATCCACTTATCACCTTCGTACTCTTCAGCCAGAAAGATGACTGTTAAGCCTGTCGAATTTGATTTTGCAAATTTAAGAACCTGAGCACCAGTATGACTTTGAAGTTCTTCACTAATAATCGCTGTAAAAAATTTTTCTTGGGAGATTGAAATCTGAGCAACTTTACCCTTATCGGCCGTGATCACTTCATAGCCACTATCACTTAAAACTTTCGCTGAAGTTTCAAGCCATTCTAAAGATGGGTGGGCCAATAGGATCTTTAACTGGGCCAAAAGTTCTCCAAGTTACTCAATATACCGGTATTACTATACTTTATTTATGCTCAAGACTGAATAAAACTCAAAAAAAAAGCCACCTAAAAGGTGGCTTCTATAATATCGTTCAAAAAGAGGCGATTATTTAACTTCTTTATGAACGGTTACACGCTTAAGAAATGGGTTATATTTTTTTAACTCAATACGATCTGGTGTATTTTTCTTGTTTTTCATTGTTGTGTAACGAGATGGTGACTTCCCCTCTTTACGAGCTTCCGTACATTCCAAAGTAATTACAAAACGGTTACCTTTCTTCGCCATGACGAACTCCAACATTATTACTATTAGCTAAAATCGAGACCGTAAATTACACGCTCTATCTTGCACTGGCAATCATAAATTGCTAAAAATGCATCTACTGGAGCCCCTAATGACTATTAGTCCCCTAAATTGGAATACAGCTTTTTATAAACTATCGAATTTAAAGGCTTTTATTGCACTTGGTGCCGATCCAGTTTCTCCGGATGAAGTGCTTTATATTGTGAATCTGACCGACCAAGAGCACAAAGAATACTTTCAACAAGAGTTTAAGGCCCTAGATCAAGCTTGCAGCTTTATTAATAATCGCTGGGGTGAATGGGAACTTAGTGATTTAGCGGATTCTGGCTCAGGCTGTGGAACTTGTGCAGCCCATTAGTAGATATTGACAAACACCTGCAAATTCGCGAAATTGTGCAGACTTTTTGATAAACCGAGGCTTTGTGATTGGCAAGGCCACTATTAAGGATCCATCATCATGAAAGAAGGCATTCACCCTAACTACCGTGAAGTTGTTTTTGAAGATATCTCTTGTGACTTCAAAATTCTAACTCGCTCAACAATTAAAACAGACGCAACTATTGAGTACAATGGCAAAGAGTATCCATACTATAAGCTAGACATCTCTTCTGGTTCTCACCCGTTCTATACTGGTAAGACAAAAGTTCTTGATACTGAAGGTCGTATCGATAAATTCAAAAAGAAATTCGGTGCTTCTTTCTCAAATGCAGTTAAAAAATAATTCGCATTTCAAAAGAAATTTAAAAGAAAGCCTTCCAATCGGAAGGCTTTTTTTTAATATGACATTGTAAAAACAAGACCTCGATTCACCTGATCAACGATTGGTAGAAATGCCACAGTTGATTCTTTAGCTTGAAGCTTTGAAATTCCTAAACCATAAGCAAGACCAATGGTAGCCCCTGCTAGGACATCATGCAGATAATGTTTATTATCATTGATGCGACTAAAGCCAGTAAGCAGTCCTACTCCCATAGCAGGTATTCCCCACTTCCATCCGTGTTCTTGCCAAACATAACCGGAAAAAGCAAAAGCTGTGGTCGTATGACCGGAAGGAAATGAGTTTCGATCACTACTGTTGGGTCTTTTTTCTCTAATGGTATATTTAAGAGTGGTTGTGACGAGAGCTGCGTAAGATGTCGCTTTAAGCATGCCAATAGCTCTTTGATAGCCTTTATTATCACCGTTGTATCCCAATATAGTTTGAGATAATGCGTAAACAGTATTTGGAACTAACTGACCTGCGTAATCACCAATTTTTGAAAAAGATCCTAGTGGTTTGTGATCCACGACTTCACTTTGAAGTGGATCTACAATCTGATCTTCAAATATTAACGAAGTTAGTGTTACTCCAGTTCCTATTAGTAAAACTGTATTTGCTTCGTTATAAGGAGAAGTGAATTCCGTTTTAAAATCTTCCCAGCCCCAACTATAAGCATTCAAACTAAAGCACAGAGATAAAAGCGTTAATAATTTTTTCATCAATAACCTACAAGACTAAAAAGACTGAACCTGCAAAAATCAAAGCCCCACCAATGAAGGTTTTAATCGTGATCATTTCCGCTAGAAAAAGATAGGAAAATAATATTGTAAACAAGATACTTAATTTATCAATCGGTGCAACTTTTGAAGCAGGACCTAACTTCAAAGCATGAAAATAAAATAACCATGACATACAAGTTGCAAGCCCGGATATAAATAAAAAAACCAATGACTTCGCTGGTAATGTTGTCTCTAATTTCCACTCGCCTCTAAATAATAAAAGAATACTGGTAAAAATTAAGATCACGACGGCACGAATCCAAGTGGCTTGATTCGAGCTTAAATCATGCATTCCAAGCTTTCCAGTTATGGCGGTAATCGAGGCAAACAAAGCTGACATTAAAGCGTAGAAACGCCAATCTTGAAGAATCATCATGAGCCTCTATTATTTAAGACGTAAAATTCCATCTGGTAATTCTTTTTCCACTTCAAATTCAAACTTCTCACCAACAGATTTTTTTTGCATCTGCTTCACTTCAGCTTTTGAGAATTTCTTTTTTTGCCATTGAAGCTTTTTAAGCTCTGGGCCAGGAGTACAACTCTCCCACTCAAAAGAGAATTTTGTTTCGGTTAAAAAGCGAACAAAGGTGGCACGAGAGTCGCTGACTTCTTTTTTAGAATAAAGATGAGCTGTCATCGCTTGAGTACGTCTATCAATATGTCCAAGCTGACAAAGTCTTTCTAATTCTGGGTCATGAGTGCCCCGCCATACTTGATGACACCAATCATTGGGACAAGCGCCAAGGCTTGGGCATGGATAAGCAATGCTCATCCCCTTTTCAATCATAGATTTTCTAAACTCTTTTGCAGATTGAAAAAATTCAGAAGTTCCTGGCTCTATAAAGAAAACATAGTCAGGATCAAGGCGATTAACAACCTTTAGACTTTCTTTAACTCCGATTTCATTGATGGAGTGACCAAAAAACAAAACAGTTTTTCCCTCAGGAGCTTGGCTTATAACAGTTTGAGCATTCACCTCAATATCAGGCCTAAATTGCGTTAAGAGATTTTCGGCTTGCTTAAGCATCGACTTAGAGTAATCGACCAAGGTTATACTTTTGGTTTTGATACTCTCACTCCAAGCGAGTGAATACGTGCCCGGGCCACAACCAAAATCGATGAAGTTAGCATTTTCAAGATCGGCGCGAACAGCTGGTTTGAGTTGATCTAGGATGTATGAAAGCTTTGGCCAGTTGGTTGGAAGATAGAGAAGTGTGTAAGCCGAAACAAGATCGGCATCATCGCCGTACTTGCCCATTTTATCTCTAGAAACAGTAAACCCAGCGCTTAATGAGCGGATTGCTTTAATACAATCCGCCTCACTTAACTCTGGGTTTAAAAGATAAGGTCTTAATTCGCTAAGACTAGGTATCACTTACGTTCTTCAACCTTCACATAATCGCGAACAGTTGGGCCTGTATAAATTTGGCGTGGACGACAAATCTTTGCTGTTGGTGAACCAACTTGTTCTTTCCACTGAGCTAACCAACCTGGAAGACGTCCAAGCACGAACATCGCTGTGAACATATTTGTTGGGATTCCTAGGGCACGATAAATGATACCTGAATAGAAATCGACGTTTGGATAAAGATTACGCTCAACAAAGTAGCTATCACTTCTAGCTTCTTCTTCAAGTCCTTTAGCAATATCGAGCATTGGATCTTGAACACCAAGTTTTGATAAAACAGTGTCACAAGCTTTCTTAATAATATTAGCGCGTGGATCAAAGTTTTTATAAACACGGTGACCAAAACCCATCAACTTGAATGAATCATTCTTATCTTTAGCCTTCTTAATAAACTTTTTATAGTCGCCACCGTTCTTCTTGATTGTCTCAAGCATTTCAATAACAGCTTGGTTAGCTCCACCATGAAGTGGTCCCCAAAGAGCGTCAACGCCGGCTGAGATTGTTGCGAAAATATTAGCGTTAGAGCTACCAACCATTCTTACCGTTGAAGCCGAGCAGTTTTGCTCGTGATCAGCGTGAAGAATTAAAAGAACATTTAGAGCTTTTGCGACTTCATGATCAACTTCATAGCCAGGCTTGTATTGAATCATATTCATAAAGTCTGCACAGTAACCAAGACTTGGGTGAGAGCGAACTGGATCCTCACCTTTAGCGCGACGATAGAAATAGGCCATCATCACTTTTACTTGGGCCATCAGCTGAGCAACAGCGCGATCTTTTTCAGAGTCTGATAGATCATGGTCTAAAAAGTCTGGGTAGTATGCAGAAAGAGCGGCGATACCAGAAGATAGAACACCCATTGGGTGCGCATCTCTTGGAAAGGTATCAAGCATGTTGGTAATGCCTTTTGGCAACGTTGCAAAAGAAACAATTTTTTCGTTAAAGAAATCTAACTGACGCTTGGTTGGAAGAACGCCGTTAACCAAAAGATAAGAAGTCTCAATAAAGTTTGAGTGTTCTGCAAGATCTTCAATTTTATAACCACGGTAACGAAGAATACCCTTCTCACCATTAAGGAATGTAATATCAGAAGTACATGAACCAGTGTTCATATAACCATTATCAATCGTAATAAAACCAGTTTGAGAACGAAGCTTTGTAATATCAATCGCTCTTTCTCCTTCTGAGCCAGTAACTATTGGTAACTCAATGGTCTTCTCTCCAAGATTGAGCTGTGCTGTGTCTGACATGTGTCCTCCAAGTAACCTGTATATGAATGAAATAACTAAGAATTTTAAACACTTAAACTCTACACCCAAGAGCATTTAATTCAAAGACGCGGCCTTTTAATGGCCAAGATTTCCGCTAGAATATTTCTTAGACTGACCAGGCTTTTGGATCTTGATGCCAAGTCTTAATTGCCTCGACATCAGTGGCCGACAAAGTTCCTTGGCTTTCGGCTTCTTGCAGTAAACTTTCAAAGTTTGTTAAAGAGTGAAGCATAAGGTCATGCTCTTTTAACACAGCACGTGCACCACTTGTTTGATAATCAACAATGGTGAGACATCCAACAGGTTCAAGTCCAACACTTTTAACAGCAATAACTGCATCACCAAGACTCTTTCCCTGATTAACTAAGTCTTCTACTAAAAGAACTTTCATCCCCGGACGCACATCACCTTCAACTTGGTTTTGTTTACCATGAGATTTTGAACCACCTCGAACATATAAAAGAGGTTTTTTAATTTCCCATGCAAGAATACTGGCATGGGGAATCCCTGCCGTGGCCAAACCACAAAATGCATCGAACTCTAAATTTTTTTCGCTGGAAACATTTTTAAACGCGTCGATAATCTTTTGCCTAGCATCGATATGCGACCAAACCAGACGATTGTCGCAGTAGATTGGGCCCTTTAAGCCTGACGCATAGGTAAATGGAGGATTGATTGATAATTGGACACAATTTTTTTCAATCAAAACTTTCGCGATGTCACGTGGACTCATGTTTTTCCCCATACTAAGATACCTCATTATGAAATTTGATAAGCCAACGGTCAAAGGTAAAATTCTTAAACGCTATAAACGTTTTCTAGCCGATATTGAGTTAGAAGACGGTGAGGTCGTTGTTGCACACTCCGCCAATACCGGAAGCATGACAACGTGTTGGGAGCCAGGCTGGCCGGTCTTACTAACTAAGAACGATGATCCTAAACGTAAACTCAAGTACACGCTTGAACTTACCCATAATGGAAAAACTTGGATTGGGGTTAATACTGCTCTTCCAAACAAGATGGTGCTTGAAGCAATTAAAGATGGAACCATTAAAGAACTTCAAGGCTATGACGTTATTAAGCCTGAAGCTAAAATTGGAAAATCACGAATCGATGTCTTGTTAACCAAAAATTCTGGCGAGGAGTGCTACGTTGAAGTTAAAAATACGACCCTTTGGCAAAACGATGTCGGCATTTTTCCAGATGCTGTAACAGAGCGCGGGCAAAAACATTTAAGAGAGCTCACTGAGCTTGCCAACAGTGGTATTCGCGCTTGTATGCTTTATGTTCTTAACCGTGAAGATGTTAAAAGTTTTGCGCCGGCCGATCAAATTGATAGCGAGTATGGAAAATTACTTCGAGAGGCTCACAAAGCAGGAGTTGAAATCCTGCCTTATGTTTGTGAAGTCAATGAGCAGGGACTTAAACTAACCCACTCACTTCCCTTTAATCTTTAGGTAAAAGTTCTAATATCTGATTGGTTTTAATCTCACTGATATTTAGTAATTGTGGTCTAAATTTATTATCAAGATAAGTTTGTACCTGATCTTTATAATAAACGCTTTCAAGATGGCCCGAATTTCCTGTCGGTAAAATTCCTAGCGAATGAGCAGGATCGGCCAGATCAATCAAGCGACGAGTTGATGGCCCAAGTGTTACTCCATAATGATCATCAAAACGTGGTGAGCTCATATTATTCACTTGAAAAGATCCGCCTCCGGCTGGATAAGGTCCTACATCAAATAACTTTCCCGCTAAAGGAAGCTTTGAAAGAGGGTGGCGATAAGTCACCGTATGAAGCTTTCCCCATGCCCAATTGTTTTGATCGCTTCCAAAGCGCTCCTCTAAATCTTCTAGAGCATTAGCAAAAGCCTTCACCAGTATTTCATCTCTAGTCTCTTTATCTTGTGTTTCAATATTATCCCACCACGGTGAATCGGGATTTTGCATATGACTTTTAAAGGTATGCCAATAATCTGCAACACGAGTAAAAGCTTCGTATCGATCTTTCATTTCATCTTGAAATGTTAATCGCATCACCCAATAAGACCATAGATGATAAATGGCACTCTCTATCGATTGGACAGAGCTATCACCATTCCAACTTTCTAATTTCTTTATTGCGGCTGAGGCGACGCCGAGTTTTTGAGCGGCAGCAACTAAAATATCAATTTGATTTTTTTGCGATACTGTATTTTCATCCGTCATAACGGCGCGAAGATCACTTACCTTCCATTTTTGTTTTTTAGCTAAAAGACTATTGATTCGTAGGTAGCGTTCTGAAGGCTGCCAATAACCATCCATAGGATAGTCTACTTTGACAGGAGGAATATAATTAGTTGAAACGATTACTCCTGATGCTGGATTGATAGCATGTGGATTTTTCTCATAATCAACATAGCCTTGATATTGATGGTCGGGATTTTTGCCATCAAGCAAGATGTCCGAAGCGACACCCTCTTTTCGAAGAGGAATCTTACCGACAACTTGCCACGCAATATCACCAGATTCATCAATCCAGCTTATATTAAGAGCGGGTGCGGCGGCACTTGAAAGCGCTGATCTAAACTCTTTCACATTATTAGCCCGTGACAGATTATAAAAAGCGCTTACGATATCATTATCAGGGTGATGAAATGACCAAGCAATCGCAATTGGTTTTTCTTTTTCTTCATTGATCATCATGGTGTCATTAAGAAATGGTCCATGAATAGAGCGACTCACTTTTATAGTTTCATCTTTACCAAAGCGAACCTTAATGAGTTCCTCTTCAGTGTTTACGGCGAAAGACTGATCACCAACAATAACTTCGCCTTTATCATTTAAAGACTCTTCGTATAAGTCGAGATCATCCACTTCTGACATAGTAATGCCCCATGCTTTTTGTTGATTATGACCAAGCACAGGAAAAGGAACGAGCGGAATGAAGTGACCATAGATTTCAAACGTTGGGCTTTTAAGATGAGCTTCAAACCATGTCCCTGGACTTGAAAAAGCAATATGAGGATCATTAGATAAAATAGGTTTGCCACTTTCAGTGCGTGATCCATCTAAGACGAACGAGTTGCTGCCATGAAAAAGTCCAAAGCTCTCTTCAAGAATTTTTAATGGTTTTAAAAGATTATTCCAGCTGACTTTATTGACAGCATCTCTACCTAGATCTGGTACAGGAAGATTATCTCCAGTGGCTCCTCTTCTAAGAAGTGCGACTTTTTCAGCACCAAATTCTTTTTCTAGATCAGAAAATAACAGATCGCCGATCAAACCTTCAGCAAAACTAAGCGACATATAACCCGAAATGGCCATGGCATCGACAAGCTCAAACGCCTCAGGTCTATCAAGTCCTAGAAGTGAAAACTCTGGGGTAAGTGGCATTGTCGCAGCATATTCATTAATACCTTTAAAGAATTGCTGACAAAGTTTAAGCATATGAGGATCAAGACGATCTTGATGCTTGTTTAAAAATTCCTCCATGCTTTTTCTAAGTCTTAGTGTTCTTAAAAGCTTGTCCGCTTCAATCACCGGGCTGCCTAGGATCTCGGATAGTCTGCCACTACCAATTCTTCTAAGCATTTCCATTTGAAACAGACGCTCTTTGGCGGCCACAAAGCCAAAAGCGTAAAAAAGATCTTCTTCATTTTCGGCTTCAATATGAGGGATACCAAAATCATCTGTCGTTACAATCACTTTTTGAGCAAGATCTTTAAGTTTTAGCTGTCCGGATAACATTGGTGCAGAATTTTTTGAATGATAGATAAAAAGGCCAATCCTTGAAGCTGTAAAAATAAGGATAAGAAGAATAATGATTCCAAAAACTCTTTTCATGACTGGCCTTGAGAGAAAATGTTCTAACGGTTTTACATGATGGCGATAATGTAGAAGTTACACAATCAAATCTTTATTATTGTGCCAAGCGCAATATCATGGTTTAACCCCCCCAAAATCAACTTTCCCGAATAGGAGAATATATGAAAGCTCTAATCCTAGCGGTTACTATTGCTCTTGGCTTATTTACAGCTACGACCAATGATGCCCAAGCTCAAAGAAGAGGTGCAAGCCGTGATGGTTATGCAACTCGCTACACTACAACTTACTCTTCTTGGGATTACACATTCCATACCTATTATGGGTACGAGGAAAGTGTTTACTCAAGCTGTGGATATTACACATGTTATGAAGATTATCGCCCTTCAACACGCGTTTATGTTGAAGAAACTGTGATCAGAAACGGTCAGTGGGCCGGTTATACTCGCGTAACGGTATATGATTCATCTCGCTATGATAACTCAGGTCGTTATGTGACTTATTATACTCACAATGGCCGTGTCGTTCGTCGTGATTATCACCGTAACCACAGATATGTTAGCAATCGTACCTACGTTCGCCGTGAGTATGTTTCTGTAAATTATGTTGTACTAGATGAGTTTACTGCTGGTATTATCCTTGGTACTGAGTTTGTACGTTTAGGCGCAACAGTAGCTTCTGCTTGTGACCCACGTTCTGATTCTTATGATGCTTGTATGGCCCTTGCCCTTGCTTCATCAGTATCTGGTTCATTGATCTCAATCTCTGCTTCTGAAAGAGAAGCTGAAAGAACTGAGCTTCAACGCCAACTTGAAGCGGCTGAAAGAAACCGCGACGAGCTTAATATCGAAGACAGTTTCGACCCTAATTTCTAGGCTCGATGTTTGTAAATTAAAGGACTTGGCCCTCTGAATAGAGGGCCTTCTTTTTTTCACACTCCCCCCTTTTCTTGTTTATTCGTGCTAACTTATGCACCATGTCAAAACTTATTTTAGCCCTATTCTGTCTTTTAAGTACTAGCGCTTTTGCATCCAGCGATTTTGGTTTTGTCATTTCTGGAGCTGATGAAGCCTCAGGTACCTCTAAAATTGAATACAATCGCCTTAAAGGTTTCTTTCAGAGTCTTGAAAGTGAAATGCGTGATGGAGTTACTTTTGGAGTTGATCGCATCATCGACATCCAATTTGTCGACTTTGGAATTGATCCAACACCAAAATGCGATGGCAGTAATAATGATGATATTTTACGAGTTGTTGGAGATTCAACTGTAGAGATTAACTCATCAATCAGAAATTCTATTTTAGATTTCGCTACTTTCAAGCAAGATGATAAAGGTTGTAGCCTTCAAAAAAATCTTCTAAATGCGCTTGAAACACAACTTCTAAAAATTCAATACGTCCGTGATCTTGATCAAGATTGGAGTAAAGTTGAAAGACGTTCACTCAACACTTGTTGGGATGAGCGCCGTGAGTACGGCCATCGATGGTTCAGTGAAAATCCTCACTTTAGAGATCTGTGTGGAATCTTATTTAAGATTCAAGATCGCCGCCAGGACATGAAACGCCACAAGCGTAAAACTAAAAATCTTTTATACAATTCTGGAAAGCTCGAGTTTGATCCAAGCTCTTTTGCCGAAACAGACCTTCGTCGTTATAAAATATGCGAGCGAGATTATAAACCAACTAAAGTTTTAGATAATGGTACTCGCATGAAAATGCTTGGTATGGCCATCGTTTATATGTCACCTGGCTTTCAAACATCACAGGCAGGTCACGTTGCCGAACGCTATATCTATTGCAAAAATAATGAACTCGTCGATATGTTATTTGAATATACACAAATGACAGAAGAAGAACTTGTAAACGCTAGATCTGTTTATCAAAAACATCTTCCATTTGTTAGCGATGAGTATATTAGTAGCCTTAATGAAACCATCTATATCAAAGTCAGAAGTCATCCTGGCAGCTCACGTATGGAAGGTTATGGCTTTCATCAGCTGTATCTCAATCGTGATGTGGCTGAAGTATGGCCAAAAGTTTCTGAGACTGAAATTTATGAAGGACTTCAAGTTTCACTCAAAAACTATATTGAGCAAGGACAGAACTTTAAAAACCAAGTTCGTTTTGAACCTTATTCACTGCTTAAAAATAACTGCACTCATCCCATTCGCGAAAGACTTAATCGTCTTGGCGGCGAATATGAAATTGATAATGTCACTGGCTTTAATCCTATTTGGATCTTTAATTTTCTTAAAAAGAAAACAGCTGATAAAATGATTATCTACCCTTCACAGCGTCTTATGAGAAAAATGGAAATGCTTGAAACAGGTAAATCAATGTTCTGGGAAAATACTACTTTTTGGTCTAAAGCATCAAATGGTCGTGAAGGCTTAGGGCCTGGATTTATGGTTTTCTATCCTGAAGTTCACGGGACTCTAAAAAGCTTAATCTTAAAGCCTGCCATGGGTGCTGTTAATATTGCAGCATCAGTGGTTCAAGTGGCCGTTGGAATTCTACAATTACCACTTAAACTTTTATCAAAAGTTCCTGGTTTTAGATGGCTTGAGAAAGCGACAGGCGGCCATAATTTAGTCTACGGTCTACGTGGTATAACACTTCATCTTCCAGAACTGGTAGGTTTTAGACTTCGCTACCCTATGCCAACTCCATGGACCCCAGAAGAATTAGAATTCGTTGAGGATGTTCTTCCTAATCATGATCCAAAGATCGTCAACTATCTCATGGAGAAGGTTTCTAAGTAGATTTAACTTCTTTTTCTAATTTTTTTGATTATCATTTAACTAAAGAAAATAATCAAAATGTTAGGAGCTTTAGTGAATCAACGTGGATTTAGCCTTGTCTCTGTCATGGTCGCTGCAGGATTAGTTGGTGGACTTGCTCTTGCTGTTATGCAAATTACGAAAAATTCTCAAACTGGATTAAAGTTTGCTGAATCTATAAGTGACGAAATTGATCTTCGTGAAAATATTAAAGCAATTGTCAGCAACCCTTCATTTTGTCGTTTAAGTATCGCTGGCAACGGCGCTGAAGGCTCACCATCAAGTCCGGTTATTTTTAAGAAAAATTTAAACGACCAAGATAATGAAGGTTTAGATATAGAGTTTTTCCTTGGCAATCAACTTGGAACAGCTCGAACCACAAAAAAATACAGTGGATCGGACTCAAGTGCTAATACGTATAATGGTCTAACTATCAAATCAATTAAGCTTATTTTTGATAATGGAACAGGCTTTAATTATTCCACAAGTTCTTTTCATCAAGACATAGCAAAAATCAGATTAGTCTTTGAAAAAAAATACGATAAGGCCATTCGTGAAAAACAAATGGATTTTCAAACAACAGTATCGATGCAAACAGATGTTTTAGGTAATTCAACTCTTTTAGGATGTAATCTCACTCCAGCAAACGCACCCGCTGGAGCACCTCTTAATATTATTGCCATTCACTCTCAAACATCATCTCCTCCTGGTTGTCCTGCAGACTGGGATTTACTTTGGTCAGGCTATAGTTTCTTTACCGCGATTGGAGGACAAAGCTCAAATGCGAGGGCCGATCTAGGAAGTCCTGGTTCATGCCTTGAAACATTTAAACATCAACCCATGATCGAGTGTACGACATCGACATGTGACTACCATACATCAAATGATTTTTCCTACTGGCTAACAAATACTAATGCTAATACTGGAACAATTAATGGCTCAAGTGCAATGGGCTACATCAGTCGTTGTTCAGTTTGTGCAGCAAAAATACAAACACTAACTCGACATAGTTTTTCTGGAGCTACGCCAGTGTGTCCTGCTGGATGGAGCAGCTTATGGGTAGGATATACATTCATGACAGGAGTTGGAGGTTTAGGCTCTAATGCCAACCAAGACCTAGCATCAACCGGATCTTGCTTGAAACTCTTTAGACCAATGCCATTTGCAGAATGCGAGGGGCCAGGTATTGGTAATTGTGATGTTGCCACTGGCGATGACTTCGCCTACTGGGGAACAAACAGAAGTGTCGACGAAAGCCCAGTTCCAGCAAATACAGCGACCAGTAAGCTTAGCCGTTGTAACGTTTGTAGTTTAGGATATTAATAACCGAGCATTCCAATCGGAGCCCAGTTAAAGCTTTTGCTTTCATATTAAATATAAGTGCTTAAAAAACCGAAAAATAACCATGTTTTTCAAGCCTTATATTTTCATTTTTCTAGTTCTTTTATCATTCAAAATAAGTGCTCAAACTCAAGACATCCCAAGCGAACAAAGCTTCAGACAAATGGTACTCAACATTGAGCTACCAATAGAGCAACAAGTTCAAGAAGAGCCTTGGAGAAAATCATTCAACCGATATATGGAATCATTAAAAAGAGAATTCTCCTTACAGCGTTCAAATAGACCAACTCGCCAACTTGATACATCCAACGCTTTTACTGAATACAATAACTGTCTTACAAGTATGCAAGGACAAGCTCATCAAGATTTTCTTAATGCTCTTTCAAGCATTGCTTCAAACTGCGATTCATTTTTCAAGCAATTTTCTATAAGCCACCAAGAACAGCTTTCACGCGAAGGCTTAGATACGCCTGAAAAACTTGCAAGAAGAATTGTCGAAGAAAAGAGAAGAGCTGATGCGAATATCGATAGTGGTAATAGCCAGAATGAAGTCATCAAGTTAGAAAATATTTCAACGTTAGAACAATCCGCCTATCTACTTGATCCTCATCAAAATGTAATGGGCGACTCAGGAAGACTTTTAGCCACGCAGGTAACATCGATACTCGTAAATTTATACCAACATAATGAAGTTAATGAAATCGAACCCACTCTGGAAGAAGAAAATCAAACTCTTTTAAACGTTATAGAGTTAGGCCATTTGATTACAGTACTTCAAACGGGAGTATCTAATTGTGAACTAGATTTAAGTCATCAAACTGAAGAAAACGCAAGTGGCATTAAAGCTCGATCGATTCTTTTAAACTCTCATGTTGTTAAAGACCAAGAAGTTGAAATTCCACTCAAAGCCTTTTTTAATTTAAGCGAGGATAGGCTAGATAAAATCAAAGCCTTTCGAATCTCTCAAAATGAAAAACAAACATGGTTATTTCAACACAAACTTAATGGACTTGAAGATATTTGGGTTCAAGCAGAGCTTGATGAAGCAACCAATGAAATAAGATATACCCATTTTATTGTTAAAAAAGGAAGACAAAGAAATCTTAGAGACGCACAAGATATTTCACTCTTGCCACAAATAAGAGTTGGAGACGCAAACAACAACTCAAACTCACATGTTATTGTCGAAAGTGAAGTCGGCATTAGACTGAGTACTTCAAACAACTACATCCCAACAGTTGGAAATGTTCAACTACCTAATGGACAAGTCTCACTAGCTTCGGCAAGTGTTAGATCAATCAATGAAAGAGTAAACAGTGAAACAAGACTAGATGTTGAAGTTGAGAGAATACAACTAAGATCAACTCTTCTTGCTAATAACAATAACTGGAATTTAAGCGCAACGACTTACTACAATACCTTCGATGATAAATGGCATGCAGGAGCAGATGCAAGAGTTTACAATATTATTGGGGGCGTTAGTGGAAACTCAAACAATGACTTGGAGTATCGTCTTGGCTTAGTCGTACGCCAAAATTATGCCAATGTTTCTGGCAATCAAGACAATGTCAATCTGACTGTTGGGAGACAGTTTAGAAATAACTCTGGGGGAATGAGTATCTCTACAGATTTTCAACAAAACACGCATTTTAAAGTCATCGTTTTTATCGGTAGATAATTCTTAGTGATCAAAAAGAAATAACTTTTTATCAAAGCGAAGTTGAGCTGCGTACACACCATTTTCGGCGCGCTTGCCACACCCAATAACCATTACCACCTCAGCGTCATTTGGAAGATTCAAGAGCTTTTTAACTCGTACTTCATCAAAGCCTTCCATTGGACAAGTGTCATAACCTTGCGCTGTCATTCCAAGCATAAAGTTCTCACAAGCAAGCGCAGTGGTCTTAACAGACCATACACGCATATCAGCTTTAGATTTTGGACCTCTTGGAGTTGGAGAAAAAAGTCCTCTGATAAAAAACATAATTCGTTTAAAGAATCCTTTGATGCCTAAGAAACCTTGGCCATAGAAAAAGGGAACAATTTTTTCGTAATATGTTTTAGCAATGCTTGGAACTTTATCACCTTGCTTTTCAAACTCTTCAAGCATCAACTTATTGATCTTTGGCCAAGTTTTTGTGCGAGCAACTGCAACAACTAAAGCGCTTGCTGTTCTTGCCGCCGATTGGCCAAGACAAGCTTTAACTAAAAGTGCTTTTTTATCTTGCGACTTTACCTGATGGAATTCCCAACACTGTAGATTGGAAGAAGTTGGGGCAAGGAGCGCCCAATCGAGGGCTTTGTTCATCACAGATTGGGGCATAGCTTCATCTTTGTATGATCTAACACTTCGACGAGAACGAATCACGCGATCAAAACTTATATCATCGCCGCTTTGCACTAACGTCTCTTCACGGTGCTTAATTTTAGGTATTTTAGTAAGGATATCTGATGATTTACTCATAACGCTTTGTTTCCCGAGTTTTATGGACAAATAGATAGGCTAAGGGCAAGATAAACCGTCTAAAATGACTTCGACAAGCAATCACCATACGGAGATAACATGAGGATTTTATTCGCCTTACTTTTAACGCTAGCGTTGTTCCAACAACCAGCAAGCGCACAAACTTTTGTTTACTGCTCTGAAGGTAGCCCAAGTGCATTTAATCCACAAATTTTTACAGATGGAACATCTAACAACGCTTCATCTCATACAGTGTATGAAAGACTAGTTAATTTTAAATATGGTGAGACAACCATCGTTCCTGAACTTGCAGAATCTTGGAAAATTTCGAAAGATCGCATGACCTATACTTTCAAATTAAGAAAAGGCGTTAAATTTCATACAACAGAATTCTTTACACCAACACGTGATCTCAATGCTGATGACGTTTTATTCTCTGTTAATCGTCAACGCCTAAAAGAGCATTACTACCACAATGTTTCAGGTGGTCACTATGAGTACTTCACAGGAATGGAAATGGGCGACATCATTAAGGATGTCAAAAAAATTGATGACTACACTGTAGAGTTCCAATTATCTCGCCCAGAGGCACCGTTTCTTGCAAACCTAGCCATGAGTTTTATGAGTATTTTATCTAAAGAATACGCCGACAAACTTGTTAAGGATGACAAAAAAGAAAGTTTTGACAACTTTCCTGTGGGAACAGGTCCATTTGTCTTTCTTCGTTATATCAAAGACACACAAATTCGCTACAAAGCTTTCGATAAGCATTGGGGTGGCGGTCCAAAAGTTAAACAACTTGTTTTCTCTATTACTCCAGATGCTTCTGTTCGTTTTCAAAAATTAAAAACGGGTGAATGTCACTTGATCATCGAGCCTTCTCCTGCAGACATTCCAGCCATGAAGTCGAATAAAGAGTTAAAAGTTATTTCAGGTGCAAGTCTTAACGTTGGCTATCTTGCAATCAACACTCAAAAGAAACCTTTCGATAATTTATTGGTTAGAAAAGCGATAAACCACGCTCTTAATAAAGCCTCTTATATCGAAGCTATTTATATGGGCAATGCAGTTCCAGCAACAAATCCACTGCCACCAACGCTTTGGAGCTATAACAAAAAAATTAAGGACTATGACTATTCTCCAGAAAAAGCCAAAGCACTTTTAAAGAAAGCAGGACTTGCAGATGGTTTTGAAACTGAACTTTGGACTCTACCAGTCACTCGTCCATACAACCCAAATGGCAAAAAAATGGGTGAAATGATGCAAGCGGATTTAGCCAAAGTTGGCATAAAAGCAAAGCTTGTCTCTTATGACTGGCCTACTTACCTTAAGAAATCTCGTGAAGGTGCTCATTCAATGATCCAACTTGGATGGAGTGGAGACAATGGTGATCCAGATAACTTTCTTGCAGTTTTACTAAGCTGCAATAGTGTTGATGCTGGATCAAACGTTGCACGTTGGTGTCATAAACCTTTTGATGATTTAATTAATAAAGCAAAGATCTTAACTTCTGAAAAACAAAGATCTGCGCTCTATGCCAAAGCTCAAGTCATCTTTAAAGAGCAAGCTCCTTGGACGCCAATTGCTCACTCTACTATCTTTAGAGGTATGAGAAATAATGTTCAAGGTTATAAGATTGACCCACTCGGTGGAGATATCTTTAAGCAAGTTTCATTAAAGTAATTAAGGAAGATTAATGCTTAGATTTATTCTAGGAAAATTAGGGGATCTCGTCCCTACTTTGATTGGTATTTCAATCCTATCATTTGTTTTAGTTCGTTTTGTACCGGGGGATCCGGTCATGCTACTTCTTGGAGAAAGAGGGGCTGATCCTGCAGTCTACGCTCAAATGAAAAAGGATATGGGACTAGACCTACCCGTTTGGCGTCAGTATATCAATTTTGCCACTGATGCCGCTCAAGGAGACTTAGGCACTTCTATTATCTCCAAGCGTCCTGTTGTTAAAGAGTTTTTTGATCGCTTCCCAGCAACTCTTGAGCTTGGAGTCGTTGCGCTCTTATTTGCCATTATTATTGGTATTCCTTTAGGCATCATTGCTGCCGTTAAGAGAAATAGTTTTTATGACTATTTTTTAATGGGTGGATCTCTATTAGGTTACTCCATGCCTATTTTTTGGTGGGGCTTAGTTCTTATTTTAATTTTCTCAGTTCAACTTGGTTGGACTCCAGTTTCAGGAAGAATGTCTGTCATGTTTTATATTGAACCTTGGACTGGGTTTATGTTGATCGATACACTGACTTCAGAAGTTAGAGAGCTTGATGGTTTAGCACCTTTTTGGTCGGCCCTATCACATCTTATTTTACCTGCCGTAGCCATGGGAACGATTCCCCTCGCCGTAATCGCACGTATGACAAGATCAAGTATGCTAGAAGTTTTAGGTGAAGATTATATCCGAACTGCAAAAGCAAAAGGTCTTTCGCGCTACCGTACTGTTGCTGTTCATGCCCTTCGAAATGCTCTCATTCCAATTGTAACTATCGTTGGTCTTATGTTTGGCTCAATTATTACTGGAGCCATTTTAACAGAAACAATTTTTTCTTGGCCTGGTATCGGAAGATGGCTTGTTGCAAGTATCAATGCTCGCGACTATCCCGTTATTCAAGGTGGAGTTTTGTTTATCGCCACGATGATTGTCATTATTAATGTACTAGTCGATTTAGCTTATGCAGTCGTTAACCCAAAGATGAGAGGTTAAGATGTCTGAAGTCGCTATGACCCCAATTCAAGACGAGCATGTCCCAGATTCATTTCTTAGAGAATTCTGGAATCACTTTAAGCCTAATAAAGGTGCTGTTGTTGGACTTGCACTGATTATTGCGTTTGTTATTATTGCTATTTTAGCACCACTGCTTGCCCCATATGATCCAACTCTTTTACAAGATAATGCCTTAAGACTTCCGCCGATTTGGGCAGAAGCTGGCACTTGGTCATACCCGCTTGGAACAGATGATGTTGGTCGAGATATTTTATCAAGACTTATTCACGGTGCTCGCATATCCATGGGTATTGGTTTTGCTGTTGTAATCTTATCTTTAAGCATGGGTCTTTTCCTTGGTATCTTTGCCGGTTATTACGGTGGAAAGGTTGATCGTCTTATTATGCGATTTATCGATATCGTCATGGCCTTCCCTTCCATTCTTTTGGCCATTACAGTTGTATCTGTCATGGGCCCCGGAATTAGCAACGCCATCATTGCCGTTGCCATCGTCGCTGTTCCAAACTTTACAAGAATTGTTAGAGCATCGGTTATGGCCGAAAGAAAAAAACAATACGTCATGGCCTCAAAAACTTTTGGTGCTAGTGATTTAAGAATCATGTTTAATGAAATTCTTCCAAATTGTTTGGCTCCACTCATTGTTCAAGCAACACTCGGTTTTTCAGATGGTATTTTGAATGCCGCAGCCCTTGGCTTTTTAGGACTTGGTGCTCAGCCACCAACTCCAGAATGGGGAACGATGCTAGCTGATAGCCGTCCTTTTATTGAAAGCTCTCCTTGGATGGTAACTCTTCCTGGCTTATGTATTTTATTTTCAGTTTTAGGATTTAATCTTTTTGGTGATGGCCTACGTGATGCGCTTGATCCGAGGCTAAAGAAATAGGATGACTATGCTCTTAGAAATTGAAGATTTATCCATCACATTTGATACCGCAAAGGGTCCGCTTTCTGCTACCAGACAGATTAGTTTTAGTCTTGAAGAAGGCGAAACTTTAGGAATCGTTGGTGAATCGGGTTGTGGAAAAAGTATTACAAATCTAGCGATCATGGGTTTACTTCCAGATACGGCAACGATCACAGCAAAGAAAATGATCTTTGACGGCGTTGATCTTCAAACAATCAAAGAAAATGATTTTAGAAAAATTCGTGGTGCAAAAATTGGAATGATCTTTCAAGATCCCATGTCTGCTCTTAACCCTAGCTTTACGGTAGGCTTCCAGATTGATGAAACGTTAAAAATTCATTGTCCTGAAATGGATAAATCTGCTCGCGGTGCTAGAGCCTTAGAGCTTATGCATCAAGTTGGTATTCCTGCACCTGCCGAGCGACTAAAAAACTATGCTCACGAGCTTTCAGGTGGCATGAGCCAACGTGTGATGATTGCCATGGCGATTGCTTGTAAACCCAAACTTCTTATTGCTGATGAACCTACAACAGCATTAGATGTGACGATTCAAGCGCAAATCATGAAGCTCTTAAAAGATCTTCAAAAAGAATATCAAATGGCGATGATCTTAGTGACTCACGATCTTGGTGTTGTAGCTCAAAATGCAGATCGAATTCAAGTGATGTATGCCGGAGAAATTGTTGAGAGCGCAAAATCAAAAGTGCTTTTACAAGACCCAAAACACCCTTACACCGATGGTCTATTAAGTTCACTGCCAGGTAAAAAGGCAACAGCTTTTAGAGCACCTCTACCAAGTATCGCTGGTATGGTTCCAGATCTAAGAGCACGACCAAATGGTTGTCAGTTTAATCCACGCTGTGAATTTGCCGATGATAAATGCAAGACAACGCTTCCAAGTCTTGAGCACGATCAAGCTAGAACACTTCGTTGCTTTCATCCAGTTGGAGCTAGTGTATGAATGTTATAGAAGTCACAAATCTAAAAAAGCACTACCCTATTAGAAAACCATTTAAACCTCTTCGTCATGTGAAGGCATTAGATGGCGTTTCTTTTCATGTTAAAAGTAAAAAGACTTTAGGAATTGTTGGTGAGTCTGGTTGTGGTAAATCAACCTTAGCTAAAACTTTAATGCGTCTTGAAATACCTACAGAAGGTAACGTTTCATTATCTGGCCAAGACTTCTCTGTCATGACAGGTAAAGATTTTCACAGCGCCATTCAAATGATTTTTCAAGATCCTTATAATTCGATTAATCCTAGAAAAAAAGCATGGCAATTGATTGCTGAACCTTTATTTATCAACACTGATCTTTCAAAAGATGAATGTTTTAAAATTGCTTGTGAGACCATGAAAAAAGTTGGGCTTAGACCTGAACTTGCTCATCGTTATCCTCATATGTTTTCTGGCGGACAACGCCAGCGTATCGGTATTGCTAGGGCCTTAGTCATGCAGCCCAAAATTATGATTTTGGATGAGCCTGTTTCTGCTCTTGATGTTTCAATTCAAGCTCAAGTGTTAAACCTCTTGATGGAACTTCAAGATCAAATGGATTTAACCTATCTTTTCATTAGCCATGACCTTCATGTGGTTAAACACATTTCTGATGAAATTCTTGTCATGTATCTTGGTAAAGTTGTTGAGTATGGTCCTAGAGATCAGGTCTTTAATGATCCAAAACATCCATATACAAAAGCTCTTGTGGCGAGCTCCCCTTCTATTTTAAAAGAAGCTAGTGACGAGCCTGCGATTCAAGGTGAACTACCATCGCCTTTGAATCCACCATCGGGTTGCGCCTTTCACAAGCGATGCCCAATGGCGACGCCAAGGTGCTCTAGTGAGACACCAGTTTTGGAAGAAAAGTTTGGGCGTAAAGTGGCGTGTTTTGAAGTTTAAGCTGCTAGCCTAATATCAGACTCTTCTTGAATCTCAGTTTCCATTAGGGTTTCTTGAGATTTTCTAAAGATTTGAACTGTTTCGTCTTCAATAGCCTTATCAAACTGAACACCAAGACGATATCCATGAGAAAGCTGTTTAAGATAAACGACTTTTCCGCCCACCATTTTAGTTGGAAATTCCCCGTGGCTATTTCTTAAAATAAATTTTGTGTGCTTGGCGAGACTAAAACCATCTGCAAAATGATCAATAAAGATGGCCATACCAGAACTTGATAAATCCAAAAGACAATACTCTCCAGGGCAGTTTTCAAGTCTAATTCGTAAACCAGAGTCGCGCATATTGAATCTTTGAGCAGCATTTCTGGATGCATGGTATGAAATTTTTCTCGAGATATATTTAATACCCATCCATATACCAAATAGACTTAAAGAACAGGTTAAAAAGCAGCTAATATTCGTAAGGCTCATTTAAGCTCCTTAATAAACCATTCTTGATAGCTTAAAATAGCTCGCTCATAATCAAACGAGCGGTCTTTAAATAATGTTTCGGCCTTAATAAAAAAGAAGCTTTGCTCTCCACCAGCGTTACTAAGCCATACGCCATCTTTTTGTAATTCTTCACCTGTAATTTTAAATGGTAATTCTTCGCCTTTTTCAATTTGACTGACAATTTGTTTGGAAGACGCACTAGCGCTAAAAAATGCTTTTGGAAAATGAACAATCGCATCTTCTTTAGTTCCATGGATTAATCGACTTAAATCACAACGGCTCTCAACTTTAAAAAGAATACCTTTTTGAGACAGCTGATGGACCGTTGCCTTAATGGCATCTAACGGAGAACTATGAAGCCACCAAGTACTATCGACATTAGTACCTAAACGAAACTGCCTTTGTGGTACAAAGCCTAATAAAATTTTTCTAAAGACAAACAAACCATAGATATTTTTATCAAACCATTTCATCCCTGCTAATCGCGTAAAAGGACCAGCTTCACCTACTTCTGAAAAAAGAATTTCTCTTTCATTATTATGCTGTCCATTGATACCGAATAACGAAACTCTAAGTCTAGGATCAAGATAACTTTCATAAAGCTCATGCAATGATGTCACGATCGTTCCGCGAGAGCTTTTGAGGTACACCTCAATACGCTTTAAAGATGAAAGTGCCTTCTCCAACGCGTCCAATCGTGCAGGATTCCCAGCATGTATTTCGCGTTGAAGCTGGCAAGTGTGGGACCAGTTGGCCCAATGGAAGTATAGCTTTGCGCCTGGATCTAAATTCAGAACACTCTCTAATGGAGCTGAAGATAAATACTCTCGTATTGCCTTCGTTCCTGACATAGAAGCCGAACAAGGTACTTTCATATTATCGAGGATAGCGAAAGGATCACTAAAGTCGAAATCTGAAGAATCGACCGCATTACGTGATGAACGTGTAGCGGAGGCGTCAAAGGCCATAAGCCCCTCCATAAAAACATTTAAAAATTGACACCCAGATGTCATCTTAACCCCTAGCTCGAATCTGCCTGAACCTTTTGTGCAATATATATAAAAAACCAAACATTTCAGTCTGTTGTAGCCAATTTAAGCCTTTTGTTAAGAGCCTAGATGAGTCAAGAAATTGCCAAGGCAAATGGGCACCCTACTACCAGCAGATCATAAAGCAGGTTAAAATAAGTTATGGTTCAATTTAAAGCTTCTCACGCCTTTAATTTATTAGAGAGAAATCATTTAGCATTTCAACTCACGCCAATCTCTGTTAGAGAACTTCTCTTTATTACTGATTTGCCGTGTGATGTTTACGGACTTGAAAACGATACGTTTAAAATTGTTCTAAAAAGACGCTCATATATTAATAAAGAAGTTATCAAAGGCTTAATACAAAAAGGCCAGCATGAGCTTTATTTAGCTCACTCTGAAAGAGAAAGCCTGATTCAATATCAACAAGATAATTTAAGAAAAGTAACCAGGTCCTTATCTGTTGGCGATCCACTTGAAAAAGGTAAAAAAGTTTTAAATCTTTTAACTATTAATATGGAGTATCTCTATAGAGATCCTACGAATGACGAAACATTGAGTTTGCAGTACCAATCAGCAAAAAATCTTTCTTCTTTTTTAGCTGCCAATATTGATTTACACGAGCCGCTTTATAAAAGCTATATACAGATGAAACATCATTTTGTTTTTTCTCAACCCCTACTTTCTTCAATTTTTCTTCTTGGTGTTTTAAAGATGTCGCATCTTTTTAATGCTAAAGATGTCGAAAACCTTTTCATTACCAGCTATTTTAAAGACATCGGTATGTCTGCCATTCCAACAGAAAAGTACGATCAAATTGAACTTGATGATGAAGAAAAGAAATTGCTATCAAGACACGCTTCGCATTCTGTTAATATTTTACAGGGTCGCCTCACTCTTGGACCTCAATACCTTACGATTATAGAAAATCATCATTCATTCTCCTTGCTCGCCAAAGAGCTAGACTATTTTTCAAAAAGTTCGAAGCAAGGCGAAGTTGTTGCGGGATTTGAAACAATACTCGTGTGTGTGATGGATGTTATTGCGGCAATGATTTCTGGAAGACCTTTTAGACCTGCTAGTAATCTTTTTGATGCACTTGAGTTAGTTAAAATACTTATGTCTGAGCAGTATCCTCAAGAGTTTAAAATCATCGTGACTTACTTTAAGAACTTTTTCTTTCGAAAATAACGAATTGCTCTGCTATTATTTTCCAACTCTTTGAATATATGTTCTTTTTTCCTTTTCAATCCATCATACATTTCGCAAAATTAAATAGAGAGTATCGCGCATTCCAAGGAACGGAATGTGATAATTCTAAGGAGGGAATTGATGGCTCAAGAAGTTAGCCCGGTTACGGGTATTATCGAAGAAGACCAAGTGTTCTTAGATTTTGGGGAGCATGAAGGCAAATCAATTTTAGAACTATCCGACACTGATCCTGAATACTACGACTACCTGATTGAAAAGAAGAATGAAGGCAATTGCGCGATACGTCGTACTAAAGATAAAATCTTTCGCATGTATATGGCGAGAACGCTTAACTAAGATTCATTGTAATCTTTTAAAAAAAGCCTGTTTATACAGGCTTTTTTTATGTCTAACGAACTTGTTTGTATTGCCAAACTTTTGTGATATTAACCTAATATTGTTAGAATTTGAGGTGTTATGACTCTTAATGAAATCAATGTTGGCCAAAC